>JACRDB010000066.1 GCA_016218725.1 Deltaproteobacteria bacterium
CACGGACCGCACTCCTTGCAACCGCGCGGAGGCGCGGTGACCGCCTTCCGTAGCCCGGGGTGAGCGACGCGACCTCAGGGACCCTATCCCTGGCGAACCCCGGGGCTCCACCGCCCAGCCCCAGGCGAAGTCCGAGCTCCGCGGCGCCTTGGAGGACCGGTCCCGACCAGACCGCAACGTGATGGCGCTTAACGCCTATGCCCCCCCAACCCCCCTCTCCTGGTCAGGAGAGGGGGGGGAGAAGCCAGTCATTCCAGCTCTTTCACCCCCTCTCCATGAATGGAGAGGGGGCGGGGGGGTGAGGTCGCCGTGCGATTTCGTGACGGAGGCACCCTCCCCCCGGCCCTCTCCGCTTCGAGGTCGGCGCCGCTCCCAGCGGGCGCCACGCACCCATAGGAGGAGCCGTGATGAGATCGAGGAGCATCCCTCGGGCCGCGCGCACCTGCGCGCTCGTGTTGTCGGCTGGAGCGCTGTGGAACGCGCCCAGAGCGTTACTTGCGTGCGGCGGGTGCTTCCGGCACTCGGTGGGCGCTACGCCGGAGAGCGCCCAGGTGGTCACGGACCACCGGATGGTGCTCTCCGTGTCGGCCACGGAGACCACCCTGTGGGATCAGCTACGGTACTCCGGCAGGCCCGAGGAGTTCCTCTGGATCCTGCCCGTCACCGACGCCTGGAGCCTCCGCGTCGCCGTAGGCAGCGACGCCTTCGTCGACGCCGCGGACCTGGCGAGCGCGCCGGTGCTCAGCCCGAGCCTCGCGCGCCCGTCCTGTCGAGGGGACAGCACACGGGTCACCCTGGTCCGGAGCACCACCGGGCGCGAGGTGGTCTCCGGGGCGCCCGAGGCCGGGAGCGGGGAGCTCACGGGACCCGCGCGAGAGGTGACCGTCGGTCCCTACCAGACCATCCTCCTCGATGGCGCCGTGGCGTCGCAGGCGCTGGGACCCTGGCTCGCCTCGGAGGGGATCGCCGTCCCAGAGGCGACCCGCGCCGTGGTCCAGCGCTACACCGACCTCCGGACGGACTCCATCGTGCTCAGGCTACGCCCCGGCCAGGGGGTCCAGCAGATGAGGCCCGTGAGGGTCACCATGCGCGGCTACCAGCCGACCCTGCCGCTGCGAATGATCAGCGCCGGCGCCGCGGACCGCGTGGGCCTCACGCTCCTGGTCTTCGCCGACGGTCCCATGCAGGTCGCCGGGGTGGAGAACGCGCGCATCCCGGACGAGGGCCTGGTCTTTGACCTCGACCAGCGCCGCTCGAACTACCGCGAGCGCTTCACCGACGCGGTGCGCTCCAGCGAACGCCCGGTGTGGGTGACCGAGAGCGCGGCGCCCCTGGCCGACCTCTCGCTCCGGCTGCCGCCCGGCGACTCCCCCGTGTGGCGCGAGGCCATCGCTGACCTCTCCCTGGCGCGGGCGACGCTCTCCAACGGCCTCTGGCTCACGCGCCTCCGCGCAGACCTCACCGCCGCCCAGCTGGACTCGGACCTCACCGTCGAGCCCGGCGCGATGGAGGTCCTCATGCCCTCCCGGTCCATCCCCTCGGTGGCGACGTGCAACGGTTCAGGCACCGTCCGCGCCGAGCGCCCCGTCGACGCCTCCGTCTCCGAACGCCCGCTCGAAGACCCGGGCCCCACCGGCTGCTCCGCCTCGCCCGCCAGCGGGCGCCGCGCAGCGGGGGCGTGGTGGGCGCTCCTCGCGCTCGCCGCTCAAGCCTCCCGGGGCTTCATGCAGAGGCGCAGGACCCCGTACCGGTACAACGGTGACAGGTGCTCCGGCAGCTCCCCCTCGGGCCGGAACGAGCGCACATAATAGCTCCCGGTGGACACCACCGGCAGCCCGCGCTCCGCAAGCCACCGCCCCACGGCCTCGCGCCGGGCACGGTCCACGGCCGCCAGGGCGCCCTCGTCCAGGGCCAGGAAGGCCCGCGCCGCCAGGGCGTTATGAAAGTACGTGAACCACCGCCATTGGACCTCGTAGAGAGCCCTCCAGGGGTGCCTCCGCGGCACCAGGAGCACCCCGAGCTGGCTCGCCGTCAGGCCAAAGCCACGCGAGAAACTCACCGATAGGAGCGCGCGGTCCAGGAGCGGAGCGATCGCCAGGGCCGTGCTATGCCTCTCTTCAACAGATAACGTTGGAAACAGGTTGATGTTCAAGAGACACGCCTCGCCGCGGGAGAGCCAGGCGCGGTGCTCCTCGGTGAGGTGCCCGTTGCGCACCGACGGGACGCACGCACAGAGCAGGGCTCCGGGCGCTGGAGCGAGCTCGAAGCGCACCGCCTCGGGGGTGGCGCTGGCCGCCCGGAAGCCGTACCAGTCCCCCGGGAAGACGCTCGCCGGGCCGTGGTGCAGGCGGGCCTCTACCACGTGGGCCATGAGGTCTACGTCGCTCCCGGCGGCGTAGGCGACGTGGTCCCGGAGGTCCCAGGCACCCCCGGAGAGGGCCTCCAAGCGTGTACGAAGAGCCACCGAGAACTCATTGTCAAACCAGGAGAGGCCGCGGGTGTAGTGCTCGCTCAGGTCTCCCTCGGTGAGGCCCTCCACGGCGCGGTGGTACGCCCGGACGCCCGCGTGGTAGCCGCAGGGCAGGAGCGCGCGGAGGCCCTCGACGGCCTCCGGGGGCACCGCACGGGCGATCACTGGAGCCGGTACAACAGGCTCCGCGTGTCCTCCAGGGAGGCATAGACCCTCCCGTCCGAGAGGAGGTTCGACGAGCGGCACAGCCCGTGGGAGAGCTCCCACTCGGGGGTCGGTTCCTGGTAGAAGCATAGGTCCGCGCCCTCCAGGCGCCGCACCGTGGGGCCCCAGGGGAGGCGCAGGAGCACCTCGCCGAGGCCCTCGAAGGGGTCGAGCGCCACCCGGTGCGAGCGGGCCCAGCCGTCCTGAGGGCTCCCTCGGAAGAGGGAGCGCGCATAGGCTACATAGGTGTGCTTGAAGGTGAAGCTCCGGACGCCCAGGTCTTGAAACACCCGGAGGTACTCCCGCACGGCCTCGGGGGAGTCCACGAAGCCCTGGGAGAGCACGCAGGTGGCGCGCACCGGGAGGGCGCCCACGGCGGCGAGCACCGCGTCCCTCGCCGGGGCGTCCGGGCCCATCAGCGCGCGGTTGCGGTCGTCGTCGTGGTGGTGCCGGGACCAGCACAGGTACGACAACCCCGCGGCCCCGAAGCGCTCGGCCAGGGCGGGCGTCAGCCGCGCGGCGTTGGTGAAGAGCGCCACCTCGTCGAAGACCCTCCGGGCGATGGACACGAGCCACACGGCCAGCTCCGGCACCAGCAGCGGCTCGCCCCCGCCGGTGAGCACCGCCCGCGTCGCCCCGCGCGCGCGGGCCCAGCGCAGGTGTCCCTCGACGTCCAGCGCGCGGAGCCGCTCCCCCTCGCCCGGCAGCGCGCTCACCGAGGAGCGCGAGAAGCAGAAGAGGCACGCGCAGTTGCAGGCCACGCGCACCGGGAGCACGCTCGCGGTGAAGAAGCGGCACCGCGCCCAGCGCTCCTCCGACGTCACAGCGGCGCCTCCCAGCCTGCTTCAATCACGTCCTTCGGGAGTGCCTTGAGGGCCTCTCGGAGGTGCTCCCTACGCACCTCCGAGAGGTGGTGCCAGGCCGTGCACAGGTCCCCCTCGGTGAGCCCGAGGGCCTCCATAGACCGTCTGGCGCGCTCTCTAAGAGCCTCCACACGACACTGCATCATCCGCCGCAGGGGCGCCGCCCGGAGCTCCGTCTCCGCGAGGTCCCGGGCGAAGTCCCTTAGGCGCGGCAGGAGCCCCTCGCGCCAGGCCCTCGCGGTGGCCCCGAGGTGCTCCTCCAGCTCGGCCACGGAGCGCATCCCGCGGGCCTCCCGGACGAGGCCGGGCTCGTCCACGGAGGGGGGCGCGAGGCCCACGCCCGGGGCGTAGGGCGAGCGCTCCGCGAGGGTGACGTAGCACTCGTCCACGCCGCTGTACCAGGGGCGCCAGGGCACCGTCGGGAGGAGCACCAGGCGCCCGACCCCGAGGTGGTCGGTGTAGGGCTCTGCATAGCGCTCCGTGCGGAGCCAGGTCACGGGGGACGGGGGCCCCGCCAGGCGCGGCAGCGCGCCCGTGAGCCACCGCTCCATGGCGGCGGGGCCGAGGTCCCGGAAGAGCACCGGGGTGGGGCTCTCGGGGTCCAGGGGCCGAGGCTCGGCGCCCGTATGCCACCGGAACTCCTGGAGGTCCTCGCCCGCGGACATGGTGTCTGACGCTACCATTTGCCCCGCCTCGGGGACCGGCGCTTGTCCTCCTCGGTCTGGGCCTTCTGGAGGTACTCCAGCCGCGCCTCGGCGAGCTTGCGCGCGGTCTCGGCCTCGGCGAGGAGCCTCGCGTAGTCCAGGCGCTCAAGGGCCAGGCGCGACGCCTCGGGGCTCTCGCCATCGATGGCTGCGCCGAGCTTCCTGGCCCAGGCGCGGCAGAGCTCCTCGGCGCGGAGGGCCGAGGACCGCAGGAGCTTCATGGTCAGGAGGGACTTGTCCCTGGCGACGGAGACCCAGGCGTCGGTGACATGGGCCTCGGCGCCGCGCGCGGGACCCAGGACCGCGAGGACCTGGAGCCCTCCGGGCTCCTCCAGGAGCGAGGCCAGGACCGCCAGGCGGCGCCAGCCGTCCGTGTCCAGGGACCCAGTGAGGGCGTCGAAGGTCTGGGGCGCGACGGGCTCGGTCTTTGCGTCCCGGAAGCGGTCCGCGAGGCGCGCGCGGAGGAGGGCGGGCTCGACCTGGCGGTGCTCCCACCAGGCCGCCTGCCGCGCGGCCAGGGACACCAGCGGGGGAAGCGCGAGCGAGGCCCTGGGGCCCGCGCGCCCGAGGAGCCGGTCGATCACCGACACGCGCGCCCTCCGGCGGGGAAGAGCGCCTCGGCGAGGCGGGCGGCCATGCGCGGGAAATCCGTGAGGTTCTCCACCGGGACCACGCCCGCGCCGGCCTTGCGGTAGCGCGCGACCCGCTCCTCCAGGGGCCGGTGAAGGAGCATCACCAGGCCCGGAGGGGTCGCCGCGGCGCGCGCAAAGATGTCGGCGCAGGCGGGCTTTGCGTCGATGTTGGCGTCAAAGTCCCGGTCCGTGATCGCCACGCGGATGGGCTGGCGGTCGCGGCATTGGTCCACGCTCTGGTCGAGCACCTCGAAGGGGAACTGCGTGCCGCCGCCGATGTAGTGCATGAGGAAGGCCGTGAGCTGCTGCTCCGAGCGGTTCCAGTCCCAGAGCCTGGTGGTGCCCACGGAGTACACCAGGGCGCGCACCTCGCCACCAGCCCTCACGGCGGCCACCGCGAGCACCACCGCGGCCAGGGTCATGGCGTTCACCGCGAAGATCGGGTTGGGCATGCTCCCGCTGGTGTCCAGGTAGAGCTCCATCCGGGGCTGCCAGGTAGACACCTCCAGGCCCTCGGGGTCGGCCACCTGCTCGCGCAGCACGGGGGTGGCGGGGCCCAGGTCCGGCCCGAAGAGCGAGAGCGTCGCGCGCCAGTCGATGGCCGTCACCGGGTCGCCGGGCTCCCACGGGGTGGTGGTGGTGGGCACCACGGCCTCGCCCATTCTCCGTTGTGCCGGAGGCCGGAAGAGCAACCTCTCGGCCTGCTGGCGATAGTACGAAGCCATCACCCGGGTGACCTGTACGAGGTCCCGGTCGCGGGTGCCCGGCAGGCCCCCGATGCGGTGCTCCAGGCCGCGGTCCTTCAACCGGTCGGCGTCCTTCCTGGAGAGCCAACCCTCGCGCAGGGCGCGCTCCAGGGCCTCCTCTTCGGACGCGCCCTGAGTGAGCGCATCGGCCCAGTCCTCCGGTGAGGGCTCGCCGGTGGCGCACCTCCCGGGTCCCGCGGCCTTGGGTTCAGCGCCCTCCAGGGGTTGGAGGTAGCGCACCAGCACCGACGCGAAGAACAGGTACTGAGTATACAGGTTGGGCCCCAGCGCGAAGAGGTCCTGGGCCAGGAGCTGGGCGTCCGCCCGGTGGGCGGGGTACGCGCGGTGGAAGGCCTCCGTGTGGGGACCGAGGAGCGCGCCGGGCGGGAGCCTCCAGAGCTCTTCGTACACCGTGAGGTAGAAGAGAAACGACGGGTCGGTCTTCCAGTGGAGGTCTTCGGTGAAGGCCCGGTACACCGCCGCGAGGTCCTCGGAGAGCTCGGCCCCCAGGCGCTCATTGATGAGCAGGTCCGTGAAGGTGTTGAGCAGCGAGTACTCCTCGAAGGGGATCAGCGAGCGCTCCAGGAGCCGGAGCCTGGCCTGCGTGGCGAGGGTGCCCGGGTAGCGAACGTGGTGGCCGACCTCGTGGGCCAGGATGGCCTCCAGCCTGCCTCGGAGCCCGAGGCGCTCCATCGTAGGCCCGTCCACAGAGACCACCCGCGTGCCCAGGTCGATCTGCGCCACCGCAGGGAGGCCCTCGCGCACCACCGGGTCGCCCAGGAGGACAAAGCTGCTCCAGCGCGCGCGGGCCGCGGGCCACACGCGCCGGATGGCGTCCTCCAGGGGCTCCTCGGGGGGGGTGCTCACGGCGCGTTGACCACCCAGAGCCGCTGCGAGTCCACCGCCGAGGCCACCACGAAGCCCCCGAGCGCCGCCAGGCTCTGGTGGGGCGCCGCGAGGAAGGGGAGCGCGACGGAGCGGCCCTCGACCTGGAGGCCCCGAGCGTCCACGGAGACCGTGGGCACCGCGGGCTCGCGGTGCGCGGTGCCGAGGCACGGAACAGGCCCCACGAGCCTCCGGCCTCCCTCCGCGGGCACCAGCACCCCCATCTGCGAGCCCTCGCGCCGGCGGTCATGGACGCACACCACCGTGGGCGCCGCGAGGTGCATGGGGCCCGGCAGGAAGTCCTCCACGAGGGCCCTCGGGTCCAGCACCTCCACGGTGAAGGGCCCCTGCCAGCGAGACACGGGCCTCGGGCGCAGCACCGGGTCCAGGGTGGCCACCAGGTGCTCCGGGAGCTTCTCCAGGTCGTCCACTGCATGCACCATGGCCGTGGCGTAGCTGTTGATCCATGCGGGCTCTCGGAGCACCGCCTCGCCGAGGTTCCACAGCATCGCCAGGAGGTGTGTCCGCCGCGCGGCCGGCGCCCGGGGGAGGAGCGTCGGCGCTGCCCGGAGGAGCCCCCACCCCAGGAGGCTCGCGGCCCCGTCCTCGGGCCCACGGAGGTACTCCAGGCCCACCGCCTCCGCCACGAGGGCGAGATAGCCGCCCACCAGCGAAGCGTCCCCGATTGCCGCGTAGAGCGCCTCGCCAGGGTCCTTTGCACACGCCAGGTAGTGCTCCCTCGCGAAGCGGGCGTGTTGCTGGGCACCGACCTGTAGGGCGTTCTCGTACAACGTAGGGAAAGGTATGACTGTCATGAATCCTCGCTCTGGCGCGCCTCGAGCCGACGGCGGCAGCGGGCGTGGAGCCGCCGGAGGGCGAGGACGTCGTCGTGCAGGGGCGCGCTGAGCTCGCCCTGCTCCAGGAGCCGCGAGAGCTGCGCTTCGAGCTCCGTGAGGCGCGCGCGCAGGGTGTTGTCGTCCGCGGCGTCGAGGGCCTTCTCGACCTTGAGGGTTAGCTTGAGCACCGGCGCGCGGGTGGGGGCGTAGAAGGCCCGCTGGGTCAGGGCGCGATCGAAGAGCTGGTGGATCCAGGCCACGCGATCGGTGAGGTAGACGTGGTGCTCGGGCTTCTGGAAGAAGGCGCTCTGGGGGTTGGGGCGGAGCTTGTCATGGAGGGCCCAGGGCAGGAGCGCCCGCACCTCCTCGACGCCTACGGAGGCCTTGCGGCGGAACCAGGCAAGGGCCTTTGCGTACCGCAGGAGCGACTGGTAGGCCCGCGCGGAGACGCCGTTCTCGCTCTGCGTACAGAGGTGCTCCTGCTTGTCCAGGGGGCAGTCTTCATTGCACACCTGGGCGAGCCTGCGGCCCGACAGGTGCAGCGTATCTTTGTTCATGAACTCCACGCGCTCGGCGGCGCGGGCGCAGAAATCGAGCTGCCCCGCGAAGAACCCGAGGGCGTCGGTGACCTCCGGCGGCACCGCGAGGGCGAGCACCTCCTCGGAGGCGCGCTCCAGCTCCTCGGGGGTGAGCACCAGGTCCCGGGGGACGTTGGGCTCGCCCCCGTGGGCCCGCGAGGCCTTCTCCACCAGGGCCTCCAGGAGACGGCCGTTGTACGGCGGGCAGCGCACCACCATGTCAATCCGGTCGCGCAGGGCCTCGATGACCTCGAAGGTGCCGCCGCCGAGGTCATCGTTGGCCGTGAGGAACCACGACGAGGGACCCGCGTGCTGTACCTGCTCGAAGAGCTCCGCGTAGCCCTCGGCCATCAGGGACAGGAGCGCGCTCTGGGTCTTGGTCGGGATGCGGTTGTACTCGTCCACGACCTTCACCGGCAGGGAGATCCAACGCCGCCAGGCCACGCGCACCTCCCGGGTGTCCTGGGCCTTGATGAGCTCGCTCGGCAGGGGCGCGCCCAGGAGGTCCGCCACGGTGAGCTGCGGGTGGCCCCGCTGGATCGACCGCCGCACCTCCTCCGGAGAGATCCCCGCCAGGAGAGCCATGAGCGTGGCCACGGAGGTCTTTCCACGCCCGGGGCCCCCCACGATGAGCAGCCGCTGGCGCGTGAGGAGCGTCAACAGCGGCAGGAGCAGGAAGCTGCACCACCCTCCCCCCTGGTGCACCTGCACCTTGAGGCGCCCGCGGCCCAGCACCTGCGGGGGGCCGAACTCCAGGTCTTCGTAGGGCACCTGGAGCACCCTCTCTGCGATCCAGTCGTAGGCCCGGCGGACCTTGGACACGAGCCCCAGCCCCCGCGCCGCGGAGAGCACGACGCGCCCATCGGGCCCCACCGAGGCCCTCCCACGTTGCCAGCGCTCGACCAGGGCTCGGGCTTCCATAAGCGCTCACGTTGTGGGCTGGCGGCCGCCGCCCCGCAACTACGATCGCTGCCCCAGGGTGAGCGCCAGGGGCCCCACGGTGATGCGGTCCCCGCTCTTCACCGCCGCGCGGTGGACCCTCTCGCCGTTGAGAGCGGTGCCCTCGTTGGTCCCGAGGTCCACCAGCGTGGCGCTGGCGCCCTCGAGCTCCAGCACCGCGTGGAAGCGCTGGACCCCGGTGGCCTCCAGCCTGAGGTGAGCGCCGGCGTCACTGCCGATCTTCACCACCGGCCCCTGGAGCTCCACCGTGCGCTCCACCACCCCCTCGCGGGAGACCTCCGCGGTCCATGTAGGTGCGGGTGGGGGTCTGGGCGTCCGTGGCACTCTCGCGAAGGTCCGTGGCTTCTGGCTGAAGGCCAGGATCGTGCACGCTGTAAGCACCAGCGCGAGGACCAGCATCTCCATATGCGGAGCCTAACCTCCCGCCCACGGCGCGCGCCAGATTTGCGTGACAGGAAATGTCAAACGCGTCCGCGCCAGCGGAGCGCTCCGACGACGATGCGGCAGGCGGCGTCGAGGGCGCCGGCGGCGTGTTCACGCCCGTGCCACAGGAGCTCCACCTTGGAGCCCCCGTGGAGGAAGGCCAGGCTGGGCTGGGGGAAGGCCGTGAGGCTCCGCCGCAGGAGGTTGTCCAGGAGGCCCTTGGCGTCATCCTCGTGGGAGGACCGGATGAGGAACTTGGTGTCGAAGACCGGGTCCCCGACGAGCACGTCGGGCTTTCCCTGGAGGGCGCCCAGGTGCTCCAGGGCGCGGTCGGAGATGACATCCACCCGGGCCTCCAGGGGGTCCTTGAGGGAGGTGGTCACGCGCGTGTAGGGCACCGGGAGGTAGCCCCTCTTGACGCGCAGGAGGCTGATCTCGACCCTGGCGCCCTCGAAGGTGCCCTCGATCCGGTGGCCCACGCGGCCCTTTGGCGGGAGGTACTCCAGGCCCCGGGCGCCAGCAAACGCCGTCCAGGCCTCCTGGAGCTTGCGCTCGGCTTCACGGTACTGCTGCACCAGCACGATGATCGGGACCACGAGGATCGTGATCGGGAGGAGGAACTTGATCGCCTCGTCCATGTGTCTGCGACCGTAACATCGAACGGCCCCGGAGCACACGCCGAACCGCTGGACCGGGTGTACGCTTGCGGTCCCACACCCATGGAGGAGGTTCCGACGATGAGTACGGCTCGAAGTGTGGCCCTGGGCTCCGCGAGGGGCGCCCTGGCCCTGGTGCTTCTGTCCCTGGCCAACGACGCCCGGGGCCAGCAGGTAGGCTACGCGGTCCCTCCACCGGTCGCGCCGGCCCCTCCCGGGGTGGTCGTGGGGGTGGGGATCCAGGCCCCTCCGCCGGTGGTGGTGCAGGGCCCCAGCATGGTGCAGCCGCCTCCCGTGGTGGGGGTGCCGGTGCCCGCGAGGCCCATGGTTCCCTTTGGGCAACCCGCGGCGCCTTGCGTGCGGCGCTCGGGGCTCTTCGCCTGGAGCTGCGCCGGGCCCCTCCCTGGCATGGTGTGCGTGCAGACCCTGGAGACCGCGGACCCCAACACCTGGAGCGACAACTACGTGTGCTCCGTGACCCCGCTCGGGCTCCGGTGGTCGAGCGCCGGACCCATCCACGGGATGCGCTGCACGCAGATCTACGAGTACGCCGACCCCCACACCTGGAACGACAACTACCTGTGCGTGCCGTCGGTGTCCAACGTACACCTGGCCTGGAGCGAGGCGGGGCCCCTCGCGGGGATGCAGTGTGTGCAGTTCCTGGAGCCCGCGGACCCGCACACCTGGGCCGACAACTACCTCTGCTGGGCCGTCGCGAGGTGACGGTGGAACCAGAGGGTGCGTCGCTCGTCCAGGTGCCGCTTCACGGCACCTTCGTGGGCGGGGAGCTGTCCACCGAGGCGCCGAGCGAGCTGGAGGGAGCCGGGAGCATCGAGGTCCTGGAGCGAGGGCTCGCGTTGAAGGCCACCTGGAAGCCCAGGCAACGGCGTTTGGGTGCGCTTCTGGGTACCTTGCTGGTGGCGCCCCTTGGCGGCCTCTTGACGTCCGCCCTGGGCTCCTTCTGGCCGGGCTTCGGGGTCTCGGTGGTGGCTGGCGTCTGGCTGGCCGTATGGCTCGGGCGAGGGCGTCCCTTCGACGAGGTGATCGCCTGGACCAGCGTCCGCAGACCATCCATTTCCCAGGACATGCTGACCTTCGAAATCGTGGGCCCCAGGAAGGGTCGGGTGTGCTTCCGGCTCCCGGGGCACGGCCTCAAGGAGCTGCGCCCGATCGCCAGGGAGCTCCAGCGCCGCTCGGCGTGAGCGCGGCTACGCGGTGAAGGGCGTGAGCTCCACGCCCGCGGCCCTGAGGACCTCCGCGGAGTTGTGACGCACCCGGCGGAAGCGCTCCTGGAGGCGCGCGTTGACCGCGCGCACCACGACGATCGCGAGGCACGCCGAGACCAGGTCGATGGAGTCCGACACGGCGTTGAGGGTGTTCTGCTGGGTGACCGCTTCGAGGTCCGTGCCGCGCACCTTCGAAGCAATGTTGCCGATCACGTTCCCGAACCAGAAGCAGGCCCACCAGGCGCCGATGGACGCGTGGGGCAGCCGGATTGGCGGTGGCGGGGCCTTCACCACCACCTCCCGGTAGCCCATCCCGTCGCCGGTCTGCACCTCGGGCTGGGGCTCCGGCACCAGGTCCGGCGCCAGGTGATCGTGCACGTCTCGCAGGACGTGGTACGGCCGAATGATGGAGATGAACGGGATGATGAAGCCCCAGCAAGCCTCCGAGGGCGTCCAACGCAGGAACTCCCCTCCCAGGGACCTCGTG
This sequence comes from Deltaproteobacteria bacterium, assembly GCA_016218725.1. Taxonomy (GTDB): domain Bacteria; phylum Myxococcota_A; class Polyangia; order Polyangiales; genus JACRDB01. The sequence goes on from JACRDB010000066.1 coordinate 11,671, forward strand.
AGACCGGTCACCTTGTGGAGCCACCGGAGGTAGACCGTGGCGGTCACGATCAACAACCCGAGCTGCGTGAGCGCCAGGATCCCGGACACGGCCAGCAACCCTTCCAGGGTCGAGGACGAGCCCGTCCCGTCCCGCACCGCGCCCGAGGTCCCAGCGTTGACCGCCAGGAGCACCACCACGTTGAGCGCCCGTAAGGCCGCCGTCAGCCCCAGGAAGGCCATCGCGACCTTGGCCCTCCCCTCCGCCGTTCGAACGTCCGACGCGAAGCGCTCCGCCGGGTGCTCCTGGATCTCCATGAGCCTTCGTACCACCACCGGGAGCTCCCTCGCCAGCGCCTCCACCGCGGTACCATCCCAGAGCCGGTGAGTCGCCTCGCAGTCCCCCTCGCCGTGGCGCTTTGCCACCTGCCCTCCCTCGGCTTCGCCCAGGGCACCCCCATGTCGGTGTATTCCCCACCGTCGAGCGCCGAGGACCTCTTCGCCGCCGAGAGGGCGTTGGTCCTGCCGCACCTGGGCCTCGGCGGCGCCGTGACTACGGAGTACGCCCGCGCCGTCGCGCCCACGGGCAACGCGCCCCCTGCCGAACACCGTGTGGCCCTGCACCCGGTGGTCGCCCTCGGGCTCTTCGAGCGCCTCCAGGTCTCGCTCTCGGCGCCCATCGTACTGAATGGTGGTTCATCGCTGGGCCCGCTCCGAGGCGACCTCCGGGTGAGGCTCCTGGGCGTGCCCCGTGGGGGCTTCGGTCGCTTCGCCGTGGCGCTCACGGCGCTGCTCCCCGTGAGCGGTGGAGAGGGCGGCGCGGGGCTGAACGCTCGGGCGCTCCTGGAGCTGACCCAGGCGAGAGATTTTGCGTTTCTCCTGAACCTCGGGGTGACCTTGCAGGCGTCCTCCGCGGCCCGCGCGACCGCGCGGGTGGGCGTGAGTCTCCCGGTGGTGCCCCGGGTGCTCCTCACCGCCGAGGCGCTCCTGGACACTGCCCTCCAGCGTCCCTTCGGCAGCGGCGCCACGGCGCTGGAGCTCTACGGCGGCTTGCGGAGCGTCTCTCGACGGGGCCTCGCCGTGGGTGTCGCCGCGGGTCCGCGGCTCCTCACCTCCGCCGGGGCCGCGGACCTGCGGGTGCTCGCGCTGGTGGGCTACGCCCAGCGTCCGCCGGAGCCCACGGAGCCCGCCGGGGACCGGGACCTCGACGGCGTGCTGGACCCGGTGGACCAGTGCCCCGAGGTCCCTCAAGGGCCCCGACCGGACCCCGAGGCTCCGGGGTGCCCCTCCAGAGATCGCGATCGCGACGGCGTGACCGACCGCCGGGACCGGTGCCCCGACGAACCCGAGGGCGACGACCCGGACCCCTCGCGCATCGGTTGCCCGCGCCTCGACAACGACCGGGATGGCGTCCCCAACGCCACGGACGAGTGCCCGGAGGTGCCCCGAGGGGACAACCCGGACCCCACCCGACGCGGCTGCCCACGGCTGGACAATGACCAGGACGGCATCCCCGACGACGAAGACCAGTGCCCGCTCCTCTCCGCGGGTCGGCGCCCCGATCCAGCGCGAAGGGGCTGTCCCGACAATGACCCGGACCGCGACGGCATCCCCAACGCCACGGACGCATGCCCCGAGGAGGCCGGTCCTCGCTCCCGAGACCCGAGGACCCACGGGTGCCCCAGGGTCGCGCTCCAGGGAGACCGCATCGTGATCGCGCAGCAGCCGCGGTTTGCGACCGATCGAGACCTGATCCTGCCGGTGAGCGCCCCGCTCCTCCGGGAGGTCGCCAGGGTGCTCGAAGAACACCCGGAGCTGCGGCGGGTGGAGGTCTCCGGGCACACCGACGACCGCGGCGAGGACGCCCACAACCTGAACCTGTCCCAGCGCCGCGCGGAGTCCATCCGTCGGTGGCTCCTGGGCGCGGGCGTCGCCCCGGAGCGCCTGGAGGCCCGAGGCTACGGAGAGACGCGCCCGCTGGTGGCCAATGACTCCGCCCGGGGCCGAGGGCTCAACCGAAGGGTGGAGTTCGTGGTGCGCGAGAGGGCCCCCGCAGAGGCTCCGTAAGAGCCCGTCAGTTCATCCATTTCTTGTCCGAGAGGCCGCCCTCGATCACCTGGAAGCGCCCGCTGCCCTCGCGGGTCTTTGCCTCCGGGCGGCGGGGCCTCGCGCGCCAGCGGGCGTAGAGGGCGCCGCCGAGGGCGCCTCCCAGCCCCGCGACGTTGTTCCCGCTGCGGTCCACGAGGAGCCACAGTAGCGCCAGGGCCAGGGTCAGCCACGCGATCTGGCGCCCGGTGAGCGTGGCCAGACCGAAGAGCGAGCTCTGCTCATCCCGGTGCGCCAGCCCCCAGCAGACAGCCAGGGCGTAGCCCCCGCCCACCATTCCGTAGGCCCTCTCGAAGAGGAGGCGAAGCTCCAGGAACGACGCCCCCACCAGCAGGAGCGCGCCGGAGACGGTGCCCGCCGCGAGCACCGTGAGCACGGGCCTCGGGCCCCAGCGGCGCTCCAGCGGCGACCCGAAGAGCCAGAGGGACAAGACGCTCCCCAGGAGCGGCAGGAGCGCCGATGGGTCGTGCAGGAAGGGGTGCGTGACAAAACGCCAGAGCTCCAGGCCCTGCACCGCCCGGTGAGGGATCAGCGCCAGCGCCACCAGGCTCCCGAGCGCGTCCTGCGAGGCCGAGCGGCCGGTGTATACCCACAGCGCGCTCACCAGCCAGAGCCCCGCCAGGGCCTGCGAGAGCCGCCGCATCCACGGCGTGAACCGTGGCACCTGGAGCGTGATCGTCGGCTCTTCCTGCACGCCCTTCGCGTACCTCCGACAGCCTGTCCTCGCAAGGGCCCCGGGGTGGGGGCTTGACACCGCACCTACATGGAGCTACCTCAGCGCCCGCGTAGGGAACCAGGGTAGGTCCTGCGCCCATGTGTGGAGGTTTCCGATGTCATCGTGGAAGTTCGGCTGGCTGGCTCTTGGCGTCTCGATGCTGGCGTGCGCGCCGGAGGACGCCGGGCTCAACCTGGACGAGGGGGAGGACGCCGAGGCCGTGGAGGTGAGCGCCACGGGGCTCACCTATGTGCGCGTGCGGCGGGACACCCGCCGGTGCATCGCTCCCCTGTGCGGCGGGTACTGGGTGAGCCGGGTGAACCGCTCGACGATGCGCTGCGTGGACGGGACGTACGCCCAGGAGTGCTACGTCGCGGAGGTGGACTGGGCGGGGCTGGGCCTTGAGGAGCGCGCCCTCTCGGAGTTCCAGGGCCAGGCCGCGAGCGGCCGTGGGGTCCTTCGGGGTCGGATCGAAGGGAAGTCCTTTGCGCGCTTCGGGACCATGGGCCAGCTCGTGGTGACCGAGGGGTGGCAGGCCGCCAACGGTTCGGCGCCCACGGGGGTCTTCTACCACGCCCACCAGACGGACCTGGTGTGTGTCCGGGCCCCCTGCCCCAACGTCCGGGGCCAGCGCCTCAACTCCAGCGCCGCGCCGCTGATGCTCGCCGGGGTGGACCTGTCCACCATCCCGGGCATCGACCGCGCGGGCCAGGACAAGGGCTATGACTACCTCCGCCAGGAGGTCGGGATCATGGTGGCGGGCTCGGTGCACCGCAGCGCCGACGGCACGCGGGCCCTTCGGGCGTCGCAGTACTACCTCCGGGTGTCCGAGGGCGTCGCCGACGAGCGCTACTGCATGACCGACGCGGACTGCACCCGGAGCGTCTTCCGCGCCCCGGTGCGCACCCCGGACGACTGCTACTGCGTGTTCTGCCCGAGCTACGCGCTCAACACCACCTCCGCGGAGCTCTGGGGCAACCAGTACCAGCGCCACTGCGGGGGCTTCCGCCGCACCTGCCCGGTGCCCCGCTGCATCGCCCCGCGGCCCGTGGGGTGCGCCGCCCACGCCTGCGGCACCCGCCTCGCGATCGAGTAGCTCCTCCTACGCGGCCTTCCGCTCCGGGAGGGCCATCGCCTCGCCGAGGGTCCTGGCCAGCGCGCGCCTCGCGCGGTGCAGCCGTGACATCACCGTGCCCACGGGGCAGCGCATCGCCTCGGCGATCTCGCGGTAGCTCATCTCGCTCAGGTCCGCCATCACCACCACCGCGCGGAACTCCACCGGCAGCGCGTCGAGCGCGGCCTGGGTGCCCCGCGAGAGCGCCCTCACCTGCACGCCCCCATCACTGCCCTCCACGGCGCTCTGGGCGCTCGAAAGGAAGAGCTCCCGGCGCCCGGGGTCCGCGTCCACGTCCAGCGCGCGGCGCTCGCGGCGCCGACGGCGGTACTGCGAGATGTACGCGTTCACCAGGATCCGATGCATCCACGCCCGCACGTTGGTCCCGGCCTCGAAGCGGTCCCAGGCCTGCCACGCGTGGAGGTAGGTCTCCTGCACCAGGTCCTCGGCCTCGGCCCGGGTCCCCGAGATCCGAAGCCCCGCGGCGTAGAGGCCGTCCAGGAGCGGGAGCGTCTGGGCCTCGAACTGTCGTCGTCGTGCGTCCATGGCAGAGCCTTCATCAAGACCCGGGCCAGGGTGGGAGTCCGCGAAATCATTGATGTTTTCGTTGGCCCCCGGGGCCCCCTGGCGCCATCCCGGCGAGGCACGGGCCCTGGAAGGGACAAAGTGTCATCCGCCCTCCGGGGCCTCCAGGTGCTCCTCCATGGCCTGGGAGAGCGCGTCCGCCAGTTCGCTCGCCAGGGCACCCCGGACGGCGCCCCGGCGGGCCCGCACGAGCTCGCCTGCGCGTCCGTGGGCGTCCACCGCTTCGAGGACGGCGGTCTCCACAGAGCCCTGCCCTCGCTCGGCCAGGCGCGCGGCGATGGCGCCCGCGAGGACGTCCCCGGAGCCCGCCACGGCCAGGGTGGGCTCGGCGTAGGGGGTGATGTAGGCGTCGCCATCGGGCGTGGCGACCACGGTGCCCGCGCCCTTCAGCACCACCACGGCGCCGAAGCGCTTCGCGGCGGTGCGGGCGTGCTGGAGGCGGTCGCGGTGGATCTCCGCGGCGCCTCCGGAGGCCCCGAGGAGGCGCGCGAGCTCCAGGGGGTGGGGGGTGAGCACCAGCGACGCGGGGCGGGGTCCGTCGTTCTTCAGTGCCCTCTCGGCCACGGCGAGGAGGGCGTCGGCGTCGGCTACCACGGGCCCTCGGGCGCGGGCCCAGACCACGTCGGCCATGGCGTGGGCCCACTCGTCGTGCCCGAGGCCGGGGCCGAGCACCACGGCGTCGGCGCGCAGCACCCCTTCGGTGAGGAGCTCTCGGGCGCGCGAGGGCCCCGGAGGGAGCGCCAGGGACATGGTCTCCAGCACCCTGGCGTCGATGCTCTCGGCGGCGCGGGAGGCCACGGTGACCAGGCCGGCTCCTGCCCGGTGGGCGCCTCGCGCGCCGAGGAGGGCCGCGCCGGTGCGGCCCGCGGAGCCTCCGACCACCAGCACATGCCCGCCGTTGCCCTTGTGGGCGTCCACGGGCCTTGGGGCCACGGCGGCGCGGCGCCAGAGCCAGGTGCGGGTCACCAGGAGCTCCACGGGCAAGGGAGCCCCGAGGTGCACCACGGTGACCTCCCCCGCGAGGCGGCGCCCGGGGCCGGTGTGGAGCCCCGGCTTGCTCGCCGCGAAGGTGAGCGTCAGGTGCGCGGAGAACACGCCTGCTTCGTCTTCTCCGAGGGGACCACCGGTGTCGGCGTCGAGCCCGGACGGCACGTCCAGGGCCACGGCCAGGGCGGGCTCGACCTCCCGGGCGGCCTTGACCAGGGCCCTGGCGGCGCCCGTCAACGGCCGATCGAGGCCGGTGCCAAAGAGCGCGTCGACGATCAGGTCACGGCCCGTCACGAGGACGGCGGCCTCCTCGGGGTCCTCGGTGGCGCGCGCGATGGCGCCTCCGACGGCCTTCCAGGCGTCGCGCATGACCGCCGCGTCGCCCTTGAGGGTCGCGGGGTCGGCGCAGCTCACGACCTGGAGCTCCAGCTTCCGGCAGAGCACCCGGAGGTGCCTCGCCACGACGTAGCCGTCCCCGCCGTTGTTACCGGGGCCCACGAGCACCGCCGCGCGGCGCAGCCCCAGGGCCTGCGCCTTGCGGGCGAGCACCTCGGCGGCGCCGCGTCCGGCGTTCTCCATGAGCACCACGCCGGGGATGCCCGCGGCCATCAAGGCCTGGTCCACGGACCGCGCCTGGGTCCTCGAAAGCAGCGGCTGCGCCATGCGCTTCACTCCTGTGGACGGGGAGTATCCACGTCGAGGACACGGCACCGCAAGCGCCGCGCGCTCACCGTGGGTGCGCGGAGGCTACCGGGCGCCTGCGCGAGGGCTGCAGGAGCCTCGTCGGGGTGCTGTGTGGGTCCGGGTGCGCGATAGCGCCCGGGAGGCCCTCCACGGCGCGCGCGGGGGTGTTTCCGGTCAGGGCCTTCAAGCCGTAGAAGCCGTTCATGGTGGCGCTCAGGAGGGCGCCTCCGGGGGACAGGTGCCGCGCGGCGCGGGCGACGCGGGCGAGCACCAGCGGCGCGCTGAAGGCCCGGTCCCAGAGGGCGCGGTGCGCGCCCAGGAGCGCGTCGGGGGTCATCTTCGCGGGCCGGAAGGCCACGTTGTAGCCGTTGTAGTGGTTCCAGTCCCGGTCCTTCAAGATGCGCTCGTCGCGCAGGAGGTCGTCGTAGAGGGGCGTCCCCCGGAAGGGGGTGAGCACGGAGAGGAACGGCACGTCTACGCCCAGGGCCTGGAGCCGGTCGGCGGTGCGCCGGACGGCGTCCTCGGTCTGGTCGTCGAAGCCCGAGATGAAGCCCGCCATCACGCAGATGCCGCGGTCGTGGAGCGCGCGGATCGCGTCGCGGTAGGCGCTGGCGCGGTTCTGGCGCTTGTCCACGGCCTTGAGGTCCTCGTCGTCGAGGCTCTCGATCCCTAGGAAGATCCCCGCGCAGCCCGAGCGCTCCATGCGCCCGAGGAGGTCCGGATCCTTCACGATGTCCATGCTGGCCTGGGTGAGCCACCAGCGCCCAAGGCCCGTCATGCCGTCCAGGAGGTCCCTCGCCCAGCGACGCTGCACCAGGAGGTTGTCGTCCCAGAACCACGCCACGCGCTCCTGCCACCAGTGTGGGAAGTGCGTCTCCGTGAGGTCCCGGAGGACCTCGTCCACGGGCCTCACGCGGAAGCCCGGGTTCAGGTCCGGCACCGTGCAGAACCTGCACGTGAAGGGGCAGCCGCGGGTGGCCTGGAGCACCCTTGGCACCAGAAACGACGGCTCCAGGAGGTCATAGCGCGGTGTGGGCAGCCCCGCCAGGCTCGGGGGCTCACCGCGATAGACCTTCTTGAGCGCGCCCCTCTCGGCGTCCCGGAGGAGCTCGGGCCAGACGCCCTCGGCCTCGCCCACCACCACCGCGTCCACGTGCTGGAGCGCCTCCTCGGTCCAGTACGAGACGTGCGGGCCGCCCGCCACCACGGGGACGCCGAGCGCCCGGAAGCGCGCCGCGGTGTCATACGCCTGCCGGGCGAAGCCCGAAAAGAACGACAGGGCCACGAGATCCGTCGCGGAGTCCACGGGCACCGGCCTCACCTGCTCGTGGACGAGCTCCACGGTGTGCTCCCGCGGGGTGAGGGCCGCGAGGTGGATCCCCGTCACCGGCGGCACGAAGTCCCAGCGGTGCCCTCGGCGATAGCGGGGCACGTAGCTCACCACGATGCGTACGCGCATGGTCGTCTCTGCTCCTTCGGTGAAGGTGAGCGTACGCCTGGGAGCGCCAGGCGCCGTGACGGACGGGCTGAGCGGTCCCGCGGCGGGGACCAATGGTCAAGGGGCCCTGTCCATCGGCACCAGGGACAGGAGGAAGTCCCTGGCGCCTGCGTAACGGATCTCGTCGCGGCAGGCGACGGTGGCGGAGAGGGTGGTCTCACCTCGGCGGAGGGTGAGCTGGGTGCCCTCCAGGGTCACGGAGTCCACGCCGACCCTCATGGCGGTGGTGCCCGCGAGGGCGTAGGTCCTCCGGGCGCCGTCCGTGGTCGCCGTGAACTGCGGGTGCTCCACGGCATAGGACGCCCCGGCGTCCCACCCGAAGGCCGGCAGCGCACCCATCTGGAGCTCCAGCTCCAGGAGGGCGTCAAAGGGTCTCATCGCGAAGCCCACGTCAGGCGGCAGCGAGCTGTCCGTGAGCACGCGCAGGAGGGAGGTCTGGAGCATCACGCCGGGGGCGATCTCCCCTCGGCACTGCTCCGTGGTCACCCTCCGAGCGCGCACGAAGATGTCCCGGGGCACGGGCCAGGTGGCGGCCTCGACGGCGTTGGTGCGAGCCCCCGGCTCCAGCGTACGCACCTGCTTGAGCACCATGCGCGCCGGGCGTTGGGGTCCCGTGCGCAGCGCGGGCCAGCCGGCCAGCATGTCGTGGAACTCGAAGTCCAGCGTGAGGGTGCGCCCGCGCTGCGAGGCGAGCCTCGGGGCGTTCTCCCGGTCCAGCCAGGCGCGGGCCACGCGGCCCGTGTCGTCGAAGAGCCTCCGCAGGACGTCGTCGGAGAGGAGCGCCCGGTCCGGCGCCAGGGTGGAGCGCCGCACGCGCTCGAAGCGCAGCGCCCCGGCCGTGGAGCGCAGCACCCTCACGACCTCCGGCAGCACCTGTGGATCGGGGTTCGCGACGCTCTGGTCCCCGGCCTGGACGTTCACCTCAAGCCGGTCGGAGTCCATTCCACCAGGAGGTAGGATGGTGTAGGTGCACACTCCGGTGGCGCGCTCCAGGGGATCATCGAAGCGCGGGTGGACGAGCACGCCCATGGCGCCGGAGAGGTGATCGATGCGCTCCAGGCGGCGCTCTTCAAAGGACTCGAAGGCCCAGAAGGAGCCCCACACGCGCAGGATGGCGCGCTCGACGGACTTCTGTCGGTCGGCCTCGGACGCCTGGGCGGCGGGGTCGAGGAAGCCCGTAAACGACTCATAGAGCCCGGCGCCGTTGAAGCCCTCGATGTCCTCGACGTTGGAGCTGGAGCGAAAGCGCAGGCCCTGGGTGGGGACCAGGTCGCGGTACGTCTCGCGGAAGGTGCGCAGGAGCTCCTCGCGGGTGGTGGCCTGCATGGGGGTGCCCTCGACGAGCCCGCGGAGGCCGCCGTTGCGGGCCAGGCCTCCGAGGTCGCTCATGGGACCCTGGAAGCGCAGGAACTCCGTGAGGAAGGTGAGGTCCGCGGCGGCGGTGCGGCGAGCGCGGTAGGCGGCCTCGCCCTCCAGGAGGAGCTGCCTCACGCGGGCGTCGCGCTGGAAGGCCTCGGTGTCGAGTACTCTTTCAATCCTGGGGCGCAGGGCCTGGAGGTGTTCGGAGTACGCCCGGATGGTGATCCCCAGGGGGCGGTCCGGCGTATGGATCGTGGGCTCGCGCAGGAGCGCGATCATGCCCGAGGCCTTGCCGCCGACGACGAGGGACAGCTGGGGGATGTCCACGGCGTCGCGCGTGGTGAGGTCCACGGTGTACGGGAGAGACTCCGGCGGCGGGGCCATGACGCGCCGGGCCGGGCGCATGAGGAGGCTCCCATAGCGTTGGTACTGCGTCTCGGTGATGGGGACGAGCACCACGCGCCCCGGGGCCTCGGCGAAGAGCAGCACCGGCGCGTAGGCGCGCTCCAACTGGCCCACGGAGGCGTCTTCGAGGATGCCTGCGATGTGCACGTTGGGGATCCCCCGGTTGCGCGCCAGGAGGTTCACGTGGGCCAGCGGGGTCTGGGGCACCGCGGTGATGACCCCGGCGCAGGGCGGGAGGAGATCGGGCGTGTTCTCGAAGACCAGCACGTCCTCGGGGGTGGTGTCCCCGGGGTTCATCCCGCGGCGCACGAGCTTGAGCCTCCCGGCGGTGATGCCCTCGGAGTAGACCTCCCGGGCGCCGCGGGTGACCAGGTCCCGGTACCGAAGGATGCGGTCGCCGTAGCGCAGGCGCTCGCGCTCCATGGTCTCCGCGAGCATCTCCTGGCCGGGGGAGCGCACCAGGAAGCGGAAGGTGCCCCGCGCCTCGGGCGGCACCCGGGGCTCCAGCAGCTCGAAGAACACCGAGAGCTGCGCGTGGGTGGGCACGTCGTCGTACTCCAGCTCGAAGGCCCAGCGCTCGGGGTTGGGGGCGCGGGCGGGCACGCGCACCAGCGTGCCGAGGCCGTACCTCCGGCTATCTCCGAAGGACAGATCATAGAAGCGCACGGAGTACAGGCGGTCTTCGTAGAAGCGCAGGTCCAGCGGCAGCGAGGGCTGTCCCCTCGCCCAGGTGGAGAGCTCCGGGATGGTCGCGAAGCGCAGGCCGCGCACCGGGGCGATGTCATCGCCTGGGATGGCCGCGCCGTTCAGCAGCCGGAACCAGTACCACTGGTCATGGAGCGTGTAGAAGTTGCCGTCGTAGAAGCGCAGGTCCCGCCGGGCGGGCTCGCCATAGGCCGTGATGATGAACTTGGCGGTGGACGTGCCAAAGGCACCCGCGGCGATGGCCTCGTAGTCCCGCAGGGTCGCCAGGCGGGGCACCGTATGGTCATTGAAATCTTGAGGGCCTCCCTCGGTGCCGCACCCAACGGGGCCGAGCGCGAGCGCGAGGAGACAGAAAAGAAGCCAGAGCCATTGTTTCATCATCGCGCGACCCTGCGATCCTCGTGGTGACCCTGTGCCATTGTGGCACACCGTGAACGCCCGAGGCACACTCCAGCGAATGCATGCAAGCCTCCCGCCCAGGTGGAATTACTCCTTGACGGTGGGCGGTATTCAAGCGCAGGTGAGGCCCCCGCCGCGATCTGTGCAGGTGAGGGTCTGGCTGGTCGTGGCCGTGCTGAAGGTCACGGTGACGCCCTGGCCGGTGGGGCTGGAGGCGACGCGGATGGTGAGGCCCGGGGCGACGTCCTCGTAGGTGTCGGTCCCCCCGCCCGTGGTGGTCGCGGTGAGGGTGCGGGCGCCGGGTTGGTGGCCCTGGACGGTGGGCTCGGCGCGAGAGGTCATCGGGTTCCAGCGGAAGAAGCGCGACACCGACGTGGACGGGCTGCACGTCCCGAAGGACCCGAGGCGGACCTCCAGCACCGTGGAGCCGTCGGCTTCACGAAGCACCAGAGCGGTCGGGAGGGCGGCCACCGGCGTGGCGGACTCGGAGCCACAACCGCCGCAGCCACAGTCTCCGCAGCCCTGAAGCGCCAGGGCGAGGATGGGCGCGAGGCACAAGAACGGAGAGAGTTTCATGGCAGCACCTCGTGGGTTCGGCTTCTCACGTACAGACAAGGCTCCCGCCTTGCGCGGCGCAGGAGAGGGTCTGGGTGGACGTCGCGGTGGTGAAGGTCACGGTGACCGCCTGGCCCGAGAAGTTCGGCGCGATGCGGACCGTGAGGCCCGGGGCGACGTCCTCGTAGGTGTCGGTCCCGCCGCCCTGGGTGGTCGGTGGCAGGATGCGTGAGCCGGCCTGGTGGCCCTGCTGCGTCGGCTCGGCGCGCAGGGTCATCGGGTTCCAGCGGAAGAAGCGCGTCACCGTCGGTCCCGCGCTGCAGCGGTCTCCGGGGACCTGGAGCTGGACCTCGACGACCGTCGCGCCGTCGGCCTCGCGGAGCACCGACGCCGACGGCTGGAGCGCCACCGCGTCGGCGGCCCGCGCGCCAAAGCCAAAACCACCGCCGCCGCCACAATCTCCGCAGCCCTCGACCGCGATCACGACGACGCTCGCAACCAGCCTCAAGAAAGAGCTTCTCATCGCTACACCTCGTTTCGAGGCAAAGCACATCCTGCGCCAGAGCAAGTGTGGGTATATGTAGGCAATCACCCGATACAGTCTGCGAGGCCCGAGGCGAGGTTGTTGTTCTCGGTGCATTCGCCGAGGGAATCATCGGGGTCTACCACGGCCTCGAAGCGGCCTTCGGCGGGGACGGGCGCGACGCACTCGACGGGGGTGCACACGCCGGGGCGGATGGGCTCGCGGGTGCGGAGGCGGCAGAGCTCGCGCCCGGAGCCGTGGCGGAAGATCACGGTGATGTTGGCGTCGAGGGGGGCGCGCCCGCGGTTGCATGCCTCGGCGCGCATGCGGGTGGAGGGGCCCTCGCACACGGCGGACAGGCGCCCGACGGTGAGGTCTGCGCCCGGGGCGTCGCGGAGGCTACCCTGGACGTTCTGGCGGAAATTGTTGAGTCCTGGGGTGCGCCAGTTCGCGCGCGCCGTGGAGGAGCGTGGGATCCGGCCGTCGTCGAGGACGTTGGTCACCTGGTAGGCGTGCTGGTTCCAGAGCGGGCGGGAGGGCGCCCAGCGGTCCCTGGCGTCGCGGTAGATGCGCAGGCCCGGCTGACAGTCCCGGTGCCTCGCGCGGCACACCTGACCCGCGCCGGGGGTTCCCGCCAGGGGCGCGGTGCAGCTGTAGGTGGCGCCGCACTCGGCGTCCATGGTGCAGCGGCAGAGGCCGTCGCGGCAGGGGCCCCCGGGGCAGTCCCCGTCGACGTCGCAGCGCAGCCCTCGGAAGATGGGGTCCCACTCGGGGCAGTACGCTGGCACGCAGGGCCCGGACATGGGCATCACGATCTCCGCCGAGTTGTCTCCGTCGACGTCGGCCACGATGGGGTTCTCCTCCCAGGTGGAGGAGAAGCGGGCCTGGGAGAAGAGCACCTCGCCGCTGCGGCCGTCGTAGATGCGCACGTAGCACTCGTCGCCGTAGACCACCTCGGCGCGGCCGTCGGAATTGAAATCAAACACGCTGGAGCCCGTGCGCGCGGAGCTTCGGTCCTGCGAGGGCTGCACCCACAGCGTCATGCGGCGGTCTACGTCGTAGACCACGTAGTGCCCCGCGAAGGCCACGCCGAGCTCTGGCCTGCCATCGCCGTCAAAGTCCGCCACCGTGGGCGGGCCCCCGACGCCCGACGGGGCCATGAACCGAAAGAGCTCGGCCCCGGCGATGGTTTGAACGATGATGGACCCGGTGCCCGCGACCACGACCTCGGGGCGGTTGGGTCCGTCTCCGGGCATGCCCGGGAACTCCCCGAGGTCCGCCAGGGCCGTGAAGCCCTGGGACCCGGCGCCCGTGAAATAGCTCTCGCGCACGAAGGCGCGGGTGGCCGCGGACCACTGCCAGGTGCCCTCGGCGCCGACGATTTCGGGCACGCCGTCGTTGTCTACGTCGGCCACCGGGGCGGGCACTCCATGGGGAAAGCCCGTCCAGCCCGGGAGGGCGCCGACGCGCACGCCGTCCGCGTTCCAGACGGCGCCGTCGAGGAGCACCTCCGAGCGGCCGTCGTCGTCGAGGTCCGCGAGGGTCACCCCTCCCCACTGGCACTGGGTGCTGCCGTGCAGGTCCGTGGCGCCCGTGGCGGTGCGCGAGCGCCAGGCGCGCACGAGGCGGCTCATCCCAGGATCCCAGCGGAAGGCTACGACACCCCCCTCGGCGTGGGCGGCCACGACCTCTACGCGCCCGTCCCCGTCGAGGTCCCCGAGGGCGGGCGTCACCGAGGAGTTCAAGCGATCTTCCATGGCCGTCACCGCGGCGAGCTCCCGGCAGGTGGCGCCGTCGATCACGCGCAAGGAGCCGCTGGCCGAGCAGGTGCGTGGGGGCCCCTCGCGGTACCCGCTGTCGGAGATGAACACCACCACGGGCCGCGGCGGCGCGTCGGGGTCCGCGCGGAGGCCGAGGTCCCCGACCAGCGGAGTGTGCAGCACCGCGCGCTCCATGGGCCTCGGATCGCCCGCCGGGGGCGCCTCCCACGCGCATTGCAGGGCCGGGCGCAGGGGACCCGGGACCACCCTCCGGAGGCACGCCTCGTCGAAGGCCCCGCGGGGCCACGCGACGCAGCGACCCAGGACGCAGCGCGCGTCGTTGGCGCAGGCGCCGTCGGCGCCGCACGGTCCGAGGTCCCGGGGACCGGGAGGGGCGCTGTCCGAGGGAGTGTCCACCGCGGGCACCTCCACCGGCGCCAGGGTGTCCATGGTGGCGGTGTCCCTCACCGTGGCGTCGGAGAGCTCCTCGGCGTCAGGGTCCGCGCAGGAGGCCAGCCAGGCCGCCATGAAAATCCGCTGGAGGTGCATCGCTTGATGCTAGCAACCCGGCGACGATCAGCGTCAAGGCCGGCGGGAGCGGTACCCCCGAGCGATCGCCTCGCGCAGGCAGTGCACGGCCTCGGGCAGCCCTACGAGCACCGCCTCGGAGATCACCGCGTGGCCGATGTTGAGCTCCACCACGTGCGGCAGCGCGGCCACCGCGGGCACGTTGCGCGTGGTGAGCCCGTGGCCCGCCGCCACCCTCAGGCCCTGGGCGTGGGCCCTCCCGGCGCCCTGGAAGAGCGCGTCAAGCTCGCGGGCCACGGCGGCGTCGCCGCGGGCGTTGGCGTAGTCTCCGGTGTGGAGCTCCACCTGCTCGGCCCCGAGCTGCGCCGCGGCGTCCACCTGCGCGGGGTCCCCCGCGATGAAGAGCGACACCCGGATGCCCACCCCCCGGAGGCGCGCCACCACGGGCTCCAGCACGCCCCGCTGGCCCTGGGCGTCAAGGCCGCCCTCCGTGGTGCGCTCCTCGCGGCGCTCGGGCACCAGCGTCACCTGATCGGGCCGGAGCTCGCACGCGAAGGCCACCATCGCCTCGGTGGCCGCGCACTCCAGGTTGAAGGTCCCGCGCACCACCTCCCGGAGGACCCGCACGTCCCGCGGCTGGATGTGCCTGCGGTCCTCTCGGAGGTGCACGGTGACCCCGTCGGCGCCCGCGCGCTCGCACAGGAGGGCCGCCTCCACGGGGTCCGGGTAGGGCGTCCCGCGGGCCTGGCGGAGCGTCGCGACGTGGTCCACGTTCACATGGAGGGCGATTTCCATCGGACCTGGGAGGCTACACCCTCGCCGCGGCGAGCGGGAAGTGCGGTAGCGTCCTCCGCGATGACGCCTCGGCCCTCGATCCCTCCCCGCGCCCTCGAAATTCCAATGACCCTCCCTGTGGAAGAGCGCCTCCGGCGCTTCGCGTGGCTGGAGCAGAGCCACCGCGGGACCGACGACGTGCCCAGGGTGCCGCCGGAGTTCGTCGTCGAGCTCGGGCGGAGCGTCTTGATCATTGACACCCGCCAGGCCGACGACCTCCTCGGGCACCTCGGGTACATCCCTGGCACCACCTGGGTGCCCCTCGACGAGGTGGACCTGGTGGCCTCCAGGGTGCCCGCGGACACCATGACCGTGCTGGTCTCCAGCCGAGGCACCGACGCCGCCGTGGCCGTCAGGCGCCTGGAGTCTCTCGGGATGACCTGGGTGGCCGCCCTCACCGGGGGCGTCTGGGGCTGGCGCTCCCTCGGGTACGACACCCTCCGGAACCCGTCGGTCCTCGCCACCCGCGGGTCCGTGCACCCCCCGAAGGACCCGCCACCTCCGAGCGCGGAGCGCAGGCTCCTCAAGCGCGAAGACCTCGAAGGGCACCTCGGCGACCCTCGCTCGCTGCGCTGGGTCAAGCTCGCCGCGGTGCTCCTCCGCGGGACGAACTCCTGCGTGGATGGCCGCGATGACCACGGGGTCATCGGCTCCCCCGGCGGCGACGCCGGGGAGTTCCTCCTGGCCCTGGCGGCGCTGGAGAGGCTCACCGGAAAACCCTTTGATATCGCGAGGATGCACACGCTCCTCCGGGCCTGGGCGGACGCCTTCGGGGACTTCTACATGCACACGGACGTGGGGGCCTACAACGTGTTCATGAAGAGCATGGGGGCGGACTCGAGGCTCGCCTCCGCGGTGGAGGGCCTCCTGCACCCTGGAGCGTGGAGGGCCTTCATGCAGGCGCCCCCGAAGGAGCTCCGAGGGGCCGTGCTGGAGCACCTGGCGATGGCGCCGCACCTCGGCTGCGGACACCTCCGGCTCTCGGCGCAGAACCCCGAGGAGTACGGCCTCCGGGGGCCGCTCCTCGGGGCCTTCCTCCGGTCGTTCCACTCGCTGCGCTGGGAGGGCGCGATGGAGCCGCAGTTCGTGGTGCTGGGGGGAGGCCACCTGGAGGGCGCCGTGGTACTGGTGACCCTCCACGGGGGCGTCGCGCCCTACACCCGCGTCCCGCTGGTGTCCCCGGCGGTGCACGGGACGCAGTTCTTCGTCGGGCACCATCAGGTGATGACCTACCAACGGAAGATGTTCGCGCGCTTCCTCGCGGCGAGGCCCGAGGTGTCCGTGACCCGCGCGGAGGCCCGGGCCCTGCCCGGCGCCATCGATGTGCTGGCCGAGCGGCAACTCCAGAGCACGCTCTCCCGCCTTGCGCCCGGGCTGCCCATGTACGAGGCCCGCTTCCACCTGGATCGATCGTTTCGGGTGCGGCCCCTGTAGGCCCTGGACGAGGCGCGAGCGCCGTGCTTGGCTGCGCCCGCCTACGATGCGAACCCTTCCCTTGCGAGCCCTCCTGACCGCGGGCGCGGCGCTCCTGGTCGCCTGCGGCGCCACGGTGCCCCCGGCCGACGCCACGGTGGCCGACCGCGCGGACTCCGTCGCCACGCCGGACACCCGCGGCGCCGATGCCTCCTCGCCGGAAGCCCCGGTGGTCCCGCCGATGGTGTGTGAAGAGGGCGTCACCGAGGCCTGCCCCGGCGTGGCCCCGGGGCCCTGCCCGGACCTCAACGACGGGCGCGTGCACACGGTCTCGCTCCGTGGGCGCCGCAATGATTTCCGCGTGAGCTGCGCCGGCACCATGACCAGCGTAGGCCCTGACGGCGTCCTGCCCCTCACGATCACCACGACCAGCGACCTGATTCTTACCGCCACGCCGCTCGACGGCGACGCCATCGTGGCCGCGCTGTCCACCTCGGCGCAGTGCGCGACGCCCGCGGGGGAGCTTCAGTGCTCCAACGGGAGCGCCTCCGTCGGCGCCGCGGCGATCTTCCGGGCCAGGGCCCTGAGGCCCGGGACCTACTACCTCCTCCTCGGGTCCGCGCGCGGAGGGGACGTGACCGTGCAGGCGTCGCTGGCGCCGTCGCTCCCGAGGCAGCCCGGGGACGCATGCCCCGGGGTCATGGTGCCCGCCAACGGCGAGCCGACGACCTTCTCCACCCGCGGCTTCATCGCGGAGCCCGACGTGGGCACCACCTGCGGCTACGGCTCCTCCGGGAGCGTCGGGTGGGTGGACGCGCTCTTCCAGTTCCAGATCACCGAGCGCAGGGACGTGTCCATCACCGTGGCCGCGAGCGGCATGGGGAACATCCAGGTAGACGTAGCCACCGCGTGCGGGCGACGCGCCGCGGCCATCCCTGGGTGCTTCGGCGGGAACCCCGTGACCCGCAGGCTCCGGGACCTCCCTCCGGGGACGTACACCGTGGTGGTGGATTCGCGGATCACCGAGGGCATCACCCGGATGATCACCGCCACGGTGAGCACGGACCCGCCAACCCCCCCGGGGCCCGCGGCCTTCTGTCCGGGGGTGCCCCTGACGGAGTTCACACCGACCTCCGTAGACGTGGACACGCTCGCGGGTGGTACGCCCCTGCCGTGTGTCCCGAGCCAGCGGGTCGGGGCCGTGCTCTCGGTCCGCGCTCCCACCGATGGTCGTGACCTCCTGGTGAACTTCACCGCCCCGTCCAACCGAGACGTCGTGGGCTTTCAGCTCCGCCAGGGGTGCGATGGCCCCGAGGTAGGTGCGTGTAGGGGTCCCTCCAATCGCTTCGCCAACAACTGCTGGGCGCGCTACCAGGGCTTGACGCCAGGAGCTCCGTACGCGGTCCATGCGGGGACCTCGTCGGCCACGGGGGAGCTTAGGGGGCGCTACTTCCAGGTGCCTCACGCGGAGCCGGTGGACGTGATGGGCAACGAGAGCTGCCCCGCGGCGGTGACCATCCCCGAGGTGGGCGGGATCTTCCGCGGCTCCACCCGCGGGGCGAGGAGCCTGGCGACCTTCACCTGCGCCGGCGCGATGACCGGCTGCGGAGGCGCGAGGGCCGTGGTGTATCGCCTGGACCTCACCGCGCAGCGGCGGGTGGTGGCCGTGATGGCCGGGGACTTTGACTCGCTCCTGGCGATTCACACGGGCGCCGAGTGCCCCGGGCGGTCCTTTGCCAACGCCTGCAACGACGACTGGTATGGCACCGACGCGCAGGTGGACGTGGTGCTCGAGGCGGGCACCTACTGGCTCTTCGCGGCGGGCTGCGGCGACGGCTCCGTCGGGAGCTACACCTTGGACGTCGCCGTGCTGCCTCGCTAGGGGGCGGCGGTTGCGCTAACCTTCGTGCCGTGAGCGACGTACAGATCGTCCGCACGAGCTGCAACCGGGACTGCCCTGACGCCTGCGGGATCCTCGCCCACGTGCGCGGCGACCGCGTCGAGCGCCTCCAGGGGGACCCCGAGCACCCGGTCACCCAGGGCTTCCTGTGCTACCGCACGGACCAGTTCCTCCACCGGCAGTACAGCCCCGAGAGGCTTGCCACGCCGCTCGTCCGGCGCGGAGGCTCGCTGGAGCCCGCGAGCTGGGAGGAGGCCCTGGACCTCTGCGCCCGCACGCTCCTGCGAGTCCGCGAGGAGAGCGGCCCGAGCGCCATCTTTCACTATCGCTCCGGCGGGTCCCTCGGGCTGATGAAGCACGTCACGGACCATTTCTGGAGCCGCTTCGGGCCCGTCACGGTCAAGCGCGGGGACATCTGCGGCGGCGCCGGAGACGCCGCGCAGATGACGGACTTCGGCGCCGAGGACGCCAATGACCTCCACGACCTTCGGCACGCCAGGGCCGTGGTCCTCTGGGGGAAGAACCCCCACACGTCCTCGCCGCACCTCCTCCCGATCCTGCGTGGCCTGCGCAAGGACGGAGTGCCCGTCGCGCTGGTGGACCCGGTGAGGCACCGCGGGGCCTCGCTGGCCTCGCTGTATGTGCAGCCTCGCCCGGGGGGCGACGCCTCCCTCGCGCTGGGCGTCGCCCGGGGGCTCTTCGAGCGAGGGCTCGCGCACCCCGAGGCGCACACCTGGTGCGACAACCTGGAGGCCTTCCGGGCGCTGGCCTTCGGCCGCACGCTGGACCAGCATGCCGCCGACGCGGGCGTCCCGAGAGCCGCCCTGGACGCGCTCACGGAGCTGTATGGGGCTCACTCCCCCGCGGCGATACTCGTAGGCTGGGGCATGGGTCGGCGCTCCAACGGCAGCGCCATCGTGCGCTGCCTCGACGCCCTCGGGGCGCTCACCGGCAACCTCGGGGTCGCGGGCGGAGGGGTGAGCTTCTATTTCCTCCGTCGGGCGGCCTTCGACCTGGCCTGGGTGGACGTGGCGCCCGCGCCTCGGACGGTGTGTGAGCCGCTCTTCGGGCAGGAGCTGCTCACGCTCAAGAACCCGGAGCTCCGGGCGGTGTGGGTCACCGCGGGCAACCCCGTGACGATGCTCCCGGACAGCCACCGCACCGCGGAGGCCCTCCGCTCCCGGGAGTTCGTGGTGGTGGCCGACAGCTTCCTCACGGACACCGCCAGGCTCGCCACGGTGGTGCTCCCGGTCACCACCATGCTCGAAGACGACGACCTGGTCGGCGCCTACGGGCACCACTACCTGGGCGTGGTCAGGCCCGTGGTGCCGCCCCCGGAGGGTGTGCGCACGGACTACCAGGTCACCCAGGGCCTCGCCGAGCGCGTGGGCCTCGGCGAGCACTTCTTGGGCGACGCCCGGAGCTGGAAGCGCAGGCTCCTACGCGCGATCCCGCTGGAGACCCTGGAGGCCGGTCCCTTGAGGAACCCCGAGGCGCCTCGCGTGGCCTTCGAGGGGCGTCGCTTCCGCACGCCTTCGGGCAAGGTGAACCTCGTCACCGCCCTGCCCGCGCCGCGCGATGACTCCTCCGTGGAGTTCCCGCTGCTCCTCCACGCGCTGTCCACCCCCGCCTCGCAGAGCTCGCAGTGGTCCCCCAGGGAACCCGAGGAGCGCCCGAGCGCCACGGTCCACCCGAGCGCCGCCGCGGGGCTCCCCGAGGGCGCCGTTGCGCGCGTGGTGACGGCCCTCGGGGCGCTGGAGGTGACCGTACGCCACGACCCTACACTTCACCACAAGATCGTACTCCTCCCGAAAGGTGGGAGCCTGGGGCTTCATCGCTGCGCCAACGCGTTGATCTCTCCGAGGCTCACGGACGCCGGCGAGGGCGGTGCGTTGTACGAAGAGCCCGCGAGGCTGGAGGCGCTGTGATCAACGCCGGGGTGTGGGCCTGCGGGGCTCTCGGAGGGGCTGGGCGGGCGGCGGCGTGGGGAGGGCCACGGGCGGGAGGGTGATCCGCAGGACGGCGCTCGTGTTGAGGGTGTTCACCTGCACGGCGGTGGTCGGTCGGAAGCCTTCACGCAGGAGCACGAAGAGCCTCGGGCGGAGCTGCACGGTGCTGCGGTGGATGTCCATTTCCAGGGGCGTGACGCCCAGCTCGGTGCTGCCCTCGAAGACCCGGGCGGTGGTCGGGTCGCTCTCGATGCGGAGACGGAACTGGCCGATGGTGGAGGGGTCCGGGGGCCTGCCGTGGACCAGCTCGTCCAGGCCGCGCTTCATCCAGCTTCGTTGGGTGTAGACAAGGAGGGCCACGCCACCCAGGAAGGCGAACACCAGGAGCCAGCCGGCGAGGGACACCAGCGCGCCGCGCAGGCGCGACGGCGTGGGCTTTGGCGGCGGAGCGTCCCTCACCGGGTCGAAGACGGGCGGCAGCGGCTCCACCGGAGGGAGCACCGGCAGGGGCATCGGCGGGAGGTTCACCACCAGCTTCGGGAGCTGCGTACCTGGCCGCACGAGGATGGTCTCCGCGAGCCCCTCGGGGTCTTCGTCGTCGGGGTCCGGGGCGGCGGGGGGCTCCGGGAGGAAGGGCTCCGGGCGTGGGGGCTCCACCATGGCGGTGCCCGCGGGGCGCGTGGGCTCGCTCCGGGCCATGGCGCCGAGGTCGATGCCCGCGCTCTTGTCCGTGTCGCGCGCGTCCTCCTCCGAGGGCTCCACGGCGAGGGGCTCGGCAAAGGACGGCATCACCCTGGCGCCAGGCTTTGGCTCCAGCCCGAGGGTCCTGGCGTTGAGCCCCGACGCCGTGGGCATGATGGTCGGGTTCTTCCCCGGTAGGAGCACCCCGAGGGACGAGAGCCCGAGGGCGCTGCCCGCGGAGGCGCCCAGGCGCGCGTACTCGCGCACCATCTTCCGGTTCTCCTCCATGGTCTCGCCGAAGACACGGCGCATCTCCTCGGCCACGTCGCTGCGGTCGCAGCGGGTGACCGACGCGAGGATGGCGTCCAGGTCGCGGCGCATGGCGTCGGCGTCGGGATAGCGGCTGCGCCGGTCGCGCTCCAGGGCCCGGGCGATCACCGGGTCCAGGGCCTCCCAGGCGTCCGGGCGGTAGGTCTGCACGGGAGGGATCTTCGCGTGCATGATGTTCTTGTAGGTCGCCACGTCGTTGGAGGCCTTGAAGAGCCTCCGCCCGGTGCAGAGCTCCCACACCACCACGCCCATGGACCAGACGTCCGAGCGGCAGTCCAGGGGCTCGGCGAAGAACTGCTCCGGGGACATGTAGGCGAGCTTGCCCTTGAGCATCCCGGTGCGGGTGGCCTCGTCCTGGGTGGCCGCCTTGGCGATGCCGAAGTCAAGCACCTTGGCCGCGCCGTCGTAGGTGACAAAGAGGTTCGAGGGCGTCACGTCCCGGTGCACGACCCCCAGCGGGGTGCCGTCGAAGTCCCGCAGGCCGTGGGCGTAGTGAAGGCCCTCCAGGGCGTCGCAGAGCACCCGCAGGAGGAACGGCAGGGGCATCTTCTCGCCGTCGTTCAGGTACCTGCGCACGATGCGATCCAGAGACTGGCCGTCCAGGTACTCCATGGCGATGAAGTACTGTCCATGGACCTCGCCCACCTCGCTGGTCTGGACCACGTTGGGGTGGTTGAGCCTGGCGGCGAGGCGGGCCTCGTCCAGGAACATCTTCACGAAGTGCTCGTCCCCGGCCAGGGAGGCGTGCATGCGCTTGAGCACCATGAGCTTCTGGAACCCGAGGTCCCCGTGGAGCATCGCAAGGAGCGCGTCGGCCATGCCCCCGGCCCCCAGGCGCCCGAGGATGGTGTACCGCCCGAAGGCCGTGGGGCCCTCCAACGGTTCCGCCGCTCCACGGGCTTCTTCCGGCGACGCCACGGTGCGAGAGTGCACGCTACCGCCGTCCCGACGTCAAGGTAAGGGCCTCCTCGGGTTGACAAGGCCCCGGCGGAGAACCTTAGATCCCGGGTCCCGGCCCCAGAGGCCCCTACCGAGGCCCTACGCCCGAAAGGACGCACCTTTCACGATGGACAAGGTCTTTCCCGACGCCGACCTCGCCTGCGCGGACATCCCCGAGGGGGCCAAGATCCTGGCCGGGGGCTTTGGCCTCTGCGGCATCCCCGAGAACTGCATCGCCGCGCTGCGCAAGCGTGGCCTCCGGGACCTCTGGGTGGTGAGCAACAACTGCGGGGTGGACGACTGGGGCCTCGGGCTCCTGCTCAACAACCGCCAGCTCCGCAAGATGACGTCGAGCTACGTCGGCGAGAACAAGGAGTTCGAGCGGCAGTTCCTCACTGGTGAGCTGGAGGTGGAGCTGGTGCCCCAGGGTACCCTGGCCGAGCGGCTGCGCGCGGGGGGCGCCGGGATCCCGGCGTTCTTCACCCCCGCGGGTGTGGGCACCCAGGTGGCCGAGGGGGGCCTGCCCATGCTCTACAACCCCGACGGCACGGTGAAGAAGGCCAGCGACCCCAAGGAGACCCGCGCCTTCGAGGGCCTGGAGTACGTGCTGGAGCTCGGCATCACGGGGGACTACGCGCTGGTCAAGGCCTGGAAGGGCGACCGCCACGGGAACCTGGTGTTTCACGCCAGCGCGCGGAATTTCAATCCCCTGTGCGCCGCCGCGGGCCGGGTGACCATCGCCGAGGTCGAGGAGCTGGTGGAGCCCGGCGCCCTGGACCCGGACCAGGTCCACACCCCCGGGGTCTTTGTCCAGCGGATCTTCCAAGGCCGCGACTACCAGAAGCGCATCGAGCGCCGCACCGTGCGAAAGGCCTGAAGCCAATGCTCACCCGCGACCAGATCGCCCGCCGCGCCGCCCGCGAGGTCCGCGACGGGGACTATGTGAACCTCGGCATCGGCATGCCCACGCTGGTGCCCAACTTCGTCGCCCCGGGCGTGGACGTGGTCCTCCAGAGCGAGAACGGCGTCCTGGGTGTGGGCCCCTATCCCGTGGCGGGCACGGAGGATCCGGACCTGATCAACGCCGGCAAGGAGACCATCTCCACGCTCCCCGGCGCGAGCTTCTTCACCAGCGCGGAGAGCTTCGCCATGATCCGCGGGGGCCACATCGACCTGGCCATCCTCGGGGCGATGCAGGTCTCCGAGGCTGGGGACCTGGCCAACTGGATGATCCCCGGCAAGATGGTCAAGGGCATGGGCGGCGCCATGGACCTGGTGCACGGCGCCCGCAGGGTCGTGGTGATGATGGAGCACGCCGCAAAGGACGGCACGCCGAAGATCGTCCGTCGGTGCTCCCTGCCCCTGACCGGGAGGCGCGTGGTCCACCGGGTGATCTCCGACCTGTGCGTGCTGGACGTCACCCCCGAGGGCCTGCTCCTGCGCGAGCTGGCCCGGGGGGTGAGCGCCCGGGACGTGCAGGAGCGCACGGAGCCCACGCTCAGGATCGCCACGGACCTCTGCGAAATAGACGCGTAGCGCTACGGGCGCAGCATCTTGAAGGCCTGGAGCCAGTGGTTCCCCCTGGCCGCGGTGCTCACCCACAAGATGCACAGGGCCTCCAGGTAGCGGCTGCTACGGATGTCCCCGGCGTCCATGGGGCTCCAGCCCCAGGCCTCGAGGATGCCCGCCACGGTGGCCTTGGCCTCGGCGTCGTTGCCACAACGGAACATGGTGGGGGGCCCGCCGGGGAGCTCCGGGCGGAACATCAGCGCGTTGCCCACGGAGTTCCAGGCCTTGACCACCCGCGCGTCGGGGAGCGCCCGCTGGACCCGCTCGCCGCCGGAGTCCTCACCGGAGACCGCCAGCGTCGGCGGAAAGCCCTTGGAGAGGTCCAGGGGATTGGTGGTGTCCACCACCACCTTGCCCGCGAAGTGCGCGGGTCCCGCCAGCTTCGTGGCCTCCACCACCGCCGTGCCCAGCGTGGCCAGCACGATCAGCTCGCCGTACTCCGCCGCCTCGGCGAAGGTGCCCGCCCGGGCCTTGGGGCCCTGGGCCTCGGCCCACTCGCGGGCCTTGGCATTGCCCGCCTCGCGGGCGCCGAGCAGCACCTCGTGGCCCGTGGCCAGGAAGCCCCGACCCAGCGCCTTGCCTACATCACCAGTCCCGAGAATTCCGATCTTCATGGGGCGAACGCTACGCCCGAAGACCCCCCATCACAACCGCCGGTGCCGGAGGCTCGGCAGGGTCGCCCGCACCCTCTCGGTGCGGCTCTGGTCCAGCTCGGCCAGGGCGATCCCTTCACCATCACCGCACTCGGCGAGCACCGTGCCCCAGGGGTCCACGATGAGGGCGTGGCCGTAGGTCGTGCGCCCATTTCCGTGGGAGCCCCACTGGGCCGCGGCCAGGAGGTGACACTGGCTCTCGATGGCCCGAGCCCGCAGGAGCACGTGCCAGTGGTCCTTCCCCGTGGGCACCGTAAACGCCGCGGGCACCGTCAGCACCGTGGCCCCCTGGTCCACGAGCCTGCGGTAGAGCTCCGGGAAGCGCAGGTCGTAACAGATCGAGAGCCCCAGCCTCCCGACGGGCGTCTCCGCCGTGACCACCGCGTCCCCAGGCAGCACCGTGCGGCTCTCCGTCAGGGTGGTCCCGTCGGCCAGGGCCACGTCGAAGAGGTGGATCTTTCGGTACCGCGCCACCAACGACCCGGCTGGATCCACCAGCACCGAGGTGTTGTAGGTCCGTGTGGGATCTGTCGTACGTTCTGGGAGGCCACCCCACAGAGCCCACACTCTCGTACGTTTGGCTACATCTCGAAGTGCACGACCGATGGGGCCCTGGGGAGGCGCTCCGGGCTCGAAGGCTTCGCACACCTGGAGCTTTTCCTCCTCGGGGCCGAGGAAGGCGACGTTCTCCGGGAGCACCACGAGCATCGCGCCCCGGGAGGCTGCGCGCTCTGCGAGCTCCGCGGCGCGGCGGAGGTTCCGCGGGACGTCCGCGGTGGAGGTGAGCTGCACCACGGCGGCGAGGTGGGGTTCAGCCATGGCGGGGCTCTGGCGCGAAGGCACCCTCGCCCGCGCGGAGGGCTCTACGGATCGCCGGGAGCTCCTGGCCCGTGAGCGCGGCGAGGACCACGGGCAGCCAGGCGTCGGGGAGCCCCCGGGCGCGGTGAGAGGACGTACGTCCGCGCACTTCGAGCACGGAGCCCTGGACGCGGGCGGTGGCGCCCTCGGCGCGCAGGAGGCTCAGCGTAGGGCTCCAGGGGTGGGCGCACTGGCGCCAGAGCCTCTCGGCCTGCTCCTCCAGAAGGAACGGGAGGGGCTCGCGGGGGTAGCTCCGGGCGTGGGGCGGGGTGACGGGCGGCCCCGAGGCCGGGCGGACCTTCCGCGGGACGGACACCACGGGCGCGCGGGGCAGGCCTTCGAGCGCGAGGCGTCGGAGGGTGTCCAGGGAGCTCACGAAGGGAGCGTACACGCTCCGGGCGGACCGCGCGAAGAGCGCGCAGGATGGGTTCTCTCAGGGGCAGTGGAGCATGGGCTGGGCGAAGGTGCCCACGGTGAGGACGCTCCCCAGGACCACGGCGCCGAGGGCGTAATACACGAGCCCCGCGAAGGCCTGGCGGACGCCCCCGAGGTCACTCGGGACGCGGGCGATGTGATACGCGGCGGGCACCTCACGGAAGGGGGCGGCCTCGAGCCCGTCGGGGTTGAGCACGAGCACGTGGTCCAAGGTGCCCACATGGGCCAGCACCGGGGCCTGGGTGGAGGCCCCGAAGGCCACCAGGGGGTAGGCCTTGCCGGCCTCGGCCAGGACGCCCCAGACGCCCCGGAGACGGAAGAGCGTGGAGATGGACAGGAGCAGGCCCCCGAGGGCCACCGCGGCCCCGAACTGCTGGAGGGCGGAGATGCGGTACCCGAAGCCCGCCGCAGTGCCCGCCAGGGTCAGGAGGAGCCCGGCGTGCACGGCGAGGCGCAGGTTCCCGAGGGTGGACGGAAGGGTGAGACCGTTACGGGCCAGGCGCGCCCAGAGGGCGTACACCGCCGCGAAGCCCAGGCTCATGGCGAAGCCGTAGATGGCCCCGAAGAGGGCCGCCACGGGGAACATCCCCGAGGGGTGGCTCTGGGAGAACCCGTTCCAGAGGAGGGCGCAGATGACCCCGTTGAGGGTCCCGGCCCCGAGGGACGCGAAGAGGACCCGGCCGACGGCCCCGCGGGAGACCCAGCGGGCGGGCCACAGGGCGAAGAGGGGCGTGACGAAGAGCACCAGCCCCCACTCCCGGGGCGAGGCCTGAGGGCCGAAGAGGTACTGCGCGATCAGCGGACCGAGCAGGGCGCCCAGGAGGGCGAAGAGTCCACGGGTTGCGAGGGTCACGCCGCGGGGGGTGACGGACGGCAGCGACGGGGGTGGGGACATGGACATGGGACCCATTCTGGACCCGATCCCTTGGCCCCGCAAAGGCGCTCTTCAGCGGCAGCCCCCGGCCCACTCGATGCAGTCCGAGTCGGTGCACAGGTCGTTGACCATGAGGTCCAGGTTCAGGCTGGTGATGTTCATCCGGGCGCCGTTGGGCGCGTCCCGGCAGGTGCGGTCCGTGAGCGTCTGGACCTGCCGGGCCCGGACGTTGCGGAACTCCACCCGGAGCCGGGTCCCGATGGGGTTCTCCCGGCGAAGCTCCCGGAAGACGGCCTGACCCTCGTAGGCCAGGTAGTCCCGCTCGTAGCGCCACATGGGCTCCGTCATGATGCCCGAGATGGTGGACACGAAGAACGGCGTGGTCCTGGAGCGGAACCGCGACAGGTCCACCGTGTCCCCTCCGGCGGGGCCTCCGCGGGTGAGGTAGTCGTTGAAGCGCAGGGCCACCATCTGCCGCTCGGTGTCCTCGATGAACACGAAGAGGAGCCCGTTGCGCCGGTCGAAGCAGGCCATGGACCAGTTGAAATTGATCGTCGGGAGGTTCATCACGGGCCCGGTGGTGGTGGCCGCCACGGGCTCGGCGCACACCCCCGCCGGGAAGGTCATCCCCGTGTCCGCGGGGCCCGTGTCCACCACGCCGGTGTCCACGGGGCCCGTATCCGGCGCCCCGGTGTCCGGGCGACCGGTGTCCAGCACCGCGGTGTCCGGCACCCCGGTGTCCGGCGCACCCGTATCGGGCGCACTCGTGTCGGGCCTGCCCGTGTCCGGCACGGCGCTGTCAGGCCGCCCGGTGTCCGGTGCCACCGCCGTGTCCCCCACGCGGGTGTCCGGCGGCACCGCCGTGTCCGGCGCCACCGCCGTGTCCGCGGTGCCCGAGTCCTGGGACGGGACGGTGCTGTCCAGCGGGGCGTCCCCGGAGATGGCTGCGTCGTCCATCGGCAGCTCCCCGGGCGGGAGCCCCGCCATGCCTCCACACGCCGCCGTCAAGAGTGCCACCGACAGTACCCGCCATGTGGCTCCAACGCATACCTTTGTATACATCCGACGGTCCCCCGGTTGGTGGGTAGATGTAGGCAATAGGTAGTATGTTGTCCTACCTCCGTCAAGGCGCGAAGTGGGGTTCACTCCTCCAGCGCCTCGCGGGGGTTGATGTGCTCGACCCAGAGGGGGACCACCCCCATCACGGTGGTGAAGACGAACTGTGCGAGGTACAGGAGGAAGACATACGCGACGCCTTCGTGGTGGACGCTCTCCGAGGGGAAATAGAGCCTCAGGGCGAGGAAGACCGAGAGCTGGAAGGTGCCAAAGAGCCCCGGACCCGACGGCAGCAGGATGCCCATGGCCAGGACGCCCATGACGGCGAAGCCCTGGGCCGGGGTCATGGGGAGGCCGCAGCCCCAACCGAGGAGGGCCATCCCCAGGGCGTTGACGGACCAGTAGACCCCGGTCTGGAGGAGGAAGGGCCCCATGAGCCTGGGGTCCGGGAGCGAGCGCAGCCCGTCGGCGAGGCCCCCCACCATGCGCGAGAGGCGCGCGGCCAGGGCCGGGCTCACCATGCCCACCACCCGGAGCGTGGTGCGCTCTGCCCACTGGCGCGCGGCCAGGAAGACGGCCAGCACGGCCAGGGCCGAGGTGAACACGCCCACGGTGAGGTACGCCATGCGCACCACGTTCCCGACGGGGATGCCGAACTCCCTGACGTGCTCCAGGGGGAGCCTCGGGATGAACACCATGGTCGCGGCCAGGAGGAGGGCCACGAAGAGCCCGTCCAGCACGCGCTCCGCGGCGATGGTGCCCATGGCCGCGGAGCCCGTGACCTTGCCGTCCCGGCGCAGGAGCGCAGGGCGCACGACCTCCCCCATGCGGAAGGGCAGCATCATGATGGCGAAGAAGCCTATCCACGCGATGGCGATGATCTTGCGCGTGGGCACCCGGGCCACCGGCCGCAGGAGGTAGTCCCAGCGCCACGCGCGGAACCAGTGCACCACGAAGAGCGAGAGGAAATACGCCCCCACGGTCCACCAGCGAACGTGCTCGAAGGCGCTCCGGGGGGGGATCACCGGCAGCCCCCCGCGGTGCAGGAGCCACCCGAAGCCCGCCGCCACCGCGAGGGACAGCACCACCCGCGTGGCGATCCGGCGGCCTCGGGGCCTGGGAGGGAGCGACGGGACCCTCGCCCGGGGTGGGGCGCTCTCCAGCTCCTCGGTCACGGCCAGCGAAGGGCTTGTACCATACACCCCGGTGCCAGACGCCGCGGTGTCCGCAGGGACGCTCGAAGAAAGGTGCATCGAAGGCGGTTGTTGTTGCACACCACGGACCACCGTCAAGGCACCCGGCGAGGCGCCCCGGGCGGCGCGCTCCGGGCTTCTTCAAGGATCGCCCGGGGACCATCTACCAGGAGCTTGCGGTAGCCCTCGGCGCCCACTCGGGCCTTGAGCACCCCGAGCGCCTCGGAGAGGGGCTCCAGGTCCGCGGGCTTGTGGGCGTCGGAGCACGCAGCCCGGTAGCGCCCGAGGGACACCAGGCGCTCGGCGCAGGCCTGGGCCCGGCGTCCGTAGGCGCCCACCAGGGACATCACATCCAAGACCCCGAGGGCCCCCGCCCCGAGGAGCTCCTCGTAGCGCTCCGGGTCCGCCTGGACGGGGGCGTAGCGTTCGGGGTGTGCCAGGATGGGCCTCACCCCTGAGCGCTTCATCCTCCAGAGCTGGAGCTCTACCCGGTGGGGGATGGCGTCATAGCTGAACTCCACCAGCGAGGCGCCGCCTCCTGGGTAGGTCAGGGCCTCCCCTCGGGCCAGGAGGTCCGTCAAGACGTCATCGAACATGTGCTCGCCGGCCAGCTCCAGCGTGGGGAGCGTGGCGCCTCCGGCGCGGGCCTTTTCGAGGCCCGGGAGGAGCTTCTCCAGCCCGGCTCGGCGCGTCCCGA
Source organism: Deltaproteobacteria bacterium (assembly GCA_016218725.1). Lineage (GTDB taxonomy): Bacteria > Myxococcota_A > Polyangia > Polyangiales > JACRDB01. Next base: position 40,953 of record JACRDB010000066.1, read on the forward strand.
GGCGGTTGTCCCAGAGGCCGTTGCGCACGTGGGGCGTGGCCACCACGGTGCTGAAGCCCAGCCGCGCGAGGCCCACCAGGAGCGCCACGCCGTCCTCCGCGGTGGGGCAGCCGTCATCGAGGCCGGGGAGCGGGTGGCAGTGCAGGTCGATCATCCGGCCGCCAGGCGCTCCCTCGCGAGCGCCAGGAGCCCCTCGCGGGTGTTCACCGAGGGGTCGTCCATGGCCCGCTCCAGGAGCTGCGCGAGGAGCTCACCGAGTTGTTTCGAGGGCTTGAGCCCGAGGTCCTTCATGAGCGCCGTGCCGTCCACCGCGAGGTCCCGAGGGCCCAGCACCCGGCCTCGCTCCAGCACCGCCTCCACGCGCTCCAGGAGGGCGCGCTGGACGGCGAGGTCCGGGTCCGGGTCCGGCCCCCTCGCCCGCGCGTCCGCGGCCCAGAGCGCGGCCAGGTCCTTGAGGGCCTCCAGGCCCACTGCGCGGACGTAGCGCCGCACGGCCCCATCCGACCAGGACGGCTGGTACCCCACCCGGTGGTGGCGGATCAGGTGAACGACCCGCTGGCGCTCGTCGTTGGAGTAGCGGTAGTCCTGGAGCCACTGGTCCGCCAGCGACGCCCCCACGAGCTCGTGGGAGGGGAAGGTCACCGCCCCCGTGGCGGGGTCCACGGCGCGGGTGCGGGCCTTGCCCACGTCATGGAACACCGCGGCGGTGCGTAGCACGGTGTCCTTCGGGCAGGCGTCCACGGCGCGCATGGTGTGGGTCCAGACGTCGTAGGCGCGACCGTCGCCCTGGGCGCAGCCCACGGCCTCCAGGAGGGGCGGGCAGGTGACCGCGAGGATCCCCCGGCGGCGCATCACCTCGAAGGCGCGCGACGGCTGCGGGGCCTTGAAGGTCTTGCACCACTCGTCCCGGACGCGCTCGGCGCTCACCTTCCGGAACACCGGCAGGGCCCGCTCCATGGCCGCCTCTGTCGCCGGGTCGAGCTCGAAGCCCAGGGTGGCCACGAAGCGCGCCCCCCGCAGGATCCGCAGGCCATCCTCGGAGAAGCGCGTAAAGGGGTCCCCCACCGCGCGCAGCACCCCGTCCTCCAGGTCCTGCCTCCCGCCGAAGGGGTCCACCAGGACGCCCCCGAGGGGGTCATACGCGATGGCGTTGACGGTGAAATCCCGCCGCGCGAGGTCCTGCGTGACGTCGTCCAGGAAGTACACCCGGTCGGGTCTGCGCCCGTCGGTGTAGGTCCCTTCGCCCCGCAGCGTGGTGACCTCGTAGGGCACCCGATCGACCACCACGGTGAGCGTGCCGTGGTCAATCCCCGTGGGCACCGCCCGAGGGAACACCTCCAGGAGCTCCCTGGGCCGCGCCGTGGTGCAGAGGTCCCAGTCGTTCACCGCCCGCCCGAGGAGGTGGTCCCTCACGCACCCGCCGACGATCCACGACCCGTGGCCCCGCGACGCGAGGCGCCCGCAGAGGTCCTTCACCGCGGAGGGGATGGCCTCGGCGTCCACGGTGGTCTTCGGCGGTCGCAGCGTGCGCATGGTCCATCATACCCCGCCGGGGGGGCGCTTGACCCCGTCCGGCGGCGTGAGGTCCTCGGTGTCGTCCAGCGCGTCGGGTCCCACGATCACCGAGGGCTCCACGGGCATCTTCAAATCGAGCTCCGGGCGACGGATGCCCGGGTCCGTCCAGGACAGGTCCATCGACGGCTCATCGCGCGTCTCCTGCGCCCTCCGCGCCCTCCCGAGGATCTCCTCGGAGGACGTGCGAAGCTGCGTGGCCTCGACCTCCAGCGCCGCGCGGTCGGCCCCCGGGGCCTCCGCTGCCGCGCCGAGGTACTCCGCAAGCGTGCGCGCCGTGCGCGCGTACTCCAGCTCCGCCCCGAGGTCCGAGAAGGCCGCCAGCGCCTGCCGGAAGAGCTTCTCCGCGCGCCTGCCCTCGTCGGTCTCGGGACCGTGGGCCGAGAGCACCTCGGCCAGGCTCCTGCGGGCGACCCCCAGGTGCACCTGGCTCTTCACCTGCTCGAAGAGCTCCAGGGCCCGCTCCAGGTAATTGAGCGCCAGGGTGATGTTCCCGCTGAGGTAGTGGGCCTTGCCTAGCCCCCGGCGGGCCTCGGCCAGGAGCAGCCGGTCGCCGAGCTCCAGGCACAGGGTCTCCACCTCGGACAGGATCTTCACGGCCTCGTCGCTCCGACGGGTGCGGTACTGGCTCTCGCCGATGTTCAAGAGCAGCACGGCCTGGCGGCGGCGGTCGCCGATCTCCCGCGCGACCTCCAGGCCCTGGCGGAAGAGCCCCAGGGCGGCCTCGTCGTCGCCCCGGTCCTGCTGGAGAGTGCCCAGGTTGTTGAGCGTGATCACCATGCCGGGGAGGTCCCCGACCGCGCGGCGCAGCTCCAGGGCCCGCGTCAGGGCGTCCAGGGCCGCGCGATACTGCCCGGTCTCCTGGTAGACCAGCCCCAGGTTGTTGAGCGAGAGCGCCACGCCCCGCTCGTCGTTCAGGGCCTCGCGGCGCGCGAGGCCATCCAGGAGGAAGCGCTGGGCCATCTCGTAGGCCCCCTTCATCCAATGGACCTTGCCGATGTCGTCGTAGGAGCTCCCGATGCCCCGCTCGTCCCCCGCGGACTCGAAGAGGGCCAGGCCCGTGCCCAGGTGCCGCATGGCCTCGTCCAGGTTCCCGGACTCTCGGAAGACCCTCCCGATGCGGTTGTGCGCGGCGCCGCCCTTGCCGCGCAGGTCCAGCCTCCAGGCCAGGGCCAGCATCGCCCGGAACTGCCCGAGGCCCTCCTCCGAGCGCCCGAGGAGCGTGAGCACGTCCCCGAGGTGGTGCGTGGCGTCGAGCCGCAGGCCCACGTCGTGCTCGCCCAGGAGCTCCAGGCCCTTGCGGTAGTGGTCCACGGCCTTCTGGTTGGCGTACCGCGCCCTGGCGCGGTCGGCGCTCTGGAGGTAGCACCGCGCGGCCCGCAACGGGCGGTGGCCCTGCTCGTAGTGCCGCGCCAGGAGGTCGAGCTGCTCCTCGTTGCGCTCCGTGAGCTGGAACTCCAGCCACTCGGCCAGCACCAGGTGCAGCGCCGTGGCCTGCTCCGAGGGCACCAGCTCCAGGAGCCTCTCGCGCTCCAGGTTGTGCTTGAAGATGTACTCCTCGTCCCCAGGGATGGCGCTGTCGGGCATGCGCAGCACGTAGTCCTTGGACTCCAGCCCGTGGAGCAGGTCCCGGAAGTGCGGCGCCAGGTCCTCCGCGCCGCCCCAGACCGCCGGGGCCTCGCGCCCGGTGCGACCCAGCACCACCAGGCTCCCGATCCAGAACACGCTCCCCACCAGCGCCGCGCCCTGCAGGAGCTCCCGCTCCGGCGGCGAGAGCGCCGCCAGGCGCGTGCGCACCGCGTCCTCCACGCTCATCGGCAGGGAGATGTGCTCCAGCCGGTCCAGGTCGATGGTGGCCATCCCGTCGGGCTCCATCGCGATCACCTCCTGGAGGAAGTACAGGCGCACGATGTGCTCCAGGAGCATGGGGTTGCCGCCCCCGAGCTCGACGGCCGTGTCAATGAGCTCCTGGGGGGGATTCTCGATGGCCGAGAGGAGCGCCCGGGCGAGCACCTGGCTCTCGCCGGTGGACAGGGGCGCCAGGTCCACCTGGAGGTTGCGCTCCCCGAGGGCGCGGGAGAAGCCGGGGCACTGGGTGAAGAACTCCGGCCGGGTGCTCACCAGCACCACCAGGGGACCCTTGGAGAAGCCCTCCAGGAGCTCCATCAGGAGCTGGGCGCCCTCGTGGGAGGCGAGGTGCGCGTCCTCGATCACGAGCATCACGGGCGAGCGCTGGGCGTCCACCTCGAAGAGTCTCCGGAAGACCGCGCGGGACACCTGGGCGTAGGCCGGGGAGTGCTCCGCGAAGGCCTCGGCCAGGACCGTGGAGCCGAAGCGCAGGCCCAGCCACGCGCCGACGAAGTGCAGGATCTCGTCTACCCGACGGTCGCCGAAGAGGTCCATGACCTGGGCCGCCACCTCGTTGGCCTGGGTGTGGGCGTCGGCGTTCTCCGAGAGGCCGAAGCGGGCCCGGAGGATCCGGGCCAGGGCGCCCTGGAGGCCGGCCTCCTCGCGGACGGCGCCCCGGAAGACCCGCAGCCCCGGGCAGCGCTCGCGCAGGTCAGCGATGCCCTCGGAGACCAGCCGGGAGCGGCCCACGCCCGCGGTGCCCACCAGGGTGATGAAGCGCGGAGCGGCCGCGCGGACCGCTTCGGCCACCACGGCGGCGAGGGCGTCGCGCTCGGCCACGCGGCCGATCATCGGGGCCCTGCCCAGGGGTACGGTGTCGTTCTGCATGGGTCCTACGCGGCTCCGGGTGTGCAAGCAGGGTACATCACCCGCGGGGGCTCCCGACGGCCTCCGGTCACCTCCCGCGGGCGCGAGGCGCGGGAACCTACGCCCCGGGGCGGCGCCTTTCAACCACGCAAGCGGGTCAAAAGTCTTTGTATCGTGGAGGGTTTCTGACTACGCTCCCTGGAGCCGTGGCCGAGCGCACTCCGGGTTCCAGAGTCGGCGCCTTCACCCTCCGGGAACGGATCGGGGTCGGGGGCATGAGCGAGGTGTTCCTCGCCCACGGCGCCGACGGCACCCCGGTGGTGATCAAGCTCCTCTCGGACCACCTCGCGCACGACGGGACCTACCGCCAGCTCCTGCGCGAGGAGGCCGCCATGGGGCGGGCGCTCACGCACCCCAACGTCATCGAGGTCCTGGGCTCCGGCGACGAGGACGGCGAGCCCTTCGTGGTGCTGGAGTACATCGAAGGCGTGGACCTGTACCGCCTCCAGCGCGCGCTCCAGCGCACCCAGCGGCGCATGGAGGCCCCGCTGGCGTGCTACGTCGTGCGGGAGATTCTCGCGGGGATCGCCCACGTCCACGCCCGGCTCGACGGCCGGGGCCAGCCCACGGTGCACCGTGACGTGTCCCCGTCCAACGTGTTCCTCTCGCGGGTGGGCGAGGTGAAGGTCGGGGACTTCGGCATCGCGGCGCCCTCCGCAACGGGCACCATCCTGCGAGGCAAGCTCGGGTACATGGCCGCGGAGGTCCTTACGGGAGGCGCCGTGGACCACCGGGCGGACCTCTTCGCGGCCGGGGTCGTGCTGGCCGAGGTCCTCCTCGGGCGAACGCTCTTCAACACCCCGCAGGACCTCCCGCAGCTCCTCAGTCAGCGGGACGCCCAGGTGGAGCAGCTCGTCGAGGTCCTCTCGGATCACCCCGGGGCGCTCGTGAGCGTGGTGCTCCGGGCCCTCTCCCGGAACCCCTCGGAGCGCTACCAGACCGCCGAGGCCTTCCGCCAGGCCCTGGCCCCCCACGCCGGGGACGTCACCGAGGCGCGGTCGCTCCTGTCCGCGCTGGTGTCCTGGGTGCGCCAGGCCGCTCGGAGCCTCGCTCGGGACTCCTCCACGCCCCCGGACCCGGAGGTCACCCTGGAAGAAGAGCCCGGGCCCCAGAAGGGCGTCGCCCGCTCCAGCATGCCTCCCCCCGCCCATGATCGCCCCACGCCGGACCTGGCCCCGGACCCCGAGCGCACCGTCGAGGTCCCTCTGGTCATCTACGAAGTGCGCTCCCCGGAGGGTTCCGTCCGAGGCCGCTACACCTACGCCCGGCTCCTGGAGCTGGCCTTTGCCCACGCGCTGAATCCGGGCGATCTGGTCGAAGCGCCAGGGTTGGGTGTACGAAGAGCGGCAGAAATGACCGAGCTCAAGGCTTTCTTCGCCGAACCTTCGGTCAAGACGAATCCCGTCGGAGGGGTGAACCCCGACTGGGCGGACGCGCTTCCGGGCTGCTCGGTGCTCAGGGCCATCGCTCGGCTGGTGTTCCAGGAGGAGAGCGGGCTGCTGGTGGCCGAGAGCCCGCCGATCCGGAACGAGGTGTATTTCTTCAAGGGCCGCCCGACGCACCTGGAGACCAACGTCCCGGGCGAGTCCCTCGGGGAGTTCCTGGTGCAGGAGGGCTCGCTCAAGCGCCACGAGCTGGACATGGCCCTGGCGATCCTGCCGCGGTGTGAAGGGCGCCTGGACCGGGCCCTGATGCAGCTGGAGCTCCTGGAGGAGACGCGCCTGGCGCAACTCTCGGACCGCCTCGCGCGGGACAAGCTCATGGACCTCTTCCGGTGGAGGCGCGGCACGCTGCGGTTCTTCCGGGCGGTGACGCCCGCGACGTCCTCGGTGGCGCTCACCATGGAGCCCTACTCCATGCTCCGGGAGGGGCTCCTCCGGGTGGACGACCCCGCCTCGCAGGTGGAGCCGCTGCTGGACTGCCGGGTCCACGCGGCCGCCGCGCACAAGAACGTCGCGAGGATTCCCCTGGTGACCCTGGACCACGACCTCTTGAACCTCGCCGACGGGAGGCTCACCGTGAGGGCCCTGGTCCAGCGCGTGGCGGGGGAGCGCCGGGCGTCCGTCACGGACGTCTCCCGGGAGCTCTTTCTCCTGCTGGAGACGGGCGCCCTGGAGCCCCTGGGGTAGGGTTCCTCCGTGGGTGAGCAGTTTGAGCCTCGGACCGTGGGCATCGTGGCGTTGTCCTCGCTCCTCGGGGGCTTCGTGGTGGTCTTCGGTGGTGGGATGCTCGCGCTCCGAGGCCCCGGCCCGCCTGCGACGCTGCCCCCGGGGGCGCCCCCGGTCGCGGTGTCGGGCTCCGACGCCGGCGGCGCGAACGCGCCGGTCGCGCAGGCGTCGACCCCGGACGCCGCGGGGGCGGGTCCCGCGGAGGACGCTGGGGGACCCGGAGCCACCACCGCCACGGGCGTCGCGGTCGCGCCGCTGTCGGTGAACCGGTGCTTCGCGGGGATGGCCCCGACGCCCGTCGCGGGCGCCCAGTGCGGCTCCCTGGCGGCGCTGGACCGCCACTTCGCCGCGAAGGCCTCGGACATCGCCGCGTGCGGGCGGGGCCACGGGTCCCTGGCCTTCGTGATGGATTTCCGCTTCTCCACCAGCTTTGTCCGGGCCTGGGGCGGGCCGAGCAGCACCATCCCCGACGCGGGCGCCGTGGCCGCGTGCGTGCGCCGGGTGACCGCGCCGCTGCCCCTGGCGCAGGTGCCCCACGCCTACGACCGCTACGTGGCCACCCTGGGCGTCACCTGGCCGTGAGCCCGGTGCCCCGGCGGCGCACGAGGCCCTCGCGCGCCGCGGCGAGGTTGGCGCAGCCCGCGAGCTTCATGGCCCGGAGGAGCTCCTCGCGCAGGAGGGAGAGCACCCGGCGCACGCCGGCCTCGCCGCCGCAGGCCAGGCCCCAGAGGACCGGGCGCCCGAGGAAGACCGCGCGGGCCCCGAGGCCCAGGGCCACGAGGCAGTGGGTGCCGCTCCGGACGCCTCCGTCCACGTACACCTCCGCGCGCTGACCGACGGCGGCGGTGACCTCCTCCAGGGCCTCCGCGGTGGACGGCGCCTGGTCGAGCTGGCGCCCCCCGTGGTTGGACACCCAGACCGCGGCGGCGCCGTGGTCCAGGGCCCTCCTGGCGTCGTCGCCGCGCACGATGCCCTTGACCACCACGGGCATTGGAAAGGCCCTCTCGGCCAGCCAGCCGAGGTCCTTCCAGGTGAGCGTCGGGTCGTGGCGCGCGGCCACGTAGCGGGCCAGGAGCGAGCCGTCCCCCTCGCGGATGGACGCGTCCATGTTCTCCACCAGGTTGGCCATCTCCAGGCCCTGGGGCAAGGCGAAGCCGTTGCGCACGTCCGCGAGGCGCCGCCCCAGGACGGGCGTGTCCGCGGTGAGCACCAGGGCCGTGCAGCCCGCCTTGCGGGCGCGCTCCACGAGCTTCTCGGTGAAGGCCCGGTCCGCGTGAACGTAGAGCTGAAACCACCGGTGGCCCGCCGGGGCGCTTTGGGACAGCTCCTCCACGCTCGTCGTGGCGAGCGTCGATGCGACGTAGAGGGAGCCCTCGGCGGCGGCGGCCCGGGCCGAGGCCAGCTCGCCCTCGGGGTGCGCCATGCGGTGGTACGCCGTGGGCGCCACCAGCAGCGGCGTGGAGACCGGCGCCCCGAGCACCGTGGCGCCCAGCTCGGGCTTCGCCACGTCCACCAGCGTGCGGTACCAGAGGGCGTACTCCGACCAGGCCTCGCGGTTTCGTCGGAGGGTGTGCTCCTCGTCGGCCCCGGAGCGGAAATAGTCGTACGCCATGGCCGGGAGGCGCGCCCGGGCGGCGGCCTCGAAGTCGTCCACGGTGACCAGCGACGACAGGTCCGGGGCGGCCTCCTCGGGGGTCATCCCCGGCGCGCGGCGAAGTCGCCCAGGAACGCCGCCAGCGTCGCGACGTGCGAAGGCTCCACGGCGTTGTAGAGCGACACCCGGATGCCCCCCACGGAGCGGTGGCCCTTCAGGCCCACCATCCCGGCCTTCTTCGCCTCCGCGACGAAGTCCTCCTCCAGGGCCTCCGTCGGCAGCCGGAAGACCACGTTCATCGCCGAGCGCGAGCCCTCCTCCACGGGGCAGCGGTAGAACTCTGGCCGGGCATCGATGGCGCCGTAGAGGGTCCGGGCCTTCTCCGCGTTGCGGGCGCCCACGGCCTCCAGGCCCCCGAGGGAGCGGGCCCAGGCCAGCACGTTGCGCATCAGGTACACCGCGAAGGTGGGCGGGGTGTTGTACAGGCTGTTGTTCTCCGCGTGGACGCCGAAGCGAAAGATCTTCGGGAGGTCCTTGCGGGCCGTCGCCAGGAGGTCCTTGCGGATGAGGAACACGGTCACGCCCGAGGGCCCGAGGTTCTTCTGCGCGCCGGCGTAGATGAGCGCGTAGGGGCGCACGTCCGTGGGCCTCCAGAGGAAATCCGAGGACATGTCCGCCACCAGGGGCACCGCCCCGGTGTTCGGCGTGCGGCGCCACTGGGTGCCGAAGAGCGTGTTGTTCGTGGTGATGTGCGCGTAGCACGCCGAGGGGTCGAGCTTGAGCTCGTCCTGCGTGGGGATCCGGGCGTAGCGCTTGTTCACCGCCGTGGAGCAGGCCACCCGCGCCGAGCCCACCCGCTGGGCCTCCTCAAAGGCCTTCTCGCTCCAGCCGCCCGTGAGCACGTAGTCCGCGCTCCGGCCGGGGTGCAGGAAATTCATCGGCACCGTCGCGAAGGCCTGGCTGGCCCCTCCCTGGAGGAGCAGCACCTCGTGGTCCTCGGTGCCCCCGAGGAGCTCCCGCAGGAGCGCGATGGCCTCGTTGTGCACGCCCTCGTACTGCTTGCCCCGGTGGCTGTGCTCCAGGATGCCCATCCCCGAGCCCTCGAAGTCCAGGAACTCGTCCCGGGCTCGCTCCAGCGCCGCGAGGGGTAACCCCGCGGGACCCGCATTGAAATTGATCACCCTCGCCATCGTCCGTCCTCCGTCGTGGCGCCGGAGGGTAGCACGCCTTGCCCGCGCGGCTCCCCCCGTGCTTCCCTCCCCCGTCGTGGAGCCCCCCGCCCCGTCCATCCTGCGCGTCGCGCCGGGCCCCTGCGCGCTCCCCGGAGGGATGAGGGACCTCCTCCCGGAGGAGGCCCTCGGGCGCCGGTACCTGGCGCGCGCCGTGCGCGAGGTCTTTGCCAGCCACGGGTATCGTCCCGTGCTCCTGCCCGCCTACGAGCTGGAGGAGGTGGTGACCCGGGGCCTCGGTCCCGGGGCCCAGGGAGAGCTCCTGCGCTTCCTCGATCCCGAGTCCGGCGAGGTGCTGGTCCTTCGGCCGGACATGACCCCGCAGGTCGCGCGCCTGGTGGCCTCCAGGCTCAAGGGCCTGCCTCCGCCCGTGAGGCTCTCCTACGAGGGCAGCGTGGTGCGCCGCACCCGCGGGCGCACCCGGAGGCACCGGCAGCTCGCCCAGGCGGGCATCGAATGTCTGGGCCATCCCCGCCCGGAGGCCGACGCCGAGGTGCTGGTCACCATGGCCCGCGCCCTGCGCGCCGCGGGCCTCGGGGCCTTCACCGTGGAGCTGTCCCACGCGAGGCTCGTGACCGCCTGCCTGGAGGCGGTCCCGGAGGGCCTGCGGGAGCCCGTGGCGGACGCCCTCGGGGCCCGCGACGAGGCCGTCTGGAGGGCGCTCCTTCGAGGGCACCCGGAGGCCTCCGGGGGGCTCTCCCGCCTGGCCTCCCTGGCGGGCGACCGGGCGGTCCTGGCAGAGGCCCGGAGGGCGCTCCCGGAGGCCCTCCACCCGGCCCTGGAGACCCTGGAGACCATCGCCGGCGCGGCGCTCCTGCGCGAGCCCTCGCTGGACCTCCGGGTGGACCTCGGCGAGGCGCGGGGTCAGGGGTACTACACCGGCGCGCTGTTCCAGTTTTTGGTGGAGGGGGCCGGAGAGCCCGTCGCCACGGGAGGACGCTACGACGACCTCCTCGGGCGCTACGGCCACCCCCTGGCTGCCACCGGCTCGGCCCTGCGACTGGACGTCCTGGAGGGCTGCCTCGGCGCGCGGGAGGCGCCCGGTGGAGAGCGCAGGGCGCTCGTGTGGGGCGCCTCCCCCGCGCGCGGCGCCCTCGCGGACCGGCTCCGGGCGTCGGGCCTGGAGGTGGCGGAGCTTGACACCCTGGACGAGGCGACGGCCCGAGGCTACGCCCGGGCCCACGGGATCGCGCGGGTGGAGTCCTCGTGGGGTGCTACCATCGCCGCCGAGAAGGGAGCAGAAGATGCCAGCGTGGGTGGTGGTCGGAGCCCAGTGGGGGGATGAGGGCAAGGGGAAGGTCGTCGACCTGATCGCCGAACAGGCTGAGCTGGTCGCGCGTTACGGCGGCGGCGCCAACGCAGGGCACACGCTCAAGGTCGGGGGGGTGAAGGTGGTCACGCACCTCCTGCCCTCCGGGGTGCTCCACCCTGGCGTGCGCTGTGTCCTCGGGGCGGGCATGGTGATCGATCCGAAGGTCCTGGTGGACGAGCTCCAGGACTGCGAGGCCCGGGGCTTCCAGGTGCGCGACCGGCTCCTGGTGAGCGCCCGCGCGCACCTGACCTTCCCCTTTCAGAGCGCCATTGACCGCGCGGCCAACGCGGGCCCGCGGAGCCTGGGGACCACCGGTCGGGGCATCGGCCCCACCTACGCGGACAAGGCCGCGAGGCTCGGCCTGCGGGTCGGCGAGGCGTGCGACCTCGGGCGCCACGGAGACGCTCTAGACGCGTTGGTGGACACCTGGGCCGCCAGGGCCCGCGCGGTGGGCGCCGAGGCCCCCTCCAGGGAGGGCACCCGGGCCTGGCTCGGGCCCCTTACGGACGAGCTTCGCCCGCTCCTTGGAGACGCCTCCCTCGCCGTGGACACCGCCATTCGGGAGGGGCGCCGGGTGGTGCTCGAGGGCGCCCAGGGGACGCTCCTGGACCTGGATCACGGGACCTACCCCTTCGTGACGAGCTCCAACACCGTGGCGGGCGGGGCGTGTACGGGCCTTGGCATTGGTCCTACGCGCATCACCGAGGTCCTCGGGATCACCAAGGCGTACTGCACCCGGGTCGGCCACGGCCCCTTCCCGACGGAGCTCTCCGGGCCCGAGGGCGAGCGCCTGCGGGAGCAGGGCGAGGAGTACGGCGCCACCACCGGGCGCCCCCGGCGCTGCGGCTGGCTGGACCTCCCCGCGCTGCGTTATGCGGCCCGGGTCAACGGGTTGACGGCGCTCGCGGTGACCAAGCTGGACATCCTCGCGGAGTACCCCGAGGTGCCGGTCTGCGTGGCGTATACGGTCGACGGCGCGCGTACGGAAGAATTCCCGGTAGACGCCCTGGACCGCGCCGAGCCCGTCTATGAGCGCTGGCCCGGCTGGGACCGCTCCGTGGCGGAGGCCCGCCTCGAGGACGCGCTGCCGGTGTCCGTGCGGCGCTACCTCCAGGGGATCGAGAAGGCCGTAGGGGTGCCCGTGGTGCTGGCCTCGGTGGGGGCCGAGAGGGCCGCCACCATCGTGCGGCGCGCGCTGTTCTAGGCCATGGCGGCGGTCGACCGGGGCGCGCTGATCCTCTGTCGGGACCCGACCCGGGAGTACCGCGGCACGCACCGCACGCCCCTGGACGGCGTGGCCTTCCGCGGTCGCCGGGGCCGGGACCTCGGCCGCCGCTACGCCGAGGCCCTGGTCGACGGCGAGGGCGTGCTCCAGGACCTGGACCAGGCCCTGGCCCTCTGCGCCGAGGCGACGGCCCTTGGCATCCCCTCGCTGGAGGTGATCGTCTTTGAGGTGCCCCAGCGCCCGGCCGGCCCGCTGGCGGTGCTGGAGCCGCCCCCCGCGGAGGGCCTGGAGCTCCTGGGCTGGGACGTCTTCGAGCCCCTTGAGCCCTGGTGGTCGCCGCTCTCGTCAGGGGCCGTCGAGGGGCTCAACGCCTGCGGGCTCTTCGCGCGCCGGGAGGACGCCGAGGCCCTGGCCCGGCGCCTGAACGACGACGGCGCGACGGACGAGCCGGCCGAGGCCGTGAGGGTGTGGAAGGCACTTCCCGGGTGACGTCAAGGGCCTCCCCCGAGGTTCCGTAGGGAGCCCGAAAATGCGCTGGAATTCCAGGTGATTTTCCCGCCCTGGCACAATCGCCCGGGGGAAGCCCTTGTGAACCGTGGCCATGTTGTGACATTCACCGTCCACCATGGTGACGCGTCGTCCTTCGCCGGGTCGTCCGGCCGGGCAGTACACCCAGGCGGTGAGGCTCTTTCAGCTCTACCACCTGCTGGAGTCGGCCACGGACGGCGTGAAGATCGATGACATCGCCCGCGAGCTCGGGGTCACCGCCCGGAGCATCCGCCGGGACTTGAAGGCCCTGGAGGTCGCGCAGCTCGAGCTCGAGAACGTGGAGATCCACGACGAGCGGCGGGTGCGCATCAAGCGCACCGGGAGGACCACGGAGCCCATCCGGCTGACGCGCTTCCAGAAGTTCTCCCTCAACGCCGTGCGGCGGGTCTTTGACGTGCTGGTGGGCACGCCCTTCCACGATGACCTGTCGCAGGTGTTCACCAAGCTGGCGCCCGTGGGCGAGGACGAGGGCGCCGCCCTGGGGGATCGCTTCGTGTACATCCCCGAGGCGCCCAAGAACTACCGCCGGCAGAAGGACCAGCTCTACGACATCTACGACGGGGTGCTGCGGAGCCTCACCTTGCAGTTCAACTACGAGGGTGGCACCGCCCCCGGCGGGCGCAAGGTGGAGCCCTACGCCCTGGTGCTCTACCGCAATGGCCTCTACGTCGTGGGTCGGGACGTGCAGAAGGACGCCCCGAGGACCTTCGCCGTGGAGCGCATGAAGCGGGTCCGCACGCTAACCACGCAGCCCTTCAAGCGGGACCCGAGCTTCGACGTGTCCCACATGTTCGACGGGGCCTTCGGGCTCATGGGCGGCACCGAGCGCTACCGGGTCGTGGTGGACTTCTCCCCGCGGGTGGTGCGCTGGATCCAGGAGCGCGACTGGCACCCGTCGCAGCAGTTCCAGAGCCTCCCGGACGGGGGCATCAGGATGGAGCTGGAGGTCACCAACCTCCAGGAGATCGTGACCTGGGTGCTCTCCTGGGGCGCCGCGGCGGTGGTGCGGGAGCCCCCGGTGCTCGTGCAGCGGCTGCGCGAGGAGCACCTCCGCGCGTCGCAGCAGTACGACAGCGCGCCGTCAGCCCTCGGCGCCGCGCCGAGCGCCTGAGGCCACGAGCCACGCGCCCAGCGCCAGGAGCCCGAGGCTCGCCCACTGGCCCGGCGTGAGGTGCAGGTAGCGCGGGTCGCTCTCGGGCAGGTCCGTGGCGCGCAGGTGGTCCAGCGGGAACCGCAGGAGCGCGTAGGCCACCGCCAGGGAGCCGGTGAGCACCCCCGGGGGGGCCTTGGCGCGCGCCACCCGCAGCACCACCAGCGCCAGCACCGGCGTGAGCAGGAGCTCAAGGAGCCCGAGGTCCAGCCTGGGGCCGCCCATGGGAGCCTCCGGCGGCGGCGGCCAGTCGGGCGGGAAGCGCACGGCGAGGAGGCTCTCGGAGCGCCTCCCGGGGTGGTCGTGGGCGAGCGCGCAGCCCAGGCGCCCCACCGCCCAGCCGAAGGGAAACGCGTAGCTGGTCACGTCCGCCCACACCCTGGGGTCGAGCTTCTTCCACCGGAGGTACGCGAGGCCCGCGAGCACCGCGCCGGCAAAGCCCCCGAAGGAGGACAGCCCGCGGTGCAGGAGCAGGAGCTCCAGGGGGCGCTCCAGGACGAGCCTGGGGCGGTAGAGCACCACGTCCAGGACGTGGCCGAAGGTGAAGCCGCCGACGAGGCACGCGATGGCGAAGACGTCCGCGTGGTTGGGGTCGAGGCCCAGGGCCCTGGCGCGGCGCACGCTGAAGTGGTGCGCGGTGAGCGCCGCGAGGGCGGCCAGGAGCCCGAAGGTGTACACCCTCACGCCGGCGATGGTGAACCTTGACCAGTCGTAGAAGGGGATCACGCGCGCCGAGTGTCAGCGCCCGGAGCGCGCCTGTCCATGCTCGAAGGTGCCGTCCGGGTGCAGGGTGACGCTCACGGCGCCCTCCAGGTCCGTGCGCCGCAGCGCGATCCCTCGGCGGGCGTAGCGCAGGACCACCTCCGGGTGCGGGTGCCCGAAGGGCGAAGGGTGCCCCGCGCTCACCAGGGCCACCCTCGGCTGGAGCCTCGCGAGGAAGGCCTCGGAGCTCGAGGTCCTGCTGCCGTGGTGCGGGACCTTGAGGGCCGTGACGGGCCCGAGGCGCCCGAGGAGCGTCCGCTCGCCGGGGCCCTCGAGGTCGCCCGGGAGGAGCACGCTCGCCCGCCCATGGACGAGCCTCAGGACGAAGGAAGCGTCGTTGGCGCCGAGGCCGCGAGGGGCCTCGGGGCAGGGCGCCAGGACCTCGATGGTCGCGCCGTGAAACGGCCTCGGTGGGCCGCAGAGGGAGGACGGACCCCGCACGGGCACCGCCCTCTCGCGCGCCAGGGCCAGAACGGCCGCCCAGGACCGTGGGGCGCCGAGGGAGGCGCCCTGGCCCGTGTCCCAGAGCTCCCCCACCGCGACGCTGGAGAGCACCGCCCCGAGGCCCCCGGCGTGGTCCGGGTGTGGGTGTGACAGCACCACCACGGCGAGCCGCTCGCGCCGACGGAGCGCGAGCGTTGGGACCACGGCGCGCTCTCCGGGGTCGAGCCTCGCGCCGAAGACCGGCCCCCCGGCGTCTACGAGCATGGCCTCTCCGTCCGGCAGGTCCACCAGGATGGCGTCGCCCTGGCCGACGTCCAGGGCGGTCACCCGGAGCACACCGCGGGGCCGGGCGAGCGCGCGGTGATCGCACTCCAGCGCGGCGACCACCAGCGCGCCAGCGACGACCAGCACCACCCTCGCGCGGGGCCTCGCGGCGAGCGCGAGGGCCAGCGCCACCGTCGCCACGAGGCACTCTCCGGGCGTCGGGGTCGGGAGCGCGACGGTGGAGCCCGGCAGCGCCCCGGCGAGCTCGGGCATCGCGTAGAGCGCGGCGAGGCAATGCTTTACGGGGACTCCGAGCACCAGGGCTATCGGCGTTGGGAGGACGTTCCCGAGGACCGCCAGGGCCAGCGTGGCGGGCAGCGCGAGGACCTCTCCGAGAGGCGCCGCGAGGACGTTGA
This sequence comes from Deltaproteobacteria bacterium, assembly GCA_016218725.1. Lineage (GTDB taxonomy): Bacteria > Myxococcota_A > Polyangia > Polyangiales > JACRDB01. The sequence goes on from JACRDB010000066.1 coordinate 56,413, forward strand.
CGAGGCATGCCGTGGCCGGGGTGCGCCCCGAGGTCCAGAGCACCAGGGGCACGAGCGCCAGGGCCACCCGGACGCTGGCCACCACCGCTGCCACGAGGTACGCCCACGCCCGTCGCAGTGGGGACGGCTCACCGCTGCGCCGACGCTCGCCCGTCACGAGCGCCCAGGTCGCGAGCACCGAGAGCTGCCAGCCCAGGTCCTCCGCCAGCGAAGGCGTGACCAGAACCATGGCCAGTGCCACGCCGGCCAGGGCCTTCAAGGGCTCCGGGCGGCGCCCGAGGAGCCCCAACGCCGCGCCCAGGGCGCCTGTCAGGAGCGCCCTCTGGGACGCAGGCTGGGCGCCGGTGACCAGCACGAAGAGCCCGGCCACCAGCACCGCGAGGACCGCTGGCGCCCGCGCGCTCCACCCTCTCTCGGTCCACGACGGCACGCGCAGCAGCGCGCGCCGCGTCAGCCACGCCGCCAGCGACGCCAGGAGCGCCACGTGCGCGCCGCTGACGGCCAGGAGGTGTGACAGGCCGGTCTCCCGGAAGGCCCTCCGGACCTCCCAGGGGAGCCCTCGGGTGGCGCCGAGCAAGAGCGCCTCCGCGCGCCGCGCGGAGGTGTCGTCCAGCGAGCGCCTTAGGCCCCGCGAGAGGGCCCTGCGCAGGGCCTCCGCCCCGCGCCAGGGGGCGGCCCTCCAGGCGCTCGCCGGGGTGGACACGTCGCAGCCGGCGGTGTCCAGGAGCACCCTCTCGGGTCCCGGCGCCGGACGCACCGGCGGGTTCCGCAGCGGCACCTCCTCGCGCACCGTGGCGATGAGCTCGAGCGCGTCCCCCGTGGAGGCCTCACAGCGCCCCGCGGGCGCACGCAGGAGGGCCTCCCCGAGCCCGCTCACGGAGACCCGGCAGTGGGTGCTCTCGTCCACCGTGGAGCACCCGCCGGTGACCTCCGCGCGGAGCCTCCGGGCCTGCACCGTCGGCGCGCGGGTTCTCGCGGGTGGCTCCTCCGGCGCGCGGAGGGAGCCCAGGGCGAGCGCCGCCACCACCAGCAGCACCCCCACCACCGCGCTCTCTCGCCGAAGCCAGACCGCCAGGCCCACCACCCCGCACAGCAGCCCGGCGCCCCACGGAACGCCCAGCGGTCGGGTCCAGAGCCCGAGCAGGAACGCAAGGAGAGCCCATGGCAGGAGTCCCATGGCGACGCCACAAGCAATTTTAGTACCGTCTAAGAGTCATTGAAATCATTGAATTTTCTGGCCCCTTTCGGGTGGCGGAGGTGGCGGCGGGGTGGCGGCGCCGCTGGCGGCGCTTGTGCGCGCGGCGCCCCTCGGTGATGGTGGGCGTTACCCGATGCGCGACGAGACCTCCCCGGCGGGCAACAGGACACGACCGCTGGGGACCCTCGCGGTGGCGCTCCTGGCGTCGGCGGCAGGCGTAGGGTGGACGCGTTGGTGCTGGCGCAGCGCCAACGCGCCGCAGCCGGAGCTCCTGGCGGCGCTCAAGGCCCGAAGGAGCCCGACGCCCGCGAGCGCGACGCCGCCGAGCCGCGTCCTCGTGGTGGTGATCGACGGGCTCGGGTACGACCCGGCGGGCGTGGTGGACCTCGGCGGGGGACGGTGCTGGACCGCCCGGGTGGACATGGGCACGCCCACGCTGTCACGGCCGGACTATCACGTGATCCTGACGGGGATCCCCCAGCGCGCAGCGGGGATCATGAACAACGCCCACCAGGGGGTGGCCCGCGCGGACACCCTCGCGGCGAGGGTGCGGTCCCAGGGAGGGCGCGTGGCCTGGGCCCTCAACGGCGTCACGTGGTTCCACGACCTCGCGGGGGCCCCTCGGGACCGGCTCCATTTCAGCGAGAGCGCGCGCGCGGCCGCGGAGGACCTCCTGCGCGGGTGGCGCGAGGGCGCGAGCTTCGGGGTCCTGCACCTCATGGCCGTGGACGACGCCGGCCATGAGCGGGGGGGGGCCTCGCCCGAGTACGCCGACGCGGCCCGGCGCATGGCCTCGGTGGTGCGCGACCTGCGCGCGCGCTTGACCGACGACACCCTGGTGTTCGTCGGCGCGGACCACGGGCACCTCCCCCGGGGCGGCCACGGAGGGCCCGAGCCCGCCGTGCGGTTCACGCGCTGGCAGGCGTTCCACCCGCGGTGCTCCGGGCGGCGTCCGAGGGACTCCGGGACGATCCCCGCGGTGGACCTGGCGCCCACCCTGGCGAGGTCCCTCGGGGTCTCCGCGCCGGCGCTCCACCTGGGCACCGCCCGCGCGGTGGAGGGAGGCAGCGACCGGCGGGACCCAGGCGCCGCCCTGCGCGAGGAGGCCTACGCCTCCACGCTCCGGAGCCTGCGGCGACGGCGGGCGCTCCTGGCCGTGGGGTCGGGCCTCGCGGTGCTCGCCCTCGCGGTGCAGCTTGGTCTCCGCGGGGCGCGGCGCAGTCGCGTCCTGCGCGCCGCCCTGGTGCCCGCGGGCGCCGTCCTCGGGTGGGTGCTCTGGGTACCCCGGCCGCTCTCCTTGAGCACCATGGGGTCGCAGAACCAGTTCGTGCGCGAGTCCCTCCGGGGGATGGTCCTGGGCGCCACGCTCCTGGCCCTCCTCTCGCTGCGCCGCGAGGACTCGCCGCGAGGAGCTCTCCTCGCGGCGGTCGCGGGCTGGGCCGCCGTCGCGGCCGCCACGGGCGGGGGCCTCGGGGGGCTGCACCCGACGGAGGCGGAGCTGGTGTGGGTGCCGGCCATGGGCTTCCTCCCCGTGGCGGTGACCATGGCCCTGGCGGTGGAGCGGCTCTGGTGCCACCTCCGCGCGCGCTACACGAGGTGACGGGTGCCCAGGGTGGAGTTCGCACACACAGACCTCACCGCGGAGGCGCCCGCCGGCAGCCGACTGCTGGACGTCGCCGACGAGACCCCCGGAGCGGCCCTCGCCTCGGCCTGCAGGCACGCCAACTGCGGGCTCTGCCAGGTGCTCGTGCTCGACGGGGCCGCGCTCTGCGACCCGCCTGAGGCCGCGGAGCGCGCGCTCCTGGCGCGTCTTGGAGCGCCTCCCGAGGTGCGCCTGGGCTGCCAGGTCACGCTCCGGGACGGCCCCGGAGCGCTCCGGGTGTGGCCCGCGGCGCTCCCCCGGAGGGGCTGACTAGGGCGCCTCGAAGGGCTCGAAGACCACCGCGCCCGGGGCCGCCTCGCTCACCCGGAGGTGGATGTGGTTGTCGTGGTTGGGCCAGTGCTGCAGGTGCACCCCGTCGCCGTAGAGCCCGCGCAGGGCGCCGTCCACGAGGCCCTCACGGATGGCCTGGTCCAGGGCGCTCCGGGTGACCGCGATGAGCGCCCGATCGAGGAAGCACATGGTGACCCTCGCCGTCGCGAAGAAGGGCGCGAAGAGCGCTGCGTTGGCCAGGCCGTCGTAGTTCATCACCGACCCCGAGGCACACTCCCGCCCCCCGGAGCCCGCCAGGACTCGGCAGTAGCTCCTCCAGGGGGCCCTGCCGTCGTTGCCATACAGCGAGAGGTCCACGTCCTTGCCGCGCTGGTGCGACGCGTGACGCGGCGCGCCGACGTCCACGCCCGGGGTCTCGCCGTTCCACTGCGAGAGGTCCTCGGGGATGAAGGGCGCGCGGCCCTGGCGCGCCATCACCTGCCCCGCGTAGCGCACCCACTGGACCAGGTCCCGGCGCCCGAATTGGTACCGGAACACCGTATTGGACGCCGTCCCATAGCCGTCCCTGGCCGGGTCGTTCGGGAGCGGGAGCTGGAGGAGCCTCGCGCAGTCCGACACGCACCGGGCCCCGTCCCGGAAGGGCGTCCGGGTGACCGTGAGCCTCGCCGAGCCCACGGCGCCCGTGGCGCGCAGCCGCACCCAGAAGGTCCTCGGGCCCGACGGGTCGAAGGCGGCCAGCACCCGGAGCCCCGCGCCCGCGTCGGTGCGGCCGAGCTCCCGGGCCTCGGAGCCGTCCCAGCGGTCCACCCGGAGCACCACCGAAGCGCCAGGCGGCGAGAACTCCAACCGGAACCCGAGGTGCTCGGACCCGCTACCCTCCACCCGGAGCACCACCTCGGTGTCCCTCGGGAGGCTCACGGGGTTCTCTCCGTCACGGGCTGCCCTCTCCCCTGGGAGGGTGCCCGGGGGCGCGGTCCCGGCGGGCGCCATGGCCTCCGGGGAGGCGTCGCGGGTAGCGTCCGCCGTAGAGTCCAGGGCGACATCCGGCGCTCCCCGGGGGACGTCGGGCGGCCCATCGGACGGCGCGTCCAAGCCCGCGTCGGAAAGTTCCGGCGTAGCGTCGGCGCTGGCGTCGGGTTGGGGCACCTCGGAGCGAGGTTGTGCCGCGCCGCGGTCGTCAGGAAGGTCCGCCGCCGAGGTGTCCGAGGTGGCATCCGGGGACGGTGCGGGCTCGGCGCCGCAGCCACCGAGGAGCAAGGCTGACAGCGCGGCGACCGGTGAAATCCTGGACATTGGTCCGACCATCGAGCGGGACCACCATACGCCCAGAAGGTCCCTACGTCTCGCGGCCCCCGGAAGTTACGCCGGGTCCCCGGAGGCTAACCCTGGAGGCCCGATCGGGTGTACTCCTCCGGGGGCGATGAGCAGCGTGGAATCCCTCGTGCCCGAAGGCCCGGCGCCGCAGCCGGGGGTCTTCTCCCCGGTGCCCTCGGCGGCGCGCTTCCTGACCTTCCTCCGGAACCCCGAGGGAGACGCCCGAGGGGCCCTGGAGTCCCTCCGGGAGAATCTCTGGGACCCCTGCGTGGTGCTCGGCGTCGGGGCCTCCGCGGCGGCCGTGCCGGGCTTGAGGCCCCTCCCGAGCTCCATGACCCGCTTCCCGGCGACGCCCGACGCCCTCTTCGCCCGCGTGTCTCACTCCGACGAGAGCGACCGCTACGACGCATGCCGCGCCCTGGCGCGGCGCCTGGAGGGCGCCTTCACGGTCCGGGAGGAGCACCACGCCTTCCTCTACGCCGAGGGGAGGGACCTCTCGGGCTTCGAGGACGGGACCGAGAACCCCGTGGGCCCCAGGGCCCTGGACGCGGCCCTGGTCTCCGCGGGAGCGCCCGGCGTCCGTGGAGGCTCCTTCGCGCTCCTGCAGCGCTGGGTCCACGACCTGCGCGCCCTCGAGGCGCTCGACCGCAACGCGCGCAACCAACTGATCGGGCGCGACCGGGAGACCAATGAAGAGCTCCCGGACGCGCCGCGCTCCGCCCACGTCCGCCGCGCGGCGCAGGAGGACTTCGACCCCCCGGCCTTCCTGGTGCGGCGGTCCATGCCCTACGGCGGGGTGCGCGAAAGCGGGCTCCTCGTCCTGGCGTTTACGGCCAGCCTGGAGCGGGTCGAGCGCATGCTCCGCCGGATGCACGGCGACGACGACGGCGTGACCGACGGGCTCTTCGCATTCTCGCGCGCGGTCACCGGCGCGTTCTTCTTCTGCCCGCCGCTGCGCGAAGGCCGGCTGGACCTGCGGGGCCTCGGCCCGGCGTGAGCGCCGTCGAGGAGCACCTCGCGCGCTACACCGCGTCCCTGGACGCCCCGGACCTCGCCGCGCGCTACCACGCCGACGGCGGCTGCGTGGTGCTCCCGAGCACCCTGCCCCTCGGCCTCGTGGAACGCCTCGCCGCCGAGGCCCTCGCCCTCGCGCCGCGGGGCGTACGCCGTCACGTCCCGTGGGTGCGCAAGGCTGGGGCGGTCCCGCACCCCGTGGTGGCCCGGGAGGCGCCCTCGCTCCACGCCCTGCATCAGTCCCCGGCGCTCCTCGCGCTCTTCTCCGCGGTGGCCCGCGTCCCCCTCCAGCACCGCGCGCCAGGCGAGGTGCATGCCTCGGCGATCTATGACTACGCCCGCCCGGGGGACCACATCGCCTGGCACACGGACGAGTGCGGCTGCCCGCCCGGGGACTCGTTCTCCGTCCTCGTCGGGCTCGTGGACCAGAGCTCCAGCGCGCTGGAGCTCGAGACCTGGAGGGCCTGCGCCGACCGACCACCGCTCCGCCAGCGCGTGCGCACCACCCCGGGCACCGTGGTGTTCCTGTGCGGCGCCCGCGCCTGGCACCGCGTCACCCCGCTCGGCGCCGACGAGCGCAGGGTGACCTTCGGCTTCACCTACCTGCGCCTCGGGAAGGCGCCCGGAGGGCTCTACAAGCTCCGGCTGGACCTCGGCAACCGGCTGCTCTATTTCGGCCCCGGACCGCACTGAAAAGCTCAGTTATTTCAAGAGTTTACACGTGTCGGCGGGAGCGACGGGGTGCTCGGTGAGGCGTCCGGCACGATCTGTTGCAGGTGCCACGCCAGGAGGTGGATGCGCTCGGTGGAGACCCGGAGCCTCGCGCCGAGGCGACCGAAGACCCTCCCGGCCAGGAGGAGCAGCACGACGTGGGTGCCCCCGAGGAGCACCGGGGTCCAGCGGGGGTCGAAGCTCACCGTGCGGGGGCTCACGCGGATCAGGTCCGATTCAAAGGTGTACGACGGCGGCAGGAGGTGAAAGTAGGGGCCCACGAAGAGCAGCGCGAGGAGGCATGCGCACACCCAGAGGAAGAGGACGTTGAAGCGCACGTTGGCGGCCAGGGTGTACGCCGCGCAGTTGGCGACGAGGGCCGCGGGCAGCAAGATCAGCGGCCCGAAGAACGAGGCCAGGAAGCCGATCGCCGTGGTGCTCACGGCGGCCATGAGGGGCACCTTCCAGGGCGGGAAGGCGCGGGTGACGGAGGCCCTCCAGCAGAGCCAGGAGCTCAAGAGGAAGAGCCCCGCGCAGGTCCAGGCGCGCAGCGGGTCCCGCACCCCGAGGGTGATGCACAGGAGCACGAAGGAGGCCCAGGCCAGGTAGTTGATGGCGCCCGCCCGCGCCGCGGTGGCCATCCCCGCGGTCTTGTCCTCCAGCACCCGCAGGCGCACCTCCTCGGGGAGGGTCTTGGGCGGCTCCAGGAGGAGCTTGAGGAGGGTCCCGAGGGCGCCCCCCTCGGAGGGGTCCAGCGCCAGGGCGCGGCCCGCCTCGCGCACGGCGCTCCGGCGGTCTTCCTCGCGCTGGGACGAGAGGGCTCGGCTCGCCAGGGCCTCGGCCTGGGAGGCGTGCTCCCGGGCCATGGCGCGGCGGCGCGAGAGGTCCCGATCGCCCTCCAGGAAGCGCTCCACGGCGTCGCAGAGGGCCCTGGCGTCGGGGTACCGCGACGAGGGCTCGAGGTGCGTGGCGCGGAGCCAGATTGCTTCGAGCTCCGGCGGGAGGTCCCGCTCCGGGGCGCGAACGGCCGCCCGGGCCTCGGGCCCCCCGAGCGTCGACGCCACGAGCTGGGCGGAGGATACCCTCGGGTGCAAAGTATCCAGCGCGAGGAGCTCGAAGAGGATGGCCCCGAGCGCATAGACGTCGCTGGCCACGCTGGCGGGGTGCCCCTGGAGCTGCTCCGGGGCCATGTAGCCGGGGGTCCCGATCACGGTCCCGAGGGCCGTGTGCTTCGTGGGCTCGGCCTCGACGCGCACCGGGGACTCCACCGCGGGCTGGGCGTCGCCGTCGGCCTCGACGAGGCGCGCGACGCCCCAGTCCAGCACGTACACCTCCCCGAAGTCCCCGAGCATGATGTTCGCGGGCTTCAGGTCCCGGTGGATCACCCCGCGGTGGTGGGCGTAGTGCACCGCGTTGCAGACCGTGGTGAACGCCGTGAGGAGGCGGTGGCGCGTGAAGCGCGCGAGGGCCTCGGGCTCTTCGCTGCGGAGCTTCCCGAGCACCGCATCGAGGCCGAGGCCCCGGACGCGCTTCATGGTGAAATAGGTGGCGCCCTCCTCGGCGAGGCCGAGGTCGTAGACGGGCACGATGCTCGGGTGCTCGAGCTGGCCCTGCACCCTGGCCTCGCGCAGGAAGCGCGCGCGCAGGTCGTCGCGGCCGCGCTGCTCGGGGTGGATCACCTTCATCGCGACGTCTCGGCCGACGCGGCGGTCGCGGCAGAGCCGCACCTCGCCCATGCCGCCCTGGCCCAGGCGCTCGCCGAGGCGGTAGCGCGAGACGTACCCGGCGTCCTCCAGGGTGGTGGCGCGAGGGTCTACGAAGCGCAGCGGCGTAGTAGGCCCAGCGTCGTCTGTCGGGGCTTCGTCCGGGGTGGTCGCGGCCGCGGCCAGGTCCGTGGGGTTCACCATGGGGGCACCAACGGGAGGTTACGCCCGGGGCGCTCCCGTCGCCCCACTGCCGGGTCCGTCGTTGCAATGCGAGGCACCTGTGGTACTCGACGCCCCCCATGGGCCGCAAGCTCGGGCTCGCTCTCCTGGCCGGCGGGACGCTGCGCGTCGCGCTCTGGGCCCTCCTGCGTCCGTCGCAGGTGTGGGACGGAGCGCTCTACACCGCGCTGGCCGAGGGCCTCCGCGCGGGCCGGGGCTACGTGAGCCCCCTCGGGGCTCCCACGGCGTTCTTTCCGCCGGGGCTGCCCCTCGCCCTCGCGGCCGCTCCGGCCGAGCTGGCCCCGCTGGCCGTCAACCTCGTGGCCTTCGCGGTCTCCGCGCTCGCCGTGAGCTCCTTCGGGGACCGGGGCCATCGCGCTGCCTGGTGCGTCGCGCTCTATCCCGGCCTCGCCCTCTGGTCCCTCGCGGCCATGACCGAGACCCTCGCCGGGGCCCTCGCCGTGGCCGCCGTCGCCGTCGCCCTGGGTCCCTTCGGGAGCCCCGGGAGGCGGGCCCTGGGCGCGGGCGCCCTGGTGGGTCTCCTGACCCTGGTGCGCCCCCAGGGGCTCCTCCTGGCGCCCCTGGTGGGGGCCCTCGTGGGCACCAGGGCCGGCCTGCGCCATCGCGCTCGGACGCTCCTCGCGGCGCTCTCCACCGTCGCCGCCCTCGGCCTCGTGGCGCCCTGGACCGCGCGCAATTCCTTCGCCCTCGGTGGCCCGGTGCTGGTGAGCACCAACCAGGGCAGCAACCTCTACCTCGGCACGCTCCCGGAGGCCCTCGGAGGCTACCAGCCGGTCCCTCGGAGCCACCCCTGCCTGCGGTTGCCCTCGGAGCGCGAGCGCGACCGGTGCCTCCAGCGCGAGGGCGCCGCGCGGGCGTGGGAGCACCCCGCGCGGTGGGTGGGCCTCGGGGCTCTCAAGCTCCTGCGCACCCTCGCGTGGGAGCACTGCCCCGCCGCGTGGCTGCGCGACGCGAGCCCTCTCGGCGCGGGCCCGGAGCGCGCCCTCACGCTCGCATGCACGCTCGCCTGGTGGGCGCTCCTGGGCAGTGCCCTGCGGCGTCGCGGAGTGGGCGTCTCCCGCACCGAGCGCGCGGGCCTCCTGGTCGCCGCGGGGGTGCTCCTCGCGCCCCACGCGCTGTTCCTCGGCGATGACCGCTTCCACCTCGCCGTGGTGCCGCTCCTGGCGCCGTTGGCTTCGCGCCGCGCATGAAGGTCCCCGCCCTCTGGGCCTCCGTGGCCGTCGCCGTCCGCGCGCTGTGGCTCGCCTCCACGGGCCCGGTGATCGCCTGGGACGGTCACATCTACGCCCGCACGGCCCTGCGCCTCGCCCGCGGGATGGGCTTCGTGGACACCTGGAACAACCTCCCTCCCTACCGCCCCACGGCGTTCTATCCCGTGGGCTACCCCGCGCTCCTGGGCCTCGCCTACCGCGTGGTGGGTCCCTCGCCCTGGGTCGCCGCGGGGCTCAACCTCCTGGCCTCCGCCGCGGTCACCGCCTCCGCCGTCCTCCTCGCGCAGCGTGCCTCCTCGCGGCACGGAGCCCACCTCGCCGGGGCCCTCACGGCCCTGTTGCCAGGTGGGGTGATGTATGTATCTACCTACATGACCGAACCGGTGAGCGCGGCGCTCCTGGTCCTGGCGGTGCTGTTTCTGGCGCGGCACGGTCGCGAAGGGAAGCGATGGAGCGCGTTGGCGGCGGGGTTGTGCCTCGGGGTGGGGGGGCTGGTCCGCCCACAGGTCTTGTTGCTGGCGCCGGTGCTGGCCCTGGCCAGCGCCGAGGGCGCGAGGCGGCGGGTGGCGGCGTTGGGGTGGGCGGGCCTGGCGTGTGCGCTGTGTGTGCTCCCGTGGACCGCGCGCAACTGCGCGAGGCTGGACGGCTGCGCCCTGGTGTCGGTCAATGGCGGCTCGAACCTCTGGATCGGCGCCGACCCTGTGGCCCGCGGTGGCTACCGCGACCTGCGCGCGCGCGAGGGCTGCGACCGGGTCCATGGCGAGGTCGCCAAGGACCGGTGCTACGGGCGCCTCGCGCTCGGGCGAATCGCCGGGGACCCCATCGGGTGGGCGTCGCTGGCCTTCGACAAGGTGCACGAGCTCCTGGACTTCGAGGCCGCCCCCGCGGCGTACCTGCGCGACGCGGCGGCCCCGTCGGCCGCCAGGGACCGGCTCTTCCTCCGCCGCGAGGCGGCGCTCACCGGGGGCCACCGGGCGCTCTGCGCGCTGGCGCTCCTCGCGGTGGTGCTGCGCGCGAGGGGCGCGGCCTGGACCCTGGAGGCGAGGCTCGCAGCGTGGGCTGTGGGGGGCTCCGTCGCGGTCCACGCGGTGTTCTTCGGTGGTGATCGCTACCACCTGGTGTTCAGCCCGCTCCTGGCGGTGCTGGCCTCCACCACGCTGCCGCGGCGATGAAGCCCTCGCCGGAGGACCGGGCCTTTACCTGGGCCGCGAGCGCCCTGGCCTTCGTCCTTCGGCTGGCGTGGGGCCTGGCCGTGAGGGTTCCTCCGGCGTGGGACGGTGAGCTCTACGAGAGGGCCGCCCGTGGAATCGCTCGGGGCCTCGGGTACTCGTGCTTCATGTTCGGCCCCACCGCGGACCCGACGGTCCCCACGGCCTACTACCCGGTGGGCTATCCCGCGCTCCTCGGGGCGCTCTACGCGGTCCTGGGCGAGGCGCCCTGGGTGATCGCCCTGGCGGGCTCCCTGGCGGGCGCGGGCACCGTCGCCCTGGTGCACCGCCTCGCGAGGAGGGTCTCGTCTCCGGGGGCCGCTCGCCTCGCGGCCCTGGGGCTCGCGCTCCTGCCTGGGCAGGTGCTCTTCGCGTCCACGCCCATGACCGAGACCCTCTGGGGGCTCACCCTCACCCTCGCGGTGTACCTGGTCGGGTGGCGCGAGGGCTCGCTGTCCAGCGCCGCCGCCACCGCCGCGGCGCTCGCCCTCGCGGTGTATGTGCGCCCCCAGGCGGCGCTTCTGGCGCCGGTGCTCCCGCTGGTGGTCGCCGGGACCTGGAGGCTCCGCGCGAGGCAGGCTCTCCTCGTGACCGCCCTCACAACCCTGGCGGTCCTGCCCTGGAGCGCGCGCAACTGCCGTGCGGTGGACGGCTGTGCGTTTGTGAGCACCAACGGCGGAGGGAACCTGGCCATCGGCGCGCTCCCCGGGGCCGTGGGGACCTTTCGCTTCCTCACCGCCCGCGATGGGTGCCGGGGCGTCGTGGGCGAGGTTGCCCGAGACCGCTGCTGGCGGAGCCTCGCCTGGGCCACCGTGCGCCGAGACCCCTCACGCTGGCTCCGCCTCGCGGGCGCGAAATTCTACCACACCTACGCCTACGAGGCCTTCCCGGTCGGGTACCTCCGCACCGCGCGGCCGGACCTCCTCGGCCCCGAGCTCGAAAGGCGCGGCAGGGTCGCGCTCTCCATCCCCTGGCGCTGTGTCTACCTCCTGGCCCTGCTCGCGCTCCTGCCGCTCTACCCGCGGCGTGGTGTGGGCCTCGTGGGCGCGCGGTGCCTCGCCGCGACGGGGGTGGTCCTGTGCACGCACCTGATATTTTTTGGCGGCGATCGGTATCACCTCCCGGTGACCGGACTCCTGCTGGTGGTCGCCAGCGGAGCCCTGCGGGAGCTCCCCGGGAGGGCGCCCTCGGGGCGCCTGCGAGCCGTCGAGAGACCCTAACGCGGCGGGAGGATCACAAAGGGCCAGGTCACGTTGGCCTGAGGCGCCCGGAAGGGCTGGAAGTGCGCGCGACGCACGACCCCGGCGATGCACTCCCCCACGGGGGTGCCCGCGAACTGTCCGCCCACCGAGGCGCTCCGAACGGTCCCGTCGTTGCCGATGGTGATCGCCACGGGGGCCGTGCCGGTCTGTCCCTGGGCACAAGCCCTCACGGCGCCCGACAAGGGGGACAGGACGCTGGTCACCATCTGGCGGTTGGGCCGCTCCGGGAGCTCTCCGGGCGCCGCCGCGGGCGCGGGCGCCGCCGGGAGCGTGGGGGCGTTGCGGGCGGGGGTGGGCGCCGCCTGGTTCAAGAGGTCCGCGATGGACGACGAGCCGCCCGGAGGCCTGGCCGCGGGCTGCGCCGACGGCGTCGCCGTGGTGGGGTTCGCCGGGGCCGCGGTGCGCGTCGGCGGCGCGGGGGGTGGAGGCGGCGTGGGGGCCGCGGCGACCGTCGGCGCCGCCGGGGTCCGTTCGACCTCGGCGCGGTCACGTTGGGGCTCGTCGGACCTCCCCTGGTCCCTGCCACGGCGAGCGCGGCGGTCGTCCAGGCCGCCGGTGGCTCCCTCCGGCGCGGCGCCTGCTCCTTGCGCAGCGGGGTCCTGGGGCGCCCGGGGCTCCGGTGCGGCGCTCTCCGCCGCGACGGAGCGCGTCGCGGCCTGGGCGGGCTGGTCCGCCGCCGCGGCCCCTTGCGCGACGGGTCCCGCCGGGGGCGCTCCAAAGGCCGTGGGCCCCGGCACCAGGGCGGGCGCCTCGGCGGTCGGAGAGCCCGTGGGCGCCGACGCGGGAGGCGCGGCTACCACGGCAGGCGTCGCGGGCGCCGGAGGCGCTGCCAGTGGCGCCGCGCCGGAGGACTCCGCGGGGCTCTCCAGGGGCGTGGTGGCGGTGTTCAGGGCCTCCCGCTGCGACTGAGACTGCGTCCAGAAGAAGAACGCCAGGGCGCTCGCGGCGATGCCACCCAGCGCGCCCCAGAGAGCGCCTCCGCTGCGTCGGGCGGGCACCGGCTCCACCGGCGGGGCGATCACCCTGGGCGCCGAGGGGCCCTTGTCCGCGGCGGCCTTGGCCTCGGTGGTCGGGGCGGCCCCGGGCGCTGCCGCGGCGGCTTCTGCCTTGGGCTCGACCTTCGCGGGCTCCGCGGTGACCGTCTGCGGCGGCACGGACACGCTGCTCCGCGCGATCTCCACCAGGTGTTTGATGTCCACGATGCCGGAACTGGTCTCGTCCACGGCGTCGGTGATGGCCGGGGCCGAAGGGCGCCGCGAGGCCCCCATGGCGGCCGGTCCCAGGCTGGTGCGGGCGAGGGCCGCGAGGCCCTCCAGGTCGCTGTCGCCCTCGGTGGACGCTTCGGGCTCGTTGGGCTCGGACATGGTCTGGATGCTCTCCGTCGGGATCTTGGGCTCGTCTTCGAACTGTGGCACCCCGGCCGGGTCCCTGCCGGGGTCCGCGCCGGGCTCCTGCCTTGAGACAGTCTCCGAGCGCCGCACCTTGGCCACCCCGTCCAGGCAGTGGTCCACCTGGGCCGTCAGGCGCTCCAGCGCCTCCGGCGCAAGGCCCGGCGCGGGCCAGCGCCGCAGGGCCCGGTCCAGCGACCGGAGCTCTAGCGCGTAGCGCGCCGCGCCGGGGTCCTCCGCGAGGGCCCTGGCCACCACCGGGTCCGCCAGGCCGTCCGCTGGCAGGTCCAGGGAGCCCGCGATCCTACGCTTGAGTTCGTCGTCCACGCTCGTCAGCCTCCACCGTGATCGGCATCGTCGAGGGACGCGAGGTCCTCTTCGCGCAGGACCTCCCGAAGGCGTCGCCGCGCCTCGTGGACGCGCCACGCGACGGTGCCTTCACTACAACCCAGGATCCGAGCAATGTCTTTGTAGGGAACCTGCTCAATGCACGCGAGCACCAGCGTGGTCCGGAGGGACTCGCTCAGGCCGTCCACCGCCACTGCAAGGGTGCGGTATGCCTGTGCCTGCTCCGCGGACAACCCTGGGGTCCCCGGCGCCACGGGCTCCGGCACCCTGGGGTCCGACAGGTCCGTGGCGATGCGACGGTTCTGCCTCCGGAGGTTCAGCGTCACGTTGATGCAGATACGGTAGAGCCAGGTGAAGAGATCCGCCCGGCCGTCGAAGCGCCCGATGGCCCTCCACGCCCGCAGGAAGGTCTCCTGCACCACATCGTCCGCGGTGCCCGCGTTCCCCGTGAGGTGCACCGCCAGCCGGTGGACCCGCGGCATGTGCTGGCGCATCAACCGCCCGAAGGCCGCCCGGTCCCCCCCTCGCGCGTGCTCAAGCCATTGCTCTTCCTCAGGGGTGGTCATGCCCGACGCGGCGGGACGATAGAACACCCCCGAACCCGGCACAACCACCCGCGGAGCCCCCTTGGACCGCCGCCCCAGCCCCTTCCTTGGGCCTCCGCCGGTCGGTGGGTGACAGCGCGCCCGTCGGCCCTATACCCTCCCGCGAGGTACGCCATGCACGACGACCCCCTGGTAGAAGCCATCCACCGCCTCCGCAAGGAGCGCAACGCCGTCCTCCTCGCGCACTACTACGTCGACGGCGAGGTGCAGGACCTCGCGGACTTCGTCGGCGACTCGCTCCAGCTCTCGCAGGCCGCCGTCAAGACCACCGCGGACGTGATCGTCTTCGCCGGGGTGCACTTCATGGCCGAGACGGCCAAGATCCTGAACCCCTCCAGGAAGGTCATTCTTCCCGATCTGTCGGCCGGTTGCTCCCTCGCCGAAGGGTGTCCTTCGGACAAGTTTGCCGCTTTTACCGCGAGGCACCCGGAGCACTACGTGATCTCGTACATCAACTGCTCGGCGGGGGTGAAGGCGCTCTCGGACTGCATCTGCACGTCGTCCAACGCGGAGAAGATCGTCCGGAGCGTGCCCGCCGAGCGGCCCATTCTCTTCGCGCCGGACCGGAACCTCGGCGGCTGGCTTGCAAAGAAGACCGGCCGGGAGCTGCTCCTCTGGCGGGGCTCGTGCCTGGTCCACGAGACCTTCTCCGAGCGCAAGCTCATCGCGCTCAAGGCGCGGCACCCGGAGGCCCTGGTGCTGGCGCACCCGGAGTGCGAGCCCGCGCTCCTGGCCATGGCGGACTACATCGGCAGCACCAGCGGGATCCTCCAGTACTCGCAGAAGTCTCCCGCCACGACCTTCATCGTGGCGACGGAGACCGGGATCCTCCACCAGATGCAGAAGGCCTCGCCGGGCAAGACCTTCCTGCCGGCTCCCCCGGAGGGCAACTGCCACTGCAACGACTGCCCCTTCATGAAGAAGAACACCCTGGAGGCCGTGCACCACGCCCTGGAGACCCTGACCCCGGAGATCACCCTGGACGAGGCCCTGAGGGTCAAGGCCCTGGCACCCATCCAGCGCATGCTCGAGCTGAGCGCCTGACCGCCCATGGCCCACCGGGCCTCAGGGCGCGGCGCGCTGCGCGCCTGGGCCACCCATCACCTCGCCGACCGCGCCCTGGAGGTGGTCACCCGCACCCTGGGGCCCGACGCCGCGGTGATGCCTCTCAAGGGCGCCCTCCTGGCTCGGGTGGCCTACCATGATCCCTCCGAGCGCCCGATGGTGGACCTGGACCTCCTGGCCGTGCGCCCGGGACTCCTACGGACGCTCGGGGCTCTCCGCGCCCGGGGCTTCTCCGTCGAGGGCTGGAGCGGAGACCTCCACGTGACCCTCACGGTACCCGGCGTGGCCGGGATGCGCCTGGACCTTCACGGCAGGCCCTTGCCAAGGGGCTACGGCGCCGTGGACACGCCCTGGCTCGTCCACGGCGCCCACCGCGTCCCCGGGCCCCCCGGCGCCGCGGTGCTTCGACCGGACCTCCGGAGGGCCTTCGTGCACCTCGTGGGCTGCGCCCTGCGGGACCTCCTGGTTCGCGCTCCCCCCCACTGCCGAGAAGACCTCCAGAGGACCTTCGAGGCCCTCCAGAGACCCCCGGAGGAGCTCGCCAGGGTGCTCGCCCAGGCGCGGCTGCAAAGGGCCTGCTGGGCCGTCCTGGAGCACTTTGGCCAGGGCGGGGCCCTCGCTGCCCTGGAGCCCCTCAAGGCGCTCCTACGGCCCCGGGGGCTCGCCCTCTCGCGCGCAAAGGCCATCCTCGGGGCGCTTCAGCGCCATGGGGTGGGAGAAGCCCCTGCATTGTGGGTGGGCGCCCTACCTCTCGCCCTTGCGGACGACCCTCGGGATGCGCTTCTTGGAGTGTTGGCCCTCGGGGTCTCGCTTCCCCTCGGGTGGGCCTCTGGGAGGCTCTACCGCGTGGAGGCCCCGGGCCGGGAGTAGGGACTCTGCTTCAGGCCATCGATGGGCGCGGTGGTGCTCCCGGCGTCCCGGGCCCTCTGGGCACGAACGCCGGGGCTGCGCGTCAGGGTCCAGCGCAGGGTCTGGTCGTGGCGCATGAGGACCCACGCCTCCCGGGGCTGCCACCCCGGGGCGCTGGCGGTGAGGTGCACCGTGTGTCCGCGGTCCAGGCGCCCGGTCCAGAGCCCTGAAGAGACGGCCTCGCCGTCCACCGTGAGGGTGGCGTTGTCGGGCCTCACGGCGAGGGTGAGCACCACGGTCTCGGGCCTCCCAGCGTCGAGGGGTGGGGGCGGCGGAGGCGGCGGCGGAGCCTGTTGCGCCAGGGTGGCGCCGGCGTCGCGCGTCGGAGGGGGCGGAGCGGAGGCCCTGGGAGCGCGCTGCACGGGGGGGTTTCGCCGCCAGGCGAGCTCCGTGACGAGGCCCCCGACGGCCACCATGGAGGCGAGCAGGAGCCGCTGGCCCCAGCGCCGTGTCTGGGTGGGCTTCCTCGGGCGGTTCGGCGGCGCCGTGACATAGACCTTCTCGCCGCCGGCCAGGAGCGTGGCGTCCGGGAGCGCGTCCAGGAGCTCGTCCGCGGAGGCGAAGCGGTGGGCGCGGTCCTTGGCCATGCAGCGCTTGACCACCTGGTCCAGTGTCGCGGCGACCTCCGGCCGCGTGGCCGACGGCAAGGGGATCGGGTCCCGGGCGTGGCGGTAGAGCACCTCCAGGACGCTCCGGCCCGTGTAGGGCAGGCGCCCGGTAAGCATCTCGTACAGGATGCACCCGAGGGCGTAGAGGTCCACCCGGTGGTCCGCGTCCGCGGCGCCCTGGCCCTGCTCCGGGGCCATGTAGTGAGGGGTCCCGAGCACCGCGCCCTGGTGGGTGATGGGCCCGTCGGCGCCGGAGCCCTCGGCCTCACACACCTTGGAGATGCCAAAGTCCAGGACCTTCACGAAGTCCCTGCCCTCGCGAGACAGGATGCACACGTTCTCGCTCTTCAGGTCCCGGTGCACGATGCCCTTGGCGTGGGCCGCAGCCAGGGCGCTGGCGATCTGCCGGGCGATGCCCACGGCGCGGCCCTCCGGGAGGGCTCCGCCCTCGCGCAGGAGCCTGCCCAGGTCCTGGCCGTCGAGCTTCTCCATGGCCAGGTAGGTGTCCCCCTCGGCGGTGTACCCGAAATCAAAGACCTCGACGATGTGCTCGTTCCCGATGGCCGCGGCGGCCTGGGCCTCGCGGTGGAAGCGCGCGGTGGCCTCGGCGTTCTTGCACAGCTCCGGCCGCAGGACCTTGACCGCCACGGAGCGCCCCACGGTGAGGTGCCGGGCCTCATACACGATGCCCATGCCGCCGCGGCCCAGGACCCGTTCGAGCTGGTAGCGCCCCGCGAGGATGCGCCCGACCAGGGCGTCCGGGGCCACCGAGGGCTCTCCGGGGACCTCGTGCGGGCCGCTGGTAGGGGCCACCGGGAGCGTCGGGGTGGGCCCCTGGACCGCGGGGTCCGTCGCGTCGAGTGCTCTCCGGGGGTCGTCCGCCACGTGGCTTTCTAGAACTCGAAGCTGAGGCACAAGCCCAGAGAACTCAAGACCGATTCGCTGGCGGTGAGGTCCAGGGAGCGCCAGGAGAAGCGGCCGTAGAGCCCTACGGCGAAGCGAGGGTGCACCAGGAGGTCGGCCTTGAGGGTCAGGCCCCCGATGGGCTGCTGGCTCTCGCGGGTGACCCGGCCCGAGCGGCAGGCCTCCACGCAGTTGAAGAGCACGCCCCCGTGGGCGAGCACGCCGATGTCCAGCTCGTCGGCGCGGAAGGTCCAGCCCACCTCGGCGGTGAGCACCAGGGGGTTGCCGCTCGGGTCACTGATCCAGAGGGCGTGGAGCTGGGTGGTGAAGCCCCTCCCGAGGAAGAGCCCGAGCTCACCCCCGAGGCCTACGCGCAGGGCGTCCTGCGGGAGCGCCACGCCGGTGAACCACGAAAGCCTCCAGTTGACGAAGCGCCGCGAGCGCCGCGCCGCGATGCGCTCGGCCAGGCCCTCGGAGGCGCCAGGCGGTGGCGGTGGCGGAGGCGGGGGCGGTGGCGGCGAGGCGATGGAGAGGGGCTCCAGGGTCAAGGTCACGGTCTCGCCCACCCCCGGGCGGAGCACGAGACGCCGGACCAGCTCGCGGTAGCCCTCCCTCCGGGCGGAGAGCACATGCGGCCCCGGGGGGAGCTGGAGCACCGTGGGGGCCAGGGGCCCTTCCTCGGCGTCGTCCACGCGGACCGTGGCGCCGGAGGGCTCGGAGACCACCACCACGGGCACGGGCCTTCGGCGCAGGAGCTCCAGGCGCGCGCGGACCTCGGCGCGGTCCCCCTCGCGGGCGTAGAGCCGCTCGCAGTCTTCAAAGGCCAGGAGGGCGTGGGCGATGTCCCCCAGGGCCTCGTAGGCCCGGGCCATGTTGAAGCGCGCGTCGGGCAGCTGCTCCAGGTCCCAGGCCCCGCGGTAGGCCTCCAGGGCCGCGGCGTAGTCCCCGCGACGGAAGGCGTCGTTCCCGAGGGCAAAGAGCCTGTTGACCTCGGCGACCCGGGACGGGTCCGGCGCCGAGGGTTGCCCCGAGGCGCCCCGGGCGCATGCCAGGGCCGCCAGGAGGCACCGCGCGGCGACGAGGTTGCGCTTCCGGCGGTCCACGGGCCACGAAGATACCCCCGAGGGCCGCCCGGGGGAGCCCCCGACCGCGGCGGTCCGGTGCTACACCATGGAGGCACCCGATGGCGCCCTTCCGACCGAGCCTCCGCGACGTGGTGACGCGCCTGACGCTCCTGGCGGCATCGACCTGGTTCCTCCTGCGCCTCGCGGCCCAGCTCGACGTGCGCCTCACCACGGTGATGACCGTCGGGGCCCTGGCGGTGATGTTCGCCGTCCGCCTGGGCCTCCAGCGCCCCACGACGGAGCTCCTGCCGGAGCCCGACGCGCTCCGCGTGCGCAGCCCCGAGGGCGAGCGCACCATCCCCTGGGCCGTAATGGACGGCCTGCGCCTGACGGCCGGGGACATCCCCACCCCGCGCGGCGACGTGAGGGTGTGCTACGCCCAGGTGGACATCGCCCACGGACCCCCGCTGGCCTTCGCGGACCTGTCGTCCCTCGGCTCGCCGAGGCTGCGCACCGCCGAGGGCGACGCCCCGGTGCACGACGTGGGCGACCCGGAGATCCTCTTTGGGACCATCGCCGAGCGCCTGGACGCCCGGGAGTTCCTCCCCGCGGGCACCGCCGAGCCCGAGGACCCCAAGGGGCCCTGGTGGAGCGCCTCGCCCAGCGCCACGCTCCGGCTCGCTACGGGCGCCCTCCTGGTGTCGCGCTCCGTGGCGCTCCTGTGGGGTAATGACGCCTGGATGGCGGCCCTGGCGGGCGCCGGTGCGGTGGCGGCCCCGCATGCCCTGGTGCGCTTCCTGACGCAGCGCCGGGCGGGCCCCTCGCAGTCCGAGGTGGGAGCCCCCCCGGCCCTGGTCGCCAGCTCCCTGGCAGCGGTGACCCTCGCCCTCCTCGCGGACCGTGGCGTCCCCGCGCTCGTGTCGGCCTGGGCGGTGAGCGCGGCGATGATGCTCGCACTCCCGGTATGGCCGATGCCCGCGGGCTACGCCGCTCGGAGGCTCGGGCGCTGGCTCTCCCTCGCCTCCGACGGCGCCCTTGCGGGGCTGGTGACCATCCATGGCGTGCTCTGTGCGTGGCTCTTCGCCAAGGGGATGGTGGTGCTCCCCACGGCGCTGGTGGCGGGCGCCCTGGAGGTCTCCGAGGGGCTCCTGGCGTCTCGGCGGCACGCCTGGCTCTCGGCGCTCCCGCGCTTTCGGGCGACGTCCCCGGAGGCCCTGGCGAGGCTCCGGGCGGTGCTCCGCCCCCTGGCCCCAGGGGAGACTGTCGCCCACACGGGTCCCGGTGACCTCCTGGAGCTCCGCCGCGCCCTCAGCCCTCCGCCCGCGGCGGGCCTCTCGGTGATGGTGGCCGCGGCGCTCTCCGTGGGGCTCCTCGCGGTGACCCTCCGGGCGCTCCTCCACGGCCCCGACGCGGACGTCGCCCGGGTCGTCAGGGTCATCCTGACGTGAGAGCGCCCTTCGCCCTCGCCCTGGCGCTGACCGCCCTCGGGTGCTCGCAGCGCGCGCCGCCCGCGGACGCCTCCGGGGACTCCGTGGGCGACTCCCTGGACCGCGCAGACGTCGCGGAGGCCGCGCTCCTGCCGGACGCCGCCCTGGACTCCGCGCCGGACCGCGCCCTGGACGCGCCCCCGGAGACCGCCGCAGACGCCGGCGGAGACGCCGTTGGCGACGCCAGCGCAGACGCCTCGGACGCCCCGCCGGAGGATGCCTCGCCGGGTCGCTGCGGCGCCACCGTGCGGGCGTGCCTCTGCGGCTGCGGCACCGACGGGGTGTGCCAGCAGCGGTGCATCGCCCGCTCCGACGACTGCTCCCTGTGCATCTTCGAGGCCTCGCGGCGGTGCTGTCCCACGGAGTCCATGCACCTGGAGGACTGCCTCGACCGAAACCGCTGCGCCGACGACGGCTGCGCCCGCGCGAGCTGCGGCGTGGAGCTCGGCACCTACGAGCGCTGCTTCGAGGTGCGCCAGGCCTCGGTGACCGAGTGCGCCGACCAGCTCCGGGGGTGCCTCGGCCCCGACTGGCCCCGGGTGCGCTGCCCCGGCATGGACTGAATGGCGGTTCAGCCTCCGCGGCGGTCCAGGAAGCGCCGGAACCAGAGCTCCAGCATCAGGAGCGTCCAGAGCCGGTCCGCGTCGCCGCGGCCGCGGTCGAAGTCCTCGAAGAGGCGCTGGACCTCCGCCGGGTCGAAGAGCCCTCGCTCCCGGGCGGTGCGGTCCAGGAGCACGTCGCGGGTCATGGCCCGCAGGTCCGTGCGGAGCCAGCGGGCCAGGGGGAGGGCGAAGCCCTTCTTGGTGCGGTACACGATCGCCGCCGGGAGCAGGTCCCGGAAGGCCCGGCGCACAAGGTACTTCCCTCGCAGCCTCATCAACGCGTGGGCCGGCAGCCGCGCGGCGAACTCCACCACGGCCGTGTCCAGGAAGGGGCAGCGCACCTCCAGGCCGTGGGCCATGGCGGCGATGTCCACCTTCACGTTGATGTCGTCCACCAGGTACGTCTCGAAGTCGAGCTCCAGGAGCCGGGCCATGGCGCTCGCCCCGCCCGCATCTCGCAGGACGCGCTCGAAGCGGCGTAGCGTGTCCCCGCCGCGGGCCTCGCGCAGCGGAGCGAGGTACAGCCGGTCCTTCTCCGCCGGGGTGAATTGCCCCACCAGGGTCTGGTAGCGCGAGGCCTCACCCTCGCCCAGGCGCTCGGCGAAGCGCGCCAGATACGGGTAGAAGGCCCTCCCCACCCCGAGGAGGGCGCCCCGGAACAGGGGCCTGTACCGCGGCGCCAGCGCGTCGTGCAGGTGCCCGATGCGGGCGGGGTTGTAGCGCTTGTACCCCGCGAAGTTCTCGTCGCTGGCGTCCCCCGAGAGCGCCACGGTGACGTGCTCCCGGGTCATCGCGGCGAGGTACCAGGTGGCCACCGCGGAGCTGTCCGCGAAGGGCTCGCCGTAGTGCCCCACCAGGTCCTCCACTACCCGGGTCATGTCCGGCGAGACCACCAGCTCGTGGTGCTCCGTGCGGTAGCGCTTCGCCACCATCCGCGCGTAGTGCAGCTCCGAGTCCCCGGCGTGCGGAAACCCGATGGAGAAGGTCTTGACGGGCCTCGGGCTCAGACCCGCCATCAGCGCCACCACCGTGGAGCTGTCCACCCCGCCCGAGAGGAAGGCCCCGAGCGGCACGTCGCTCACCAGGCGCTTGCGCACGGCCTCGGTCATGCGCGCGCGCAGCTCCGTCGCCAGGACCTCCGTGGTGCCCCCCAGCGCCTCGCCCCGCGGGCGGTGCCAGTACCTCCTCGGCACCACCTCGCCGCCCGGAGAGACCTCCGCCACGTGGGCCGCCGGGAGCTTGAACACCCCACGGTACGCCGTCTTCGGTGACGGAACGTACATCAGCGTGAGGTACTCATCGATGGCCCCGAGGTCCGGCACCAGGGGCTCCTCGGGGAAGGCCGTGACCAGCGCATGCACCTCCGAGGCGAAGGCCAGGCCGCGCGCCGTGCGGCGGTAGAACAGGGGCTTCTTCCCCGCCGGGTCCCGCGCCAGGAGGAGCGTGCCGCGCCGCGCGTCGTAGGCCGCCAGCGCGAACATCCCGCGGACGGCGTCCACGGCGCGCTCGCCGAGGTCCTCGTAGCGGTGCACCACCACCTCGCTGTCGCTGCCGCTCCGGAAGCGGTGCCCGCGGGCCTCCAGGTCGCGGCGTAACTCCGCGAAATCATAGAGTTCTCCGTTGACCACCGCGGCCACCTGGCCGTCTTCGTTCAAGATGGGCTGCCGGGCCTCCTCGGAGAGGTCGATGATGGAGAGCCTGCGGTGGCCGAGCACGCAGGGCCCGCTGGACCAGATCCCCTCGGCGTCCGGGCCGCGGTGGCGCAGGGCGTCGCACATGCGACGCACGGCGGCCACGTCGTCGGGGTGCGCGGGCTCGTCCCTGCGGGCGCCGAGGAAGCCTGCGATGCCACACACGGCGCGCGGACCCCTCTCAGGGCGCCCCGGCCGGCGCTGCGGCGCTCGGGGCCTCCACCAGGGGGTCGCCCAGGACTCGGGCGTACACGTCCATCGTGCGGCGCGCCATGCGCTCCACGGCGAAGCGCTCCACCGCGTGGCGGCGGCCGCGCTCCCCGAGGCCCCGGAGCGCCTCCGGGGGCAGCGAGAAGAGCCGCTCCAGCCCCGCGGCGATGGCCCGGGGGTCCGTCCCGGCGAGGCAGAGGCCCTCGCGCCCGTCCACCACGAGCTGGTCCGTGTTGGCCGGGGGGGACACCACCGCGGGCGTGCCGCTCGCCAGGGCCTCGACCACGGCGTTTGGGAGGCCCTCGTAGAGGGACGGCAGGAGCACGGCGTCCGCGGCGGCCACGAGCTCCTGGATGGCGCCCACCACGCCCGGGAAGCGCACGACCCCGAGGAGCCCTCGGGCGCGGGCCTCGGCCTCCACCAGGGCGCCGTACCACGGCGGCGAGCCCCTCCCGGCGAAGAGCACCCTCACGTCCGGAGGGAGCGCCCCGCGCTCCCGCAGGAGGCCCAGGGCGCGCAGGATCGCGCGCTGGTTCTTCTGCGCGGAGAGCCTCCCGGGCACCACCAGGGCGCGGGTGCCCGCCAGACCCAGGCGCGCGCGGGCGGCCTCGCGGGCCTCCGGGCTCAGGGGCCGGAAGCGCGCCAGGTCCACGCCGTTCTCGATCACGTCAATGGCTCCCCCGGGCAGGCCCGCGCGGGCCACGAGCTCGTCCCGGATGCCCGCGGAGTTCACGATGAGGGCCCCCGCGAGGCGCTCCGAGAGGCGCCCCGCGAGGCGCTCGGTGAGGAGCTCCCCGAGGGGCAGGCGGGTGCACCGCACGCTGGCCACGCAGCGGACGCCCTCGGCGCGGGCCGCCAGGCGACCGAACAGGTTGGCCTCGCCGAGGTACGTGTGCAGGAGGTCCGGGCGGCGCTCCCGCAGGAGCCTGCGCAGGCGCCCGAAGGCCAGGAGGGCGGCGCCGGCCGGCGCGTCCAGGGAGACGGGCGGACCCGAGGGGAGCGCGTAGCCGAGCTGGTCCACGGGCTTGCACACCACGAGCGAGGGCTCGAAGCGCCCGAGGTCCAGGGACCTGATGAGCTCCGCGAGCTGCCGCTCGGCGCCCCCTTGCTCCAGGGAGGAAATGAAGTAGAGAATGCGCCGCCGCGGGGCCACCGCGGGGGTACCTAGCACCCCACCCGCGGCGCGAGCAAGCGCCGGCCCGGCCGCCTGGTCGGCGCCGCGGAGGTGACAGGTACGTTGGAGCCGTTGATGACCGAGGAGAAGCGCTTCGCGTTCGGGAAGAACTGGCAGTCGTTCCGGGTGGACGCCCTGGACGCGCGCCGGATCGAGGAGGCCGAGCACGGCCTGGAGCGGCTCTTCGGCCTCGGGGCGCTCCAGGGGAGGACCGTGCTGGACATCGGCAGCGGGAGCGGGCTCATGTCCCTGGCGGCCCACCGGCTCGGGGCGTCGCGCATCGTGAGCTTTGACTTCGACCCGGACTCGGTGGCCTGCACCCGCGCCCTGAGGGACGAGCACGCCCGCGCCGACGAGGCCGCCTGGAGCGTCACCCGCGGCTCGGTCCTCGACGAGGACTTCGTGCGCTCCCTCGGGCACTTCGACGTGGTCTACGCCTGGGGCGTGCTGCACCACACCGGCGACCTCTGGAGGGCCCTCACCCACGCCGCCCTCCCGGTGCGCCCCGAGGGGCGCTTCGCCGTGGCGATCTACAACCGCGTGGAGGGGGCCCTCGGGCGCTTCTCCTCGGAGTCCTGGACCCGCATCAAGGCCTCCTACGTGGGAGGCTCCACGCTCCGGCAGGACCTCATGGTCGGCGTCTTCGCGGCGTGGCAGGCGGCCATCAAGCTGTCGCGCTTCGAGAACCCCCTGAGGGAGGTGCGCGAGTACCACAAGTCCCGCGGGATGAGCTGGCTCCACGACGCCCGCGACTGGCTCGGGGGCTACCCCTACGAGTTCGCCACCGTGGACGAGGTCTCGCGCTACGTCACCCACCTCGGGTTCCGCACGGACAAGCTCCTCCCGGTGCCCACGGATGGCTGGGGCAACAACGAGTTCGTCTTCATCCGCGACACCGCTTAGGCCGCCAGCGCCCTCCAGACGCGCTCCAGGTCCTCGGGCGGAGGCGCCTCGAGCACCCTCTCGGTCCCGGGCAGGAGGCACCGCCAGGCGTGCAGGAGCGCCCTGGGCACGGCCTCTACCCTCCCGTCCGCAAGGGTCACCCTCCGGGGGCCCCCGTAGACCGCGTCTCCAAGCACCGGCGCCCCGGCGGCCTTCGCATGAACCCGGAGCTGATGCGTCCGACCGGTCACCGGCACCAGCTCCACCCTCGCCGGGCCCGAAGACGCCACCGCCAACACCCGATAGCGCGTCTCCGCGGGCTGGAGGTCCCTCCCTCCACCCGCCACCCGATGCTTCGGATCCCTCGGGTCCACACCGATGGGAGCGTTCCAACATCCCTCCAATAGAGTAGGTACTCCACTCAATATTCCAAGGTATTTGCGCGTAGTTATACCTGAATTCTTCATGTCTTCCATGAGGTCCAGTGCATGGTGGCTCAGGCCCAGGAGTATGACTCCAGAGACTTGTGTGTCCAGCCGTGAAAAAGGGTGATGAAGCGCAGCCTTTGGCGCGATGGCGCGGGCTCGACCCACCACCGAGCGATCGTCCAGGGAGGGAGGTCCGCTGGGGGTGGTGGGGATGCCCGGGGGCTTGTCCAGGCAGAGCCAATGGGGGTCCCGGTAGAGCACCGTGAGGCGGGGTGGAGGGCGCTCAGCCATGGCCCGCGGGCGCCCGCTCCAGGCGCACGATGACCCCCTGGTTGGCGTCCACCTGGACGCGGTCGCCGGTGTGGAGGGCGCGGGTGATGCCCTGGACGCTCACCACCGTGGGGACGCCGTACTCCCGAGCCACCAGGGCGGCGTGCGAGAGGGCCCCGCCGAGCTCGGTCACCACGGCGGCGGCCACCAGGAAGAGCGGCGTCCAGCCCACGTCGGTCACCGGGGTCACCAGGACCTCGCCCGCGCGCAGGAGGGCGCCGTCGGAGGGGTCTCGAAGCACCCGGACCACGCCCTCGACCACCCCCGGGCAGGCCACCACGCCCTCCCAGCGGTCCCCCTCGGGGATCTGCGAGAGGGAAGCCGTGGGGGGCGCGCCCACGAAGGTCGGCGGCGGATCGGGGCGACCGAGGTCTCGCTGGAACTGCGCCCGGCGCGCGACGATCAGCGCCACGGGGGACTCCATGGAGCCCGTGAGCCACCGGTCGAGCTCCTCCAGGGAGAGCATGAAGACCCCATCGGGACCGGCCTCCGGGAAGCGCCGGGAGAGCCTCTGGCCGGCCTCCAGGGCCACCGTGCGGAGGAACCCGAGGACCTCGGTGACGCGCGCCCTCATGCGCTCCCGGAGCCTGGCGAAGCGCTGCATCCGGGCCAGGAGGTGCCGCAGCGCCGCCCGCGCGGCCCAGGGGATGCGCGCGGAGAGCTCCCTCTCCGCGGCGGCCCGCGCCTGGTGCTGGCGCTCCACGCGCTCCAGGGCGGCGGCGTCGTCGCGCTCCAGGTGAGCCCTCAGGGCCGCGAAGAGCACGCCCGGGGCCTCCCTCCAGCGCGGTGTGGACAGCTCCGCCTCGCGGGGGCAGCGGTACCCGAAGGCCTTGAGGAAGGTCCCAAAGGCCTTGCGGGTGGGCCCCTCGGGGAGGTCCGTCAAGCGCAACGTGGCCGGGTCCCCGGCGAGGATGGCCTCCCGGGCCGCGGGGTCCGTGCGCGCGAGCTGCGCGAGGTGAAACAGACGAATCCCCGGCGCGGCGCTCTCCAGGTCGTTGACCCCGGCGAGGAGCTCCCGCTCGAAGCGCTCGGCGTCGCCGCGGACCGCGAAGCGCAGGAGCGAGCGCAGCCCCACCACGCTGGCGAGGTAGCCCGACGCGCAGGTGAGCATCATCACGCCGGTGCGGTCCAGGAGGGCCCGCTGCTCGGTGAGGATCTCCCGCAGGGCCGCGTCGGACAGGGCCCCGAGGTCCCGCGCCTCCAGCGCCTCCCGCGCCTCCTGGAAGGCCCGCTCGAAGGCCTCGACCTTGCGGTCGATGCCGGTGTTCTCCGAGAGGTAGCGCGCCCCGGTCGCCGGGAGCCTCGCCAGGAAGGTGCCCCAGGCCCCCTTGGGGACCTGCGCCTCGACCTCCTCCAGGCCGCCGCCGCCGCCGAACTCCAGGAGCATCCTGGCGTCCAGGAGCGGCACCTGCGACGCGATCCGGAGGAACCAGGTGAGGTTCAGGTAGATCCTCCCGTGGAAGCACCCCACCAGCTCGGCCTCCGGGGGCACGGTGCACCCGAGGGCCCCGAAGGCGCGCCGGAACCCCAGCTCGCTGAAGGTCGCCGCGATGCTCCAGGTGAAGGGCGTGGCGACGCCGGGGAGGGCCTCGCCGACGTTCACGTTGCTCCAGACGTGCCGGGCCCGATCGCTGCCGCCGAGGGCGCTCAGCCCCACCACGGGCCGGGCCTGCAGGGCCCAGAGGCGCTCGCCCTCGAAGGCCCACTCGATGTCGCGAGGCGCGCCCGCCTGGGCCTCGATGGCGCGCCCGAGGGACGCCAGGGCCCCGAGCTGGCGGTCATCCACCGCGGGGCGGGTGCGGGCCTCCCCGTCGAGGGAGACCCGCTCGGTGCCTCCCTGGGCCCTCGGGCGAACGGCCTCGGGCTTGTCACCGACCTGGCGCTGGAGCACCACCCCGGTGGCGCCCTCCAGGCGAAAGACGTCGGGGGAGAGGGCCCCGTCGACCACCGAGGTCCCGAGGCCCACGGCGGCCTCGACCACCATCACGCCCGGGGCGTGGCGCACAGGGTCCACGGTGAAGAGCACCCCGGCGGCGTCGGCGTGGACCAGGCGCTGGACCACCAGGGCCACCGCCAGGCGCCCCGCGGAGGGTCCCAGCCGGGCCAGGTACGAAATGGCCCTCTCGCGCCAGAGCGAGGCGTAGCAACGCAGGACGGCCTCGACGAGAGCCTCGGGGCCGGTGACCCCCAGGATGGTCTCCTGGAGGCCCGCGGCGGTGGCGCCCTCGGAGTCTTCGTGCAGGGCGCTGGAGCGCACGGCCACGGAGGCCACGCCCAGCGCGCCCCAGGCGCGGACGAGCTCGTCCTCCAGGCCCGGCGCGAGGCGGGCGCCCAGGACGCGCTGACGGATGGCCTCCAGGCGGTCCGGGCGGCGGTCCCTGGGGTCCCCGAGGAGGAGCCTCTCGGGCCACTGAGGCGCCGGGAGCGCCTGCTTCACCGTGGCGTCGAAGGCCTCGGCGGCCACGGCGAAGCCCGGCGGCACCTGGACCTCTGGAACAGAGCACAGCGCCGCGAGCTGCGCGGCCTTGGACCCGAAGCGCCCTACATCGCGCGCCTCGGGCAAGGGGACCACATAGGGCATGGAGGGAGCGGTATCCTACCCCCGCGGGCGCTCCAAGGCCGCACCGGACTGCGCAGGGTTTGGCCCGGGCCCGGAGGTGTGGTGTAACCCAATGCCATCGATGGACCCCGACGACGACCATTTCCGGGACGAATGCGGCGTTTTCGGGATCCACGGGCACCCGGAGGCCGCCAACCTCGCGTACCTCGGGCTCCACGCGCTCCAGCACCGGGGCCAGGAGTCCGCGGGCATCGCCACGCTGGACGAGGCCGCGAGGATCACCGCCCACCGGGCCATGGGCCTGGTCCATGATGTCTTTCCCCCGGAGGTGCTCTCGCGCCTCGGAGGGCGCACCGCCATCGGCCACGTGCGGTACTCCACCGCGGGGGAGTCTCACCTCCGGAACGCCCAGCCCTTCGTGGTGGAGCACGGCGGCGTGGCGTACGCCTGCGCCCACAACGGGAATTTCACCAACACCGTGCCCCTGCGGCGGCGCCTGGACGCCGCCGGGGCGCTCTTCCAGACCACCACGGACACGGAGCTCCTGCTGCACCTGATCGCCCACGCCCCGCCGGGCCCGCCCCTGGACCGGGTGATGGCCGCGCTCCGGCAGGTGGAGGGGGCCTTCTCCATGCTCCTCCTGGCGGGGGACTCCCTGGTGGCCGCCCGGGACCCCTACGGCTTCCGGCCGCTGTGCCTGGGGCTGCTCTCCGGGGCCTACGTGGTCGCCAGCGAGCCCACGGCCTTTGACCTCATCGCCGCGGAGTACGTCCGGGACGTCGAGCCCGGCGAGCTCCTGGTGCTCGACCGCGACGGCCTCCAGTCGCTCCGTCCCTTCGCCGCGGCGCCGCGGCGCTTCTGCGTCTTCGAGCACGTGTACTTCGCCCGGCCCGACAGCACCCTCGGGGGCCGCAGCGTCTACGCCGCGCGCCAGGCCCTCGGGAGGGCCCTCGCGGAGACCGCGCCGGTGGACGCCGACGTGGTGATCCCCGTGCCCGACTCCGGGGTGCCCGCCGCCATCGGCTACGCCGAGGCCAGCGGCGTGCCCTTTCAAATGGGCCTCATCCGCAGCCACTACGTCGGCCGGACCTTCATCGAGCCGCAGCAGACCATTCGCCACTTCGGCGTCAAGCTCAAGCTCAACCCGGTGCGCGAGGCCCTCGCCGGCCGCCGCGTGGTCTGCGTGGACGACTCCATCGTCCGGGGCACCACCTCGCGCAAGATCGTGAAGATGCTCCGGGACGCCGGTGCCCGGGAGGTGCACCTCCGGATCTCCTCGCCGCCCACCCGGTGGCCCTGCTTCTACGGCATTGACACCCCGGACCGCGCCGAGCTCATCGCCGCCAACCACTCCGTGGACGAGATCGCCCGGTATGTCACCGCGGACTCCCTGGCCTTCCTGCCCGTCGAGGCCCTCCGGGAGGCCGTCGGCAGCCCCTCCGGCGAGGGCTTCTGCGAGGCCTGCTTCACGGGTGTCTACCCGGTACGCATCCCGGCCAGACCACAATAACCTACCTGCGCCTACATTGTAGGGAAAGATTACCTAGGACCGTCCCAGGCGGTTGGCCAGGGCGCCGACGCGCAGGTCCTCCGGGGCGCTCTGGCGGAGCTTGCGCACGACGTCCCGGGCCTGGGTGGAGTCACCGCGCTCCAGGAGGCGGGTGGCCAGGGAGATGAAGCGGTTGATGGCGCCCTCGCGGTCCAGGCGAGCGAGCTCGAAATCAGCGATCTTGAGGTGCGCCGAGAGGTCGTCCGGGTGCGCGGCGATCCAGCGGTCGGTCTCCGCGGCGGCCTGACCGGCGTGGCCATACTTGATCAGCACGCTCATTTCCTGGACGAACTGCTCGACGGGCATGGGCCCCGGGTGCCCGGTGACGGGGCTCCGGCCGGGCTCCGGGGAGGCCACCACGAAATCGTTCTCGAACTCCGGCTGCGTGAGCGTGTCGTCCTCGACGATGATGGACTGCTCCTCGTGGGGGCTCTGGGCCTCGGGGAAGGCCACGGCGACCATTTCCCGCACGACGTCCGGGCGCTCCCGGGTGGTCTCCTCCCAGGGCGAGCCATTGGGCGGCAGCGGAGCCACGGAGCTGGCCAGGGCCTCGGTGATGGACGACACCCGGGTGAGGTCTTCGCCTCCCCTGGAGGGCTCCGTGGTGACGGCGGGCGCCGGGCCCCCGGCCCCTCGGGCGTGGCGCAGGAACGCCTCGAAGACCTCCAGGGCGCGCGGCTCAGCGACCATGGTTCACCTGTGCCACGTTCGGCGCCGCCCCTGCAAGCGCACCACCGGGGCAGCGGGCCTGGCACCAGCCCTCCGGGGGGCCCGGGCGGTCCCACGCGTCGAGGTCGTAGTCGTCGTTCAGGTCACGGCCCACGCGGACGCCGCCGGGGACCGGGAAGCGCCACTCCTCGAAGAACCCGTTGCCGTCGCGGTCAAAGCCCTCCTTGGCGACCTCCCGCGCCCCGCGGAAGAGGGTGAAATGGTCCCTCACCCCGTCGCCGTCGGTGTCCTCGTTCACGGCCAGGAGGCGGCCCTCGCGGTCGTAGCTCTCGCGGCGCTCGTAGAGCCCGTCGTGGTCCTCGTCGCGCTCGATGCGCACGGGGTGGCTCCCCTCGGGCCAGCGGGTGTTGTACACGCGATTTAGCTCGAAGAGCCCGTCCGCGTCGGCGTCCGTGGCCTCGTCGGTGCAGCGCCCCGCGCGATCAAAGGACCGGAACCGATCGGGGGCGGTGTCCTGGTTGGGGTCGATCCACTCGCCGGAGAGCTCGCCGTGGGAGTTGCGCTGGATCCACCGCTCCGGGATGGAGTTCCAGTCCCGGTCCGTGAGGGTGAAGAGCACCTGCCCCTGGGCCCCGAGGGTGTTCGTGGTGTCCAGGGTCCCGTCGCGGTCCGAGTCCGTGTCCACCCGCTGGATCCTCCCGGCGGCCCACACCTCGATGCGGTCCACCCGGCCGTTGAAATCCAGGTCCTCGGTGACGCGCGTGAGCGCCCGGGTGTCCGGGTCCCGCTCCACCCACCGGTCCGCGCGGCCGTCGCGGTTGCGGTCCTCCTCCACCACGCGCGGCGGCGGAGGCTTGTGGAGCCTCCACCCCAGGACCCCCCCGAGGAGGGCCGCGGCCAGGAGGAGCAGGGGCCCTCGCGCGGCCTTCACCCTTCCTCGCTCTCCACCGCGGGGCGGAAGCCAAAGAGCTTCTCCAGGCGGTCCATCCCCGCGCCCACGCGCTGGAGCCTCGGCTCGCGGCCCGTCAGGTCCACCACGGTGCTGGTGATGGTGCCGCCCACGCCGGCGTCGAGGACCAGGGACAGGGGCCCGAAGCGGTCGGAGATGTCCTTCGGGTCCTGGAGGGCCTCGGGGCCCTCCGAGGGGTGCGACGCCGTGGTGGAGATCAACGGGGCGCCGAACTCCCGGGCCAGGGCGAGCGCCACGGGGTGCTCGGGCACCCGGATCCCGATGGTCTTGCGCTTCATCATCACGAGCCTGGGGACCTCTCGGGTGGCCTCCAGGATGAACACATAGGGCCCCGGGACCAGGTGCCGGATGAAGCGATAATGGAAGTCCTGCACCACGGCCAGGCGGGCGATCCCCGCGAGGTCCGGGACCACCAGCGCCAGGGGCTGGTCCTTCCGCATCTGCTTCATGAAGTACAGGCTCTCGATGGCCTTGCGCTCGGCGACGGCGCAGCCAAGGGCGTACACGGTGTCCGTGGGGTAGGCCAGGGTGCCGCCCTGGGTGAGGACCTGCACCGCCCGGGCGATCTTCCGGGGCTCCGGGTGCGTGGGGTTGACTTCGACGATCATGGTCCGCGGGGGCGCCCTGGCCGCGGGGAGCGCCCCGCGGGCGGTGGGGTGTGCTGGGTTGTGGACGGACCGTGTAGCTCCTGGGTGATGGTGAAGTCCACCCTGCGGTTCAGGGCGAAGGCCTCCGGGGAGTCCTCCGCGGAGACCGGCCGGAGCTGGCCGTAGCCCTGGAACTCCAGGCGCTCCCGGGAGACCCCGCGCCGGACCAGGTACTCCACCACGCTGCGGGCTCGCCGGAAGGACAGGTCCAGGTTGTACTCCGGGCTCCCCTGGGCGTCGGTGTGGCCCTCGACGCGGAGCCGCTGGATGTCCGGGTTGCGCTGGAGCGCGTCGGCCACGGCGTCCAGGATGGGGAAGGACACGTTGGAGAGCGTGTCGCTGTCGTAGTCAAAGAACACCCGCTGGTTCACCAGGAGCCGGGAGCCCGAGCGGGTTACCGTGGCCGGGTCCGGGCCGGGCTCCGGGCAGCCGTCGTCGTCCTGGAAATCGTCGCGGTCTTCGGGCTCGTTGGCGCAGAGGTCCAGCACGTCGGGGATGCCATCCCGGTCGTTGTCAGGCTCCGGGCAGCCGTCGGTGTCCTGGAAGCCGTCGTGGTCCTCGGGGTCCACGGGGCAGCGGTCGGGCTCGTCCAGGACGCCGTCGCCGTCGTTGTCGGGGTCCGGGCAGCCGTCGTCGTCGAGGGTGCCGTCACGATCCTCGGGGTCGTTCTCGCAGCGGTCCTGCTCGTCGGGGATACGGTCCCGGTCGTTGTCCGGATCCCTACAAAAGTCCCCGTCCTCGAAGCCGTCGTAGTCCTCGGGGCCGTGGGGGCAACGGTCCGGGCTGACGGTCACCCGGAGGCCCGCGAAGATCCTCGCGTCCGGCGTGCCGTAGCCCTCCGAGAGCCCCCGGCCCACGCCGAGGTGCAGGGCCAGGGCCTCCGAAGGGGTCCAGCGCACGGCCCCGGTGGCCTCCACCGGCGCCTGGAGGTCTTGGCCCGGGCCCGCGTCCACGGTGATCCAACCCTGGAGCTCCGCCAGCAGGCTCCACCGCGGCGTGAGCGCAACACGCGCGCCCGCCGCGAGCTGGAGCTCGTCGTTGACCTCGAAGGCCCCGACGGCGTTGCGCGTCCGGAGCCTGAGGCCAAGCTGGGTGGCCACGGTGACCCGGCCAATGGTCCGGGCGAGGAGCACCGAGGGCGTCACCGCGACGCTGGAACCTCCCGCGAAGCGATCGCTTCCGCCCGAGGGGAAGGCCACCACCAGCCTCACGGCGAGGCCCGTCGCGCCCCGGAGGAGCGGCACCTTCACCTGGGCCCGCAGGTCCCCGAAGGAGAACCCCTGGGCGGGCGCACCCGGGACGCCCCCCTGGACGCTCGCGGCCTCCTGGAGGACCACCGGGGCGCTCAGCCCGAGCTCCAGGTACCCGAAGAGCCCGAGGGACCCGGAGAGCTCCCCAGTGAGCGCGTTCCGCACGATCGGGGCGCCGTCGACCCCCTGGAGCACCGTCGGGACAAAAGACGTCCAGAGCCCCAGGGTGACGCTCCGGTGCGATGAAATGGAGGGCAGGTCCACGGCCACCAGCGCCCTGGGCGAGGCCGAGGGTTGCTGGAGCTGGAGGTCGAAGGCCGCCGGGCGCGCGGTCTGGGCCCAGGCACCCCGAGGACCCGCAGCGAGCGCCAGGACCAGCGAGAAAAGAGCCCTTCGCCCAGGGGAATCGCCTGCCATCGGGACCATTCTACGCTGGGGAGCCATGCGCGCCGGAGCTTTGGTATACTCCCGCGGGCGATGTTGCATGTTGGTTGCGCGGGTTTCCCGGTCCCTGCGACCCGGTACCTCAAGGAATTCCTGCTGGAAGAGGTGGCCGATACGCTCCTCGGCGTACCGGGGCCCGCGCTCCTGCGGCGCTGGCGCCGCGAGGCCCCCACGGGCTTCGTCTTCACCGCCGTGGCGCCGCGAGAAATCGGCCCGGAGAATTTCAAGCCTTCGGCCGCTGCGGAGGGCGCCTGGGACGCCTTCCTGCCCGTGGTGCGCGAGCTCGACGCCCGCGCCGTCGTGGTGACCTCCAGCGCGGACACGGCCTGGAGCAAGAGCCTGCGCCAGGCCTCGAGGCAGTGGTTCGAGAAGCTCCCTCTGGACCGCCTCCCGCCCCTGGTCTGGGACCCGTCCCCGCTCTGGGCCCTCAAGGACTGCGAGGCCGCCGTGAAGGACCTCCCCGTGGTGGTCGCGAGGGACCCCCTCAAGCACCCCCCGACGGGGCGCTGCGCCCGCGCGTACTACCGCCTCCCGGGCCCCGCGGGGCACAAGTCCCGCTACGAAGACCCCGCGCTCGAACAGGTCGCGCAGAACGTGCGCGCCAGTCAGGCCCAGGAGCTCTTCGTGGTGTTCACCAACGTGGACATGTACGCCGACGCCAGGCGCCTCCGGAAGCTCCTTGAGACCTGACGGGAAGGGTCCGCGGGCGCCGCGGCGTTCGGTTCATCGATGACCACGTCGGAGGCGCTCGCGGTGGGGCTCTCGCTGCCGGGGCTGGCGTACGGGCTCTGGGCCCTCTACGCGATGGTGCGAACCAACGCCGCGGTGCCCCACCTCGGGGAGCCGGTGCCCTCGGACGCGCGCCACGCAAGGGTCTCGCTCATCATCGCCGCCAGGGACGAGGAGCCGGACCTGGAGCCCGCGCTGCGCCAGAGGCTCCGGGACCCGGACCCGGACCTGGAGTTCGTGCTCGTCAATGACCGCTCCAGGGACCGCACCGGGGCCATCATGGACGCCCTCGCGGGCGAGGACCCGAGGGTGAAGGTCGTGCACCTGACGGAGCTGCCGGAGGGCTGGC
This sequence comes from Deltaproteobacteria bacterium, assembly GCA_016218725.1. Classification (GTDB taxonomy): domain Bacteria; phylum Myxococcota_A; class Polyangia; order Polyangiales; genus JACRDB01. The sequence continues at coordinate 91,071 of JACRDB010000066.1, forward strand.
TCGGGAAGGTCCATGCGATGCAGCGCGGCCTGGAGGTGTCCACCGGGGCGTGGCTGCTCTTCACCGACGCGGACATTCACTTCCGCGTGGGCACCGTGCGCCTCGCCCTGGAGGCCGCCCTGCGCGAGGGCTGCGACCACGTCACGGTGCTCCCGGTGTTCGAGCGCACCTCCCCCGGCGTGGACCTGCTCTACGGCCCCTTCCTGCGTTGGCTCGTGGTCTTCGGGCGGCTGTGGAAGGTGCGGGACCCGTCCTCCCGAGCGGCCGTGGGCGGCGGGCTCTTCAATTTCGTGTCCAGGGCCGCGCTGGAGCGCACCCAAGGGCTCCCCTGGCTGCGCCTGGAGGTTGGCGACGACGTGGCCCTCGGACAGATGCTCAAGCGCGCCGGGGGGAGGCCCGGGGTCTTCAAGGCCACGGGGCTCGTGAGCCTGCAGATGTACCCCTCCATGCGGGTCATGGGGCGGGCCATGGAGAAGGCCGCCCTGCCGATCCTCGGGCGCTTCCATTTGAGCGTGCTCTTCGCTACGGGCTTCACCCTGCTCCTCGTTGAGGTCGTGCCCTTCGTGCTGTGCGCCGTGGCGCCCGCGGGGCTCGCCAGGGCGCTCGGGGGCGTCGCCTCGGCGCTCCTTCTTACCGCGGCCGCGGCCGAGGCCCGGTGGTGCCAGCGGCCCTGGCTGGCCACGCTGGCGGTGCCTTTGGGCACGGCCATCATGGTGGCCATGACCCTCGCCGCGGGCGTCAAGACCTGGCTCCGCGGAGAGATCACCTGGCGAGACACACGCTACAGCCTCAAGGCGCTGCGCGAGGGCCAGCGTCTGGAGTTCCTCTGAGCGCCGCCACCAGGCGCGTGAGGTCCTCGGGCCAGGGCGCCGTGAAGCGCAGGCGCTCTCCGGTCACCGGGTGCTCGAAGCCCAGCACCTCGGCGTGGAGGGCCTGACGCCCGAGGGCCTCGGCCGCCGCGCGCACCCTCGGGTCCCGGGGCCTGCGGCCATAGAGCGCGTCCCCCAGGAGGGGGAAGCCCCCCTCCGACAGGTGGACCCTCACCTGGTGGGTGCGGCCCGTCTCCAGCACGCAGCGCACGCGGGCGGCGAGGCCCTCCGCGAGGCGCTCCTCCACGGTGACGTGGGTGACGGCCCTGCGCCCCGCGGGCACCCTCGTCGTGAAGCGCAGGCGGTCCGTGGGGTGCCTGCCGTGGAGCGTGGCCAGGATCCAGGGGGAGCCCGGCACGCCCTCGGTGACGCCCACGTAGCTCCGCTCGGTGCTGTGGGCCTTGAACTGCGCCTGGAGGCTCACCCGGGCCTCGGTGCTGCGCGCCACCACCAGGAGCCCGGAGGTGTCCTTGTCGAGCCGGTGGACGATCCCGGGGCGCCGGGAGTCCTCGTCGATCACCGTGAAATGGTGGAGCACGGCGTTCACCAGCGTGCCGGTGGCGTTGCCCCTCGCGGGGTGCACCACCACCCCGGCGGCCTTGTCCACCACCAGGAGGTGCGGGTCCTCGTAGACCACCCTCAAGGGAAGATCCTCCGGGAGCGCCGCCGAGGGCTCCGGGGCGGGGACCTTCACGAGGATGCGGTCTCCAGGCCGCACCCTGTAACTCGCGCGCAGGGCGCGATCGGCGAGGAGGACCCTGCCCTCGTCGCACCAGCGGCTGACGGCGCTGCGGGTGGCCTCGGGGAGCCCGAGGCGAGCGGCCAGGACGCGGTCCAGGCGCTCTCCGCGGTCCTCTGGAGGGACGTCCAGGACGCGGGGGGCAGCCTCCGGGGCTACCACACCTTGGATTTCACGTGCCGCTTGGACTTCACGAGAATGTCCACGATGGCCCGGCCGTAGAAATTCTTGTTGTAGAGCTCCGGCGAGACCCTGGACTTGTAGAGGGCCCGACCCTCTTCGATCTCGTCCTGGAGGAGCTCAAAGAGCGTGTCGCCCTGGATGCCCTGGGTGATCTTCTCCTCGTTGTACAGGGAGAGGTCACTGGCGATGGCGCGGGCCAGGCGCCGCGCGGCCTCCTCGGTCTCGATCAGCGGCATGGGAAGGAGGTTACACCTCGGCGCCTTGAGGTCGCAAGCGCCTCGTGCGGACGTGGTAAGGTCCCACCCTTGGAGGCCTTGTAGATGCGAGCCCGGTTCCTCACGTTCCTTGCACTGGTAGCCTGCTCGAACACCAACACCATGACCACCTCGGACGCCAGCGCGGCGCCGAGCATGGCGGCCAACGAGGACTACGCCCTCTGCCGCGGCGCGCCGGCGCCCGCCATGTGCGCCTCGGGCAGCCGCGTGGCCAGTTGCGGGGTGTGCATCCAGCGCCCCAACACGCGCTACCCGCTGGCGCGCACGCGCTGCGATGACACCATCCGGCGGGAGTACTGCGTCGAGGCCATGGGGACGGCCCCGAACCTCGGGTGCTTCGCCCCGGGGGCGGTGACCCCCGGGGAGAGCCGCCGGGTGACCATGTACGGGACCTTCAAGGTCTTTGGCAACGGGGGCGACTCGCACCACGTCCGGATCACGGTCTACCGCCCGATGGCCGACGGCTCCCCCGGGGAGATGCTCGGCAGCACGGTGAGCGACATCGAGGCGCCGGGCAACGCCACGGAGGACGTCTACAGCCCCTCCCGCGACCGGGTGATCCAGACCCGGAGGCTCGGGGCCTACCAGCTCCCGAACATCCCCACGGAGACGGAGCTCCTGGTGGTCACCGAGGGCGACCCTGCGGACATGACCGCCTCGGCGCTCTTCAGCCACCGGATCTACGATTACAACATCATGCTGCGCAACGCCGAGGTGGACATGCCCGCGGCGCCGATGGGCGTCCCGGGCCCGGCGGTGCGCTTCGACCCGAGGGTCCTCTCCAACTCCGACTGGCAGGCGATCCCGTCTGCGGCCACGCTGGTCACGGGCATCCCCCAGGGCCACGGGGTCCTGGCCGGCGAGGTGCACGACTGCGACAACGTGCGCCTGGCCAACGCCATGGTCTCCAGCGAGCCCCGGCAGCTCTGGAGCGGCGGCACGGTGTACTTCTCGGAGAATGACACCAACCCCCTGCCGGACATGTCCCGGAACGGCCGCGGGACCTCGCTCCTGGGGACCTACGCGCTCCTGGACATGGGCCCGGGCCCGACCACCGTGGCGGCGGTGGGCGTGGACACCACCGGGCGCCTCCAGCACCTCGGGAGCTACCGGGCCAGGATCTACCCGGACAGCGTCACGGTGGTCACCTTCCGGGGCCTGCGCCCCTGGCAGGCGGGGCCCCGGCCTTGAGCGCTCCAACGATCGCACCCTCCCGGGTGTTCTCAATGTGGTTCAGCGGAGGCCCGAGCGGTGGTACACCCCTCGACGGCATCCACGGAGGCATCGGCGGTGACTGACAAACCCCCTCCCCCATCGAGCAACTCCAAATACGGCATCATTGGCGCGGCGCTACTCCTGGGCGGACTCCTGGCCATCTACATGTCCACCAGGGGCTCTCCCCCGGAGACCCCTCAGACCGCGGTGGACGCCGGGCGCCCCGCGCCCCCTCCCCCACCACCAACGCCCACCATCGGCGAGCAGATCGAGCTGCCGCCCCCAGAGGTGGATGCAGGACCTCCACCAGACGTACCTCGACATACAGTGCGCACGGTGTACCGCTATGTAGGTGGGTGTACGGGGACCATTGACAACGGCGCCGCCCAGAGCGTGGCCCAGGCGAACTTCGGTGGCTTGAGGGCGTGCTACGAGGCGGCCCTGCGCTCGAACAACGCGCTCCGGGGGAACCTCACGGCGCGGCTGATCATCAACACGTCGGGCCGTGTGGACGACGTGGCGGTGTCCACCGGGATGAACAACCCGGCGATGATCCAGTGCATGAAGTCCCGGCTCCGGGCGATTTCCTTCCCGGCGGCCCGAGGGGGCTGCGTGGAGTTCCACGCTCGGTACACCTTCGCGCCCAGGGAGTAGGTCCGCGGCACCGGGCTTGCTTTCAGTCCCTCCAGCGAGGCCCGACGATGAAACTGTGGCACGGGTTGACAGTGTGCGCGCTGCTGGCGGCTCCCTTCGCGCTGGAGGCGTGTGGGAGCTTCGCGAACTCTCCCAGCACCGACCGCCCGGGTGGGCCACCCGTGGACGCCGGAGCGCCCGCGGCCGTACGAACCTGCTTTCTCACTTCGGAGTGCCTCTCCAACGAGATCTGCCTGCACGAGACGGGGCCTGCCAACCGAGGCCGCTGCTGGGTTCCCGATGGGCGCTGCGGACCGGAGTACCCTGGCGGGCCGGTGACCGGGAGGTGTTACTCTGGTTCACGGTGCGACACTGGCACCGGGGGGTCCGAGGCGCTCTGCACCTTCCTCCCGGAGGTCCGTCAGGCCTTCCCGGAGGATGGCCGCAGGATCCAGCTTGACTCTCCCAATGAGCGCTCGGAGCTCCGGGCGACGGACGGGGTGAGCGTGCGCTGGGACCCGACCACGGGGGCGGTGCCGGGCGGGGCCACGGTGATCGCGGTGATCATGGACGCCCTGCCTCAGCGCAACAGCGCCACCAACCGCCTCACCAACTGGCAGCACGTTCGGTGGATCTGGTCCTCGGCGGAGCCCGGGGCGGGCTCCCGGGAGGGCATGGTGCCCCTGCGAGCGGGCCGCACTGGCGTCACCCGGGATGGGCGCCTCAATGACGCCCGGTATGGCCGGGACACGCTCGCCGACGGCACCTGGTGGTGGTTCGTCTTCGCGGTGGTGAACGGCGAGGTGGCGGCTTCCAGTGATGTGGTGCGGTTCCGGGTGGGGCTGGAGCGAGACCCGCAGGTGCCGTGTCGGGTGGACTCGGACTGCTCGGCCCTCTTCGAGCTGCCGGAGCTTGGGACGTGCATCTCCGAGCGCTGCGCCCGCCGCTGCGCCTCGGACCTGGACTGCGCCCAGCTCGGCACCCTGCGCTGCGACCGCATGCGCATCGTCCCGGAAGCGCGGCGCCACAATGGTTTCTGCTTCTTTGACCGCGGTGGCGACGGCGGCGTGAACCCCTAGAGGTACGTCCAGAGGGACCCCGGGCGCCGGGCCTTGAACTCCGCGAAGCGCCGGGTCGGTTCGTACAGCACGGCCACCGCAAAGGCCCAGGCGACGTAGGCGCCCCACAGGGGATAGCCCGGAGAGCCCAGGTGCCCCCTGGGCGGCGGGCCGATCCCGTCCATGCCGTAGCGCAGGAGCGCCAGGGGGCCCGCGGTCCAACGCAGGAGGATCAGGTGCAGGATGTAATAGAACAGCGGCGCCCTCCCGAGCACCACCAGCGGTCGCCTCCAGGCTCCTCCCTCCCAGCGCTCCAGGGCCGCGAGCCCCAGGAGCGCCGGGCCCAGGGTCATGCACAGGTACAGGAGCGAGGGCGGGTACTTGGTGCAGTTCACGAAGGAGAAGACTGTGAAGAGCGCCGTGGGCTGCGCGCTCCACGGGGAGGGGTCGCCGTAGAGGTTCGTCGCCCTCAGGAGCACGAAGAGCGCAACCAGGGCGGCCCCCAGGCGCGCGAGGCGCGAGGGGCGCCCGGCGGGCTCTCGCCACAGGGGCTCGAAGGCGAAGCCCAGGGCCATCACGCCGATCCAGGGCACCAAAGGGTAGGCCACATAGAACCGGTGGCCGGCAACGGGCTCCAGGAGCTCCGGGCGATGGAGAATCGCCCAGAGCCAGCGCCAGGAGCCAAGGACCCTCACGCCATCGGTGAGGTTGTGGAGCAGCACCAGGGCCCCTCCGACGGAGGCCAGCGCCCACCGGGGCAGGCGTGAGAGCGCCGCCAGGGCCACCATGCTCCACCCGAGGGCCCAGATCACCTGGAGGAGCGTAAAGCGCCAACGGGGCTCCGGGGTCCACCCGAGGCGCAGCACCGTGAGCTCCAGGAGGACCAGCCAGAGCCCTCGGGTGACCAGGAAGCGCGACACCTCCGGGGCGCTGCGGGCGCGGCCATAGAGGGCCGCCGAGAGCCCCGCCAGGAACACGAAGACCGGCGCGCAGAGGTGCGTCACCCAGCGGGTAACGAAGAGCGCAGGCGTCGTATGTCCGAGGTCCGTCGGGTCGTGACGGAAGCCGTCGGCGAAGAAGTCCCGGGCATGGTCCAGGGTCATCAGGACCATCACCAGGCCCCTCAGGGCGTCGAGCGCCTCGCTCCGGGGCGCCCTCGGGGACGGCGTCATCGCGCGCTACTCCGCCGCGTGGGCGGGCTCCAGGGCGCCCTCCGCGGGGGGCTCCGGCGGGAGCTGGGCGGAGAACACCGTGGCCTCGCCGGGGCGGCTCAACACCCGGAGCTCCCCGCCGTGGGCCCTCACGATCTTCTGCGCGATCGCCAGCCCGAGGCCCGTGCCGTCCGGACGCGTGGTGAAGAAGGGCTCGAAGATCCGCCCGAGGTTCTCCGGCGCGATGCCCCGGCCGTGGTCCTCGACCTCGAAGGTGACCGACCCGCCGTCGTGGCGGCTCTTGAGCAGGATCTCCGCGCCGCGCTCGGACGCCGCCGCGGCGTTGTCCACGAGGTTCACCAGCACCTGGCGCAAGCGCCGCTCGTCGATGCGCGCGTGGCCCACGCCCTCGTGGCGTACCGTCAGGGTCATGCCCCGCTCGGACAGCACCGGCTCCAGCGCCCGGCGCACGTCCTCCAGGAGCTCCCTCGGGTCCGAGTCCTCCACCTGCAGGTGCAGGGGCTTGGCGAACTCCAGGAGCTCCCCCACGGAGCGGTTGAGCCGCTCGATCTCCTCGACGGCGATGTCCAGGTACTCCCGGTCGCCGTCGGGCACATACCCCCGGCTCCGCACGATCTGCACGTTCATCTGGATGGACGTGAGCGGCGTGCGGAGGTCATGGGCCACCGCGGCCGCGAAGGACCCGAGGGCCGCCAGGCGCCGGTGCTCCTCCAGGGCGCTGCGGAGGTAGGCCTTGTAGTCCGCCAGGGCCCGGTCCGCGCGGGCGACCTCGGCGAAGAGGGCCCAGTTCTCGAACTTGATCGCCAGGTGCTCGGCGATGGTGGCGCTCTCCAGCGCAGCGCGGCGGGAGATCCTGCAGCCCCGCACCACGAAGAGCCCGAAGGTCACCCCGTTGCGCGCCACGGGCACCACCAGCGAAGCGTCCAGCGCGCGCATCGCGGTCACCAGCGCCTCGGGGAGCTCCAGGTGCTGCTCCCTCGCGAAGAACCTCCTCGGGTGCGCCTCCAGGAGCGCCACCAGCGCGGGGTCGGCGTCCGCGCGCTCCCCCGGAGGAAGGCTCCCGGACCGAAGGAAGGTCACCTCCCCGCGGGTGGCCGAGGCCACCGCGGTGGTCATCGCCGCCAGGGCGCCGTCCGGGTCCACCACCTTCTCCGTGGCCGCAAGGGCGCGGGCCGCGTCGCCCCCCATCCCGGAGCCCGTCAGCGAACAGGCCATGCGGTTCATATGTCGGTCCAACACCGACAGCGCCAAACGTATCGCGAAAGGTGGGCCGCTTGCCACGAAGACCGTGGCGAAGACGGTCCCGAGGGTGGCGGTGAGGTACCCATGGAGGGGCGGGGCGAGGTAGACCGCGTAGCCCGCGAAGCAGCCCGAGGCGACCACGGCGAGGAGCACCTCGGCGACGAGCACCCGGGACTCGAAGAGGTGGTAGCGCAGGATGGCGACGCCGATGCCCCCGAGGGTGAGGGTGGTCATCACCAGCGAGTGCGTGAGGTAGAGCTGCGTGGGCAGCGGGCCTCCCGCGCGGGCGTGGAGCACGGAGAAGAGCACGATGGACGCGGCCCAGGGGTACACCAGGCTCGCCTGGACGATGCGCACCGGGGCGGGAGGTCTGGTGTCTCCTGGCGCGGTGGCCGCGTGCCAGTTTCGCCGCACGAAGAGCACCGCGAGGGCGAAGTACGGCGCGACCATCACCAGCATGAGCATGGTGGCGGGCCCCTGGGCGCGGGTGATCCATGGCAGGGCCAGGGTGAGCGCGACGGTGAGGGACCCGAGGCCCGCCAGGAGGGCCCTGGGCGGGCGGCGGTTGAGCGGAAAGGCGTAGGCGAAGAGCACCAGGGCGTGGCAGGACCAGAGCGTCAGGCACATCCCCGCGCCGTGCAGGTAGCGCTCCGGGAGGACCACGCCCCGGGAGGAGCCGTTGGCCAGGAGGCCGAAGGCCAGCACCAGGAGGCGCAGCGCCCCGAGGTGCCCCATGGCCTCGAAGTAGCGCGAATCGGCGCGGCCCCCGGCGTCGCGCCGGACGCGCCAGGCGAGCCACTCCAGCACGCCCACGGCGAAGAGGCTCTTGGCCACCAGGAGCGTCACCGCAGCTCCCCCACGGGCATCGGGGCGCCGAGGCTCGGGCGCTCCAGGCGGAAGTCCCGGATCTTGCGGTCCAGCGTGGGGCGGGTGATCCCCAGCACCGCGCAGGTGCGGCGCTTGTTCCACCCGGTGGCGGCCAGCACCGCGGCGACGTGGCGCCGCTCGATCTCCCGCAGCGGCGGGTACTGCCGCGAGAGCTCCTGGGCGGACAGGGAGCCTGGGACCCCGGGCTCGACCACGTCGGTCTCTACGTCCTCGGTGGGGGCCTCGGGCTCGTCGTCTTCGGCGATGGGGAGCGCGGCGAGCTCCAGCACCTCGCCCTTGGTGAGCACCACGGCGCGCGTCAGGGCGTTCTCCAGCTCGCGCACGTTCCCCGGCCAGGAGTAGCTCACCAGGAGCTCCATGGCGTCCCGGGCGACGTAGCGAATGCGCTTGTGCAGGTCCCGGGTGATCTTGGCCAGGAGGTGGTCCACCAGGGCGGGGATGTCCTCCCGGCGCTCCCGGAGGGGCGGGAGGCGCAGCTCCACCACCCGGAGGCGGTAGTACAGGTCCTCGCGGAAGGTGCCGTCCTTCACCATCTGTGCGAGGTCCCGGTGCGTGGCCGTGACGATCCGCGCGCGCAGTTGTTGTGGCCGGGTGTCCCCGACGCGCTCGAAGGTGCGCTCCTGGACGACCCTCAGGAGCTTGGCCTGGAGGTCCACCGGCAGCTCGCCGATTTCATCGAGGAAGAGGGTCCCGGCCCCCGCGAGGCCGAAGCGCCCGAGCTTGTCGGCCACGGCGCCGGTGAAGGCGCCCCGGACGTGCCCGAAGAGCTCGCTCTCCAGGAGGTCCCGCGGGAAGGCCGTGCAGTTCACGGCCACGAAGGGACCGTCGCGCCCGCTGGAGGCGTAGTGGATCGCGCGCGCCACGAGCTCCTTGCCGGTGCCGCTCTCCCCCGTCAGGAGCACCGTGGTGTTGGCCGTGGACACCCTCCCGATGGTCATGAAGACCTCGCGCATGGCGGGGGTGCGCCCCACGATGTCATCCACCTGGAAATCCCGCGCGAGGGTCTCCACCAGGCTGTCGAGCCGCCGGGCCAGCTCCCGGGACTCCAGGGCGCGCCGGACGGTCATCTTGAGCCGCTCGATGTCCAGGGGCTTGACCAGGTAGTCCCAGGCTCCCCGCTGGATGGCCGTCACCGTGGATTTCATGTCGTCCCGGGCGGTGATCACCACCACCGGGGGCCGGGGCTCGGTCCCCTGGAGCCGGTCCAGGACCTCGAGGCCATCGAGCCTTGGGAGCCCCAGGTCCAGGAGCACCAGGTCCTTGTCACCCGCCTGGATCGCCGCCAGACCCTGCTCGCCGTCCTCCGCGGTGGAGACCTCATAGCCGAGGTCCCGGAGGAATTTCTCCAGCGAGCGCCGGATCGACCGGTCGTCATCCACCACCAGGACGTGCATACGGGTCCGTCCGTCTTCATGCTCCATGCCAGCGGGGGCTCCTGCCCGCAGGATAGCCCGTCCCAGGCCGCAAAGCCCACCGCGGCGGCGAAACCCGGCCTTAGGGGGCCCGCGCTGGCTGCGCACTGGACGTTACCGTGGAGGGTACGTTTCGTGACCCTCCACAGGGCTCCCTCAGGGTGTGGTACCGTGCCCGGACGGTGGCGAGCAACACGGAACCGGAAGTCAGCAAGATCGAGGGCTACCTCAAGGAGCTCGGCTGGCCGGCCATCGGCCTGGCCGAGGGCACCTGGCGCTCAAGCTTCCGCGGGAAGTCCGGGCTCTTCCCCTTGATCATCCAGATCGCCGACGGGTGGTGCAGGCTGATGGTGCTGCCCATCGTGCGCCTCCCGGCGGACTCGTCCAAGGCCGAGAAGCTCTACGCCAGGCTCCTGCGCCTCAACGCGGAGCTCCTCCTGGCGCGCTTCTCCCTGGACGAGGACGGCGACGTGATCCTCTCGGTGGAGTTCCCGGTCACCGACCTCGACCCGAGCGAGCTGCGGGACTCCCTGGACGTGCTCTCGTTCTACGCCGAGAAGCACCAGGGGGACCTGCGGCAGCTCGTGGTGTAGGGCCTACGGGAACACATACACCGCGGCCTCGCCGTGCCGCGCCACGAGGCCGTCGACGTAGCGCAGGAGGGTGTCCCGGCGGTCCAGCACCCCGCGGAGCTGCGCGTCGGACAGGAGCGGGCGGCCGCGGTCCGCCTCCGGGGCCATGACCTCCCGGAGCGACGCCAGGGTGAGGCCCCGGACCCTCTCCAGGAGCGAGCGCGAGAACTTCTCGCTCCGGCGGAGCCAGCGCAGGACCGCGGCGTAGCGACCGGGCGCCAGAGGCACCTGGAAGCCCGCGTTGTTGTCCCGATACACCAGCCTGCCTTCGCGGTCGGCGAGCGCGTTCAGGCCGTTCCAGCGGTCCCAGTTGGCCAGGAGCATGTCGAACACCAGGAGCGTCGAGACCTCCTCGCAGCGTTGCATCCAGTTGGGGCTGATGGGCGTCCCGACCCGGAGCATCACGCTCCAGGCGGCCATGGCCTCCGGGGTGGTCACCTCCACCCGACGGAGCACGGGCACCCAGTAGATCATCGCCCCTCGGGCCATGCGCTCGCTGTCAAAGAACACCCCCGCGGCCGCGCCCCCGGGCAGCTCCGCCTCGGAGACCCGACGGAACACCACCGGTGGCACCCGCTCCAGCCCGAGGAGCACGCTCAAACGGTACGCCCCCACCTCCGCCCGGTAGTGCTCCGGGTGGAGCCTCTCGGAGGGCTTGTAGGCCCCCTCCACGGGAGGGCTCAGCCGGACATGAAAATTCACCGACGTGTTGCCCACGTTGCGCCCCTGGCGCACGGGGGCCGTGCGGAGCACCCGCAGGAGGTCCTCTTCCAGGAAGCCCAGGTAACGCCGCTCGGAGCCCGCCGGCGCGCTGGTGGGCGTCGGCGGTGGGCCGAACTCCACCACCGTCGGAAGCGATGGAGCCGGGACCGGGGCGGGTGTAGGTGCAAGTGGGGCGGCCGCCAGGAAGCTCATCCCGGTCTCCGAGGTCTCCGTGGGAAACTCCGGGCCGTCGAAGGGCGTAGGACCCTGGGTGGGCTCGGAGATCCCCAGGGGGTAGGGGTTGTCCGGCAGCTCCGGCACCACGGGGACACCCGCATAGGGGTTATTCGGCAGGCGGAACACCGGCGCCCGGCGGCGGCGTTGCTGCGCCGCCGAGGGGTCCGCGAACAGCACCCCGAGGGTCGCCCACGCCAGGGCCATCTTGAGCGCCGGACGCAGCACCACCCTGGCAGTATAGCAACACGCGCGGGCGCTCGCCCGACGCCGCAAGAAGCGGGTGGGCCACCCCTGGGAGCGGACTCTACCCTCGGAGCACCATGGAACCCACGAAACCGCCCTCCCCGATCACCCTGCTCACCCTCGGCGCGGACGAAGCCGTCGCGAGGGACTACCAGCGCGTCGCCCGCGCCATCTCCGGGCTGGAGGAGGGCTTCCGTGAGAGGCCTTCGCTGGAGGCCGTGGCGCGCGCCGCGGAGCTGAGCCCGTACCACTTCCAGAGGCTCTTCGCGCGCTACGCGGGGGTGAGCCCCAAGCGCTTCCTCCAGGGGCTCCACCTGGCCCACGCAAAGGCGGCCTTCCTCCAGGGCGAGGACGTGCTCTCGGCCTCCCTCGACGCGGGGCTCTCGGGCCCCGGGAGGCTCCATGAGCTCTTTGTCACCGTCGAGGCCCTGACGCCCGGAGAGTGGCGCGCCCAGGCCCGGGGGGTGGCCTTCCGGGCGGGCCTGGCGCCCTCGCCCTTCGGGGTCGCCGCGGCGCTCCTGAGCCCGCGGGGCCTGGCGGGCCTTGGCTTCGCAGCGCCCGAGGACTCCTCCGGCGAGGCCGCGCTGGGGGCGCTCGTTTCGCGCTTCCCCGAGGCCCGCTGGACCCGCGATGACGCCGCGGTGAGGGCCCTCACCGCCCGGCTCTTCGAAGGCGCCCCGGGCCCCGAGGGGCTCTCGCTCCAGGTCCGCGGCACAGGCTTTCAGCTGCAGGTCTGGAGGGCCCTGCTGGAGCTCGCCCCGGGGGAGACCACCACCTACGGAGCCCTGGCCTCGGGCCTCGGGATGCCCTCCGCCGGGAGGGCCGTGGGCCAGGCCGTGGGGCACAACCCCATCGCGTGGCTGATCCCCTGCCATCGGGTCCTGCGCGGAAGCGGGGCCCTCGGGGGCTACGCCTGGGGCACCCCCCGCAAGCGCGCCATGCTCGCCCTGGAGGCCCTTCAGCCGCCGCTGGCAGGCGCCCGCAGGGCGTCCCCGTCGGTGCTCACCCGGAGCTCATAGTCCCCAGGTCCCAGGGCCACCGGCAGGAGCACCCGGGCCTCGAAGCGGCCATCCGCCCGCGTCGCCGTGGTCCCAAGGGCCACCGGGGGCGCTCCGCTCCGCACCAGGCTCAGCCGTACGGAGAGGTCCGCGACCGGTCGGTCCTGTTCGTCCCGAGCCTCGCCCACACATCGCAGGAGCGAGCCCCGCACAAAGGGCCCCCCGGTTCCCCCCCCTCCCTCGGCGCGTACCTCCTCGATCCGGAGCGTAGGCTGCGCCCTCGGGAGGTCCTCCACGGCGTCGCCCCGCACTGGCTGTAAAGCACCACCGCCGCGACCACCGGGCACGTTCGCGGTCGTAGGTGACTGTGGGTCGCCATGGGTTGCTGTGGGACCATTCCCTACACCGGGGCCTGGAGCACCGGAGGTTCCGGGTTGGGGCTGGCCCGTGGGTTCCGGGGGCAGGGCCACGGAGCCTGACGGTTGTCCGTGACGGACGGGGACGCGGCGAGCCGGGTCGCGTCCCGGGGAGCTCTGGGTGGAGTAACCATTCTCATAGCCCGCGGGACGGGGAAAGGGATCGGGGTTCGAGGGCACGAAGGGAGGCTCTGTTCCGACCCTCTCGGCCTGCAGCTCCACGTCCCAGCCTCCGAGGTCGATGCGGGTCCAGCCCTGGCCGGGGAGGGCCACCTCGGCCCAGGCGTGGGCCTCATTGTTGACGAAGCGCGCGGGGACCCCCAGGGCGTGGAGCGTCAGCACGAAGGCATAGGCGCGGTGGCGGCACGCCCCTACGTGGCCCAGGGCGAGGTCCAGGTAGAGGCTCTGCCCTGGAGGGTCCGTCAGCGTGTCATCGCGAAAGTCCCTGAACCAGGCGGTGAGGGTGTTCAGCGTCGTGTCGAGGCCCTGACCCCGGGCCAGGCCCATTGCGTGGAGCACGGGCTCCGAGGCCCGCTGGAGGAAGGGCGGCACGAGCGGGAGGGCCATGGCATCGTACACGGCCCCGGTGCGGGCGGCGGGGATGGACGGCGCGACGAAGGCCCGCTCGGGGACCTCCAGGACATAGGTCAAGCGCACCGTGGCGGCCTCGCTACCACGGACGAAGAGGTTCCCCGCGGAGTCTCGGTAGAACCCAATGGGCGCCTCCGGCGAGGCGGTCCATGTGACCAGGTGCTCCTCGGGGCCTACCGACGGGATGGGCGTGGGTCCGTCGGGCCGGACCGCCACCTGCACATCGCCGGTGAAGCGCGCGAGGGGCTCGCGGGCGTAGGGTGAGGCGCCGCCGACGGCCACGGGGCGCAGGGAGGGGTCCCGCACCGTGAGGCGCCCGAGCTCGTCCACGGCGTCATAGGCCTGGAGGCGCTTGAAGGGCGCAACGCTCGGGGTGAACACCTCCCGGTAGTCGAGCCTCGCGCCGGTGGGCGAGCGGGTGTTGCGGTCGAGCTCGCGGACCGTGGCGCCGTAGGCCTCCCGGGGCTGCTGGACCGACGCAGGGGGCTCCTGGCTCGGGCGCCAGCCGGTGTCCTCGGCGATCCTCCGGGCGCTGGTGGGCTCCGGCGGAGGCCCGAGGGGCGGGAGCGCCGTCGGGTCCAGGTCCCCGGGGATATTGCGGTGCAGCACCCTGGGGTGTTGGGCGGCGCCGGGCAGCGCGGCGAGCGCCAGCGCGGCGGTCCATGCCCAGGGTCCTCGCATCCCCTGGAGCCTGCACCGGGCGAAGAACCGGCGCAAGCGCCGATGGCCGTGGGGAAGCCGCGTGTTATGGTTCTCCGACGAATGATCACGCTGGTCATCATCCTCGCGGTCTCGCTCCTTGTGATCATCCATGAGTTCGGCCACTACCTGGTGGCCCGCGCCTTCGGAATGAGGGTGATCACCTACTCCATCGGCTTCGGCCCCTCGCTGGCGCGCTGGAGGCCCCGAGGGAGTGAGACCGTGTTCCAGGTCGCGGCGCTACCGATCCTGGCGTATGTGCACATCGCGGGGATGAACCCCCGGGACCCGGCGGACCCCAACGACCGGGGCAGCTACCAGAACGCCTCGGCGCTGGCGCGCTTCATGGTGCTCGCCGCGGGCCCCTTCGCGAACTACCTGGCCGCATGCGTGCTGCTCTTCCTGCGGCTGTGGCTCGGGGGCACCGAGGCCGACGTGCAGCGCCCCTGGATCGGGCGCGTGGAGCCTCGGTCGCCCGCCCAGGCCGCGGGCCTTCGCCCCGGGGACCTCATCCGTTCCATCGACGGCCAGCGCCTCGGCGAGTGGTCCGAGCTCCCACGCAGGGTGGCCGCGTCGCAGGGACGAACGCTGGAGGTGGTGGTGTCGCGCGGGGCTCAGGAGGTGACCCTGCGCGTGACCCCGAGGCCCAACCCCCAGCGCCGCCAGGCCTGGCTCATCGGCGTGGCATCACGGATTCAGTACGTGCCCGTCAGCGTCTCCGACGCGGCGGCGGCTTCCCTCGTGCGCCCGGCGCAGCTCTGCGTGGCCAACGTGCGTGGGCTCTACCAGATGATCCGTGGACGGGAGAGGGTGCAGGTGATGGGCCCGGTGCTCATCGTGGCCGAGGCGTCGCGCGAGGCCGAGCACGGCTGGCGCGAGGCCGTGGCCACGCTCGCCCTGGTGTCCCTGGCCCTCTGCGTGATGAACCTCATCCCGATCCCGGCCTTCGACGGCGGGCGCCTGGTGTTCCTGCTCTACGAGATGGTGCGCCGCCGCAAGGCGCCGCCCACGCTGGAGACCTACCTCGTGGCCTTCTCCATGGTGCTGGTGCTCGCCTTCGGCGCCGCCGTCACCGTGCACGACATCTACCTCGTCGTGAACCGCTGAGCGGGGCTCTCAGGGGTTCACGCCGAGCGCGCGCAGCCTCGCCTGGGCGCCCTGGTCGTTCGGGTTGCTCTGCAGGATCTGCCGGAAGCTCTGGATCGCCCCGCTGCGGTCCCCGGTGGACAACTGCAGCGCCGCGAGGCGGTGGAGGTATCCCACGTTGCGGCCGTCGATACGCAGGGCCGTGCGGTACTCATTCAGGGCCGCCCGCGCGTCCCCGGTGCGCTCCATCATGTCCGCCAGGCGCGCGTGGGCCGGGGCCGAGCCCGGGTTCGCCCGCACCATGTTCGCCGCGAAGCCCCGGGCCTGCGCCCAGTCCCGACGGCGAATGGCCTCCGCGAACATCTGCTCCGGCGGACCCTGCGGGATCGGCGCTTGTACCGCCGTGGCGGGCGCCCCGGGCCTCGGCGGAGCGACCGGCACCACCGCGGGCTGCGTGGGCCTCACCGCAGGCGCCACCGCCACCGGGGTCCGCGGCGGAGCGACCACCGGAGTGGGTGCTGTGGGCGCAGGTGGAGGCGTGTGGGCGGTTGCCTGAGGATCCCGTACATGGATCACCGGTGTTGGGCTGCCCGCGTGGGACCGGACCGGCCGGGGCTCGCGGGGATCCGAGGGCGCCGACGGCGGCTCGGGCTGCGCCGTCGGCGCGGGGTTCTGGGCGCGGACCGGGGAGGGCTGTGCCGGGGACGGTTGCGTGGGTGTAGGCTGCGCCTCGGGTTGTGATGGCAGGGTCACCGGCGTGGGCGGCACCACCGTGAGGGTCGGGGGCGAAGCCGCCTCGGCAGCCTGGGCGCGGTGCCTTGCGTAGAAGAAGCTGCCGATGCCCGCGACGGAGATCATCCCGAAGGCCGCGCCCGCCAGGAGGATCACCGGGAGGATCCCGATGCCCTTGGACGGTGGCCTCTGGGCGGGGGCCCAGCTCTGGGGGCCGTACCCCGGGGGCATGGTGTAGGGCGACGCCTGCATGGTGGGATAGCCCCCCGGAGGCATGGACGCCGTGGCGGGCATTGGTGCGGCGACCGCAGGGTGGTACGCGGGCTGGGCCCACCCCTGGGGACCGGGAATCCCGGCGCTCGGAGCTGGAGCGGGGATCGCCCCGCCGGTGATCACCTGCGGGGCCAGGTCCCCTGGTAGCGGCGGCACCGCGGTGCCACCGAGGGCCCCGGAGGGATCCAGGGGGTTGCCAAAGACCCGTGAGTCTTCATTGACCACGGTGTCCATCATGTCGTCGTAGTCGAGGGGCTCGCGCCTGCCGGGCAGGGCGATATTGCCCGAGTGCTCCGCCGTCGCGGGAGGGGGGGCAGGAGGGCCGGACAGCGGGTCCTGGTTGACCACACTGGCGGCGTTGGCCGCGAGGGCCGCGGCGTCCAGCGCCGCCCCGTTGCTGTAGCCCATGAGCGTGGCGTGGGAGGTCCTTGGCGCGCCAGGAATGGGCACCACCCCCGGGAGCGTGCCTCGGGCCGGAGCGCCAGCGGGGAGCGGCGGGACCGAGGGCAGCTTCGGGCCCCACGGGCCCGGTGGGGACGCTTCGGGCGCGGCGGCCGCGGGCTGCTCGGCCATGCTGGAGCCCAGCTCCTGGACTGAGCTCACACGGGTGGGCGCCTCGGGGTCGTCGTCGTCAAAGGGGACCACCGCCAGCGGGGCCTCTGGCATGGCGTGGCCGTTGGCGCGCACCGGAGCCGCCGCAGGCGCCGCCGCCGCGAAGGCGATGCCCTGGGCGACGCCCCCGCCGCCCCCGAAGGCACTCACCGGAGGCCCGGGAGGCGCCACCGGCGCGACCGGAGCCACCTGCTGCGGTGGCGTCGGCACCACCACCAGGTCCGCCAGGGCGTCCAGCTCGGACACGGGCCGGTCGGCCACCGCAGGAGGCGCGGGGACCGTGCTGCTCGTCGCGAGGGGCGCCGCCGGGGGTGGTGTGGCCCTGGCGCCCTTGAGGAGCGCCGCCGCGGGCGGCGGAGGCGGAGCCTTGGAGGCGCTGTGAGGCACCGGGGGCGGGGTCCCGCGCGCCGGCGCAGCGGAAGGCGCCACCACCGCCGTCTCCGGTGAGGGTCCACCCGTGGTGACTTCCACGGGCACATCGAAGTCGTCGGCGTCGTCGTCGACCGCGCCGGGCGCCGCGAGGGGAGCCGCGGCGGCAGGCGCCAATGCTTCGACAAGCGCAACACCCGCCGAGCCCGCTGGAGGGAGGCCCGGAGCCTCCGTGGCGGGCACCTCCGGCGCCTGCGCCAGGGGTTCGAACTGGCGCTCCAACTGCTGCGCAGAGAAGGGCCTCTCCCGAGGGTCCCGGGCCAGCAGCGAGGCCACCATGCGCCCCAGGGCCGTGGGTGCGCTCTCCGGGAGCGCGGGGGCGTCCGCCTCGCACTGCCTGCGGAGCGTGTCCGCCGCGTCCAACGGCGCGTAGGGAGGCGCCCCCGTGGCCAGCTCGTAGACCAGCGCCCCGAGGGAGTACAGGTCGCTCCGGAAGCTCACGAGCTTGCCCTGGATCGCCTCCGGCGCGGCGTAGCCCGGCTGCCCCGCGACCACCCTGCCCTCGTCGTTACGGAAGAGGCGCCCGAGCGCGCCGTCCAGCACCTGCACGGCGCCCTGCGGCCCAAGAATGACGTGCCCCGGGCGCAGGTCCCGGTGGAGGATCCCCTGCTTGTGCAGCTCCGCCAGGGCCCCGGCCACCCGAGCCCCCACATACGCCGCCTCCGCGGGGGTAAAGCGCCGTCCCTGCGCCAGGAGCTCCTGGGCGCTGTGCCCTGGCAGGGCCGGGCGCACCATCCAGAGCACGTCGTCACTCTCCCCCGCGGCCAGCACCGGACACAGGTTCGGATGCCGGATCGGCGCCAGCTTCAGGAACTCCCGGCGCACCCGCTGGCGCTCAGCAACGGCCGTAATGGCCGAAGTCCTCAGGAGCTTGACCATCACCGGCGCGTCGGTCTTGAGGTCCCGGCCTGGATAGAGGACGGAAATCGGACTGGTGGAGCGGGCTTCGCCGAGGCGGTAACGGCCCGTCAGCTCCTGGGGGATGGGACCCCCGGTCACTTCTGTGGTCATGGGACGGCAGTACTCTAGCAGTGTTGGATGCCCCTGGGCAGTGTACCTTGGACGCATTTGGTCGCCACCCGGTCGCGAGGCGTCGGGAGCGCCTCGGGGCGGCGGTGGCGCGCCGAAGGGGGTCACTGCACGGTGAAGGGCATGGTGAACTCCTGGTGGCTGTAGGTGAAGGTGTACTGGTAGATCCCGATCACACGCCCGCCCACCGCGATGGACATGGTCACCGGCGTCGCGCCGTTGTTGCACATGTCGTAGGCCACCATGCGCACCTGGTAGGTGCCCTGCGGGGGCTGTGGGCTCGACCAGTAGACGTTCTCCACCGTGGGCGGGGCGACGGAGCAAGCGGCGTTGGCGTCGTGGTCCAGGACACCCCCGGAGGAGCTCTGGCGGTGGCCGAAGTACACCTCCTCGCCCATGGGGTCCGTGACGTGCAGGTCGATGTCCGAGGAGGTCCCCCAGGCGGCGGTCACCTGGATGTTGCCACCCTGGTAACCGCAGCCCTCGTCAATCACGCCGTTGCAGTTGTCATCGAGGCCGTTGCACTGCTCGGCGCTTCCCTGGACGCACTGGGTCTGGAGCACGGTCACGCCCTGGGGCACCGCCGCCGCCGCGGAGATGCGCGCGTTGAACGTGGGCACCGCCACCGTGGCCGTGGCCGTGGTGCTGGTGGTGGTGGCCACGGTGCTGGTGGTGTTCACCGCCACCGCCGAGCCCTGGGTGTTCACGCTGGCCCCGTACCCTCCCTGGGCGGTCACCAGGCAGCCGGAGGAGAGTGAGGCGCCCGCCAGGAGCGCCGCCAGGATGGTGCAATTTCCGGTCTTCATTGTGGTCCTCGTGTGTGGTCCTGTGGTCCGTCGGGAACAGCGGTCTCCCATGGCCGACGCCCCGGGACGGCCACCGGAACGTAGCGGCGCCGCGGCGTCGCGGTCAACGCCCTGGCCTCGGTCATTGCAGCACCAGGCTCAGCCCGTGCTCCTCCTGGCTGCGGGTGATGGTCACCCCCCAGGCCCCGACCACCCTCCCCCGGGCGGCCACGGTCAGGGTGACAGGCGTCGCCGAGGCCCCGCAGAGGTCCCCCGCGGTGAGCCTCACCCGGTAGCGCCCGCGAGGGAGCGACCGCGACGTCCAGCGCGCGCTCTCCACCGCGGGGAGGGTCCTGGCGCAGGCCCCGTTGGCATCCCGTAGGAGCTCCGCCCCGGAGGCCGTCCGACGGTGCCGGAAGGACAGCTCCTCGCCGCCGGGCTCGACCACCCGGAGGTCCAGGTCCGCCGCCGTGGCCCAGGAGGCCGTCACCATCATGGCGCTCGTCCCGGGCGCGCAGCCCTCGTCCAGGGCGCCGTCGCAGTTGTCGTCCACGCCGTTGCAGCGCTCGGCGTTGGAGGCGTGGCAGCGCTGGGCCACCGGCAGGAGCGCTCCGAGGTCCTCGACGCGCACCCCGGCGACCTCCACGGCATCGCCCTGGGACCCCCCGAGCCCCGCGGCGCTTGGGGGCACGACGCCCCTCGCCGTGGTGCACGCCACGAGGAGGAGGGGCCAGGCCCGGGGACGAAAGGAAGTACGGGACTCCATGGAGCGCGCGGTCTATGAACCACCGTGGGGTTATACGCAGAACCCCGCCGGATCTTTCACGGCTCAGCCACCCACCGAGGACGACATGGCCACCAGCTCTCGCCGGGCCCTCTCGGCCGTCTCGGGGACCCGGGTCTGGCGCCGAAGGGCCAGCAGCGAGCCCCGATCGTTGAGGAGCCTCAAGGCCCGGAAGGCCATCTCCCGGCGGTTCTCGTCGGAGCCGAGGGCCGTCTCCCGCAGGAGCGCTCGGACCTCGTAGGGCCCGATCCCGAGGACGTGCTCCCAGCCGCTCCGAAGCCTGCCGGTGAGCTGCGCCTGGGCCCAGGTGAAGTGCTTCCCGGCGCGGGCCTGCTCGAGGATCCCCGCGGTCTCCACCCGGCGGAAGATCCTCCCGTCGGTGAACATCGGTCGGGTGATCGGCAGGAGGAGCCAGTTCTCCTGCGCCGTGGCCGCGTTGGGGTTGCTCCCGCGCGGCGCGAACTCATTCTGGAGCGTGCCCACCAGCTCGTCGTTGCTGACCAGCACGTCCACCAGGGCCCTCACGGCCCTCGGGTTGCCACCGAGCACCGTGGCCACCGCCGCCGCGAAGCGCACGTTGGGGTCCTGGGTCCCTGCCCCCAGGAGCGGCACCAGGAGGTCCGACAGGGTTTCGTCCGCCCCGAGCCCCGCGGCGATGGCCGCGGCCTTCATCAGGTCCGGGTTCACCCCCGGGCGGAGGTACGTCTGGATGAGCCTCGCGCCGATCTGCGGGGTGCTCCTCCCCCGGAGGGCCCAGACATAGTAGAGCCTCGCCTCCGCGGGGCGGGCGTTGTCCATCGCGCGCGTGGCGATCTGCTCCACCGTGGCGTCGCTGGCCACGGCGGCCAGGGCGAAGCCCGCCTCCTCGCGCAGGCTCCGGCGGTCCTGCGGGTCGTCAATGATCCGGAAGAGGTCCGCGGACACCTGGTCATTGCCGCTCCAGGCGATCCCTCGGATGGCGTTGCGCCGCGCGATGAGCACCGTCTCGTCACGCACGGTCTCCTCGGCCATGTTGAGGTTGGGCGGCCTGCGGAGCTGGGTGCGCACGCGGTTCATCCCCTCGGCGTTCCGCAGCGCGCAGACGGCCACCGCGGCGCCCTCCTGCGCGTCGGGCTGCGCCAGGAAGGGGACGAGCTGCGCGCCGATGGACGGGTCCCCCACCTGGGCCAGGGCCAGGAGCACCCCCGTACGGAAGAAATCCCCGCGAGGCGAGTGGGCGAACTCCAGGAGCGCCGCGCGGGCCCGCGCCGGGGCGCCCGGGATCTTCCGGATCTGGTCCAGGGCGAGCTTGGCGTCCTGGGTGCTGTTGGGGTCCTGGTGCTCGGGCATGGTGGCGTAGCGGGCGATCTCCACGAGGCCGTCCACCGCGCGCGCGTCGCCGATCTCGGCCAGGCCGAAGATGGCATCGCGCCGGGTCTGCTGGGCCGTCAGGTCCGTGCCCGTGGACGCCTGGAGGGCCTCGAAGAGCGCGTCGCCGGCGTCTGGATCGTGCACCTCGCGCAGCTCGTGGACGGCGAGCTTTCGGAGCTCCGCGTCCCGCACCGCGTGGATCACCACCCCGAGCCCCCGGGCCCCGGAGCTCTGGCCCAGGGCGCTCAGGATCCCGTTGCGCTCCTCGGTGTGGGCGCTCAAATACGCCACGATGGGGTCCTCGGCGCGGCGGTCCCCGGTGCGCCCGAGGCCGATGGCAGCCTCCCGGGCCGTGGGCGCCTGCGGGTCGCGGCTCAAGACCGCCAGGGCGTCCACCACGTCGGGCGTGGCCAGCTCCGCGAGGGAAAGCGCCGCCAGGTGCCGCGAGGGCCCATTGGTGGACACCGCGAGCTGCAGGAGCCGGTCCCTCCCGGCGAGGCGCGCCACCAGCGCGCGATCAAAGATCCGGCGCCCGTCCAGGCCGGTGACATCCTGGAGCTTGTTGGTCCCGAGGAGCCGCTGGACCGCGTCCCAGGCCCGAGGCTCCTGGAGCACCACCAGCGCCCAGGTCACATCCACCTGGTCCACCTGCGGGTCGGTCAGCGGCAGCGCCGCCAGGAGCGCGCTGCGGGCCCCCTCGGCCGCGGGCAGCCCGAGCTCCGCGATCCCCAGGGCCGCCTCCGCGCGGGTCCTGCCGGTCTCCCGGAGGCCATCCATCAACATCGGCAGCGCCTGAGGGTCCTTGAGCGCCGCCAGCATCCTGCGGACCGGGAGCCGCACCCCGGGGTTCGGGTACCGGGCGTAGAGGTCTCGGAGCTGCCGGGCGGTCTCCTCTCGGGTCAGCTCGGTGTTGGCGACCAGCGCGGCCAGGGCGCGCCTCCCTTCGGCGGTCTGGGCCTCCAGGCGTTCTTCTTCCCGGGCGCTCTGGACGAGGTAGTAGCCCGTGGCGCCGCCGACACCCAGGACCGACACGATCAGGAGCCACCCCATGGGGGACACCCTCCGCCGGATCTGCCGGACGGCGTCCTCGTCGTTGCCCAGGGAGAGGCCACCCTTTACGGGTTCGTCGTCGGGGACGTCAGGGACGTCGGGAAGGTCATCCAGGTCGCTCATCGGTGGTCCTCCGGCGGCGCCCGCTGGGCGCCCACGTCGGCCGCGGACTCTAGACCAGCCCTCCGGGGAAAGCCAAGCACCCCGGACCGAGGTTTCAGGGCCCCGCGGCCAGCATCGCCCCGAGCCTCTGGAGCCTGAGGAGCTCGGCCACCTGGGCCCTGGAGAGGTCCCCACGGAGGTGGAGCACGCTCCCCTCGGCCCTCACCGAGAGGCCCCGGACGATGGCGCGGAGCATCGGAAAATTCGCGAAGGCCCGGTAGATCACGTTGCGCTCATAGAGCGCGAGCGTCGCCTCGAGCATGGCCATGCCGCGCTGGCCGGCGTCCACGGCCTCGTCGTTGGAGGGGTAGGTGCAATACGCGTCGAGGGTGGCGCCCCCGTCGGGGAGGCCATCGGCGCCGTGGAGCGCGTACAGGGCGAGCTCCAGCCGCGTAGGGACCAGGAAGCGAAACTCCGGGAAGGTCTGCACCATGCGGCGCACGGCGTCGGCCTCCAGCCGCAGGACCAGGCGCTCCTCGGGTCCCCGGGACGCGCGGGGCGGCCTCTGCCCCAGCGCCGCCAGCACCGCGGGGAGCCTGCCCGGCTGGGCGATCGCCGCCAGGTCGTCGCCGAGTAGCACCACGCTGCGAGGGCCCCCGTAGCGGTCCACGGTGGCCACCTCGGTGCCATTCCGGCGGTTCCACACGGGCCTCGAAGGCGCCGCCAGGGCCCCCGCGTCCTCCGCGCCGAAGTGGGCGCGGAGCGTGCCTGCGTCGGCGTCGTAGGGCCCGCGAGCGCCGGCCATCTGCTCGATGGACGCGCGCAGGAAGCCGTGCGGGGCCCGGGTGTGCACCAGCACCACGAGGTCGGGGCCTCGGCCCTGTTGCCAGGTCGGGTCCGGGGACGCCAGGAGGAGGTCATCAAAGTCCACCAACGGGTCCAGCTCGGTGCCTCCCAGGACCTCCTGCCAGTCGGGGATGGCCAGCAGCACCTCGCGGGCTCTGGACCCGTTGGGGTTGTTGCGCAACGCCTCGGTGCGCACATAGAGGGTCACCAGGGTCCCCGCAGGGACCCCCGCGGCCAGGTCTCCGGCGGCGCTGGCGAGGGCTGGGAAGCCCGCCGCGTCGGCTTCGGCCAGGAGGGCGTCGGTCGCGCCCGCGTCGGCGCTTGCGAGCAGCACGTCCGGGGCTCCTGCGTCGGCGAGCGCCAGGGCCGAGCCGTCCCGCCCTGCGTCGGCGAGGGCCACGGCGGAGGCGTCCACGGCGGCGTCTCGCGAGGCCAGCGCGGCGCCGTCGGCGCCGGCGTCCCGGGCGCGGAAGGCGATGGAGCCCTCGGCCGACGGGCGCAGGAGCGCCGGGGGCCTCAGGCGTAGCGACGGAGGCTCTCGGAGGGCCGCAAGCGCCGGGAGCGGCGCTCGGGGCCTCGGGGCGGGGCGGGGCGGGCGCTCGGGGTTCAGCGTCGTGCGCGCGGGAGCGGGCGTCGGCGGCGCCCGGCGGGCCTCCTCCAGACCAAACTCCACCGAGTGTTGGATCCGGAGCGGGAGCTCTACCCTCGGCGGGCGCAGCCGCACCGACAGCACCGCCAGGTGGAGGGCCAGGGAGCCCGCCAGCGCGAAGACAAGCCTGCGTGGCCAGCGTGAGGAGGTTGGTTCAGCGCGCGACATCTACGGCCAGCGGTGCGGCCCCGGGGAGCCTAGCAGCGCCCCGCGGTCCGTGCTCCCTCCCTGACGACCCGCGCCGGGCCGTGATTCAAGGCCCCTGCGCCACGGCGCCGTGGCGCGAGGGACACGGTCCCTCGCCTCTGGGTCCCGAGGGATGCCCATAACATGTTGTATTCATTGAACTTATCCCGCTTCATGGGCGCTGGTGCGGGGCTCGCAAGGGTGGGTCCTCCGTGGCCGGTCGACGGTGCCCCGCTGGATGTAGTAGGGACAGCGCCGCCCACAGGTCTGGTCACCATGGAACGAAGCCGGCTCCTCGCGATGGTCCTCTCGCTCTCCCTGGGCTGCGAACGCCTCGGAGGGTTGCTCTCGGCCCCGGCCCCGGACGGGGGAGCCCCTTCCTCTCCCGACGGCGACGGCGCGGAGGCGGGCGCGGAGGACTCGGGCGCCCTGGCGCCGGAGGGCGACGCATCATCGCGGCCCTCGGCGGACGCTGCCGTCGCTGCCGAGCGGGCGCCCGACGCGGACGCGCCGCCGCCCGGGGTGAGCCACACGGCGATCGGTCGGGTGAACCTCCACGAGGCTCCCCAGGCCGGGAGCCGCGCCCTGGGGTATGTGCGCGCCGGGGCGGTGCTGCGTTCGCTCCAGGGCCCCGTCGGCAACGACGGCTGCGCGCCGCGCCGGGAGGTCCCCCTGGCGGGCTGGCACCAGATCGACGGTGGCTTTGTCTGCGTCGGCGGGGCGGTGCTCCCCACGGCGGAGGTCAGCGCCCACCGCTCGCTCTACGAGCGGAGGCTCCTGGTGCCGCCGGACCGCGACGCGTCCATGCCCTACGCCTACGCGATCAGTTATCGCCCGGCGGTGGTGTACCGCTGGCTGCCGTCCTCCGCCGACGAGCGCGAGGCCGAGCCCGAGCGCTTCGCCCCTCGCGCGCCGCGAGTGGCCGCGGACGCGGGCGCCGACGCCACCCCGGCGGAGGCGCGCGACGCTTCCCCCGCGACCCCCACGGCCTCCGACGCCGGGGCGGACACGGGGGTGCGCATCGAGGACCTGGAGGGCGCCGCGGGCTCGCCGGTGCTTCGCCGGATGCTCCACGGGATGTACGTCTCCCTGGACCGCGCGCTCCGCGGAGACACGGGGACCTTCCAGCACACCCAGGCCGGTGGCTTCGTCCGGGCTGGGGCGCTGACCCCGGTGCGCAATTTCCCGACGTTCCAGGGCGTCACGCTGGACGCGCTGCACCGGCTGCCGGTGGGCTTCGCCATCTCCGAGGCGACGCGCACCTACCAGCCCAACGGGCGCGGTGGCTTCGCGCCGGTGGGCAGGGTGCCCAGGCTCTCCGCGCTGTGGCTCTCCGAGGAGCCCCCGGTGCCCTCGGCGGGGGACGAATACTACCACACCCAGGAGGGCTTCTTCGTGCGCTCCAGGCAGGTGCGGGTGCTCACGGCCCACGCGCCCCCGGCGGACCTGGGGCCCGGCGAAAAGTGGATCGACGTGAACCTCGACCACCAGTCCCTGGTGGCCTACGAGGGCCCGACGCCCGTCTATGCCACGGTGGCCTCCACCGGTCGGCGCAACCGTCAGGTGCCCGAGGAGAACTACGAGACCATCCAAGGGGGCTTCCGCATCCTGGAGAAGCACGTCGCCACGACCATGGACGGCAACAGCGCCAACGACGGCCCCTACTCCATCGAGGACGTCCCGTGGGTGATGTACTTCGAGGGCTCCTTCGCGCTCCACGGGGCCTTCTGGCACTCGGGCTTTGGGCTCATGCACTCGCACGGCTGCGTGAACCTCGCCCCGGCGGACGCCCACTGGGTGTTCGACTGGTCCGAGCCGAGGGTGCCCCCCGGCTGGCACGGGGTCTTTCACAACGCCACCAGGCCCGGCACGAGGGTGTACGTCCACTACGACCACCAGGTCCTCGGCGAGTCCGGCGGCCCCCGCGAGGTCCCGCGGCACTGACCCGCTACGGCGGGAGCGCCGCGGTGAACATGTACCTCTGGTTCTCGCAGCTCGTGAGCGCGCACGCGAAGCCCGCGAAGGCCAGGGACAGCTCCCCGGTGAACCGCCGTTCATCGAGGAAGGTTCCGGTCATGGTGAGCATCGTGGGGCAGTCCTCGTGGGGCACCATGCCCGTGAGCCGGAACATCCCGCCGGAGACCGGTCCCCCGCGCAGGGTCGTGGGCGCGCCGTCCCAGGTGCAGGCCACCTCCGTGGTGGTCACCGAGAGCGTAAGCGTCATGAAGTCCACGGTGACCACCGGGGTCTTGAAGACCTCGTCGCGGCATGCGTACCGCACCCCGGGGCTCGCGGCGTAGCGCCCGCTGCGACCCACCACCATGGTGCACCCCGGCACTGGCGCGCTGCGGCACGCCTCGCCGGTCTCCGCGCAGGTGTCGGTGGTGCAGGGGTTCCCGTCGTCGCACCGCAGGGCCATCCCGGCCGCGCAGGCCCCCGCCACGCAGCGCTCCACGCCGTCACATCGCAGGCGGTTGTCACAGTCCCCGTCCGCCATGCACGACGGGGGCGGCGGTGGTGGAGGCGGCGGCGGCGGGGGAGGTGGGGGTGTAGGGGGCGGTGTGGGAGGAGGTGGGGGTGTAGGGGGCGGTGTGGGGGGAGGTGGGGGTGGCGGTGGTGTCCCCCCGGAGCACCCTCGGGCGAGGTCGCAGCGTTGGCCAGAGGGGCACAGGGCGTCCTGGGGGACGCTCTCGCAGAGGCCCTGGATCAAGCACCGGTCGCGGGTGCAGGGGACCCGGTCGTCGCATTCGGCGCTGGTGGCGCAGGGCCTCGGGGCGGCGCAGCCCGGGCCGCTGCGGAGGTGTTCGCACACCCCGCCCACGACGCAAAGGTCCATGGTGCATGCGATGCCGTCGTCGCAGTCGGCCTCGTCGCGACACGGGGCCGGGGCGTCCGCGCCGGCGTCCCCGCCGACGAAGCGCGAGCCCTCGGGGGCGGAGCAACCCACGACGCACAGGAGCAACCAGCGCGGCGGCGGTGTCTTCAAGGCCACGGCGGGAGTGTCGCACGGGCGCCTCCCGGCGTGGGAGGGCTCAGCCCCGGTGGGTCATGAAGACCATCATGAAATCATTGGACGAGGTGACGTAGAGCTCGTGGCAGAGCACCTTGTCAAGCCTCGCCCCGGCGTCGCCCATGGCCGTCTGGAGCCGGTCCAGCTCCGGGGCGTCCAGGGCCTCGAAGCGCCCGAGGCGGACGCAGGTGAGGCCCACCCCATACGGCGGCTCGTCGTCGCGGTACCCGATGGTGAGCACCAGCCTCTGGGCGGCCTCCAGGAACTCCACCCCGATGCTCTTGGGCGCCACCCTCGCGCCCGCCGCCCAGGCCTCGACCTCGCCGGCGATCGCGCCGATGGTGCCGTCCGCCGCGAGCTGCCCGCTGAAGGCCTTGAACTTGTGATGAAGCTGTCCCTGCACCTGGCTCATGGCTTGTCCTCCGTGAGCGCCGGAGGCTAGCGCATCCCCCGGAGCGTTGTCTCGCTCTCGATGCGGCTCGGCGCGCGCTCCCCCGCCGCGGCCACCCTCAGGGCCGCGCTGGCCGGGAGCGGGATCACCAGCTCCACGTTGCGGTCCGTGGCGGCGCTCTCCCCCCGGTCGCCCCAGCCCGAGAGGCTGTCCAGCAGGCTCAGGCGCCGGAAGCGCCGCTCCAGGCAGCTCCGGGCCTGGTAGTCCACCACCGTCGCGAAAAGCGAGAGGGTCCCGTTGCCGTTGTCTACCAGCTCCAGCACCCGGGCCTGCGCGGGCCAGTCCGACAGGGCGCTGGTCATCACCTCCCAGTAGCCCGGGTGCGCGAGGTCCGGTCCCTGGATGGGTCTTATCCGGTGGCGGTGGTTGTGCCCCACCAGCCACCCGATCACGCTCGGGTGTTGCACCACCAGCGCCTCCAGCATCGACGGCGCCACCGCCTCCGGGTCCTGGGTGGTCGGGAACTGCCCGGGGTTCGTGTCGATCGCCGTGGTCGCGTGGTGCGAGGCCAGGAGCACCAGCACCCCGTCCCTCTCCGCGCGCTCCAGCTCCGGCCGCAGGAAGCGCTCCACGGTCCCGCGGCGCACCAGGCCCTCGCTGCCTCCCGCCGGGTCGTTGGTGTCCAGCGTGAGCACCCGCAGGAGCCCCGGGAGCGCGTCCACGGCGTAGTTTGCGCCGTCGGACACGTCCATCCCGGGGCGGTAGCCGTGCCCCGGCGGCCCTGGCGCGGCGGGCCCGGCCAGGAGCTCCTCCACGATCTCCGCCCGCGAGAGGATCCGTCGCTCCGGGTCTGGAGGCACCTCGCGGGTGGTCACCGGCGCCCAGCGGCGGGTGTAGTCCCGGGTCCCGAGCGGCGCGCGGTCCCCAAGGGCCTGGGCGCGGGCGTGCATGTCCGGCGCGAAGACCCCGATCACCTCGACGTCATGGTTGCCGGGGACATAGAGCCACGGGGCCGGGAAGGCCACGGCATCAAAGGGGTCCTTGGGGTCGTTGTCCGGGCCCGGGAGGAGCTCGTTGCGCTCGCCCGAGTCCGTGCGTACCCCCGGCGCCCCGTCGAGGATCGCCATCATCCAGCGCAGCTCGTTGCGCTGGGCGCTGTCCGCGCAGTCCCCCGTGACGATGCCGAACGCAAAGCGCCGCTCCGGGCGCGCCAGCGCCGCCAGCGTGCGGTTCATCGCGGACATCGCCCGCGGCAGGTACGCCTCCTGCGGGCGCAGGCCCCCGGTGACCACCGGGTTGTCCGCCAGCGCCGCGCGCGTCGGAGACTCGTCGTCCGCGAGCTGAAAATCCGACAGGTGCACGAAGAACCCGAGGGACCGTCGCGCCGCGGCGGGCATGACCATCGCGTCCCCGAGGGTCGCGCGCCGCAGGTGAGGCTCGCCCGCGCCTTCCACCGCGCGGTCCAGGCCCAGGGCGCGGTACCGCAGCTCCCCGGCCTCGGTGCTGGGGTTCACCTGCGGGTCCGCGGGGCTCACCCTCGTGGCCCCCGGCGCGATGGTGGACACCAGCGTAGATGGCGCCGTGAAGCGGTCCGGGAGGTCCCCGTTGTCCTCGCAGCGAGGCAGGAGCTCTACGGGACCGGTCTCCGCCGCCGCGGCCTCGGTGTCCCCGGCGGTGTCCCGCCCGGCGTCCGAAGCAGCGCCCGGGCTGCCACACCCGGCGAGCGCAAGAATTAAAGTCAAATACTTGAAATTATTGGACATTTCCGTCAGTGGTAGTCCTTCTGGAAGGCCTCCAGTGCGGCGCTGCCGGGGCACAGCTCCTCGAAGGGCAGGTCATGGAGCCGACGCTCCACGGTGGAGGCCATCTGGTGCATGTCTCCATGGGCCTCGTCGAGGAACAGGAGCCCCGTGGGGATCTCCCCGCGGTGCTGGTGGGCCTCCAGCCAGGAGAACACCTTGGAGCGGTCCCGGGGGTCGTAGTCCTCGGGGACCCTGGACAGCCTCACGGTGCTGCCGTCATGGAGGGTGACCGAGAGCGTGGTGCCCGGCTCCTGCTGCGCGGTCACCTCCTGGGCGGGGGGGACGAAATCGGTCTCGACCACCGTGAGCCGGTGGGCGCGGGTGTGCTTGTAGCTCTTGGTGGAGCCCTCGTGGTCGTTGAAGGTGACGCACGGGGAGAGCACGTCCACCAGGGCGAAGCCCCGGTGGCTCAGGGCGGCCTTCAGGAGCGCCACGAGCTGCTGCTTGTCCCCGGAGAAGCCCCGGGCGATGAAGCTCGCCCCGAGGCTCAGCCCCAGGAGCACCGGGTCAATGGGGCGCTGGAGGTTCTTCTCCCCCTTCTTACTCCGGGAGCCCACGTCCGAGGAGGCCGAGAACTGCCCCTTGGTGAGCCCGTAGACCCCGTTGTTCTCGATGAGGTACAGCATCCGCACGTTCCGCCGCAGCGCGTGGCACAGCTGCCCGAGGCCGATGGAGAGCGAGTCCCCGTCGCCAGAGATGCCCACGATGGTCAGGTCCCGGTTGGCCGCCGCGGCGCCGCTGGCCAGCGCGGGCATGCGCCCGTGGGCGCTGTTGAACCCGTGGGCCCCGGTGAGGAAATAGGTCGGGGTCTTGGACGAGCACCCGATGCCGCTGAGCTTGGCCACCATGTGCGGGGCCACGTTGAGCTCGAAGAAGGTGCGCACCAGCGCGGCGGTCACCGAGTCGTGGCCGCAGCCCGCGCACAGCGTGGACATGGCCCCTTCGTAGTCCCGGAGCGAGAGCCCCAGCGTGTTGGGCTGCAGGCTGGGGTGCGCGACCGGGGGCTTCTTGATGGACGGCATCTCTCACTCCTCCTGGTGGGCCTCGCGCTCGGCCTGGCGCTCGGCGGCGAGCTTCGCGGTGATGCCCTCGACCACGTCCCGGGCGCTCAGGGGGAAGCCCCCGTAGACCCGCACGCTCTTGAGCCTGCGCTTCTCCACGCTCGTCTCCGCCAGGAGCAGCGTCCGGAGCTGGCCGTCGCGGTTCTGCTCCACCACGAAGTTCACGTCGTGCGAAGAGAGGAACCCCTCGACGCGCTCGTCGAAGGGGAAGGCCCGCACCCGGAGGTAGTCCGCCAGGAAGCCCCGCTGCTTGAGGAGCCCGAGGGCCTCCCGCACGGCGCCGTCGCAGCCCCCGAGGGAGACGATCCCGAAGCGCGCACCGGGCGTCCGGTGGATCACCGGCGCGGGCACCGCGCGGGCGGCCCTGCGGTGCTTGCGCGCCAGGCGGTCGACCACCTCTTGATACTCCGACGGCAGCTCCGTGTACCCGCCGTACTTGTTGTGCCCGCTCCCGCGGGCAAAATACGCCCCCTTGGAGGACACCCCGGGGAGCGAGCGCGCCGCCACGGCGTCCTCGTTCTCGGGCCAGTAGCGGTAGTACTTCTTGAGCGCGTCCAGCTCCGCGGCGGAGAGCACCTTGCCGCGGTCGGGCTGGTAGCTATCGTCCCATTTCAGGCGCTTGACGGCCCAGTCGTTCATCCCGATGTCCAGGTCCGACAGCACGAACACCGGCGTCTGGAAGCGCTCCGCGAGGTCAAAGGCCTTCACCGCGAAGTAGAAGCACTCCTCCGGGTCGCACGGGAAGAGCAGCACGTGCTTGGTGTCCCCGTGGGAGGCGTACGCGCACGCCAAAAGGTCCCCCTGCTGCGTGCGCGTGGGCATGCCCGTCGAGGGGCCCGTGCGCTGCACGTCGAAGACCACCGCGGGGACCTCGGCGTAGTACCCCAGGCCCAGGAGCTCGCCCATGAGCGAGACGCCCGGCCCCGCGGTGGACGTGAAGGTGCGAGCACCCGCCCAGGCCGCGCCCAGCACCATCCCGATGGCCGCCAGCTCGTCCTCGGCCTGGAGGATCGCGTAGCGGTTCTTGCCCGTCACCGGGTCCCGGCGGAACCTCTGGCAGAGGCTCTTGAAGGCGTCCATCACGCTGGTGGCCGGGGTGATGGGGTACCACGCCGCCACCGTGGCCCCGGCGTACAGGCACCCGAGCGCCGTGGCCGTGTTGCCGTCGATGAGAATCTTGTCCGCCGTGGCGTCCATGGCCTTCAGGCCGAACGGCAGCTCGCAGTCCAGGTGCTCCCGGGCGTAGCGGTACCCGAGCTCGATGGCCTTGCGGTTCGAGTCCTTGAGCCTGGGCTTGCGCTCGAACTTCTCCTCCAGCATCTGGTGGACCGTGGCCATATCGATGTCCAGGAGCGCCGCCAGGGTGCCCACGTACACGATGTTCTTCATCAAGATGCGCTCGCGGCTCTCGGCGAAGTGCTCCGTGCACAGCCGCGCGAAGGGCACCCCGAGGAGCGTCACGTCCGCGCGCTTGAGCTGCGCGTCCAGGGGCCAGGTGGAGTCGTAGAGCACGTACCCGCCGGGGACCACCTCGGCGATGTCCCGGCCGTAGGTCTCCGCGTTCATGGCCACCATGAGGTCGAAGTCCGGCGTGCGCGCGGTGTGGCCCTCGCCGTTGACGCGGACCTCGTACCACGTCGGGAGCCCCTGGATGTTGCTCGGGAAGAGGTTCTTCCCGCTCACGGGGATGCCCATGCGGAAGATGGCCTGCATCAGGAGCCCGTTGGCGCTGGCGCTCCCGGTGCCGTTGACGTTGGCCAGCTTGAACGCAAAATTGTTGATCCCGCTCATGGCTTCTGGCACCCCGTGACCGCGCCCGCGTAGGGCAGGAGCAGGTCGAACTTCTCCATCTCCCACGCCGCCGTGGGGCACCGCTCCGCGCAGAGCCCGCAGTGGACGCACAGGTCCTCGTCCTTCACCATCACCCTGCTGGTCTGCGGCAGCGCCTCGGAGACGTAGAGCGCCTGGCTCGTGTTCCGCGCTGGCACCGTGAGGCGCTCACGCAGGGCCGCCTCGCTCTCCTCGGCGGGGGTGATGGTGAGGCACCCCAGGGGGCAGATGTCCACGCAGGCGTCGCACTCGATGCAGAGCTTGTCCCGGAACGCCGTCTGGACGTCGCAGTTCAGGCACCGCTCGACCTCGCGGGTGAACTGCTCCGGGGTGAAGCCCAGCTCCACCTCGATGTCCAGGCGCTTGAAGCGCTCGCGCAGGTCCACGTGGGTCATCTTGGAGCGCTTCGACGGGTTGTAGTCGTTCGAGTAGCTCCACTGGTGGATGCCCATCTTCTGCGAGACGGTCTTCATGCCCTGGGCGGGGCGCTCGGTGACCGGGATCCCCTGGCAGTGGTTGTGGATGCTGATGGCCGCCTCGTGCCCGTGGGCCACGGCCCAGATGATGTTCAAGGGCCCGAAGGCCGCGTCCCCGCCGAAGAACACCCCCGGGTGGGTGCACTGGAAGGTGACCTTGTCCACCACGGGCATGTCCCACTTGTCGAAGGCCATGAGCTCCCGCTCGATCCACGGGAAGGCGTTCTCCTGCCCGATGGCCAGGATCACGTCGTCGCAGGGCAGCACCACGGTGCCCACGGTGGTGGAGGTGAGGCGCCCTCTGGCGTCCTCCTTCCACTCCACCTTCTCGAACTCCATCCCCCTGAGCCTGCCGTTCTCCACCACGAAGCTCTTGGGGGCGTGGTTCACCACGATCTCGACCTGCTCCTCCTCGGCGTCCTCCAGCTCCCACTCGGAGGCCTTGAAGTACTTCCGGGTCTTGCGGGCCATGACCTTGATGTCCCGCCCCCCGAGCCGCCGCGACGTGCGGCAGCAGTCCATGGCGGTGTTCCCTACGCCGATGATCAGCACCCGCTCGCCGATGGAGGTCACGTGCCCGAAGGCCACGGACTCCAGCCAGTCGATCCCCGTGTGGATGTTGGCCGCCCCCTCGCGCCGCCCCGGGAGCTCCAGCTCCTTGCCCCGGGGCGCCCCGCTGCCCACGAACACCGCGTCGAAGCCCCCGTCCTTGAGGAGCCCCGCGAGGCTCGTCACGGGGCTGCCGTAGCGCATCTCCGCCCCGAGGTTCACGATCATCTCGATCTCTTCATCCAGCACCTTCGGCGGGAGCCGGAAGGCAGGGATGTTCGTGCGCATCAGCCCGCCGGGCCTCGGGAGCTTCTCGAAGATGGTGACGTCGTACCCGAGGGGCAGGAGGTCATTGGCCACGGTGAGCGAGGCGGGGCCGGCCCCGATGCATGCCACGCGCTTGCCGAGCTTGACCTTGGCGGGCCACGGGAGCCCGTGGGAGATGTCCTCCCGGAGGTCCGAGGCGACGCGCTTGAGCCGGCAGATGGCCACCGGCTGGCCGTCCACGCGGGTGCGACGGCAGGCCGGCTCGCAGGGCCGGTCGCAGGTGCGCCCGAGGATGCCCGGGAACACGTTGCTCTGGCGGTTCAGGAGGTAGGCGTCGCCGTACTGGCCCTGGGCGATCAGCCGGATGTACTCCGGCACGTTGGTGTGCGCCGGGCAGGCCCACTGGCAGTCCACCACCTTGTGGTAGTATTCCGGCGTCGAGACATCCGTCGGTTTCATGCGCGTCTCCCGCGTCGGCAGCGTCGCCCGCGAGGGGCGGTCAGTGCGAGCCCTTCATCGCGGCCTGGAGGCTCAGCAGCGTCTTCTTCGCGTCGCCCAGCACCATCATGGTGTTGGGCAGGAAGAAGAGCTCGTTCTCCACCCCGGAGAAGCCCGCGTTCATGCTGCGCTTGAGGACGATCACGCTGCGGGACAGCTCCACGTTGAACACCGGCATCCCGTAGATGGGGCTCCGGGTGTCCTTCTTGGCGGCGGGGTTCACCACGTCGTTGGCGCCCACGATGATCACCGCGTCCGTGCGGGCGAAATCGTCGTTGATCATGTCCAGGTCGAAGAGCTCGTCGTAGGGGACGTTGGCCTCGGCCAGGAGGACGTTCATGTGCCCGGGCATGCGCCCGGCCACCGGGTGGATGGCGTATTTCACCTCCACGCCGCGCTTCTGGAGCACCGCCGCCAGGTCCCTCACGGCGTGCTGGGCCTGGCTCACGGCCATGCCGTAGCCCGGCACCACGATCACGCTCTGGGACGCCTGGAGCACCGCCGCGGCGTCCTCCACGGTCGCCTCGTTGTAGCTCTTGCCGGGGTCCTTGGCGGCCGCCGCGCCCCCCGAGTCCCCGGTGCCGAAGGCCCCGAAGAGCACGTTGGTGAACGAGCGGTTCATGGCCTTGCTCATCAGGAGCGACAGGAGCAGCCCCGAGGAGCCGTCGAGCGCGCCGGTGATGATCAGCACGTTGTGCCCGAGGGCGAAGCCCGTGGCGCTGGCGGCCAAGCCCGCGTAGGAGTTCATGAGCGAGATCACCACGGGCATGTCCGCGCCGCCGATGGGGAGCACGCCCGTCACGCCGATGAGGAGCCCGACCACCGGGAGGGCGTAGAAGAGCGCATGCACCTGCCCCGGGAAGGCCACGTTGTACGCGATGAGCCCGGCGCACCCGGCGAAGAGCCCGATGTTCATCACGTTCAGCCCGCGGAACGTGATGGGCGCGCCAGTAATGAGCCCCTGGAGCTTGCCGAAGGCCATCAGGCTGCCGGTGAAGGTCAGGCTCCCGAAGAAGACCTCGAAGCCCAGGGCCCCCATGGTCACCCGGCCCATTGCCTCCACGTGGGAGGTGCCGAAATGCTTGTGGTACTCGGCGATCCCGACGAGGGCCGTGGCCAGGCCCCCGAAGGCGTGCGAGAGCGCGATCCGCTCGGGCATCTTGGTCATGGGGATGCGGAGGGAGATGGCCGTGCCGATCCCGCCGCCGAGGATCAGCCCCGCGATGATCCACTCGTAGGTGACGATCTGCTGCTGGAGCACCGTGGCCACCACGGCGATGAACATCCCGAGCTCTCCCAGGAAGATCCCGCGGCGCCCGGCCTCCGGGGACGACAGCCCGCGGAGGCACAGGATGAACAGCACCGACGAGGTGAGGTACGCAAGGTCCAGGAGCGCGCCGCTCACTTGCCGGCCTCCTTCTCCGGGCCGCGGCGCTTGAACATGCGCAGCATGCGGTCGGTGATCATGAAGCCGCCCACCACGTTGATGCTGGCCGCGGTGACCGCCACGAAGCCCAGGAGCGTGGAGGTCTGGTTGTGCTCCAGCCCCGCCGCCACCATGCTCCCCACCAACGAGATCCCGCTGATGGCGTTGGTCCCGCTCATCAGCGGCGTGTGCAGGAGCGGCGGCACCCGCGAGATGACCTGGTACCCCACGAAGGTCGCCAGGGAGAAGATATAAAGCCCGAAGACCAGCTCATGCGTGATCACTCTGCGCCTCCTACGTCGATGCCCCGGGGGTCTCCACGGGCTTGTCCGCGGGGGCCTCCTTCTGGAGCGCCGCGACCTTCTCCGCCGCCTGGGGGTGGAGCACCTTGCCCTCGTGGGTGATGGTCGCGCCCCGGATGATCTCGTCGTCGAAGTTCCACTTGAACTCACCGTCTTTGGTGAGGTGCAGGAGGAGCTTCTCCATGTTTCGGGAGTACATCTGGCTGGCGTGGACCGCGAGGGAGCTCGGCAGGTCCAGCGCGCCGACGATGGTCACCCCGTGGCGCACCACCGTGGCCCCGGGCTCCGTGAGGGCGCAGTTGCCCTGCTGCTCGGCCGCCAGGTCCACGATGACGCTGCCGGGCTTCATCCCGCGGACCATCTCCTCGGTGATGAGGATCGGCGCGCGCCGCCCGGGGATCAGCGCGGTGGTGACGCACGCGTCGCTCTTGGCCAGGTGCTTCGCGAGGAGCTCCGACTGCTTCTTCTTGTACTCCTCGCTGGCCTCCTTGGCGTAGCCCCCGGCGGTCTGGGCGTCCTCCGAGGCGTCCACCTCGACGAAGCGCGCCCCGAGGCTCTCCACCTGCTCCTTGACGACCTTGCGCACATCGAAGGCCTCCACCACGGCCCCGAGCCGCCGCGCCGTGCCGATGGCCTGGAGGCCCGCCACGCCGGCGCCCAGGATCAGCACCTTGGCCGGGGCGATGGTGCCCGCGGCGGTGATGAGCATGGGCATGAACCTCGGCAGCGCCGACGCCGCCAGGAGCACCGCGTAGTAGCCCGAGCAGGTCGCCTGGGACGACAGGACGTCCATCATCTGCGCCACGGTGGTGCGGGGGATCGCGTCCACCGCCACCGTGGTCACCTTGCGCTGCGCCAGCGCCGCCACCAGCTCCGTGTTCAGGAGCGGCAGGATTGGCGCGATCAGCACGCTCCCCTCGCGCAGCTCCGCCACCTCCGCCAGGGTGGGGATCTTCAGGCGCAGGACCGCGTCCGCGGAGCCGAGCACGGCCTCCCGGCCGGGCTCCACCGCGGCGCCCGCCCCGGCGTACTCCGCGTCCGGGCTGAGGGACCCCTCCCCGCAGGAGGCCTCCACCACGGCGGTGATCTTCTTGGCGGCGAGGCGCTTCACGGTCTCCGGCACGAGGGCCACGCGCTTCTCGCCAGGCGCACGCTCCCTTACGATCCCGACTCGCATGGCCCGGGACCATACCAGAGCTCCAGGCGGACTCCGCAAGAACCACCACCCGCGCGACCATTTCTCCCGGTTGCACGGCGTGCATCCCGCCTGGACCCTCGTCGGGCAGGCCTCCGCCGTGCTCGGCCTCGTGCTGGCCGTGGCCGTCGCCACCCTCGGAGGGCACGGCGCCGGGGGTGCGGCATTGGAGCCGCAGTCCTTCGCGGCGGGGGTATTGCCTGTGCTGGAGCGCGCGGGCTGCGCGGACGCCCCCTGCCACGGCCCCGCGGCGGCGGGGGGCTTCGGGCTCGGCGTCGGCCCTCCGCGGGACGACCTGGCGCGCCGCGCGGCGCTCGCGGCGGTCCTGCGTTACGTGGTCCCCGGGGAGCCCTCGCGCAGCGCGCTGTTGCGCACTGTCGTGGGTGTGCGGCACCAGGGCGCCGTGAGGGTGCCCGCCGGGAGCTGCGAGGCCAGGGCGCTGGAGCGCTGGGTCCTCGGGGCGCCGGTGCCCCTCTGCTGGCGGCGCTGAGCTTGGGGGTATACTCCCGTCCCTCGATCGATCCGGAGACGCCAGCCATGGTCCAGTGTCCCTCCTGCGGCGCCTACAGCCTCGCCCAGGCGCAGAATTGTCCGTCGTGCATGAGGCCCCTGCCGCCGGCCCCTTCGGGGCCCTCGCCCGCGGCGCTCGGGTCCACCGTGGCCATGGAGACGCCGCCGCTGGAGATCCTCAAGGCGAGCGCCCAGCAGGGCTACGGCCCGGCGCCCGCGCAAGGTCCTGCGGGCTTCGGTCCGCCGCCCTCGGCCCCGGGGCCCTTCCCCTCGGCGGGCCCGCTTCCCAATGCACCCCCGGGGTGGATGACCCAGGGGCCCTCGGTGGGCGTGGTCCCCTACGCGCCGCCGGGCGTCTTGATGAACCCCGCGGAAATCTCCGACCGGGACCAGGGCACCACCTACCTCCTGTCGGCCTTCCTCGGGATCTTCGGCGGAGACCGGTTCTACCTCGGGCAGACCGGGCTCGGGATTGCCAAGCTCGTCACCTGCGGAGGCCTCGGGATGTGGGCCATGGTGGACACCATTCTCATCGGCATGGGCTCGCTCCGGGACGCCAACGGGCGCTTCCTGCGCAGGGACTTGAATGGTCCCCTGTCCGAGCGGAGCCAGGGCACGGCCTACCTCCTGTCGGCCTTCCTCGGGTTCTTCGGCGCGGACCGGTTCTATCTCGGGCAGACGGGGCTCGGCATCGCCAAGCTCGTCACCTGCGGGGGCCTCGGGATGTGGGCCATCATTGATCTCATTCTCATCGGGATGGGCTTGGTCCGTGATGTAGACGGCAAGGTGCTCCGGCCGTGACCTCCGCGAGGGCCAGGGCCGCCCTCTCCCTGGGCGCTCTGGGCCTCGGCGTGGCAGTTCTCTACCAGGGCCTCTGGGCCCGGGTGCCTCCCTTGTGCCTCTTCCGGCGCCTGGTGGGCCTCCCCTGCCCCTCCTGCGGGATGACCCGCGCCCTCGCCTGGCTCCTCCATGGGGACCTCTCCAGAGCCTGGGCGCTGAACCCCGCGGCGCTCCCGCTTCTGGCCGTGACCTGCCTCGGGGGTCTGGTGCTCCTCCTGGAGCTCCTCTCCGGGCGCCCTCGCCTGGCCCCCTGGTGGCGCCGCCCAGGCAACCGCCGAGGGGCCTTCTGGTTCACCATGACCATCATGGGGCTCACCTGGGGCACCCACCTCTACCGACATGTGGAGGGTCGTGGGCCGCTCGCAGAGTTGTCGGCTTTGGGTTCCGGGGTCGGGTATACTTTTCCGTTAGAGGTCGCCTTCGATGTCAACCCAGGAGCCGGCGGACCCCGCGGTGGACGCGAGGGTGGAGACCCTAGAGCGGGAGCTGGCGCGGGCCCGGGCCGAGGCGGAGCAGCTTCGGTCCACGGTGGCTTCACTGCGCCGGAGGCTCTTTGACCGCCAGGGCGGGCGCCTCGCCAAGAAGGACGGCGGGGAGCTCGCGGTGGACGAGGTGCTCGAGCTCTGCCCGGAGCTCCAGGCAAGGCTGGAGGGTCTGGAGGCCGAGAGGGACGCTGCGCGGCAGGCGCTGGACGCGGAGAGGGCGCGCGCCGAGGCCGCCCAGGGGGCCACTGCCGCGCTGGAGGCCGCCCTCCAGGGCGCCCTGCGGGAGCGCGACGCGTCGGTGACGGCCGCCCGCAAGGTGCTTCGCGAGTTTGGTCTGGGGCAGCTCGCGGGGGAGGATCAAGCGGTGAACGTCGGGGGGGCTCCGGGCACGGGGGTCTATCACCACCACGGCGAGGCGATCGCCGAGGTGGTCGAGGGCAACCTCCAGGGGCTGCGTCCTTCGCAGTTGCCTCCGGCGACGGAGGCGGGAGAGGGCCATGACCGCGGAGACCACACCCGAAGGCGATGACCCGAGCCTCGAAGGGGTCGCGGACCTCGTCGAGAAGGAGATTTCGAGCGAGCGCGTCGCCGTGGCGAAGTCCCGGTCCGGGGCGCCGAGGGAGGTTCCCGACGACCTGCCGGAACTTCCGTCCTTTGAGTCCCTCTCGGAGCCGCCGAAGCGCACCTCCAGCGCGCCCCCGGAGGCCCCGAAGCCGTCCTCCCGGCCGCCCACCCCGACGGGCTCTCGGAGCCCGTCGATCCCGCCCGCGGCCAAGACCCCTTCGGTCCCACCCGCGCCTGGGACGCGCACCTCGCGGCCGCCGCCGAAGCGCACCAGCACGCCGCCGTCCACCGAGGTGCCCGAGGCGCTGTCCCCGGAGCTCCCGCCGCCACCGCCGCCGGCGCCGCTGCCGCCGGTGGAGGCCCGGGACCTCGCGGACGTGGAGCTTCTGGTTTCCCAGGGCCAGTGGGGCAAGGTCGCCGAGCGCCTGGGACCCCTGGACCGCGCCGAGGCCGCGGGGCCCAGGGTGACCTTCCTCTACACCCTCGCCTCCAAGGAATCGCTCCCCGCGGGCGTGGACTGGAACGAGGGCGACCAGATCGCGCGCCGGGCCCTCGCGGGGCTCCTCGGCGTGGACGAGACCGGCGTGCTCGTGCGGATCCTGTGTACCCGGATCTTCCGTCGGAGCTGGCGGTCGGTGCCGGCGCCGCCGACGCGCACGTCCGTCCTGCTGGTGATCGCGGCGATCATGGTGGGGGCCTTCATCGGGTTCCTCCTGGGTCCTGGCAAGGACTGGTTCCGGCAGTAGGATTTTGCTAGACCGCGCCGGGGATGAAGATCCGCAGGCTTGAGCTCCAGGGGTTCAAGAGCTTCGTGGACCGCACGGTGCTGCGCTTCGACCACGACCTGGTGGCGGTGGTGGGGCCCAACGGCTGCGGCAAGAGCAACACCGTGGACGCCATCCGTTGGTGCATGGGGGAGCAGTCCGCCGGGCGCCTCCGGGGCCGCGCCATGGAGGACGTGATCTTCAACGGCAGCGACAGCCGCGCGCCGCACTCCTTCGCGGAGGTCAGCCTGACCTTTGACAACACCGACGGGCTCTGCCCGCCGGAGTGGGCGGCGTACCCCGAGCTGGTGGTCACCCGGAGGCTCTCGCGCGACGGCACCAGCGAGTACTCCATCAACCGCAACCCCGTGCGCCTCCTGGACGTGACGGCGCTCTTCCTCGGGACCGGCGCGGGCACCAGGGCCTACTCCATCGTCGAGCAGGGCCGGGTGGGCCTGGTGGTCACCTCCAAGCCCGAGGACCGCCGGAGCTTCTTCGAGGAGGCCGCGGGCATCACCCGCTTCAAGGCCCGCAGGAAGATCGCCGAGCGCAAGATCGAGCTCACCCGGCAGAACCTCCTGCGCGTCGCGGACCTCCTCGCGGAGCTGGAGAAGAACCTCGCCACGCTCAAGCGCCAGGCCCAGAAGGCCGAGCGCTACCGCGCCCTCCGGGGCGAGCAGCGGGAGCTGGAGCTCTACCTCGCCAGCCAGCGGTACCTGGAGCTCTGCGCCGTGGGCGCCGCCACGCGCTCGGCCCACGGCGCACGCCACGCCGAGGCCGAGGGCGTCGAGGCCGCCCTCCGGCGCCTGGAGGCCGAGGCCGAGGCCGTACGCGCCCAGCTCTTCGAGGCCGAGAGCGCGCTGGAGCGCGCCCAGCGCGACCGCTTCGAGGCCGACAACGACGCCCGGCGCCAGGAGGCCGAGCTGGCGCGCGTGCGGGACGCGCGGGCCGCGTCCGCGCGCCGCGCCCAGGACGCCCGCAGGGAGCTGCACGAGGTCACCCAGAGCGCGAGGACCCTCTTGAACGAGCGGGACACTCTCGCCCGGGACCTCGACGGCGTCGCCGTGGCCGAGGCCGAGGAGCTGGAGCGCCTCGCCGTGGCCGAGGCCCGGCAGAAGGAGCTCCGCGAGCACCTCGCGGCGGTGGACGCAGAGCTCCGCGCCCACCGCGAGGCCGCCCTCCACGCGGAGAAGGCCCTGGCCTCCGCGGAGGCCACGCGCCTGGCCGTGGCGCGGCGCCTCCGCGAGGCCGAGGAGCGCAGCGCCCGCTGCCGCGCCGAGGCCCGCGCCATCGACCGCCGCCAGGCGGAGCTCGCCCACGAGCAGGAGGGCCTCGGCGGGCGCGTGGAGGCCCTCCGCGCGGAGCGCGACCAGCTCGCCGCGCGCCGGACGAAGCTCGAGGCCTCGCAGGAGCCCTTGAAGGCCGAGCGCGAGCGCGCCGAGCAGCGCCTCGCGGAGGCCCGGAGGGAGCGCGAGCGCGCCGCGGCCAGGCTCCACGCCCTGCGCGAGGTCGCCCGGCGCCACGAGGGCGTCGGCCCCGGGGTGCGGAGCCTCCTGGACGGCTCGGACCCCGCGGTCCTCGGGCTCCTGGCCGACCGCATGGAGGTGCCCGAGGACCTCGCCCGCGCGGTGTTGTCCGTGCTCTCGGACCGCTGGCAGGACGTGGGCGTGGCCTCCACCCGGGACGCTCTGAGGCTGGCTTCGAAGCTCCGCGCCGAGCGCCGTGGCCGCGGAGCCCTGGTCCCGGACGACGCCCTCGCGGCCCCTCTCCCTCCCACTCTTCCACACCCACCCACACCGGGCGTCCTGGGCCCTCTGTCCTCTCGGTTGGACCTTGAGACCGCGCCTCCGGCATGGCGAGGGCGCCTCGCTTCGGTGGTGCTGGTAGACGACCTCTCCTCGGCGGTCTCCGCCCGGGAA
Organism: Deltaproteobacteria bacterium; assembly: GCA_016218725.1. Classification (GTDB taxonomy): domain Bacteria; phylum Myxococcota_A; class Polyangia; order Polyangiales; genus JACRDB01. The sequence continues at coordinate 133,077 of JACRDB010000066.1, forward strand.
GCCCTTGGAGACATGGGTAGGACCTACACCTACGTGACCCTACACGGCGAGGTGTTGGAGCCCGAGGGTCGGGTGGTAGGTGGTGTGCCAGACCCTGCCGGGGTGGGGGTGATGGTGACCCAGGCGGAGCTCCGGGCGCTGGAGCCCAGGGTGGAGGCGCTGACCAACCTGATGGAGGAGCTCTCCGACGGCTTCGAGGCCGCGAAGCAGCGGGGCGTGGCGCTTGCGAGGGACCTGGAGGCCGCGAGGGCGGACCTTCACGCCCAGGAGCTCGCGCTCGTCACGCTGGAGCGGGACGCGAGGGCCCACGAGGCGGAGCTTGCCCAGGGGAGGTTGCGGCAGGTGCAGCTCACGCAGGAGGCCGCCGGGGCGGAGGCCCAGGTGCAGGAGGCCACCCGCGAGGACCTCGCCCTGGGGCGAGGGATTGATGAAGCGCGCCAGCGGCGGGAGGAGGCGCGCCAGGGGCTCCAGGCGGGGGAGGCCGAGGCCCAGCAGTGGAAGAACGAGGTGGACCGGGCGGCGTCGCGGGTGTCCGACGCGAGGGTGGTGGCGGCGAGGGCGAAGGAGCGCGCCACGGCGGCGCGCAACGCGGTGCATCGCCTGGAGCGCAGCGTCGAGGAGCTCTCGGCGCGGGGGCGGAGGCTGGACGAGGAGCTGGAGGCGCTGGGGCGCGCGGAGGCCGAGGGCTCCCGGAGGGAGGAGAGCCTCCGGGCGAGCATCACCACGGCGGTGGCGCTGGCCTCGCAGCGGGAGGCCGAGGTGACCACCAGGAGGCGACGCTACGACGACCTGAAGGCCTCCCTGGGTGACCTGGAGGGGCGCTCGAAGAGCGTGAGGGCGCGCAAGGACGCGCTCCAGCGCGAGGTGGGTGCCCTGGCGCTCCGGGCTCGGGAGGAGGCCCTGGCGATGGAGCACCTGGTGGCCGGGGTGGCCGAGCGCCACGGGGTGTCGCTCCCTCGGGTGGTGGGGGACCACCACGCGAAGCCCCTTCCCACGGAGAGCGACCGGCAGCGGCTGGAGGAGCTCGGGCGCACGCTGGAGCGCCTCGGGGAGGTGAACCTCCTGGCCATTGACGAACACGCCGAGCAGGCCCGCCGCGCGGCGTTCTTCCAAGCGCAGAAGGCGGACATCGAGCGCGCGCTGGAGCAACTGGAGGGGGCGATCCAGGCGATGAACAAGGAGTCCCGCAAGCGCTTCAAGGAGACCTTCGAGGACGTGGACCGGCACTTCCAGGCGCTCTTCCCGAGGCTCTTCCGGGGCGGCCAGGGGCGGCTCCAGCTCACCAACCCCGAGGACCTCCTGGAGAGCGGCGTGGAGATCGTGGCGCAGCCGCCGGGGAAGAAGCTCGCGAACCTGGAGGCCATGTCCGGCGGCGAGAAGACCTTGACGGCGGTGACCCTGCTCTTCGCGCTGTTCATGCACCGGCCGTCGCCCTTCTGCGTGCTGGACGAGGTGGAGGCGGCCCTCGACGAGGCCAACGTGCTGCGCTTCGGGGAGCTCGTCCGGGACCTCACGGACCGGAGCCAGTTCATTCTGATCACCCACAACAAGCGCACCATGGCCCTGGTGGACGTCCTCTACGGGGTGACGATGCAAGAGCCCGGAGTGTCCAAGCTGGTGGGCGTGAAGGTGCGGCAGGACGCCCGGGAGCCCCCCGGCGCCAGCGTCGCGTAGGGGTGCCTCAGGGCCCGACGGCGACGGACTCGGTGTCCCCGAGGCCTCGGGCGAAGACCTCGAAGGGCGCGAAGGCCCCCGCCCGGAAGCGGGACACATAGAGCACCCCGCCGCCGTCGCCCGCCACGTAGATGTTGTTGGAGGCGTCGATCGCGATCTGGTTGACGTCTATGGCGAAGGGGTAGGGCACCACGGGCCTGGCGGTCGCAAAGTCTCCTCCGCCGGTGATGTCAAAGAGCCCGGTGCCCGCGGCGGCGGTGGACCAGAGCACCAGCACCCTGCCCCGGTGATCCACGTGAAGCTGGCCAGAAATGTGCGTCCCCGCCGGGCGGAAACCCCGTGCGTAGGGGGTGTCCACGCCGGTCACCAGGTCGTGGGAGAGCACCCTCCCGGCGCCCCCTTCGGAGATGAGAAGCACGCGGCCGCAGACCCAGAGGCCCGTGGGGTTGTCGTACATCCCGGGCAGCGGGCTCGCGGCGCCCGCGGAGGACACGCGCACCACACGCTGCCGCCCCCCGTCGCCGTTGGAGAGGAAGAGGTTGCCGTCCTCGTCGTTGGCCAGGCCCTCGATGTACGCGAGGGACCCGGTGAAGAGGTCCCGCGCCAGGGGCCTCGCGCCGGTGAGGTCCCCGCCCGCGGTGACGTCCCAGAGGGAGCCCCCGAGGGCGTTGGTGGCCGCCAGGAGGCGCCCGTCGCGGGTGCCGTGCAAGGGCCCGAGCCAGCCCCCGGCGGGCACCCTGGCGAAGGGCCTGGTGGTGCCACCGGTGACCTCGAAGACATCGGCCACCGTCGGAGGAAAGGACAGCCCCGCGAAGATCCTCCCGGTGAGCGGCGTGGGGGCCGCTCCCGGCGGCGGGCGGCAGCCGCAGGCGCCCTGGACGCACGCCCCGAGCGTCGCGCAGGCGGTCCCGCAGGCGGCGCAGTTGCGCGGGTCCCGCTGGAGGTCCGCCTCGCAGCCGTTGCGCGCGTCGCGGTCACAGTCCGCGAGGGTCCCCAGGCACGTCCCCACGGCGCAGGCTCCCGCCACGCAGCGGGCCTCGGCGCCCGGGAGCGCGCAGCGCGCGCCGCAGCGACCGCAGTGGGAGACGCTCGTCGCGAGCTCCACCTCGCAGCCATTGGCCGCGTCCCCGTCGCAGTCGGCATGGCCCTCGTCGCAGGTGAAGCCGCAGACGCCGGCCGCGCAGGTGACGGTGGCGTGGGGCCTCCCGGGGCAACGCTGGCCGCACCCGCCGCAGTGGGCGAGGTCCGTCAAGGTGTGGGCCTCGCAGCCGTCGCGGGGCTCGCCGTTGCAATCGCCGTAGGGGGCGCTGCATGCACCCACCTCGCAACGCCCGGCGCGGCAGGCCGGGGTCCCGTTGGGCGCGGCGCACACATTGTCGCAGGCCCCGCAGTGGGCGCTGTTCTCCCGGAGCGAGACGCACCCTCCGCCGCAACACATCAGCCCCGCCGGGCAGGGCTGAGCGCCCTTGCAGCCGGGGACGCACTCCCGCCCCTGGCAGAGCATCCCCGCGGGGCAGTCCGGGTGCCCCAGGCACTCGACGCAGCGATGGGCGGGCACCTCGCAGCGCGCCAGGGCGCGGCCCGAGGAGGTTTCCGGTACGTCCCCGGCGCCCGCGTCGGCGGTCACCCCGCGGCAGCCGTCATCGGCGCGGCACCCCGGGACGCACACCCGCCCGGCGTCGTCGCAGTGGTGCGTGGGGGCGCAGGTGTCCCTCGCGGCGAGACACTCCACGCAAGCGCCCGAAGGGGCGTGGCACACCCGGCGGGAGGGCTCGGCGGCGCAGTCCGTGTCGGTGGCACACCGAAAGGGAGCCTCCGGGCCCCCGAGGTCCTGCCCGAGGTCCTGTCCGGTGTCCCTCCCGGTGTCCCGCCCGGCGTCGCGCCCCGGGCGCACCACGGCGGAGCCCTTGAAGCACCCGGCCAGCCCCAGCAGGAGCAGGCACCACGGCGGACACCGGGCGTCCATCGCGCGCCCGGGCCGTCAGAAGGGCGCGCCGCAGGCGCCGCAGGCGCTCGCGCCGGGGACCTTGTCGGCGCGGCAGTTGGGGCACTTGTTGGCCATGGGGTCGGGCCCCTTGCGGGCCTCCGTGGGCTGCTCATAGGCCACCGGGGCGCTGGTCACCGCCGTGAAGACCCCCGCGGCGGCGGTGCTGGCCGCGACCCCGGCGCTCCCCAGCGCGCCGCTCACCATGCTGCCGAAGTTCCCGAAGAAGCCCGCGGGCTTCGCCTGCGCCACCCGCGCCTCCAGCGCCTGGAGCCTTGCCGTGTCCCGGCGCTGCGTGTAGAGCTGCCGAAGCGACGCCACCGCGCCCTCGTGGGTGGGATCAATCGCCACCAGCGCCTCGGTGGCGCGGAGCGCCTCGGCCTCGTTGCGGAGCTTCACCCGGTAGACGCTCACCAGGTGCTCCAGCGTGCGGACCTTCTCCCGCGGGTCCTGGTGGAGCCCCACGCGCCTCCACAGCGCGTTGATGGCCTCCGGCCAGCGGTTGGCGTTCTCCAGGCGGGTGATCTCCTGGTCGAGGGCGGCGGTGTCCTGGCTCATGGCTCTCTGCGGTACCATGGCCCGCAAGAAGAGGTAAACCGTCAACTCCATTGACCGCCTGGACAGGGCGCCTTTGGGACCGCAGGGTCAGAGGGTACCGTCGCTGGAGGAAGAGGGGGCCTTGGAGGGTCATGAAGCTGTGCCTCACCTGCGGTGAGTTCCACGCAAAGGGGCTGGACTGCCCGAAGTGCCTCGGGCCGCTGGTGGGGGACACCCCCGCGCGGCGCCGCGCGCGGGTGGAGCGCCTGGTGCGTCGGAGGTTGGAAGCGGCCTTCGAGCGCTGGGCGGAGGCGGGCCTTGTGCGCATGGAGGACCGTCCGGCCTTCGAGCTCCACCTCGATGCGCTGGAGCACGAAGCACGCCTCCGGGACGCGCGTCCGCAGGCTCCGAAGGTACCCGTCCCTGTGGATGCGCCGCCCGCGCGGGAGGAGCCTGCGCCGACAGTGAGCGCCCCGGAGGTGGTACAGGCGGTGCTGGAGCCCGCCTCGGCGGGGCCGCTCACGGGCACCGTGGACGCCTTCGCGGCGCTGGACTCTCCCGGGGTCCTCCTCGATCCCGAGGAGCCCCCGGCGCCCTCGCGCTGGGAGACCGAGCTCCGCCCGCTCCTCTACGAGAACATCGGCTGGTTCCTCGGGACGCTCTTCGTGCTGGCCGGGAGTGTCTACGGGGTCCGAGAGGCCTGGAGGACCCTCGGGGGCGTGCCCCGGCACCTGCTGGTGGTGGTGGCGTTTGCGCTGTACCACGCGGCGTTTGCGGGCCTCGGGAGGCTCCTCGCGCCGCGCTCCGCGGCGACGGGCAAGGTCCTCGGGGGGATCTCCCTGGGGCTCCTGCCGGTGGTGTTCACGGCCCTCGGGGCCCTCGCGGAGGTGTCCGTCTTCGTGGCGCTCGTGGCCACGACGGCCACCGCGGTGCTCGCGCGCTGGACCCTCGCCGGCGTCGCCCAGCGCTTCGCCCTGGAGGGGAGGGAGGTCCTCACCGTCGCGCTCCTCCCGTCGCTCCTGGCGCACGTCCCCGCGGTGGCCGCGGGCCAGGCCCCCACGGTGCGCCTGGCCCTGCCCTTCCTGGGCCTCGGGGTCCTGGGCCTTGCGACGCGCTCGGCGGCCCTGGCGCCCATCGCAGCCGCGCTCTACGGGGCCTCGACGCTCGCCGCGCTGGCGTACCTCGGGACCCCGGGCTCCTCGGACGCGGGTCCCTTGTCGCTCGCCGTGGCGGGCCTCTGGGCCTCCGGGCTGGCGGCGCTCACCGTCGAGCGCTCCGCCGAGGGACCCCTCCGGGACCGCCTGCCCCGCACGACCTCGGCGCTGGAAGTGCTGGCCCTGGCGCTCCTCGCGGGGCTCTCCCTCGCCGCCGCCTGGAGGGTCCTCGGGGCGCCTTCGGATGCCCCGACGGCGCTCCTGGCGCTCGCCCAGGCCGCCCTCTCGGCGTGGGTGTTCGCCCGCTCGACCCGGCGCCACCCGGGGGCCCTCCATGCGGTTGTTCCCACCCTCGCGCTGGCTACGTCCCTGGCCGCGCGGTGCCTCGTCCCTCGGTGGCCCGCGGCCTGGGCCCTGGGAGGCGCCGTGGCCGTGGCCGCCATCCTCTGCGCCGCGGCCCGGCTGCCCCATGGGAGACCCCGGGCGGTGCTCCTCGGTTGGTCCCGAGGAGGCGCCCTGGCCGCACTTTTCTGTACGATGCTCCTGGCTCAGGGCGCCACGCTCCCAGGGCGGCTCCCGACCTTCGGCGTGGCCGCGAGCATGCTCCTGGCGCTCGCTGCCCACACCTCGGGAGCCCTCGGCGCGAGCATGTCGCACTACGTCGGTGGGCTCTGCCTCGCCGTCGTCGCCGCGTGGCCCTCGCTCTTCCCGGGGCGCGCGACGGACGCCATGGCAGCGTTGACGGCGCTGTACGGACTGTGGGGAGTGCTCGCGGCGCCGCGCTCACGGCCCGAGGAGGCGCCCCTGAGACCCCTGGAGGACCTGTCCCTCCTCGCGGGGATCCTGGGTCTCACCGCGGCCCTCTGGGAGCGCTCCCTGCCCTCCCCCGCGGTGTCTCCAGAGGGCCCCTGGTGGCGCACGTTGGACCTGCCGGTGGTCGCCCTCGGGGCGCTCTTGATGCTCCGGTCGCTGCGGGACGGGAGCCGCCTGGTGGCCCTCCTCGGCGCCCTCGCCCTGGGCGCCGCCGCGGCCCTCGCCCCGTACCCCGTCACCGTCGGAGAGAGAGCTTTCTGCCTCGCCCTGGTGGCCGTGGCCTTCACCGCCGTGGCGGGGCTCCAAGGCTCTCGGACACGCGAGACCGACGCCCCTGGGCGCTCGCTCTTCGGCGCGCTGTCCCTCCCGTGGCGCGCGGGTCCCTGGACGCAGCTCATGGACGGCCTCGCCATGGCGGGCGTGGTCGCGCTCGCAGGCGCCGTCGCCCTGGTGGCGGTGTGGTTGTCCACCCTGACGGAGCCCGACCGGCCGTTCGCCATCGGCGCGTCCGTGGGAGTCATCGTCGTGGGCCTCCTGGCCTTCGCCACGCGCGCGTTGGAGCTGGCCTCGCTGCGCGGACACGTGGGCGCCCTCGCCGCGGCGGGCGTCGGCGTGGCCCTCGCGGGGCTCACCAACCGCCTCGGGCGCCCGCTGCCTCCGGCGGTGGTGGGCGTGAAGCTCTCGGTGGTCACCCTCGGGGTCTGGCTCCTGGCGCGGCTCCTGGTGGCCCTGGGTCCGAGGCTCGCCGCGAAGCTCGGAAACGACGACCAGGGCGCGCTCTACCACTATGTCCCCCACGCCGGGGTCCTCGCCCTGGGGACTCTCCTCGGGGTGGACGGCGCGCTGATCCTGGCGCCGGACCTCGGCCGGGGCCTGGCGGTCACGCCGCCGACGCTGTATCTCGGCGCGGCGCTCGCGTTCGTGCTCCTGGGGCGCTCGGCGAAGAACCCCTGGTGGTGGGCGCCCGCCACGCTGGGGCTCCTCCTGGGCGCGACGCACCTCGCCTCCACCCGAACCCTCCGAGGTCCCGAGCTGGTGCGCGTGTCTACGGGCGCGTGGGTCCCCGCCGAGGCGGTCCCGCCGGAGGCGCTGTGGTACGCAAAGCCCGCCTGGCTCGACCCTTCCGTGTGGCTGGGTGCCGGCGACAGCACCGTCGCGCTGTGCGATCGGGCCGCCCTCGGGCTCGCCTCGGGCGCCGCGGTCCTCGGCCTCCTGGCGGTCCTTTCCGCGCGCTCGGCCGGTGTGAATGGGCTCCTCACCCGGTGCCTCGGCGCGCCCGAGACCGAGCCGGGGCCGGTGCTCCGAGAGCAGTGGGCCACCGGGGTCCTCGGCGCCGCGTCGGCGCTCACGCTGGGCTCCTGGTGGAGGGCCTCGGCCCCCGCGGCGGCGGTGCTGGTGGCCGCCGCGGCGCTGGTGGTGGGCGCGAGGACCCGCGCGCGAGGGGTCCTCACGGCGGCCCTGGCGCTGGTTACGCTCGCCCAGGCGTTTGCCTTCGCGAGCGGAACGGCGCCGTGGTGGGTGGGGCCGGGCCTCGCGCTGGTGGCGCTCCTCGTCGTGCTGTCCGGGCCTCTCCTGGCCTCGCGCTACGGAGTGCCCCTCGCGAGGGTGAGCGGGCGCACCCACGCGCTGGGGCTGTTCCTCGGGGCCACGGGGGGCCTCTACGCCCTCGCTACCGGCGCCCCGGCGGGCACGCTCCCCTGGGGCGCGGCGCTCCTCCAGGGCGCCGCCACGGCGCTCCTGGGCCGCTGGCTGGAGAGCCCAGCCATCCCGATCACCGCCGCGTGGATGGCGTTGGTCTTCGCCTTCATCGCGCGCCAGCGAGCCTCCGAGGAGGGCGGACGCATCTCTGCGCTCCTGGCGTGTCTCGCTGCGGGCAAGGCCAGCTCTACCGGCGTGCTGGTGCTCTTCTCGGTAGGGGCTCCGAGGGCCCTGGTGCCTTCGGCGGGGACGCCCGTCGCCCTGGCGCTGGCGCTCACCGCGGCCGGGGCTCACGCTGCCTCTCGCCGCACCTTGCAGGAGGGCCCGACGCGTGGCGTGAGGCTCGGGAGGGACCTCCTTCTATTGTCCTCCGGCGTCTGGGTGGGGATCTTTGTCCTGGCCGTCCAGGGCCCCGTGAGGCCCGACCCTCACGCCCTCACCTACGGCGTGCTTGCCCTGGCTGCGGTGGTGGGCGTGAGCCTCCACGCCGCGTGGAGGGAGGCGTCCGCGCGCCATGTGGACCTGGTGCAGGGCTCCGTGGTGGGCGTGTACGCGCTGGTGCGCGCGGTCTTCGCCCGGGACCTGCCTCCGGAGTTCGACGCGGTGTGCGTCCTGGGCCTTGGCTTCGCGCTCGTGGGGGTCACCGTGCAGGCCCGCAAGGCGGGGCTGGAGCCCGTGGCGCGGGCCACCCGTCGCTTCGCCGCGCTCCTCCCCCTCGCGCTGTGGGTGGTGCTCCCGTCGGAGGTGTCGGGCTCCTCGGCCCTGGCCGCCGCGGGAGCGGGTGTGCTCTATGGCGTCCTCGGCGCCGTGGAGAAGAGCCGCCTGTTCGGCGCCCTGGGTGCCGCGGCGGTGAACCTCGCGTTGATCCTGGCGGGTCTCTCCACGGGCTTCCAGGGCGTCGAGGTGTATCTCGGCCCCGTCGGGCTCTTTGTCGGGTGCCTGGGGCAGCTCCTGGCGCCCTCCCTCGCGGTCCCGGCCCGCAACGCCCTGCGGATCGTCGGAGGGCTCCTGGTGTATCTCCCCTCGGGGTGGCAGCTCGCCCTCCAGGTAGGGAACGCCCGGGACGGGTGGTACCCGGTGGGTTTTGGCGTGGTGTGTCTGGCGGGCATCGCCGCCGGGATGCTGCTCCACCTCCGGGCGTACCTGGCACTGGGGCTGGTCTTCCTGGTGCTCGATGTGGTCGCCTCGCTGGTATACGCGGGCCTGCGGGACCACCGCCTGGGCTTCCTGGTGCTGTCCCTGGCGGGCCTCGGGATCCTTGGGGTGATGGTGCTCACCACTGTGAAGAGGGACGCCTACCGCGCTTTGGTCGCACGGGTGAGGGCGCAGTTGGGGCGCTGGGAGTAAACACTACCCATACATGTAGGCGCGGGAGACCCTTGGGGTTCCCCCTGGGTACTCCGAGGAGGTGCATGGAACTCACGAGCCTTCGGTGCACCCCTGCCTCGGGGCGAAGGGGACGTCGCGGGGTTCCCGTCAACCCCGGTTTGGGGTCGTCGGGTACCCGGAGGGGTTCCGATGAGCACTGGTGAGTAGGCGAGGGTAACCTCGAAGGGTAGGGGCGCCCTATGTCGCGTAGTCGCCGGGAGGCCGCGGGGGTGTGTGCGCCCACCGTGGAGTACTCGCGGGAGCGCACGGAGCAATGGCGGCGTCCAGTCTGGAGCATCCTTACAGGAGCGCCGGATCAATCCGAGGTGCCCTGCCGGTCCTGGGCTTCGAGCCACGCCTGGGCCCTCGCAAGGAGCTCGACCCGTTGGTCCTCTTCCCAGGGGACTTCGGGCCACGGGAGTCGAGCCTGCTGGGCGGAGTGCACGCCCGTGACCTGCGCCTCGACCCACGCCCCGACCGTCACCAGGGCCCGAGCGCGCGCCCCGTCGCCTTCCGGGGACGAGAGCATCGCCGCCGCGGCGCTCCGAGCCTCGCAAACGGAGTCGTACACCGCGATCACCTCAGGGCGCTCCAGCGCCCGGAGCGCACTGGGGCCGTCCCCTCGCCCGAGGCAGGCCTCGGCCTCTCGTAGCGCCAGGCGCACGAGCGTGAGCGGCGAGCTGGCGCTGGCGTCCTCCAGGACGCTGTCGGGAAGCGGACGTAGGAGCTCTGCCCCGGCAGCCATGCCACAGCAGCCCGGGTCGCGGCGCGCCCCCGACGCCCAGGTGGCGCAAGCCGCCGCGGGGTCCCCCAGCCGAAGCTGCGCCAGGCCGCGGAGGTGCAAGGCGTGAGCCGCCAGGCCATCCTCCAGCGCCTCGTGCTCCAGGGGCGCGAGCAGGGTGAGCACCTCGGACCACCGGCCCTCGACCGCCGCGAGGGAGGCGTCGAGGAGGACGACCTCTGGCCTGCCAGGAAACCGCTCGGCGAGGATGGTGATCCCTGGCTTCGTGACCTTGCCCAGGCCCACCTGCATCGCCTCCCGGCAGAGGTCCACCGCGGCGTCCGGCTGGCGGCGCCGGAGCTCCCTGAGGACCCACGCCTCCATCGCCTCCCTGGAGCTGCCGCGCACGCGCTTCAGGATCTCGTCCTTCGCGTCGACAGGGCGTGACTGGGCCTTGCAGAACAGCTTGGGGCCCAGGTTGGGCATCACGCGCCTGGGCAGCGGCCGGAGGTGCGTGAGCTCCGGCGCCGAGGCCCCGAGACCGATCGCGACAGGTCCCTCGGCTCCCGCCACGAGGAGCACCGCCCGCCGCCCGAAGCCGTCCCCGAGCAGGTCCGAGGCAGCGGGGACGGTGACCCGCCAGGCGACCTCGAGCACGTCACCGCTGGGCTCGAGCGCGAAGAGCCAGCGGGTCCCTTCGGGGACGGCTGTCAGGACGTACAGCAGCCCGAGGTCGCGCGCGACCTGGAGCGCCACAGGCTGCTCGTTCCACCCCTCGAGGATCCTCCGGAGGGCGCCCGGGCGACGGTCCGGGCCGGTGCAGTAGCAATGGAGGGCGCGCTCCCGGGTGGCCTCCGAGCGAGGCGCGCACAACACGACGAGCCCCCCAACGGTGGGGTGACCTTCGACGCCCATGGGCGCCTGCGAATGCAGCAGCGGGGCCGTCGCGCGGGGCTCGCCGCGCTCGCCGAAGATCCGGAGGGACCATGGCTCGCGGGAGCCGTCGACGATGGCCATCACGCCCAGCGGAGAGCCCTGAATGTTGATCCCCTGCGCCGTGTTCGGCAGGATCCGCGAGGCGCCAGACCCCGCGAGGTCCACCACCTCGAAGGAAGGCCGATCGCCCTGCCTGCGGTAGCCCCAGGCGTAGCGCCCGCACAGGAAAAAGACCTTGCGGCACCACCACGGGACCGCCCCCGGGCTGAACACGGACCGCCAGGCCACGATGTCCGCCGAGCCGAGGTCCAACCCGAGGGCCCAGCCGTTGTGCGCGGCGAACCAGGCGACCTCGCCCGCGAGGCTTAGCGACGAGGGATCCACGGCCTCGGGCGTGTGGACAAGGACACGGCGACGCAGCCGCCCGGTGCCAGGGTCGAGCACCCTCACGAGGAGCCAGCGCCCCCCGGAGCATGCGTGGATGAGGACCCCGCCTGCGCCCAGCCGCCAGGGCGCGTGCTGGTCCAGCGAGAGCTCGCTAGAGAGCGCCACCAGGTCCGTCGCGTCGTCGTCCCCCGTGAGCACCTGGGCGCGCCACCGAGCCCGGAGCGATGCCGAGAGCTCCGCCCGCTTCGCGCCCCAAGCCGCGAGGTCCGCCCCAGGGAGCGACACCAGCCTCTCCACGGCGTCCCGAGCGCCGACGAGGTCCCCCGAGACCTCTAGCGCCCGGACGCGCTCGGCCTCGCTCGCGAGCGCCTCAGCCTCCTTCACCCGCGCCACCAGCGACGCGTGCTCCCCACGTTGGTCGACCGGCACATCCTGGAGGTCCACCGCGTCCAGGGCGCAGCGCGCGGCGCGTGGGTCCCCCTGGAGGAGCGCCTCGGCGCAGCGCGCCAGCCGCTCGCTCGCGCGGGCGGCGCGGAGCGTGGCGCCGCGCCGACGGGCCTCGGCGGCGACCTCCCCGTGCCGCGGAACGAAGGCCAGGGCCTCGGCGTGAGGGGAGGTCGCGGCGAGGGCGCCCTCCGGGTCTCCGGCAGCCAACTTCGCCTCGGCGTCCACCAGCGCGAGGATCGCGCCGACCAACGACTCACCGGGCCTCGCGCCACGAGAGAGAGCCCGGTCGAGCCACCCATAGGCCGCGGCGGGCGCGCGGGCGAGCGCGAGCGACCGCGCCTCTGCGTCGGCGCCCGACCAGGCGCGGAGCCCCTCGGCCAGAGCGCCTCCCTCCGCGCGAGCGTGGAGCGCGTCCGCGCGGACCCGCACCGCCGCAAAGCGAGCCTCCTCACGCGCGCTCACCACGCGACGCTCCAGCGCCTCGTCGGGCGCGCCCAGGGCCCGGAGCTCCCTCGCGAGGCGCTCGGCTCCCTCCGTATCGCCCCTTGCGGCGGCCTCCTCGGCGCCGCGACGGAGCTCCTGCGCGGAGGACTCTCGGCGCTGTTGGGTGGCCGCGCGAAGGACCCTCCGGGCGAGCTCGCTCTCGGGCCACCGGCCCAGGATCCCCCGCGCCGCAGCCTCCGCGGCGTCCACTTCGCCGCGCTCCCAGAGCTCGCGGGCCTCCATCTCGGCGGGCTCACGCGCCCGCGCTCGGGCCTCCGCCAGAGCGCCCTCCAGCGCAAGCAGCGCCTCGTGACCGGGCGCGCGAGCGCGGAGGTCGCCCACAAGCCTCCCGGCCTCGTCGAGGTCCAGACGGGCGAGCGCGCCCCTCGCGAGGATGGCGCAAGCGTCTGCGGTGCGAGGGTCGGTGCTCCCCCGGAGGAGCCGCGCGCTGCGCTCCAGGTCCCCAACCCTGGCCGCGGCGGTGCCGAGGAGCGCCCTCACCTCGACCTGGCCCAGGGCCGGGGGTGACAGTTCGGCCTCGAGGGCAAGGGCCTCGCGATCCAGGGCGAGCACGTCCACCAGCAGCGTGAGGAGCTCCACCGCCGCGTCGGTGGCGAGCTCGGGGCGCCCCAGAGCATCCTCGAAGGCCGCCCTCGCCGCTTCGTAGTCGAATTGAGAGAGTGCCTCTCGGCCGAGCGTGAGCGGGTCCTTCGACGGCCGCGCGGGCCTGCGGTCCCTGCGCGATGGCGGGTCCTCGCACCGGGGCGGAGCCTCCTCTTCGTGGGCGCCGGTGTCGAGCTGGAACCTCACCCACGCTCGCGCTCCTTCGGCGAGGCTGGTCAGCGTGGCGTGGCAGGCATCCAGGCCCAGGTACCGGTGGCGCAGGCTCACCACACCGGAGTCTCCAGGCTCTGGCGAGACCACGAGCTCCTCTCGGTAGCGCTCGATCAGGAGGCTCTGGAGCCGACCCTTGAGCGCGTAGCGGCGCGCGCTCTCGGCCGGGGCGAGGTCAAGCCCCGTAGGATTGACGACGTGGATGACCTCCAGGAGGCGCCGCGCGCTCAGAGGCTCACGCCCGGCGAGGAGGGCCTCGGCGTCGCCGCCCGGGTCCGCGGCGTTGCGACTCCTGCGCCCGCTCACCGCTCCCCGGAGCCCGCGTCGGCCTTGGCGAAGAAGGCGTTGTACTGCGGGTCGTTGAAGCGCTCGTAGGCGATCTCGAAGGGCTCCAGCTCCGTCACCCCTTCGCGGTACTTGAGGAGCAGCGCCATGGGGGTGACCTCGCGGTAGGAGCTCCGCGGGGGCAGGTCCCCGTTGGTCCGTCCCCCCGCGGAGAAGAGCGACAGCAGCCGCGCCCCGGGCTCGTCGTAGACGCGGCGGAAGCCCTCGACCACGCGCTCGTGGCCGCGGATCATCGTGTGCACCCCGAGCCTGCCGAGGAAGCTCTTGAACTGCCGCCGCCCGAAGGGGAAGCGCGCCGAGGCGGCCTGGAGCTCCGCGGGGACGTGGTCCCCGGCGCTCGGGTCGCTCCAGAGCATCTCGAAGCGCAGCTCCGGGTCGTTGAGCGACGAGAGCCCCGTCCACACCCTGGCGATAGTCTCGTCCCTGGGGATCCCCGCGTGGACGAAGAGCGTACGATCGAACACCAGCATGTTCGGCAGCGCCTCGAAGAGCTTCATGTACCGCGCGAAGACTTCCACCCCGGCGACGGACTCCAGGCTCTGCATCGCCTCCGCGGGCCTCACCGGCGCGAGCACCTTGCCGTTGAGCTCCACGTAGTGCTCGTGGTTGCCTCGGAGCATGTACACGCTGTCCGGCGCCGCGAGCTGGAGCTGCATCACCGTGCGTAGCACGCCGTTGTAGCTGAAGCGCCCGCGGTCTATGTAGTCCCCGAGGAGCACCAGCTTCATCGCCGGGTGGCGCCCCGGGGCGTCGTGGGCGGCCTGCACCCGGGCGAAGAAATCCGCCTGGAGGAGCGCCGCCTTGAGGCACGAGTAGCACCCGTGGAGGTCCCCGATGACCAGGAGGTCCACGGCCTCGCCCGCCGCGGGGCGGTCTACGTAGACGTGTCCGTCAAGGAAGCGAGTCCCTGGCGAGAAGCCCGCGAAGTCCCTCGCCTCGCCGAGGCGACCCCTCCCCCGTGCGCGTTGCGCCTCCAGGTGCGCCACCACGCGATCGATGAGCGCCATGTCCCCGCGGGACTGCTCCGCGAAGAGGGCCGGGTCCCGCGCCCAGTCCCACTCGAAGCCCTTCAAGAAGGGGTGATCCTGGGCCTTGGGCGGGAGCTTCCGCGCCGAGGCGATGTGCATGCTCCCCTCGGGGAGCTCCTGCACCTCGTCCTCGCCGAGCTCCATGGGCGCGTCCAGGACGCGCACCAGCTCGTCCCGGAAGGCCGCCTCCGCGGGGTGCACCACCCCGTCCGCGCGGATCACCGCGTCGGCGGCTTCGAGCATCGCCCGGCGGCTCTCGGGGTCAAAGGTGCGAAACAGCTCGAAGCACTTCAAGCGCAGCCGGCTGAGCGCGAACTGCTGCGGCGCCTCGCCCTCCGCCGTAGGCTCGTCCAGGTCCCGCTCCACCTGCCCGACGACCTCCTCGAAGACCTCGTCGAAGTGGCGCTTCCAGCGCGCGGTCACGTCCGCCCCGATGCCCGCCCCGAGGACCTGCCGGGCGCGGGCGTCCACCAGCCCGGCGATCTGCCCTCGCACGAGCTCCCGCTCCGTGGCGTCGAAGTCACCGTCCACGAAGCCCACCGCGGTGAGGTAGAAGATCACCCCTCGGAGCTGCTGCTCGGCCTGGTACGGATCCGTGTGAAAAGCGATCATGGTGGAGGCTTCACTGGGCAAAGGTAGGGAGGAATCCTACCGAGGGGGAGCGCTAGGGGGGTGTGGGCGCCGGGCACCCGAAGGCCGCGACCAGGCGGGTGCCCCCGGAGCTCGCGCGGAGCGTGTCGCAGGTCTGGCCGAAGAACAGAATCTCTTCGTGGGTGTCATCGCTCCAGTCCCAGCCGTCCCTGCGGCCGGTGTCATGGATGAGGCTCTGGCCCCCCAGGCGCACATCGACCAACGTGGGGTCCGGCGGGGCCATGGTCAACCGGAAACGGCACTCGATCAGCCCCGAGGTGAGGTTCTGGAACTCCCTCACAAGGTCCGGGTAGCTGGTGGCGGCCAGGTACCGCGGGGAGGTGGCCCGGGCGCGGCCTCCGGCCTCGGCCATGCGGTCGAGCACGTCCACCAGGGTCTCCGTGCCCGGCAGCCCGAGGACAAAGGTCTCGATGCCCATCGCCCTGAGCGACGCGACGGTGGCGACGGTGCGCGCGTCGTCCAGGCAGTTGTGCCGCGCGTAGATGTTGCTCATGGAGCGGCAGAGCGTGGCCTCGGGCTGGGCGCTGCACCGGCAGGTGGCGTTCTCCAGCGCGCCGTTGCAGTTGGGTCCGCCGTCCGTGGCGAGCACCAGGTACCGCGCCCCCACGCGGTCGGGCGTGCGACGGTAGTAGTCCGCGGCGGCCTCCAGGGCGGTGTTGGTGGGCGTGGCGCCCGCGGGGAGCGCGCGCCCGAGCTGGGCCATGATGGCCGCGGCGGTCGACCGTCCGGGTTCCACGTCCAGCGTACGGAGGACATCGCACACCTCCGAGGGCGGCAGCGGGTCGCCCGTGGGGCTGGGGCGCAGCACCTTGGGGAACACCAGGAGCCCCATGGTGAGGTCCGTCTGGAGCGCCGGGAGCACGTTCCGGAAGGTCTCCAGGAGCGAGTTCCATTTGCTCCGGCCCCCGAGGGTGGTCTCCACCATGCTCCCGGAGCGGTCCACCACGAAGAGCACCTCGGCGTCCCGGCGGGTCAGGCTCACCGCGGTGCCCCCGCAGGAGGGCATGCGATCGGGCACGGGGATGGCCTCCGGGCGGCTGAAGGTGTCCACCCCGGGGCCCCCGTCAAACGCGAGGTTGTTGATCGCTCCGGGCCGTGAAGGTCCTCCGCATGCGGCGAGCGCGAAGAGGATCGTGGCGGTCCGCCGGAGGCCCGACATCGCCGCATCGTACCACCGGATCCCTACCGCAGCGCCAGCACCGGGCGCACGAAGAGCAAGATCCAGACAAAGAGCGCGTGGGCCAGCACGCACGACAGGAGCCCCCCCCGGAAGCGGTAGAGGGCCCCCCAGGCGAGGCCCCCCAGGAGGGCGAGGGCGGCCACCACGAGGTTCCCGGTGGCCAGGAGCGAGAGGGCGTAGAGCCCCGAGGCCGCGAGCCACCCCCGGGTGCTCCCGAGGCGCTGGCTCAGGGCCTGCTGGACCCCTCCGCGCCAGGCGAGCTCTTCGAGAGCGGCCACCAGCGCCGCCCCGAGGCCCAGCTTCAAGCCCTTGAGGTACGCCGTGCGCCCGTAGGCCTCGCAGGACTGCACCCGGACGAGCTCCAGGAAGCGCCCGAAGCCCACCTCGTCGGGCCTGGGGATGAACACCCCGTCGGCGGCGCAGAGCTGAAGGAGGTTGTTGGGCGCCACCCACCGGGTGACCACGAGCCAGAGCGGGAGGTAGAGCCCCACGGCCACGACGAAGGCCAGCGTGGGGTCTCCGGCCTGGTAGGTGAAGGCCGCCCGGAGCTGGCCCTCGTCCTGGAGGGCCCACGCCGCGAGGGCCGCGGCCGCGCCGAAGCCCAGGGCCATGGCCACCCAGAACCACGGTCCCGGGAGCCTCCAGGCCACCGCCGGGACCGCCAGTGCCACCGCGAGGAGAGCGTACTGCGCGCGTTCCACGCGGCGGGTGTAGCACCCCTCTGGCCTGCTGCACTACAGTCCCGGCCTCCACCGCCCACAGGACGGCTCCGATGCCTGAGTTCGCCGAGGTCCATTCGCAGGTGTGCTGGCTCCGCTCCAAGGTCCAGGGAGCGCCCATCGAAGAGTACGGTTGCACCGGCGGGCAGCACTTCCCCGAGCTCAAGGGCAACCCGAAGAAGGACGCCCTGCTGCGGGCGTTCTTTGTCGGCGCGACGCTCCAGTCGGTCACCCAGCGCGGAAAATACGTGGTGTTCCGGCTCTCCACCGGGACCGTGCTCGCGCATCTCATGTTCCATGGGCGCTGGAGCATCGCCGGGGACCCCTTCACGTCGAACTACAAGCACCACCGCGCGCCCCCGGAGCCGGTGAGCGCGGGGCTCTGGCTCCGCGTCGGCGGACGCTCCATGGGCTTCCACGACCCGGAGTACAAAGCCAGGGTGCATGCGTTCCCGGGGAGCCTCCCGGCCGCGGTCGAAGAGCTTCAGGAGCTCGGCCCGGACATCCTCCAGACCCCGGAGACGGACCCGGAGTACCCTCGACCCTGGGCGGCCGAGGACCTGGTGAAGGCCACCAGCAAGAGTCGCACGGCCATCAAGGCGCTGCTCCTGGACCAGAAGAAGCAGGCCGGCATCGGGAACATGTACGCCTGCGAGGCCCTCTACCGCGCGGGGCTCCGCCCGGACCGCGCGTCCAACACCCTCGCCGAGGCCGACGCGCGGAGGCTCCACGGGGCCGTCCAGGCCGTGGTGGGTGAGGCCCTGGCCACCAACCTGGACTATGACCGCGTCCTCAAGGTCTACAAGCGCGAGAAGGATCCCGAGGGGCGCAAGGTGCTCTGCACCCAGGTCGGCGGCCGGGACACCTTCTGGGTCGCCGAGGCCCAGGCGTGAGGGCCCCCGAGGAGCGCCTGCCCACGGGGCGTTTCTACAATGATCTCGCGGTGTTACACCACCATCGGGAGCGCCTCGCGGCGTCCTGGCAGTGGAGCCTGGCGCTCTCGGTCCCGCGGGAAGAGGGAGCTTGCGAGCCCTTCGTGCTCCTGCCGGGGTGCCTGGACGAGCCCTTGCTGGCGGTGGGCCACGGGGGCCGCGTGCGGTGTTTTTCCAATGTGTGTACGCACCGCGCCAGGCTCCTCGTGGACACTCCCGGGGTGCGCTCGCAGGTGCGGTGTGGCTACCACGGGAGGCGCTTCGGTCTCGATGGCCGCTGCCTCGGGGCGCCGGGCTTCGAGGATCTGCCTCGGGGAGCCCCAGGGCCCGAGGACCTGCCGGAGCTCGGTGTAGGGACGCTTGGGCCCCTGGGCTTCACCTCGGTGGCCCCGGAGGCACCCTGGGATGCGACCCGAGAGGCGCTCCTGGCGAGGCTTCCGTCGCTACGGTGGACCCAGCTCCAGCGGGATCCAGCGGGGCAGAGGAGCTTCGAGCTCCGCGCTCACTGGGCGATCTACTGTGAGAACTACCTCGAAGGGTTGCACATCCCGTATGTGCACCCGACGCTGGCCAGGGCCCTGGACCTCGGGCGCTACCACACGGAGACAGCCCCCTGGGGCGTGCTCCAGGTGGGGCACCACCGCGGCGAGGGGCCCGCCCTCCCGCCCGACGCGAGGGCCCCGGAGCTGCCCGTGGCGGCGTACTATATGTTCCTGTTCCCCAACACCATGATGAACATCTACCCGTGGGGGGTGTCCCTCAACGTGGTGACACCGCTGGCGCTGGACCGCACCAGGGTGGACTTTGATGCCTGGGTGTGGGCCCCGGAGCTCCGGGGCGTCGGGGCCGGAGGGGACCTGGACACCGTGGAGGCCGAGGACGAAGCTGTCGTGGAGGCCGTCCAGAAGGGCCTCCGGGCAAGGCTCTACGCGGGAGGGCGCTACGCCCCCGGCTGGGAGGACGGCGTCAGGGCCTTCCACCGCTGGCTCGACGGGGCGTATGGTCCCCCCCTCCAAGGAGAACCGTGATGGAAGGCAAGAGCGTCTCGGAGATCGTGGCGAGGCACACCTACGGCACCTGGCGCGCCCAGCGGGGGTGGAAGCCCCCGCACGTGACGCGCGCCGAGGGGTGCCACTTCTGGGACGCCGACGGGAAGCGCTTCCTGGACCTGTCCTCGCAGCTCGTGTGCGTAAACCTCGGGCACCAGAACGAGGCCGTGGTGGAGGCGATCTGTCGTCAGGCGCGCACCATGGCCTACCTGGGCCCGGCCTATGCGTGCGACGTGCGCGCGGAGCTGGCCTTGAAGCTCCTGGAGGTGATGCCCCGGGGGCTCGACAAGTTCTTCTTCACCACCTCGGGCACCGAGGCCAACGAGGCGGCGTTCAAGATCGCCCGGATGGTCACCGGCAAGCACAAGATCATCGCCCGGTACACCAGCTACCACGGCTCCACCGCGGGCTCCATCGCCGCCACGGGGGATTTCCGCCGGTGGCATGCCGAGCCCGTCAGCAAGATCCCGGGCGTGATCTTTGGCCCGGAGACCCACTGCTACCGCTGCCCCCTCGGGAAGTCCTACCCCGGGTGCGACATGGCCTGCGCGGACTACCTCGCGTACATGATCGACCACGAGGAGAACGTCGCCGCGGTGATCGTGGAGCCCATCGTGGGCACCAACGGCGTGCTGGTGCCGCCGCCGGAGTACCTCCCTCGCCTCGCGGAGCACTGCAAGAAGCGCGGGGTGCTGCTCATCGCCGACGAGGTGATGACCGGCTGGGGCCGCACCGGGAAATGGTTCGCCGTGGACCACTACGGCGTCGTGCCGGACATCCTCACCACGGCCAAGGGCATCACCGGCGCCCTGGCGCCCCTCGGGGTGGTGGCCACCTCGCGCGCCGTGAGCGACTACTTCGAGGACAATTTCTTCGCCCACGGGCACACCTACGAGGCCCACCCCCTGACCCTGGCGCCGGCCGTGGCCGCCCTGGACGAGTACCGCAGGCTCAACCTCCTGGAGCGCTCGACGCAGCTCGGGGAGTACCTCGGCAAGGGGCTCCGCGCCCTCAAGGACAGGCACCCCTCGGTCGGGGACGTGAGGGGCCTCGGGCTCTTCTGGGCCGTGGACCTGGTGCGTAACCGCGAGACCCGCGAGCCCTTCAACACCCCGCAGGACAAGAGCGCCCGCAGGCCCCTGGTGATCGACCAGGTCGTGGCCGAGCTCGGCCGCCGAGGGGTGAGCGTCCTCGGGTGGGTGAGCCACCTGGTGCTGGCGCCGCCGTTGATAGTCACCGAGGCGGACCTGGACTTCGCCCTGGAGGCCCTGGACGCCGCCCTCACCCTCGCGGACCAGAAGGTCGGCTGAGGTCGGGAATCCTGCTTCGCACTTCGCGCGGGCGCGTGAGTGCGCTACGGTGGCGCCGTCCCGCGATGTCCAACCCCGCCCGATGGATGGTCCTTGCGGCGCTCCTGGGGGCCTGCCGGGGCGGCCCCAGGCCCTCGCCCGAGGGCTCGCTCCCCGCGGGCTCGCGCCGGGGAGGCCCCGCCGCCGCGAGGGGCGGGCGCACCGGCGGCAACCGCCCGGCCTCGCCGCTCCCCGTGGACTCCGTGGCCGAGTGCCCGGCCGAGGCCCTCGCGGCGGTGGCAGCCTTCCGGAGTCCGGCCCGGGTGTTCCAGTTCGGGCCTCTGTGCACCACCGCCTCCGAGGGGCGCTGGGCGGCGGTCCTGGCCACCGGGACCCGGGAGGAGGCCAGCGACCTCTGGGTGCTGGTCCACGGCGACCGCGACCAGGTGCACCGGGTCCGGCGCTTCCCCGTGGGCGTTCGCATCGAGTTCGGGCAGGTCACCCGGGGCTGGGCCTACCTCCTCGGGCGCACCAACGCCCTGGATGACATGCCCGCCGGCGGCCGCGTCCTGGCCGTATTTCCCATCCCCGCGCCTGGGGACGGTCCGCCGGAGCTCCGTACGCTCGGGCCCCTGGAGGTGCCGCTCCTGCGCGCCACGGACGCTCGGGACCTGGACCTTCGCCTCGCCGCGGAGGTGCCTCCCAGGGACCCCTCGGCCCAGGACGCCCAACGGACCGTGGAGGAGGTCACCGCCGGGGGCGCTCCCGCCCTCCGGGCCAGGATCCTCGGGATGGGCACGCCTACGCTCCGAGCCTGGCAGGTGGGGGTCTACCAGGAGACCGCCTTCCTCCTCCCGAGGGACAACGACGACGCCGCCACCGGGGCTCTGGAGCTCCTCCGCGCGCTGGGAGCGTCCATGGATTGCGCGGCGGGCGAGCGCTGCATCGCGCGCCCCACGCAGGCGTTGGCGGCGGGCACCACCGGCGCCCAGGCGCTCCTGCGGTACCAGGGCGAGAGGGTGACCCTCGCGGCGCTCCTGGCCGAGTCCGCCGCGCCCACCGCGGTGATGCTCGACCCCGGGGCCCCCTGGAGCGCGGAGGCCCTGGACCGCGCAGAAGACCTGGCCGCGGCCCGCCAGCTCTGCCTGGACGGCGCCGTCGGCGAGCACGTGGTGTCCGCGTCCAGGGGTGACACGCGGGTGCTTGCCTTCAGCGTGACCGTCGGCGCCGAGGCGCCGCGCACCAGGGTGTACCTCCAGGCCCCGGGGCACGCGCCCCGCGCCTACGGCGACGACTCCATCGGTGTGGGCGTCGTCGGCCCGAGGGAGCTGCACCTTCGGGACTACGACCTCGACGGGGGCCTGGAGCTGGTCACCCTCGCCCAGCGCGAGGGGGCCGCGGTGACCTCCATCGCGAGCTTCCCGGCGGTGTCCTCGGTGAGCCAGCACGACCTGGTGCACCGCCATGACATGCTCCGCATCGCGTTCGGCGCGACCACCGTGGCGCTCTTCGATGAGGCCCTGAGGAGCTTTCGCCCCGCGCCGTCGGCGCCGTTGACCGCTTGCGGCCTGCTGGACCGCCTGGCGGGCAACGACCCCAGGGCCCTCCTCGGCGCCACCGGGAGCACCTTTGTCGTGGTGCGCTACCGCGAGCCCGACCAGCCCCTCCGGGGTGAGCCCCAGAGGATCTCCCGCAGGGAGCTCCAGGAGCAGGGCAGCGCGCTCCTCGGGCGCCTCGCGGGCCTGCGCTGCCCGGAGCTGTCCTGCGACTGGGAGCAGAGCGTGTGCCGCGCCGTCGGGGACCCCGAGCGTGGGGTGTTCTGGTTCGCCGAAGGCGGCCGCCGCCTCGCGGCGGTGTCGCGCTTCGAGGCGCCTTGAGGGCACGGTCCCCGGGCGCTATGGTCGCGGGGATGGACGCGCGGTGGCTCCTGGTGGCGCTGGGAATCGCCGCATGCACGCCCGGCGAGGCAGAGACCCCCGCGGAGGACTCGGGCACCGCCGACGCGCTGGAGGACCCTGGCGACGGCGCCCCGGACACGAACACAAGCACGGACACGGGGGCGTCCACGGCGCAGGACTCCACCACACAGGACCTCACAGCGCCCGACACCGCCGTACAGGACCTTACAGCGCCCGACACCGCCGCGGGTGATTCGGTGCCTCCCGCGGAGGACCGTCCGACGCCGACGGACGCGCCCTCGCCGGACGTGGCGCCGTCGGGGCCCGCGTACCTCCACGCGGACCTGTGGAGCATCTTCTGGAACGACCGAACGCGCTGCGGCGCCGAGCGCACCTTCCTGCACCAGTGCGAGCGCAGGGGTGAAGACTGCGCCCTCCAGCGCCGCGCGGTGGAGGCGTGCAACCCTCGCACGGTGATCTACGGTCAGGTCGGCCCGGAGCGCCAGGGCGAGAGGCTCTGCCAGCGAGGGCGCTACCCGGACGTAGGCGGCTGCGACGCGTCGAGGTATGACTTCGAGCGCCTGCGCTACTGGTGGTACGGAGCCGAGTGGCAAGGCAACTGGCCCTTCGCCACGCTCAAGGTGTTCCCCGCGGGGACCACGAACCCCATGGCGTGGGCGGGCCGGGGCCTGGTGGCCTTCAGCAACCTCCCGATGCACGCCCAGGCCGCGATGGGCGGCATCGAGAACCACGGCCTCGACCGCGACGGCGACGGCCGCGCGGACAGCCACGCCTGCGCCATGAGCGGGGTCACTTCGGGCGACGCCGCCTACCGCCGACCCTTCGGGGGCTTCGCCTGGGTGGAGGTGCCCACCGGCGCCCCGGTGGTGGTGGTCGCCGCGGCGGGGACCAATTTCGCGGACAGGGCCTTCTCGGGCTGCTCCCGAGGCTCGGCCACGCAGAGCCCGTGGATCCCCGGCGCGCCCGGCTCCACCCTCGGGTGCATCTACGCCGTGGAGCAGCGCTTCGCGCCCGGCAGGCACTACCTCTTCCGGTACGGGCGCATCGAGGCGCTCCCGGCGAGCGGCCCCCCGGCGGACCTGGTGGCGGCCTTCGCGCTCCCGGAGGTCGGTCAGGACGTTCGTACGGGAGCGATCTGCGCGCGGCGACCCTGAAGGGAGTATCCTCCCCCGGGTCATGGCCTACCCACCTACGTACAACCCCCAGGGTCCCTACGCGCCGCAGCCCCCACCGGCGCCGTCCAAGACCCCTCTGGCGCTCATCATCGGGATCGGCGTCGTCGTCGCCGCGTGCCCGTGCATCGGGGTCATGGCCGCGGTGGCGATCCCCGCGTTCACGCGCTACGTGAAGCGCAGCAAGACCTCCGAGGCGACCGCCAACCTCTCGTCCATCTGCAGCGCCATCAGCACGTACTCGCAGACCGAACGGACCGGCCTCGGGCGCTTCCTCCCGAACCTCCCCTCGTCGGCTCCGAGGCAGGGCACGCCCGGCTCGCAGAAGATCAGTGACCCGGAGACCTGGCAGCGCGGCGGCTGGCGGGAGATGGGCTTCTCCATCAACAGCCCGCACTACTACGTCTACGAGTACCTGAACTACTACAACGGCACCTTCCGGGTGAGGGCCTACGGCGACCTCGACGGGGACGGCACCCAGTCGGTGTTCACGCGCACCGGCACCTACACCCGGGACCTGGGCGCCTCCTGTGGGTTCCTCCAGATCGAAAACGAGCTGGAGTAGGCGCGCCCATGGGCCTGGAACAGCTCTGCACCCTGCGCTTCGGAGACCAGCGCTCCGAGGGCAAGGCGCTCCTCGAGGCCGACTCGTTGCAGTTCCGAGGGGGCTTCCGGCTGCAGCTCATGCTCGCGGAGCTCACGGACGTTCGGGTCGAGGGCGCCGAGCTCGTGGTGACCTCGCCGGAGGGCACCGCGCGGCTGGACCTCGGCCCGGCGGCCGCGCGCTGGGCCGAGCGCATCCGTAACCCGCGCAGCCGGCTGGACAAGATCGGGCTCCGTCCCGGCGCCCACGTGGCCGTGCTCAACCTCGCGGACCCGACCTTCCTCCAGGAGCTTCGAAACCGCGCCGGGGCCCTCTCCGAGGACACCCCGAGGACCGCCGTGGACGCGATCTTCGTGGGCGTCGAGCAGCGCTCGGAGCTCCAGCGCTTGAGGCTCCTACGGTGGTACCTGCGGCGCGATGGGGCCCTCTGGGTCATCCGACCCAAGGGCTCCAAGGTGCTCACCGAGGCGCAGGTGCGCGACGCCCTCCGGGGCCTCGGCTTCGTGGACGTCAAGGTCGTCGCCTTCTCGGACACGCACACCGCGGAGAAGTTCGTCCTGCCCGTGGCCTCCAGGTAGCCACCCCCGCGGTCCCAGGGCCGCGCACGCGGGGTGCATGGTCGTCGGTTCCAGGGAACCTTTCCGCCCCGACGACCGTCCCATGGAGACCGCATGGAGCCTCCGCACCCTGGACCCTCCACACCACGGCCCCTCCGGGGGTTCGCCCCGCTGGCCGCGAGGGTGCGCCTGAGGCTCGCGCTCCGGGCCGTGGTGGCTGGCCTCGCGGGGGGGCTGGTCTTCGCGCTGCCCGTGGCCGTCGGGCTGTGGCTCCGCGGACACGCCGCGGGCGTCCTCGTGGCCACGGTCCCCGGCGCCCTCGGGGGCCTCGTGGGCGCATGGTACGCCCGTCGACGGCGTTGGAGCGACAGCGCGGTGGCCCTCTTCCTCGACGCCAGGCTCGGCTCCCACGAGTGCATCGCCACGGCGCTGGAGACCACCGACGAGGCCCTGGCTCCCGCCCGGAGGCTGCTCCAACGCCGCGCTGAAGCCGCCCTCGCGGGCGCCACCGACGCCACGCTCCCGAGGGTGTTCTCCAGGCACCACGCGGCCATCCCCGCGTGCGTCGCTGCGTTGCTGGTGCTCGCGGCCTTCGCGCCGGGAACGCAGGCCACGGCGGGCGCTCGACAAGACCCTCCCGCGCGCGTCCGCGTGGACCGCAGCCCCGGCCTGGAGGCCGTCGAGGCGCTGGCCGCCGTGAGGGTCCGGGACCCGGCGCAGCGGGCGCGCCTCCAGGCCCTCGCCGCGCAGGCCAGGGCCCTTCGAGAGTCCTTGCGCGAAGGCATGGAGCCCGCCGCCGCGCGCCAGGCCGTGGAGAGGCTGCGCGAGCGCGTCGCCGCGGAGCGCGCCCGCTTCGGCCAGGGCGCCGAGGCCCGAGGGCTCTCCCAGGCCGCCGCCCAGCTCGCCCAGGCCGGCTTCGAGAGCGCCGCGAGGGCCCTCCAGGAGAACGACCTCGCGTCCCTCGACCGCGAGCTGGAGCGCCTCGCCAACGCCCGGGAAGCCTCCGACCGCCAGCGCGCCCGCCAGGCCCTCGCCGCCGCCGCCGAGGCCGCCTCACAGGCCGGGGACCAGGGCACCGCGGACCTCCTGCGCGAGCAGGAGAGCCTCCTGCGCCAGCGCTCCGAGCGCAATGGTCTCCTCCGGAGCCTCGCCCGACAGCTCGGCCAGGACCCCGCCGTGCGCCGCCAGGCCCAGCACCTCGACCGCAACCCCAATGACACCGCCGCCCGTGCCCTCGCCCAGGCCCTGGAAGAGGCCCTCTCCCGCTTGTCCCAGGCCGAGCGTCAGCGCCTCACCCAGCGCCTCCGAGAGGCCGCCGCGAGGCCGCAAGACACCGGCCGTCTGGGACAGAACGCCCCGGGACAGAACGCCCCGAACGCTGGTGCACCCATGAGCGCTGCGGAGGTTGAGCGCATGCTTCGGGAGCTCCTGGAACGTGGCGACCAGGCGGGGACGGACGGCGCGGGGGAGCCTGGCGGCGAGGGAGCGGCGGGAGGCGCGCTGCCCATCCCGGTGCGGGCGCCGGGCGGCGGTGGGCTCCAGCGGGGCCTGGACAGGGCAATGGACGGGGCGGGGCAGGCCTCGCGGCAGCTTGGGACGAGCGGCCGGGACGGCCCCGGGCAGCAGGGCGGCGAAGGGGGTGTGTCTCGCGGCGGAGGCCCCGGGGACCACGGCGGAGCGACCAGCGCCGTCGGAGGCGAGGGCCTCCGCTCGAGGGCCGGGGCGCGCATCCAGCGCGGCACGGCGCAGGGCGGTTCGGTCTCCGGGCTGGCGCCGGCCAGCGCCGGAGGGGTGGCGCGCACGGTGCAGACCGGGGACCTCCGGAGCGTCGCGCCGTCGGAGCTCCAGGGCGTGGAGCGCGCGGACATCCCCACGGAGTACCGCGAGCAGGTCCGAGTGTATTTCCAGCCGTGAGAGGGAGCGTTGCCATGGCCGAAGCGTCAGAGTTGTCCCCACGCCTGAGCGCCGCCGCGGCGCAGTTGGAGCGCCTCCGGGGCGCGCTCTCCGAGGTGATCGTCGGGCAGCGGGAGGTGGTGGACCAGGTGCTGGTGGCGCTGTTGGCCGGGGGCCACGTGCTCCTGGAGGGCGCCCCGGGGCTCGGCAAGACCTTGCTGGTGCGCACGCTGGCGCAGTGCGTGGACCTGGACTTCTCGCGCATTCAGTTCACGCCGGACCTGATGCCTTCGGACATCCTCGGGACGCAGGTGCTGGCGCAGGAGCCCGGGGGAGCGCGGTCCTTCCGGCTGCACAAGGGCCCGGTGTTCTGCCAGATCCTCCTGGCGGACGAGATCAACCGCGCGTCCCCGAAGACCCAGAGCGCCCTCCTGGAGGCCATGCAGGAGCACGCCGTGACCCTCGCGGGAGAGCGCCACGCCCTCGGGCCGCCGTTCTTCGTCCTGGCGACGGAGAACCCCATCGAGATGGAGGGCACCTACCCCCTGCCCGAGGCCCAGCTCGATCGCTTCCTCTTGAAGGTCCTGGTGCCCGAGCCCGGCGAGGCCGACCTGGTGGACGTGCTCCTGCGCACCACGGGCCGCGAGCGCCCGGCGCCGCCGAGGGTGCTCTCCCGCGACGAGGTGCTCTCCCTCCGTGGCCTCTGCCGGGACCTCGTGGTGGGCGACGCCGTGGCCCGCTACGCCGCGCGCCTCGTCAAGGCCACGAACCCCGCGGACCCGTCCGCGCCGGCGATCGTGCGAAAATCCGTGCGCTTCGGGGCGGGCGTCCGCGGCGCCCAGTCGCTCCTCCTCGGCGCGAGGGCCGTGGCGCTCATGAAGGGCAACGCCCACGTGTCCTTCGCGGACGTGACGGGTCTGGCGCTCCCGGCGCTGCGCCACCGGCTCCTGCGGAGCTTCGCCGGCGAGGCCGACGGGGTCTCCGCGGACGCCCTCGTGAGGGCCGTGGTGGACGCCGTCCCGGCGCGCCCCGAGGGCGTGGAGGCCGTGCTCCGGGAGCGCGGGCGGTGAGGCCCCGGGCGCCCACGCCCGCGGCCCTCGCGGCGCTCGCGCTCCTCGCCGCGGGGAGCGCCGGGGCCCAGGTCACCGTGCGCGCGAGGCCCGTGTTCTCCGAGCGGTGCCTCGCCCGCACGCAGCCCTCGGAGCTCATCGCCCGCGTGGACCACAACACCGACGAGGCGCTCCGAGGGACCCTCGCCGTGGATCCGCTGGAGGGGCCTCGCACCTATGTGCGCACCCGGCGCGCGGTGGCGCTCACGGTCCCGGCCCACGGCCACGCCACGGTGAGGGTGAGCACCGCCGTCCCCGCGACGAGCCCGGACCTCGTTCTGAGGGTGCTCGACGACCGGGGTCGGGAGCTCGCGCGGGAGCCCCTGGCCTTCACCGAGGGCGCCGACCGGGTGCTGGTGGACGCCACCCCCGGGGCGCGGCTGGCCACGCACCTCAACGCCGAGAGCAGCCCGGTGGTGCCTGGGAGCCCCTCGCTCCCCGCCCCCTCCCCGGAGGGGGAGCTCGTCGCTTGCGCCGCCGCGCGGTCCCCGGACACCGGCGAGCTCGTGCTGCCGGAGCGCCCCGAGGGGTACCGGAACGTGCGCCTGGTGCTCCTGGACACGGCCTCCCTGACCACGCTCCCGCTCCGCGCGCGTGTGGCCCTCGCGGACTATGTCCTCTCGGGGGGCGCCCTGGCCCTGCTGGTGGACCACCGCGATGACCTCCGGCACCCCGTGGCCCAGGCGTTTCTCGGGCAGGGCCTGACGCCCACGCAGCCAAGGCTCGCCCCCTCCCAGCCGGTGATCCGGTATTACCGCGGCTACCAGGCCGAGCCCGAGCCGCGCCCCGTGACCCTCGCGAACGCCACCGCGTTTCGTGGCGGAAACCTCCACACCCGCGACCTGTCGACCCTGCACCCGAACCAACTTCCGGAGCTCCTCGGGTCCACGGCGGAGTATGGCCAGGGCAAGGTCCACCTGCTCTCCTGGAACCCAACGCGGGCGCCCGCCCTGGAGGATCCGTGGTCCTCGCGCTGCCTGACCCGCAGCGCCGCCCTGAGCGCCCCAGGAGCTGCCACTCGGGTGCTCTCCGAGGCGCCGGACACGCTCCCGGTCCCGGACGCCGTGAGGGCGCTCCTAGCCTCCCGAGGACCCTTCCGTCCGGGCGTGGGCCTCGGCGCAGCCGGCGCCCTCGGCGCGCTCCTGGTGGTCGTGGGAGCCCTGCGCCTCGGGGCTCGCAGGCCCGGGGCTGCCCTCGCGGCGGCGCTCGCCCTGGCCACCCTCGGGGCCTCGCTGGAGGCGCGCCTCGCAGGTTCGCTGCGCCGCCGGGAGGCCGTCACCCGCTCCGTCGGGATGATCGACCTGACCGCGGGCTTCTCTCGCGGGACCGTCCGGAGGTTCACGGCGTACGACGGACCTGGAGGGGAGCTCGGGACCCTCTCCCGCGGCGGCCGGGGCCTCGGCCTGGTGCTCGATCCGTCGGCCGGGACCGGTGTCGTGTCCGTGGTTGAAGCTCGGGAAGAGGTGCGCCTCGTGGGCGCCAGGGCCCTCCCCTGGGTGCCCCTCGTGGTGCGCGAGGAGGGCCTGGAGACCCTCCCGGGCTCCGTGGCGCTCCTCCCCGAGGGGAGCGACATCATCGTGGTCAATCACCTCCCGGTGACCCTTGAGGAGGTGGTGCTCTCGGCTCCCTCCCTGGGCGCCCGGAGGCTCCAGCGCCTGCGTCCCGGCGGGCGCTGGACGGTCTCCTGGGCTCCCACGCTCCCCCCGGAGCTCCAGTCGGTATTCCTGGGCGACGCGTCGGAGGCGCTCCAACCCTTCGGGATGCAGAGCTCCGAAGCGCTCCTCGTCGCGCCCGACGCGGACCCTGGCAGGCGACTCCAGCAGGCGTTCCGCCGGGCCCCGGACCACGGAGCCTGGTGGCGCGCCGCCTTGAGCCTCCCCACGGTGCCCGGGAGGACCTTCCAGTGGGCCACCCAGGAGCCGCTCCTCCTGGCACGCCTCGCCAGGCCCCTCAAGCCCGTCCGAGCAAGGGGCTACCGCACCGGCCTGGACCAGACCTTCCTCCGGGTCCACGGCTACGGAGGCTCGCCGTGATCCTCGCCAGGGACCTCACGGTGCACCACCCCGACGGACGCCTGCGCCTCCAGGTGGACCACTTCGAAGCAGCCCCCGGCGCGGTCACCGCCGTCCTCGGCGCGGCCGGCAGCGGGAAGACCACACTCCTGCGCGCCCTGTGCCTCCTGGACCCGGCCGAGGCCTCCGTTCATATGGTCAATCAAGTTGACGCTCTTCGGTCACCGTCCAGAGCCCGGCGGAGCGTGGGCTTCGTGGCCGACCGCGGGAACGACGTAGGGAGCGACTCCGTGGTGGAGCACCTCGGACTCCACGCCGCGGTGTGCGGGGCCCCTCGGGGGACCGTAGAGGGTCTACTGGAGTTGACGGACCTGGAGGCCGTGGCCACGCGGAGCGTGCGGCGCCTGTCCCCCGGCGAGCGCAAGAGGCTGGACCTCGCCAGGGTGCTCCTCCACGACCCGGCAGTGCTCTTCCTCGACGAGCCCTGCGCCTCGCTGGACGCCCCCGGGCGGCGGGACCTTCAGGAGCTCTGCGCGGAGCTGGCGAGGCTCGGGCGCACGGTGGTGGTGAGCGCCAGGGTGGCCTCGGACCTCGGGGACCGGTGGCAGCGGCAGGTCCTCCTGGACCGCGGCCGCGTGGCCGATCGCAGCGCCGGAGGCGAGCGATGAAGGCCCCCGGGGCATGGCCGGGGGGCGGCCACCCGCTGGCGGCGGCGCTGCTCCGCGCGCTCCTCGCGGGACCAGCGCTCCTGTGGGCGTCGGTGGCCTGGGGTGTAGGGCTCCTGGTGGTGACCTCCCTCGGGGCCGTCCGCCTCGCCGCCGACCGGAGCCCCGACGACGTGCAGCGGCAGCTCTTCCAGAGCACCTTCGGCTTGACCGCCGGGGCGCTGCTCCTCGTCGGCCCGGCGGTCTCCGCGGCGCTTACCCGCCAGGCGCGGGACACCCTCGACGAGACCTCCATCGTGTGCGCGGGAGGCGCCCGCGCGCTCACCGTGGCGCTCCTCGTCCAGGCCTCCGTCGCGCTGCTGGTGCCCATGCTGGCCTCCAGCGCCGCGCTGGTCCGGCCCCTCGGGGGTGTCTCCGGCGGCTCCGTTTGCCTCGGCGCGCTGTCGCTGGTGGGCCTGGCCGTGGCCATGGCCTCCGTCGGCAGCGCACTCGGGGCGTCGAGCCCCAACACCGCGAGGGCCCTCACCGCGGGCCTGACCGTGGGCTCCCTCGCCCTCGGGCTCGGGGCCTGGCTCCTTGGGAGGGTCCTAGGGGCGCACCTCTGCGCGAAGCTCCACGTCGGGTACCACGGCCTCTTCTGGTGGCCCGAGCTGGCCTCGGACCCGAGGGTCCCGCGGGCGGTACGCAACGCGCTCCTCCTGGCTCCGACCTGCGCGCTCTCGGCGGTGGCGGTCCTCGGTGCCCTGGGTCTACGGTGCCAGGTGGAGCCCGCACCGGGGAGACCCTGGCACCTCGTGAGGCTCGCCCTCCTGGCGCTCACCATCGCCCTCACCGCCGTGGCGTGGAGGGTCGTGGCGCTGCCGGTGACCCGCCTCGGGCGCGAGGCCACCGCCATCACGGCGCTCGGGGTGGTCGCGACGGCGAGCCTCCTCGGGCTCCTCGGGCTCCTCGCCGAGGGCCCCGCGGGGCGCCCTCGGGCGGCGCCCAGGTCCCTCTCCGAGCGCGCGTGGGACGCGCTCTGCGCGCACGGCGTCGAGCGCGCGGTCGGGGCGCAGCTCGGGGCCACGGCGCTGTGCCTGGCTGCGCTGGCCTGGCGGTCGTCCCGGGTGATCGCCGCGGCCCGGGGGCCCCAGGGCCTGGCGCCGCTGGCGCCCTACGGGGCGGCGTGGGTGCTCCTCGGGGCGCTCGCGCTCGCCTTCGGTCTCGGTGCCTGGCTCCGAGGGAGGCGCCCCGCGGGCCGCGTGAGGGCGCTCCTCGCGGCCGCGGCGCTGGCGCTCCACGCGCTGCCGTACCCAGCCCTGGAGCTCGCTGGAGGCGCCTCCGGGCCGCTGCGGCACGCGGGCCTCCTGCCGTGCACCTCCGCCCTCTACGGCCTCCGGGCGCTGGACCGCACGGCCCGGCGCAGGCTCGTCCCGCGGGACCTGCGGCGCCGCGGCCCGAGGGCCCTCGGGGACGTCACCGCCTCGCTCGCCGTCGCCTCCGCGTCGGGGCTCCTCGGGGCGGGGCTGCTATGGGCCTCCGGGCGTCGACGGCGCCGAGGGGAGGCCCGATGAGCGCCCTGGAGCTCCTGGACCCGGGCTTCGTCGCGCGGTTGGAGGCGCTCCGTCGGAGGCTCGTGGTGCGCGCCAGCGCGGGCCTCGGGGGCGAGCGGAGCAGCCGCCGCCGGGGGGCGAGCGCGGACTTCGCCGAGCACCGGCCATACTCCCCGGGCGACGACCTGCGGCGCATTGACTGGGCGGCCTTTGCGCGCTCCGGGGAGCCCGTGCTCAAGCTCTTCCGCGCCGAGGAAGACGCCCTGGTGCGCCTGGCGGTGGACACCAGCGCGTCGCTGGAGGGGCCGAAGCTCGACCACGCCGTGCGCCTCGCGGCGGCCCTGGGGTACCTGGCCCTGGCCGCGGGCGAGCGCGTGCAGCTCGTGCCCTTCGCGGACGCCCCCGCGGAGGGCCCGGCGCCGTCGCGCGGGCGCCGCGCGGTCCCCGCGCTCTTCCAGGCCCTCTCGGAGCTCACCGCGCGGGGCGCCACGGACCTCTCCCGAGGCCTGGAGCCAGCGCTCTCGGCGCGGAGGCCCGGGCTGCTTCTGGTGCTGAGCGACTTCCTGGATCGCGCCGGCTTCGAGGGCCCCCTGCGCCGCGCCTGCGCCGCCGGGCACGAGGTGGCCCTGGTGCAGGTGCTCGCTCCGGAGGAGCTCGACCCCGCCCTTGAGGGCGACCTCGTACTGGAAGACTCCGAGACCGGCGACGCCGTGGAGCTCACCCTCGACGCGCGCGCGCTGGCCGCCTACCGCGCTCGGCTCGGGGCGCTCTTCGCGGCGCTGCGGGGCTTCGCCCGCACCCACCGCGCGGGGTACGTGAGGGCCCTCACCGACCGACCCCTGGAGGACGCGGTGCTCCGCGTTCTTGATCACGCGGTGGAGGAGCCATGGACCTGAGGCTCCTGGAGCCCCGCGCGCTCTGGCTCCTCGGCGCGGCGCTCCCCCTGGTGGCGCTCTACGTCCTCCGGGCCCGGCGCGTGCGGGTGAGGGTGCCGTCGACCTGGCTCTGGGAGGCCGCCCGGCGCGAGGCCCTGGCGCGCAGGCCGTGGCAGAGGCTCCGCCCCGAGGCCTCGCTCCTCCTGGAGCTCCTGGCGGTCCTGGCGCTCTCCCTCGCCGCGGCGAAGCCCGTCGTGCGCCGCCCCGAGGCCCGCGCCCACGTCGCCCTGATCATCGATGAGAGCGCCTCCATGGGCACCCGGGAGAGCGCCTCGACGCGGCTGGAGCTGGCGCGACGGGCCGCCGAGGCCTTTCTTCGCGCGGTGCCCTCGGACACGGACGTGCTGGTCCTGGGCGCCGCCCACGAGGCTCGGGTCCTGTCGGCCCCGACGCGGGACCCGACGGCGCTCCGGGCCGCGCTCCAGAGGGCCCGGGCCTGGGACGTCGAGGGCGGCCTCGACGAGGCCCTCCGCCTCGCGGACGACCGCCTCCGTGCGCTCGGCGGCAGCGGGCGTATCGTAGTGGTGTCCGACGGCGCCGTGGCCCGCTCCGGGAGCGCCCGCCCGCGGGTCCCGGTGGAGCTCCTCCGCGTGGGAGCCCCTGTGATCAACGTGGCCCTCTCGCGGGTGGAGCTACGCGCCGCGAGGGACCCCCGCGGTCACGACGTGGTGCAGGCCTTCGCCCTGGTGGCAAACCTGGGCGAGGCCGCGACCACCATTTCTCTCACCGCGAGGCTCTCGCCCGGAGGCGAAGCGCTGGCCTCACACACCCTGGAGCTCCCCGCGGGCGGGAGGGTCCCGGTGACCCTCACCTTCCCGGCCCTCGCCGGTCGCGAGGGCCTCGGGGTGGTGCTTGAGAAGACGCCTCCCGACGCGCTCACCGCCGACGACAGGGTCTTCGCCGTGATCCCCCCGGGGCGCTCCCTCGCGGTTACCGTGGACGCCCCGGAGGAGGAGCCCTGGCTCCTTCGGGCGCTCGCCGCGGACCCCGAGGTGGTCGTGCGTCGGGGACCCTCCCGCGAGGCTCCGGAGGACGGACTCTTGTTTGTCCTGGGCGCCTGTCCCGCGGCGGTGCCGTCGCGGTCCGTGGTGGTCCTGGGTCCTCCGCCGGGGCGCTGCGGCGAGGTCTCCGTCGGGGCGGCGGTGGAGGCCCCGAGGATCACCGCCTACGCCACCACGGACCCACGCCTGCGATTCCTCACCCTCGACGGCGTGCACCTCGTCCGGGCGACGCCCCTGGAGCTCGGCCCTCACGCGACGGCCCTGGTGCGCTCGGACCTCGGAGTCCTCGCCGCGGACGCGAGCGACGCCCTTGGAACACGCACCGTCCTTGGCTTCACCCCAGGCGAGAGCGACTGGCCGCTCCACGCGTCCTTCGTGGTGTTCGTCCGCAACACCGTCGAGCTCGCGAGGGCCCAGCGAGCCCGGCGCCTCGCGGGCTCCTCCCGCACCGCAGAGCCCCTCCGGGTGGAGGTCCCAGGGTCCGTGACGGCCCTCACCGCGCGCACCCCGGAGGGCTCCGTGACGCTCCCCGTGGTTGACGGCGCTGCGCTCCTCGGGGAGACCCGTCGCGCGGGCCTCTACGCGCTGCGCTGGCCCGGCGGAGAGTCCCTCCGCCCGGTGAACTTCCTCTCCGAGCGCGAGGGTGACCTCCGAGGAGCTACCTGGGTGCCTCCCCAGGGCGCTCGCTCGTCTTCGCCCCGGGGAGCGCCGCCGCCCCGAGAGCTCCCTGGGCCCTGGCTGGCGCTCCTGGCCGCCCTGGCTGCGCTCGGAGACCTCCTCTGGCTCTCTCGAACGAAGCGCCTCACCAGGGGTGCGGCATGAACACCGCACCCCTCCTGGCGCTGCTCCTGGCAGCGCTTCTGGTTGCCTGGGCGCTTGGGCGCGCGCGGCGCACGCTCCTCCTGGGCGCGCTGGGCCTCCTCGGGATGGCGGCGCTCGTGGCGGCGAGCTGGCGCACGGACCTGGGGGACCCGCTCTTGCGCTGGGAGCACCCCTGGTTCCTGGTCGCGGTGGTGCTGGCCTGGGGGGTCGCGGTGCAGCGCCGGGAGGCCCTCGGGCAGGGCCTCTCGCGGTGGCGGGCCGCAGGGGCCTGGGCGCTCCTGAGCGTAGCGGTGGCCGCGGGCCTCCTGGCGGCGGCCACGCCCTTTGTGGGGAGGGCCTCCGATCGGTTGACGGTGCTCTTCGTGGTGGACCGATCGAGGAGCATGGAGCTCGGCCGAGGCGACGCCCTCGCGGCCCGCCGCGAGGAGGCTCGGGCGACCGCCCGGATGCGGCCGCTGGATCGCGTGGGGCGCGTGGTCTTTGGCGTCGAGGCCTCCACCGAGGACCCCCCGCATGCCAGGGAGGTCGCCGCCAGCGCACAGGAGAGCGCCGTGGGGCGCGACGGGACGGACCTCGCCGCGGGCCTCCGCCACGCGCTGGCGGAGCTCCCGAAGGACGGCTCCGGGCGCCTGGTGCTGGTGACCGACGGGGCGGGCAACCGCGGCGACCTCGCGGCGGCGGGGGCCGCGGCGGCCGCGAGGGGCGTCCCCGTGGACCTCCGGAGGGTGCGTCACGCGGTGCGCGCCAACGTGAGCGTGGAGTCCGTGAGGGCCCCGTCCGCCGTGGACGAGGGCGAGACCTTCGAGCTCCGGGTGCTGGCCCGATCGACGGACAGCGGCGCAGTGACCGCGAGGGTCCGGGTGGACGGCCGCCCCGCGTGGCAGGGGCCCCTGAGGGTCGAGCCCGGAGAGCGCCAGACCTCGCTCCGAATGATCGCCCCGGCGCCGGGGCTCCATCGCTACGAGGTGTCCCTGAGCCCCGAAGATCCGAGCCTCGACGACGTCGTCGAGGACAACGTCGGGGGCGCCTTCGTGCGCGTCCGCGGGTCGTCGTCGGTGCTCTACCTCGAGGGCGACGCCGGCGCCGCGGCGCCAGTGGTCGGCGCCCTGGAGCGCGATGGAGGCTTCCGGGTGGAGCTCCGAGGCCCCGACGGGTTCCCCGAGGACCTCGCGGACCTCGCTCGCTACGACCTGGTGATCCTGTCCGATGTGCCCGCGCGGAGCCTCGGGCCCGACCAGCTCGAGGCGCTCCGGACCTACGTGAGGGACCTCGGCGGCGGGCTCTGGCTCCTGGGAGGCGATCGCTCCCTGGGCCCCGGGGGGTACGCCCGCACGCCCGTCGAGGACGTCTCGCCGGTGCGCTTCGACCTCCGCCAGGAGCGCCGCCGCGCCAGCCTCTCGGAGGTCATCGCGATTGACTACTCGGGCTCCATGACCGCGCAGGTGGGGCCCTACACCAAGATCCAGCTCGCCAACGAGGCCGCGGCGCGAAGCGCGATGCTCCTTGGCCCCGGGGACCGCCTCGGGGTCGCCCACGTGGACACCCAGACCCGCTGGACCGTACCCCTGGGCCCCATCACGGACCTCGGGCTGGTGGTCCAGCGGATCCGCGCGGTGAGCGCGGGCGGCGGCGGGATCCTCGTGCCGGTGTCCCTCAACGACGGCTACGCCGCGCTCTTCCGCGAGCGCACCAACCTGCGTCACCTGCTGCTCTTCGCCGACGGGGACGACGCCGAGGAGATGCAGGGCTGCGCCGCCACGGTGGCCCAGGCGTACCGCGCGGGCATCACCACCAGCGTGGTGTCCCTCGGGCGGGGCACGGACACCCCGGAGCTGGAGCACCTCTCCCGCGAGGGCCACGGGCGCTTCTACCTCGTCGAGGACGCCCTGCGCCTGCCGACGGTCTTCGCCCAGGAGACCATCCTGGCCGCGAGGGCCTCGCTGCGCGAGGAGCGCTTCCGGCCGTCGCCGGCGGCGCCGGACGTGGTCACCGAGGGCATTGATTTCACCGCAGCCCCGGCCCTCCGAGGGTACGTGGTGACCATCCCGAAGCCCCGCGCCTCGGTGCTGCTCACGGGCCCCGAGGGCGACCCGGTGCTGGCCACCTGGCAGGTGGGCGTGGGCCGCGCGGCGGTGTTCACCTCCGACGCCAAGGACCGCTGGGGCGCCGAGTGGCTCTCCTGGCCCGGAGCCCCGCAGTTGTGGGTCTCCCTCGCCCGCTCCCTCGTTCGCCGCGAGGACTCGCTCGTCACCGCGGACGCCACCGTCGCCGGCGGGGTACTCCGCGTGCGCGGCACGGCCACCACCCGCGACGGCCACGCCGATGGACTCCGGCGCCTGACCGCCCGGGTCTCCGGCCCCGACGGTGCGCTGGTGGAGCTCGCGCTGGATCCCGACGGCGGCGGGACCTACTCCTGCGAGCGCCCCCTGACGCTGCCCGGGGCCTACGCCATCGCCCTCCGGGACGAGCTCCACGGCGCCGTGGTGGCCTCCACCGGCGCCTCCCTCCAGGTCGGCGAGGAGCTCCGCGGGGGAGATGACCCCAACGCCGTCGCGCGCGTGGTGGCCCTGACCCACGGCCGGGTGCTCGCCACCGCCGAGAGCGCCGTCGACCACCGCGGCCAGACCCGCCGGACATGGCACCCGCTGGGCCCGGGGCTCCTGCGCCTCGCCCTCCTGGCGCTGCTGGCCTCGGTGTTCCTCCGCCGGGTGAGCCTCCCGGAGGCCCTCCAGCAGCGCTTCCTGGGGCGACCCATGCGCCGGGTCGCGCGCCCCCACGGAGCGCCCTCCGGGGCCCTCGGGGCCCTCCTGAAGGCCCGTCGCGGGAGCCTCCCGCCCCCTGCCCCCGCGGCGCCCTCTCCCGAGGCACCACCCCGGGCGGAGAACCCTTCGGCGCTCGCGGCTCCCACACACCAGAGTCCGTCCGCCCCGACCTCGAGCACCGTGGCCCGAATGCTCGCTCGAAAGCACGCCGCCAGCGCCGAGGCCACCCGTAAAGCGACCATGGAAGGTCCGCCCCCATCACCACCCGCCGCACCGCAACCGACGCCCCAACCAGAGACTAAACCTACAGTTACCCACGGCACCGCGAATACACCTACACTCCCAGGTAGTGTAGGTGCATTACTTACACGCAAACGTTCGCGGCGCTGAGCTCCTCGGGGAGGAAGCACCCGACGGTGGTCTCAGGAAGATCCGGGTCGAAGAGGGCCTGCCAGAGCGTGGGGGGCTCGGGGCTCCCAGAGGGCTCCAACAGGAAGGCGACGTCCAGGGCGGTGATCTTCTCGCGGCGCAGGAGCCCCTGGGTGGCCTTGACGAAGGTCTGTAGTCGCCGGTCCTCGACGCCCGCAGCGCGGCGGGCCTCGATCCAGAGCCCGTCGGGGTCACGAAGCCCGAGCCAGCGGACCTCCTGGAGGGTGGCGAAGCGCCCGAAGGCTGAGAGCCCCACCCGCAGGCTGGTCTCCGGGCCCTCTGGCACCTGGAGCTTGAGCCCTTCGCGGCGCTCCAGCCAGGACGTGGGCGCCACCGTGGCCACCAGGTGGAGCCACCACGAGGGCCCCTCGACGCCGGGCCCGAGGGTCACCACCCGGCACGGCAGCGCGGCCCCCAGCGCCCTCGCGAGGCGCTGGAGCTCGGCGGCGGTAAACCCCTCCAGGGCGGACTCCTGGCGCGTCAGGGCGGCCTGGCGGGCGAGCTGACGGTGGCGCTCCCGCTCGCGCGTGACGCCGCAGCTCGCGCCGCAGGAGGCCATCAGCTTGCGGCCTCGATCTGCCGCAGGAGCATCACCAGGTCGTGGGCCACCACGGCCCCGCGGCCATCGATCAGGATGGACGACAGCCCCGTGCGCACGCCCTCCAGGGAAGCCCGCAGGCGCCCGTTGGCCTGCGACTCCTGCGAGAGCGTGAGCTGCATGGAGGCCAGCTCCTGCGAGAGGCGCCGCTCCATGGCCGCGAGGCGCAGGTCCCGGTCGTCGAGCTGGCCTCGAAGGAGGCCCTGGGCGGCCACCGCGGCGTCGTGCTCGGCCCGCGCGGCGCTCAGGCGCTCCTCGGTCTCCGCGAGGCGCGCCGCCGTGGCCGAGAGGTCCTCCAGGAGCTGCTCCATCCGGGCCTCGGCGCCCTCCTCCGAGGGCTGAGCCTCGGAGCTCGCGAGGGCCTCGTCGCGCTCGGCCTCCAGGGTGCTGGCGCGCTCCAGGGCGTCACCCACGCGCCGGTCGGCGTCGGCGCGACGCTCCACCAGGGCCCCCTCGGCCTCCCGCAACCGGAAGCGCATCCCGTCGCGTTCGGCGCGCTCGGCCTGGAGCTCTCGCTCCGCCTCGGCGAGCCTCTCCGCGCGCTCCGCGGCGACCCGCCCGAGGCGCGCCTCGACCTCCGAGGCCAGGGCCTCGGCCCGGGCCCGGGCCAGCACCGCGCCCTGCAACGCATCCCTCGCGGCCCGCGAGGCCTGCAGCTCCGCGAGGACCCCGTCGCGCTCCTTGGCGGCGCTCCCGAGGCGCCCCATGGCGGCGCCCCGCTCGGCCTCGGCGATGTCCAGGCGATCCTGGAGCGCGTCCCGCTCCGCCGCCAGGGCGGCCCTCACGGCCTCCGCGGCGGAGGCCCTCGCCTCGGCCGCGTCGCAGCGCGCGACCGCGCCTGCCCTCTCGGACCGCAGCGAGCGCGCCGCAGTGAGGGCCCTCTCGGCCTCCCGCACCCGGAACGCCAGCCCTTCGCGCTCGGCCCGGAGCCCGTCCAGCTCTCGGGTCTGGGAGTCCTGCGTGGCGCCCGCCTCGAAGGCCGCCTGGGTGCCCGCGACCTCCAGGGCCGCCACCAGCCGCTCGGCCTCGGCCTCCAGCTCGGCGATGCGCCTCCGGGCCCCGGCCTGGGCGCCTTCGAGCTCCACCAGCAGGTGCGCCAGGCGCGCCTCCGCGCTGGCGGTCTGGGCGTAGGTCCGCGCCACCTCGTTCTGCGCCTCGAGCACCGCGTGGCGATCAAAGTCCCTCGCGGCCCTGGCGTCGGCCAGGGCCCTCTCGAGCTCCAGGGCGCGGTCCTCCAGCTCCGCGACGCGCATGCGAAAGCCCGCGGCCTGCCCGCTCCCTACGGCGTCCTTCAGGAGCAGCGCCTCGAGCTCGTGGCGCAGGCCCTGCACCTCCTCGGGGGACACCTCTGGCGCCTCCGCCGCCTCCGGCGCGGCGCTCTCCCGCGCCCTGGCGAGGTCCGCCTCCAGGCTCCGGCCCCGGGCCTGGGCGGCGGCGGCCTCCGTGGAGAGCGCGGTGGCGTGGGCCTCCGCGGCCGCGAGGCGCTCCCGCAGGAGGTCGTTCTCGTGGGCCAGGGTGTCCGCGCAGTCCGCCAGGGCCCCGTAGACCCTCCGGGCCTGGAGCCTCTGCTCCTCGGCGGCGGCGAGCCTCCCCCGCGGGTCGTCCCCCGCGGCGCTGTCCGCGGCGAGGCACAGCTCCCGCACGGCCTCCTCCAACCGGGCCTTCTCCGCCCCGAGGCGCAGGGCCTCGCCCGCGCTCCGCGCCAGCGCAAGCTCCAGGGCGGCGTGCTCCCGGGAGCGCTCCTCGGAGGCGCTCAAGCCCTCCGCGCGGAGCGCCTGGAGCTCCGCCTCCGCGGCCTGGGCGCGCACCCGCAGGCGCTCCTCCTCGCGCGTATCCCGCGTGGGCGCCGCGGGGGGGATCGTCGGGCGCTCGATGGCCTCGTCGAGCTGGGCGCGCAGCTCCGCCTCCGCGGCGTGGGTCTCATCGAGCTCGTGCTCCAGGTCCCGGGTCCTGGCCAGGGCGGCCTCCAGCGCGAGGCCGTGGGACGCTCGTAGGGCGGCGCCTTCATCGCGCAAGGTGGCAGCCGCGGCCTTCTGCGCCGCGACCTCTCCCCGGAGCGCCGAGGCCTCGCCCGTGAGGGCCGCGGCCTCTCCTCGCAGCGCGAGCACCTCGGCCTCGAGCTCGCTCACCCGGGCCCGGAGCCTCGGGACCTCCGGGTCGGGCTCAGGGGTCTTGGGGAGCTCCGGCGCCCTGCGGGACATCTGCCCTTCGAGCTCGATCCGCTGGCGGAGCTTGCGCTCGTCCTCCAGGTCCTTGGAGGCGCGTACGGCGCGCTCCCGGGCCTTTCGAGCCTCCTCCTCCAGCTCCTTGTACTGGTGCTCCAGGCGCTGGAGCCGCACCCATTTCTCCGCCGAGGCGTTCTCGGTCTCCTTGAGCTTCTGGTCGCGCTGGGCGAGGGCCTCCTCCAGCGCCCGCGCGGCGTCCGCCCGGACCGCGTCCAGCACCCCGGACGGGACCTGCACCACCGTGAGGGGCTCCAGGGCGATGGGGCTGTCCGAGGCCACGGCGATGAGGGCCTCGGGCGCCGGGGGGTCGCCGTCCAGGAGCCGCGTCTCCAGGCCCACCTGCTCGGCGCCCTCGGAGAGCGACGCCACGGTGTAGCCCACGAAGGGCCCCCGGCCGAGGAGCTGGACCCTCGCAAAGCGTTGCTGGCAAAGCTCCCGGAGGGTCTCAAACCCCCCCGCCCGGTGGGCCCCGGGCTCCAGCGTGGGGGCGCCGTCCTCGGGCTCCGAGGCCACGACCACCACGCCCTCGGACCCGAGCGCCCTGCGGGCCTCATCGAGCACGGCCACCAGCGAGGGCACGGCCCCGGCGCTCGGCACCACCACCAGGTCGAGCTTCCCGTGGAAGCCCGCCAGGGCCCCGGGGGTGAGAGCCCGGACGGCCAGGTCCTCCCCCGCCCCGCCGAAGGACACCACGGTGCTGGCCCCGAGGGCCCGGGCCCTCCTGGCGACCTCGCCGGAGGTCGGCCCCACCACCGCGACCCTCCGGCCCTGCACCAGCGGGGCGAGGTACGCGATCAACGCAAGGTCGGCGAGGCGGGCGCTCGTGGGGCTCTGGACGGTCATCGGGTGCAATCCTGCGGAGGGAGAGGCGGCGCGATGGTACACACCCCTCCCCCCCTTTGGGAACGACCCCCTAGGCTCGAACGGCCCCTGCCTTCTGGATCAGCGCCGCGAGCTCCCCGCGGGCATGCAGGTCCTTCACGATGTCGCAGCCCCCGACGAGCTCCCCGTTCACATAGAGCTGCGGGAAGGTGGGCCAGTTGGAGTAGGCCTTCATCCCCTCGCGCAGCTGCGGGTCCGCCAGGATGTTCACCGTGTCGTACTCCGCCCCCACGGCGTTCAGCGTCTGCACCACGGTGTTGGAGAACCCGCACTGCGGGAACTGCCGGTTGCCCTTCATGAAGAGCAGCACCTTGCGGCTGCGTACCAGGTCGTTGATCTTAGCTCGGAGCGCTTCGTCCATGAGTTCTCTCCTGCCCGCTGGCCTAGGGCCGCCGCCGGGGGGTGTCAACGGCCACCGAGGAGGTGCTACACCCTCTACCCATGCGAAGCGCGACGGCGTCCCTGTGCCTCTCGGGGCTCCTCGGGGCCTCCGAGGCCCTCTGTCAACAGGGGCCCTCAAGGCTCACCGTCGGCGTCCACGGAGGCGTACGCGTGGCCCCGGGCCTCGCCCTCTGCGGGGTCATCGACCTGGACCTCTACCTCGATCGTGGGCGGGTGCTCTCCCTGGGCCCAGGCCTCGGCGTGAGCCTCCTCGGGGGCGACGGAGGTCGCCCGGGCCAGGGCCAGGACCTCCTCCTGGCGGTGGACGTCCTGCGCCTCAAGATCAACGTGGGCAGCGCCGGAGGGCGCATCCGTCCGGTGTTCTACGGCGGCCTCGGCTTCTCCTACGCCTCCCTCGGGGCGGTCCCTGGCGCACCCTTCCCTACAGAGACCGACCTGTCGGCGATGTTGACCTTCGGGGCGGGGATGGACATCTTTCTAGGGAGGAACGTGGCGCTGACGGCCCTCGGGCAGCCACATTTTCACCTCCATGGTAGCCGCCGGGTGCCCGACGTCTGGGCGGAGCTGGTGACGGGCCTCCGGGTGGGGTTCTAGCGCGCCGTGAAGGCACCGGTGGAGGAGAGGGACCTCCTCGGGCTCTTGCGGGACACGGTCCTGGAGGCGATGCGCTCGTGGCGCCTGCCCGCGACCACGGTGCTCGGGGTGGCCCTGGGGACCATGGAGTTCCACCACACCCGGAGCGCGCTGGGCTTTGCCTTTGGTCTGGTGGCCGCGCTCTACACGCTGCTCCTGGGGCCATTGCCCTGGAGGGCCCTGGTGCCCCTGGAGGCCGACGGGCGGCGCTGGAGCAAGCTCCTCCGGGGCCTCGGTGCCGGGGCCCTGGGCACGGCCCTCTTCACGGCCCTGGTGCTCGCCTACCGCTGGGCCCTGGGGCTGCAACACCTGTCGAGCTTCTCCGTGGCGAGCTGGCGCCAGCTCGGGGTGAGCTACATGCTCTTTCACGTCGGGGGCTGGGGCCTGGCCCGGGACATCCAGTTGGAGCAGCGCCTGGACCGCACCCTCGGGTCCCACGAGAGGCTCACGGCGGAGCTGGCCGAGGCGCGCCTGCACGCGCTCCGGGCGGACCTGGACCCGCATTTTCTCTTCAACGCGCTCAACGCCATCGCGTCGCAGTGCGCCACGGACCCCAGGGCCGCCGAGGAGAACGTGGTGCGCCTCGCGACGCTCCTCAGGGCCGTGCTGGACACCCGCCGCAGGCCCCTGCACCCGCTGGAGGAGGAGCTCTCGCTGGCCCAGGACTACACGGGGCTCCTGGCCGCGCGCTTCCCGAGCCTGACGGTGCGCTGGGACATCGACCCCGAGGCGCGCTCCCTGGAGGTGCCGCCGCTCCTCCTGCAGCCGCTCCTGGAGAACGCCCTGCGCCACGGGCGGGCGGACGAGGGCCCCATCGCCGTGGGCGCTCACCGGACCGCGACGGCGCTGGTGCTCACCGTGCGAAACCCTGGAGGCTACGAGGGCCCTCGCTCGGGTGGTATGGGGCTGGAGCTGGTGCAGCGCCGGGTGGAGCTGGCCTGGGGCCAGGGTGCTACCTTCGAGATCCGGGCCGAGGGAGGCGACACCCTGGCCACCATCACCGCGCCGCTGAAGGTGTAAGAATGAGCGCTCGCGCCGTACTGATTGACGATGAAGCCCCCGCGCGGCAGAGGCTCGCGCGCATGCTCAAGGAGCACCTCGCGGACCGCGTGGAGGTCGTGGGCGAGGCCTCCGACGGCTCCGCGGGGCTGTGCCTGGTGGAGGAGGAGGGCCCGGACCTGGCCTTCGTAGACGTGCAGATGCCGGGGCTGGATGGGCTGGGCATGGTGGCGCGGCTGCCGGTGCCCGCGCCGTACGTGATCTTCACCACGGCCCACGACCGCTACGCGCTGGAGGCCTTTGACGCGGGCGCCATTGACTACCTGCTCAAGCCCTTCGACGCCCAGCGGCTGGTGAAGGCGGTCCTGCGGGCCGAGGGCCTCGGGATGAAGGCCCGCTCCGAGGAGGTCCTCGGGCCCTTGAGGGCGAGGCTCCGAGCTGAGCGCCCGCTGGCGGACCGCCTGCCCATCTCGTTCAACGGGCGGGTGCTGTTGATCCCCGTGGCGGACCTGTCGCACTGCGTGGTGGAGCACGAGCTGGTGACGGTGCACACGCGCGGCGGGAGCTACACCACGGACTACACGCTCACGGCGCTGGAGGCCCGGCTGGACACCACGCGCTTCTTCCGGGCCCACCGGGCGCTGCTGGTCAACCTGGACCACGTGGCGGCCATTGATGACCTGGCCGGCGGCAAGGTGCAGCTC
Organism: Deltaproteobacteria bacterium; assembly: GCA_016218725.1. Taxonomy (GTDB): domain Bacteria; phylum Myxococcota_A; class Polyangia; order Polyangiales; genus JACRDB01. The sequence goes on from JACRDB010000066.1 coordinate 177,161, forward strand.
GTCACCCACGCAGGCGCGCGGCTCGAGGTGTCTCGACAGGCCAGCCGGAGGCTCCGGCAGCTCCTGGCGCTGTAGCGCGAGCAGGCTCCGGGCCTCTACTCAGCGGTGGCGTCCGGACGGGACGCTTCAGGGATGTCTGAAGTGTCCAACACGTCCGTGGGAGGCGGCGGGTTCATCGTGTCCACCACCACGCCACCGTCGCCGCAGGTCCCCGCGAAGTAGATACAGAGATTCATGAAACAGCAGTACGCGCCGACCCGTGGCTCCCCTGGGGTATAACACGGGTCGCAGTCCGCGTGCGTGGCGCAGCTCGCCGGACAGACCCCCGGGCCTCCTTCCGGCGCGACGTCCATCGCAGGCGCGTCGGGCGTCGGCGCGCCCGCGTCGGCGGTGTCCTGCGGTGGCGGCGGCTCCTCGGGCGGCGGCCGGTCCGGGCGCGGGGCCACGGTGTCCATGGAGGCTGGCCCGAGGTCGGTCACCTCCTCCTCGGGGAGGTCCGCGGCGACGTCCTCGGGGGTTGGAGGGGGGTTCACCGTCCCGACGCTCTGGGAGCAGCTCGCGGCCAGCGCGGCCACGACGACAAACGGTCTCCGGAGGGGTTTCTGGGGCATCACCCGGCAACCATGGCCGGGGGGTTCGCGATCCGTGGAGAAATCGACGCCGATCGCGCCCGTCAGTCACGGAAATTGGTGAACTGAAGCTCGATGGGGAAGTCCTCTCCGCGCAAGAGTTTCATCACCGCCTGGAGGTCGTCCTTGTTCTTGCCCGTGACCCTCACGGTGTCTTCATGGATGGACGCCTGGACCTTGAGCTTTGAGCCCTTGACCAGCTCCAGCACCTTGCGGGCGTTGTCCCGGTCGATGCCCTCCTTGAGCTTGACCAGCTGCCGGAAGGTCCCCCGGGCCGCCGGCTGCGGCTTCTGGGGGTCCACGCACTTGAGCGAGATCCCTCGCTTCAGGAGCTTGCCCTGGAGCACCTCCAGCGCGGCCTCCAGGCGCCCCTCGCTGTTGGACACCAGCACCAGGCCGTCGGCGGTGCGCTCCAGGCTGGTGCCCGTGTCCCGGAAGTCGTAGCGGGTGCCCAGCTCCTTCTGGCTCTGGAGCACCGCGTTGTCCACCTCGGCGCTGTTGATCTTCGACACCACGTCGAACGTCGCCATCGCTGCCTCCCTACGCCTGCGCCGCCCGCACCGCCGCCCCGAGGAGCCCGAAGCGAGGGTTCACCACCACCCTCACCGGGTAGCGCTCCACCACGCGGCGCAGCCGCCCCTTGGAGAGGTACCCCTCCACGAAGGACCCTTGCTCCAGGCACGGCAGGATCTTCGCCGCGATGCCCCCCATCAGGTACACGCCGCCCGACGCGAGCACCTTCAGCGCGAGGTTTCCTGCCTCGGCGCCGTAGATCGCACCGAAGAGCTCCACCGCGCGCACGCACAGCGCGTCCGAGCCCCCCACGGCGTTTCGTCCGATCACCGCCCCGCGGTCCTCGCGGGTCATGGCCTCGCGCACCGCGGTGGACTCCGGCGCGACCGCCGCGTCGCGCAGGTAGTCGTACACGTTCACCAGGCCCGGACCGCTGACCACCCGCTCGTAGGAGACGTGGTCCGGGAAGCGCTTGAGGAGGTGCTCCAGGAGCCCGATCTCCAGCGCGTTCCTCGGGGCGAAGTCCCCGTGGCCGCCTTCGCTCGGGAGCACCTCGTAGCGGGACCCGTTGTACACCAGCACCGCCTCCCCGAGGCCCGTGCCCGCGCCCAGGACGGCCCTCGGGCCCTTCGGGTCCGGGGCGCCGTCGTGGAGCGTGGCCAGGTCCGCCGGACCCAGGGCGTCGATGGACAGCGCCGCCGCCGCGAAATCATTGATCAAGACGGTGCTCCCGAGGCCCAGGGAGCGCCCCAGGGCATCGCCGTCAATCCTCCACGGGAGGTTGGTCGCCTGGCATGCGTTGCCGGCCACCGGCCCCGCCACGCCGAAGCACGCCGGGAGCCCCGGGGCCGGGTGCTCCGCCAGGAACGCCCTCACGATCTCGTCCAGGGTCCCGTGACCCTTGCTGTCATACCGCTGCTCGCTCAGCACCGTCACCTGGGTGCCCTGGACCTCGGCCAGGGCGATGATGGTCTTGGTCCCGCCCACATCTCCCGCCAGTACGCGCATGGCTCTGCCTCCCTTCGGGCGGCCAACGGTCGCATGCGACGGCCCCGGCGTCTACCATCACCCCCCGTGGACCCAGACCCCTTCGCCGAGCACCTCCGCCCGGAGCTCTCACTGCTCTCGGCCTACCTCCCCGCCGAGGCCCCTCCTGGCGCCGTGCGCCTCGACGCCAACGAGGCCCCCCGGAGCCTCCCCCCGGACGCCCGCAGGCGCCTCGCCGAGGAGCTCGCCTCCCTGGACCTCCACCGCTACCCCGACGTGCGCGCCAAGCGCCTCCGAGAGCTCGTGGCCGAGCGCGAGGGCGCACACCCCGACCAGCTGGTCTTCGGCAGCGGCACCGACGAGGTCATCACCTTCCTGATCAACGCCCTGGCCCGCCCCCCCGAGGGCCTCCCCTCGGCCTCGGTGCTCTTCCCTCACCCCACCTTCGTGATGTTCCGGTTGAGCGCCCTCTCCCATGGGGTCACCCCCGTCCCGGTGCCGCTCGACCCGCGCTGGAACCTCGACCCTGACGCCTTCGCCCGCGCCTGCGCCCAGCACCGCCCGGGGGCGATCTTCCTCCCCTCGCCCAACAACCCCACTGGCAACCTCTTCCCCGAGCACCAGCTCGAAGCCGTGATCCAACACGCCAGGGGCTCCCTGGTCATCCTCGACGAGGCCTACGGGCCCTACGCTCGCACGAACTACCGCCATCTTGCGCACAAATACCCACATGTGGGCAGGCTTCAGACCTTGTCCAAGGTGGGCGGCGCTGCGCTTCGGGTGGGCTGGGCGGTGCTCCCGGTGGCGCTGGCGAGGGCCGTGGAGAAGGTCCGGCCGCCGTACAACGTCAACGCGCTCTCCCAGCGCGCGGCGGAGCTCTACCTCACGGAGCTGGCGCCGAGCCTTGAGGGCATGGTGCAGGAGGTGATCGACGCGAGGGAGCGACTGAGCGCCGCGCTGAGTGCGCTCCCTGGGGTGACCGTGCACCCCTCCCAGGCGAACTTCCTCTGGGTGGAGGTGCCCGGCGACGCGGGGGCGATCTTCCGCGCGCTCCTGGCGCGAGGGGTGGTGGTGCGGTCGTTCCACCAGGCCGGGGGGCGCCTGGCGGGGTGCCTCCGAGTGACCATTGGGACCGCCGACGACAACGCGGCGCTGGTCACGGCCCTCCGGGCTTCTTTGTGACCACCGCGCCGGTGTCCGCGAGCCACCCGAGGTAGTGGTCCATTTCGCGCTGGGGCTCCAGGGTGCCCTCCTCCACCGCGAGCTTGAGCTTCTTCATCAGGTCCCCGAGCTCCGGCGAGGGCGCGATCCCGAAGCGCTCCGAGAGGGCGTTGCCCAGGCCCTTGGGCAAGGGGGGCACCCGGGCGTCCTCCGCCTGGATGGCGCGCACCCGCGCGGAGAGCTCGGAGATCGCGTCCAGGCCGCGCTTCTTGCGCTCCGGGCGCTTGGTGGTGATGTCCGCCCGGGACAGGTCCAGGAGGTCGCAGAGCCCGACGCCCATCTCCTTGGCGAAGCGCCTGACGGCGCTGTCGGTCCAGCTCCCGTCGTACTGGCTGGCCCGCAGGTGGTGCAGGATCAGGAAGCGCACGGTCACGGCCAGGGACTCCTCGCCGTCAAACAGGCTCACCCGGCGCTGGAGCTTGTCGAACATGCTGGCGCCGACCTCCGCGTGGCCGAAGAAATGCACCTCGCCGTTGGCCTCGATGCGCCGGGTCTTGACCTTGCCGATGTCATGGAGGAGCGCGGCCCAGCGGACCTCCGTGCGAGGCACGGCCTGGCGCACCACCTGCTTGGTGTGCTTCCACACGTCCTTGTGGCGCCACTCGCCGTCGCCAAAGCCCACCAGGGCCTTGACCTCCGGGAGCAGCGCGTCAAGCACCCCGAAGGCCAGGAGGGCGTCCATGCCCCCCTCGGGGTTGCGCCCCAGGAGCACCCTCTCCAGGGCGCCCCGGAGCCTCGGGCGCTCCACCAGCCGGAAGGCCTCCGGGGGCGCGGGGGCCACGTCGGGCTCCAGGGGGCGCTCCTCGGCCACCGCGGCGGAGGCCTCCAGGGCCCTCACGGCGAGGTCGATCAGGGCGCGTTCGGTGAGGTCGTTGTCAGGCGTCTGGGGCGCGTTCACGGCGCACCTCCGGCCGCGGGGGCCGTTGGAAAGGGCCGGGGACCATAGCGCGGGCCCCGCGGGCCTGCCAGACGGTCTTGCCCGGAGGGCTCCGGGACGCTAAGGCCCGCAGGCCCGCATGAATGAAGCACCCCCTCTGACCCCTACGCTCCTGCGCCGGGCGTGGTTTCTCGCGAGGCTCTCCCGCGCCTGGGACCATCGCTTTGAGTCCATGGCCCGGGCGGGCTCCATCGGCCGCTGGTACAGCGCCGTCGGAAACGAGTGCACCACCGTCGGCACCGCCCTCTGCCTCGCGCCAGGGGACGCCCTCTCCACGGTGCACCGCGACCTCGGGGCCATCCTCGCCACGTACCTGGACATACCTCGCCTGGCGCCGGAGGTCTTCGCGCCCGAGGAGCGCACCGCGTGGGACCTGCGACGTCCCCCGCCGCAAGAGCTCCTGCACCGCCTGGCCTGCCAGGTGCTCGGTCGCCGGGAGGGCTTCACCCGCGGGGTGGATCGATCGTTTCACTACGGGCTCCTGAACGACGCCTGGGGCATCCGTCACGTCGGGATGATCTCGCACCTCGGGGCGATGCTCCCGGTGGCCGCGGGGCTCGCCCTGGCGTCCGTGCAGCGGTCCTCCGGGAGCGTGGTGCTGGCCTTCATCGGCGAGGGGGCCACCTCCCAGGGGGACTTCCACGAGGCCCTGAACATGGCCGGGGTGCTCAAGCTCCCGCTGGTGGTGGTGATCGAGAACAACCGCTTCGCGTTCACCACGCCCCTGGAGGAGCAGTACGCGTGCGAGCGGTTGTCCTCGCGGGCCGAGGGCTATGGCGTCGCGGGCGAGACCCTGGACGGGACCGACCTCACGGCGGTGGTCACCGCCATGGAGCGCGCGTGCACACGAGCCCGGGGGGGCCATGGGGCCACGCTCCTGGAGTGCATGCTCCCGCGCATGAGGGGCCACGCCGAGGGCGATGGCTCCTACGAGCTGATCCCCGCGGAGGAGCGGGCGCGCTTCCTGACCATGGACCCGCTCCCACCGCTGGAGGCGCTCGTCAAGACCTCCGGCGCGGCCGAGGAGCCCTGGCTCCAGCGCGCGTCGGAGCTCGCCACGACGCTGGTGGAGGCGGCGGTGGAGCGCGCCCTCGCGGCCCCTGAGCCCGAGGTGCGGGAGGCCCGTCGCAGCATGTACGCCCCGGGCGAGGTGCGGGAGGCCTCAAATCGCCAGGCGTCGGAGGCTCCCCGATGAGCGCCACGACGTACCTCGACGCCCTGCGCCGGGCGATGCTGGAGGAAATGGACCGGGACCCCGCGGTGTGTGTCCTGGGCCAGGACATCGCGGCCTTTGGAGGCGCCTTCCGCGCCACCCGCGGGCTCTACGAGCGCTTCGGGCGCCTCCGGGTGGTGAACACGCCCCTGTGCGAGTCCGGCGCGCTGGGGGCGGCCCTGGGCGCGGCGCTCGCGGGCATGCGCCCGGTGGTGGAGCTGCAGTTCGCGGACTTCATCTCCTGCGGCTTCAACCAGGTGGTGAACAACCTCGCCAAGACGTACTACCGCTGGGAGGCCCCGGTGCCCGTGGTGCTTCGCCTGCCGTACGGCGGCGGCGTCGGCGCGGGGCCCTTCCACTCGCAGTCGCCGGAGGCGTGGTTCGCGCACACCCCGGGCCTCTGCGTGGTCGCGCCCGCGACGCCCCGGGACGCCCTGGGGATGCTCAAGGCCTCCATCCGGGACCCGAACCCCGTGGTGTTCCTGGAGCACCGCTTCCTCTACCGCCGCGAGAAGGAAGAGCTCCCGGACGGCGAGGAGCTCCTGACGCCGCTCGGGCGCGCGCGCGTCGCGAGGCCCGGGGATCACGTCACGGCGCTCTCCTGGGGCTGGACCCTCCACGAGTGCGTCGCCGCCGCCGAGGAGCTGGCCCGCGACGGCGTGTCCGTGGAGGTGATCGACCTGCGGACGCTGGTGCCCCTGGACGAAGACGCTGTGTTCTCCGCGGTGCGGCGCACGGGCAAGGTGCTGGTGGTGCACGAGGCCACGGCCACGGCGGGCTTCGGCGCGGAGCTCGTGGCGCGCATCGCGGACCACTGCTTCGAGGACCTCGACGGGCCCCTCCGGAGGGTCACCTACCCCGACCGGGCGTCGCCCTACGCCAAGAGCCTGGAGCAGTCCCTCCTGCCGGGCCGCGCCCGGATCGCCCAGGAGCTGCGGCGTCTGGCGCGCTACTGATTCAGCGAACGCGCTGTTGTGGTTGAGGGCGTAGTGCGTCGTCCCTGCCGGTCACAGGGCAGGTCCCAGCACCCCCCGTAGGACGAACCACTCGAACGAGGCACCTTGTCGCGAAGTACGGCGCCAATCGCCGAAATTCCCAGCCCTTCAACCTGGCGGCGAACATGGACATCAGCCCGTGCAGGGTCCATCCCATGGCGGACGAATCGGTCGGAATTGCACCACAGTAGCAGGAGTAACCTACGTGTCGGCGCGCACGGAAGGGGGTCGGTATGGGGCCGGTGCTCCTCGGAGCGACCCGCGGGCTGCTCGCTTTTCGCTTAGGGTTTCGTGGGGCGAGCGACCTTGTCGTCCGCGGCCCGCCGCACTCCGTCGAAGAAGTCGCCCTGGGCGATGGGGCGGCCCTGGCCGATCGACTCGAAGACGTCGCGGATCTCGTCGTCGCCAAGAAGCGCCGCGGGAGTCTTCAGCTTCCTTCCGCTCCGCGTCGCCACGAAGGCCCTCTGGCCGTGCTCGATGAAGGCATGAACGTAGCCGCGAGCATCGAGAGTGTCCTTCACTTGGGAGAGCTGCGGGAGCTCGCGAGAACCCTTGAGACGCGCGTAGAGCGCAGGATACTCAATCTCGAGGCGCCGCACCTCTACCTGGCCCGTGGTCATCCCGACACATAGAAAGAGACCGCCCTCCCCGCATGCGTCAATGAGTTCGCGGAGGACGACGAAGAAGAGGTCGCGGCGGTCGCGGCGGGCAGTAAAGACGACTTCGAACTCGTCGAGGAAGAGGAGCAGCCCGGGGCGGCGGACCTTGCCGACTCCGTCGGCGAGTACCTGGAGCCGGACTAGGCCAGCCAGGGCATCAAGCGCGGTGCTGGCGTCCTCTACGTTGCTGTGCACGTCGAGCTTGCGGCGGTCACCGACGCGGAGGCGCTCACCCGTGGCCCAGCGACGGGCGAGCTCCGCGATCTCGGGCTGCTGCGCCGCAGGCGCCTGCTGGATGGCCTGGGCGATCCGGCGTACATCGCCGCTCGGGAGGTCGCTCGCATCAACCGCGGTCACGAGGGAGGCGTCGAAGAGGGAGCCGCCACTCTGTCGGGCGACGCTATCGATCCATTGGGCAATCGCCTGCTCGACGAAGCGCTGCGTGTCGGCTCCTTCGGTGGAGACGATGGCCATCGGGAGGAGCACCTGCCGCGGCGGAAGGACGCGCTCCAGCACCCGTCGGTGATGCTGCATAAAGTGGGTCTTGCCGACCCGATTGCCGCCTGCCAGGAGGAGCGTCTGGTTGTGGCCGCCGTGGGCGTCCGGGCGGGGCAGCAGGAAATCGCGCAAGTCCTCATTGAATGCTCGGCGCGCATCCTCCTGGTTGTAGAACACGTCCCACACGGGCTGTGCTCGCGAGGGGAAGGGGTTGCGTAGGAGGTGGAAGGGCTCCCACTCGTTGACGCGCTCGGTCGAGTTGACCCCGTCAAGCAGGTTGTCGAGGGCGTCGATGGTCACGGTGCGTCCTTCCGTCGGTTCACAAGGGTGCCGGCGAGGCGACTTTGGAGCTCGATCCCGCGCCCGAGTTCGAGCTCACGCACGAACTTCCGGTCTACCCCGGGGGCACTGAGGATGGGGTGCTTCTTAGGAACGGCTTCGTCACGCTTCGCGCGCTGCACGTCAAATGTGTGGAGGGTTCCGCCGGGGGCGAGGCAACGGTTCAACTGTGCGACGACCCGCACAGGAGACATGCGCAGGGCGCAGCAGACGGAATCAACGACCAAAGGGAGCGACGCCGCCGGCGCACCCTCAGCGAGCTTCGCGTGGGCGTCACGGACAGCCAGCGCGAAGTCCGCGTCATCCACCACGGAGAGTCCGTAGACGAGACCGCCATCGACCTTGTAGGCCGCGCCGAGTGTCACGGCCCACCCAGGCGCGCGGGACTTGGGATCGTTGGGCAGCTTGCCGCTCCTCGGATCGACGCGATCGAGATAGGCCCGATAGGCGGGCACCCTGCGGAAAATCGAGTTCACCGTGTCGTAATCGTGATCGCGGAGCGCCAGGAGCAGCGAGGGCAGCGTCGAACCCGCGGACACAGTGGTGTCCCGCACACTGAAAAGATCGGTCTCTTTCCCGATGTGCAGGAGCTGGCGCAGGGCATTCTTGTCGCGAATCAGGGCATCGTCGAGCGAGGTGGTCATGCCTGGATCGGTCGGGACCACGGCCAGCACCTTGGCGAGAGCGATGTCAATTCGGCCCGGCGGCGCAGCAGCGGATGACGATGACGGGGCAGGAGAATGGGGGACGGCAGTGAGTGCTTCGGAGGCAACGGGATCGCACGCGACGGAGAGTTCGGCGCCGGGCCAGATGTGACGCGGGTCGAAGGTGACCCGCCAACCTCTGCCATCGGCGTCGAGCAGCTCCACCTCTCGGAAGGTCGTAGCGAGTTCGAAGACGACATCAGAGGTGATCGAATACCGCAGTGTGAGCGAGCTGGGGTCGAACCAGAGCGACTCGACCGGGATCGAGCCGCTGGGATCCCGCGCGATGACCTCCTGCGGCGACCGAGCGAAACAGAACGGGATTTGCTCCATCGCGCAGGCCTGAGCGAGCGCGTGATCAGAGGTGAGGAAGACCACGGGCAGCCGCGGTAGGTCACGCTGATGGTAGTCCCAGTACGCCGCTATCATGACGCGGTCCTCGCTAAGGACGAGATCGTCTTCCTCCTGCGCGGCCACGGGAACTGCCGGAGCGCACGGCGCAGCGATCCCGTCAGACTGACGCCTCTGATGCCGCGTCGCACCCGGCGGGAGCTGGTGGATGTGGACGGGGATGCACTGGCGAAGCTCGTCCAGGAGGGAGATGGAGCGCGCAACCTCGCCGTGCCGTAGGTACCGCGGCCGACGGCCGTGGTTGAGGTCGGCGTACTCCTGGAGCACGTCGACAGTCGAGGAGGCGACGACCACGCGGGCGAGGCGCGTACCGAGTGAGCGCACGACATGGCCGAGGAGCCCGGTGCAGATCGCGTTCACGTCAGCGAACAGTTCGATGTGTCGGTACTCGTGGGCGAGGGCATGGAGGCGCGCGAGGTCCCTCGCCTCCAAGCCCGGGTGCCGACAGCCTGAGCGGATTGCCGCCGCGAGCGCGCGGTGGCGCACATTGCCCGCTGGCAGACAGAGCCTCGGCACGCTGCGGATCACCTCGTCGTCATCCCGGGAGATCTCGACCTCGAGGAGGGCTTTGGCCTCGTGCCGCACGACGTACTTTCCCTTCACGAGGCGGAGCGTAAGCTGGAGTTCACTCCGGCGCATTACCCGACCTCACTGTCGCCTCCTCGCCGCGGAAAACCTGGGTCTCGATGCGCGTGTGCAGCCCGCGCAGGACTGCGCGCACGACGTCCTCTAACTCAGCGTGGACCTCGAGAACGCCTCCGCTCACCAAACCGACCTTCGCGGTGCCAATCTTGTCCCTCAACCTGAACTTGTCGAGAGCTTGGACGGTGAGCGGCACTACGTCCTCGAGCGGCCGCAGGGCCACAGAAACCATCTCGGGCAGCGATGGGGAACAGGCGACGATACCCTGGCTGACGGTCACCCTCACGTGCGACATGGGAAGATCCCTACCACATTTGGGAGAGTGGCTGGGAGGGGAAGCACTACCGCGTCTGACCCAGATTTGGCCGCTGAGGGTCGCCCTCACCATGCCGTCGGGACCAAGGGTCGACGCAAGGGAGTGAAGTCCGCGCCCAACGAGATGCCAGAAGCAAATTTTGTGCCACAATGCGCCACTTGGGAACGCGGAGGTTGCCCGATTCCCATCAATCGGTGGTCTCCTTCGGCCTCGAACGCCCGATGGCACTCCGGGCGATTTGCGCTCGGCAGCGACTGCTTTCGTCGCCCCGGAATCGTGCGGCCCCGCGGGCCACGCTTTCTCGAGGTACCGCCCCGGGTTACCAGTTCGGTCGACCGCGTCGTGCAGTGACCACGGGAGGCGCGCTACGCGCGGGGTAGGCGACGATCGAAGAAATCGCCCTCACGGCAAGGACCCGCGAGCGAGTGGCGGACGTTGGTCAGGGCCCTGGGAGAACAGCCGCAAGTCAGCCGAGGACTTCGCCCGCGAGCATGATCTGGTGGTGCGCACGCTCTGGTGGTGGGCCTCCACCCTGCGCTCCCCGTGGGCTCCGCCGCTGCCCCCAGAGCAACCCCAGACGCCGCCTGTACTCGTCCAGTAGCCCGAGGCGTCTGCGGCGCCGGACTGGGAGCGGCGAACGCCGGCGAGGCATGTGCTCCTCGGGCACGGCGCTCTGCAACCGGACCGGTTGTTGGTGTTGCTCGACGCGCCGCTTCGGGCGCGAAGGATCCGATGATCCCCTGGCCGGGCACCATCTACACTGCCGGTACGTCCACGGACTTGCAGGCCGCCATCGACACCTTCGCCAGGAGGCCTGGCGCGCCATTCCGGCGCGAACCTGGAGGATCCGGAGGCTCTGCCGCTCCAGGTCCAGAAGCTGCGCGGTTGTCCGAGGGGTCGCCACCACGTCCTTCCCCAGATGCTCTCCGAACACTGGGCCCAGCACCCGTCGGATGCGCTGGCGCTCTACCGCGGCCTCGACGCGCTCCCGCGGACGCACCGGGATCTGTTTCGCGTGGCCGGGCTCCGCGTGCTGGTGCTCGAAAGGGCCGGGCATTCCGCGGATTTCGAGCGGGTGCTGCGCTCCCGCCCACACCTCGCCGCGAACCGCAGCGCCATTGATTTCGTGTCCGGCGCTGTCGCCTCGAACGCCTCGAGCACGCGCGTCCGTGAGGCGCTCGCGGCCGGGCGATCGATCGCGGGGATGGTCCCGGCGGCGGTGGCCGCCATCCTCGATCGGGAAGGGCTCTATCGCCAGTGAGGCCGGTGGCGCGGGAGAAGGCCAACTGGCAGGCTATTCTGGCGATGAGCATCAAGCCTGCCACGTCGCGAGGACCGTTCCGAGCCGACTCACTGAAGAGCGGGGCCCCGTACGAGCTTTCGCGGGGCCACCCGATCTACTGCGCGCCGACAGGGGCCGATGATACGGGCCCGAATGGTCTCGGGTTCGCGGTGCTGTCCTCGGACCCGGCGGTGGAGCGGGCGTGGGTGGACCCCGGGATCAAGCTGTCGGACGACACCCTGAGGGCTCCGGACGTGGGCGTAGGCCTGGGCCCGGAGAAGCCAGGCTGGGGCACCGTGGCGCCGACCCTGGCGGTGGAGTTCGCCTCCCGCGAACAAGACGAGCGAGACCTGCAGACCAAGATCGTCGAGTTGCACGCAGCGGGCACCCGCTGGGTGTGGGTCCTGCGGCTGTCGGGCCCGCGCAGGGTCGAGGTCTACGAGAAGGGACAGCCCGTCCAGAGCTTCACCCCAGGGCAGCGACTGCTGGCCCCGGGCGTGCTCCAGAACCCGGTCCCCGTGGAGGCCCTCTACGATCGCGACGCGGCCCACGAGGCCACGCTCCACAACCTCCTTCAACGTAAGGGCTACGACTCCCTCGACGCCGTCCGCGACCAGGGCCGCCAGGAGGGCCGTCAGGAGGGGCTACGGGAAGGCGACCTCCACGCGCGGCGCGACGCCGTGAGGGCCGTGCTCCTGGCGCGGGGCGCGACCCTCTCGGACGCGCGCGCGGCAGTTCTGGATGCCTGCACCGACCCGGCGGCCCTCGGGCGGTGGCTCGCCCTCGCGGCGACGGCGCCCGATCCCGGAGAGGTGCTCGGGCGCTGAAGGCGCCTCAGGCTCCAAGGAGGACCGCCTCTCGCCACCGCGAACCGCGATCACGACCCGCCACGCGACCATGCGTCGCCAGGAGGGGTGTCGTCTGCGCCGGAGGCTCCATCCAGACGGGCGCGCGAGGCAAGGGCTCCCCCACCTCGCCCGGACCGCCGAGGGTGGGTCCGAAGCCCCTGCGCGACCAGCGCCACCGCACCGAGCAGACACACCCCAGGGAACCAGTCGCCCAGGGCGCCGTACACCGTGGAGACACCGCGCGTGGGGACCTGCGCCACGAGCACTCGGTCGCTGGCGGCGAAGTGGTCCATCCGACCGAGCGTGCGGCCCCACGGATCGGTGACCAGCGAGAGCCCGCGGTTGGTCTGACGGAAGTAGGTCACGCCGTCTTCGATCGCCCGGAACGCGATCATCTGGCTGTGCTGCGGGGTGATCGCGGGCCAGTCCTGGGAGGGGCTCACCACGACGTCCACGCCGAGCGCCCGCGCCTGACGGAGCTGCGCGGGGAAGTCCCCGTCGAAGCAGATCGCCACCCCATAGCGCCCGACGGCGGTGTCCACGGTGCGCATGCGCCCGTCTCCCCGCGCGCTGTGGTCTGCCTCGGGGCCAGGGACCGGTCTGGCCTTGAGGTACTCCCACGCAAGCGCGCCGGTGGGCCGCACCCACAGCACCTTGTTCGACAACCGATGAGGCCCGGTGGGGTGCCACACCGCGACCGCCAACGCCAGTTCGATCTCGAGCTCCCGCGCCGCGGCCTGCGCGCGCGCAAGCAGTGCAGCCTCGTCGGCCGCGAGCACCGCGGCGTTCCCCTCGGACCAGACCACCACCCTCGCGCCCGCGCGGGCCTCTCGCTCCGTGAGCGCGAAGAGTCGGTCATTGAGCGCGGCAAAGCGCGGCCGCAGCGCCTCCCAGGTCTCTGGGGGCTGCGGCTCGCTGAGAAGCGCGAGCAGCCGAGGGAGGGGGAGTACGCCCTGGGTGTCCACGGTGATCCCTGCGACGCGGGCCGTAGGCGCCGAGAGACCCGAGCGGTTGAGCCTCCAGCCGCCCCAGGCCGACAACCCCAACACGATCGCCGCGAAGACGCCCGCGCCCCGGCGGACACGGGCAGGATCGAAGCCCCGGTCCCAGGCCCAGTTGGCGACGGTGGCTACCCAGATCAGCAGGAACTCCACCCCCCACACCCCGGTCAACGACGCCGTCTGGAGCAGCGGCAGCTCGCCGAACAGCGCGTAGGCCGAGAGGCCCCAGGTGCCGAAGGGCTGAGCGCTCGCCGAGATCGCCACCAGCGCGACGTCCAGCGCGGGGAGCGCCAGGGTGGCAACGAAGTGGTCGAGGCGGCGCGCCAGCCAGCGGTCCACCGCGAGCAGGGCTGCGGTCAGCAGGCCGGTCATCAGGTAGGTGGCCACCAGGGAAGGCAGCGGAGATGGGTTCATCCCCCAGGAAGAGATGATCGCGCTCGCCGCGAGGGCGACGGTGGAGAGGGGCACCGCCACCCGTGGGGGCGTGTGCCGGAAGAAGCGCACGAGGAAGACCAGTCCGAGCGGCGACGCCACCGGCACCTCCCACCGCCCTGCACCAAAGCAGAGCCCCACGAACGCGAGGGTGAGCCAGGCGAGCGAGCGAGCCGGAGGGTCGTGCTCCGGGGAGGCCTCGGACAATCCCATGATGAGGACCATGATCGCACAGCCCGTAGCGCTCAAAGCAGCCCTCGACGGCGAAGACGCCCCGGAGACCCGTCAGGTGATCGGGCGCCGAAGGCGCTCGAGGCGCCTCGGGCCTTGACGGTCCCTCACCCGATGCAGTCTTCCGGGCGGTAGAGCTCTCGGCGGTTGTCGTCTTCGCGGCACTCCTGCACCTGGTCGTTGGCGTCGGCCTGGGCCTCCACCGCGCTCTGCGGATCAAGCGCCCTCGGGCCGTCGCAGGAGACGTCCACACAGGCCCCAGGCTCCAGGGGCCTCGGGGCCATGGCCGTACACAACGGCGTCCTCGCGCCGTCCCGCGCCACCGCGAAGAACGACACGGCGCTGTGGGCCCCCGCCACCCCCGTGCCGCGGTTGCAGAAGCGCGCTTGAAGCCTCACCCCCGCGCCCGTCACCGGCAGGCAGCCCCGAGGCGACGGGCCAATCGTGAGATTCGGAGCCTGGAGGTCCCCAAGGCCCCTTTGGGTGTTCTGACGGAAGTTGTTGAGACCCGGCTCCCGCCAGTTGTTCCGCGCCGTAGCCCTCGGAGGCACCACCCCGTCATCACCCACATGTGTGATACTGTAAGCGTACTGGGACCAGACGGGCCGCGAGGGCACCCAGCGATTTCGCGCGTCGCCGTAGATCCGGAGTCCGGGGTCCGGGTCGAAGGTGCTGCGGCACACCCTGCCGAGGGGGTCCGGGCGCAGGGGCTCGGTGCATGCGTTGCCTGCGCCGCAATCTCCGTCCATCGCGCAGCGGCAGAGGCCCCCGGCGCAGCGCGCCCCGGGCGGGCATGCGGCGTCGGAGGCGCACGCGAAGCCCGGCAGGATCGGGTCCGGGGCGCCCCTCTCAAGGCCACACTCGGCGCCGCAGAAGCGGTTGGCCCCGACCACGATCTCCGCCGAGAGGTCCCCATCCACGTCGGCCACCACGGGCATCTCGATGAAGGTGCAGGACACCCTCGGGGCGCTCCAGCGAGGCAGGCCCGTGGTGCCGTCAAAGATGCGCGTGAAGCACTCGTCGGCCTCGACCACCTCCACGCGGCCGTCGCCGTCGAAATCGAACACGGTCACGCCGTTGATGGCGCTGGAGGCGTCGCGCAGGCCGCTCTGGACCCAGAGCACCCCGTCCGTGCGCATGCTGGCGCAACGGCCTCCTCGGGCGCCCCCGCCAGGCACACAGTCCGGGTCAAAGGCCACCAGGGCCCGACCTGCCACCACGATCTCCGGCCGCCCGTCGCCGTCCAGGTCCGCTACCGCGGGAGGGCCCCCACCGCCGACCAGCGCGCCGGGAGCGCTGAACACCACGTCTCCTCCGACGGTGCGCACGCTCAACCGCGTGGTGTTGAACTGTACGATCTCCGGTCGCCCCGGGGCGTCCCCGGCCCGACCTGGGAACTCACCGAAATCCGCGAGGGCCTCGAAGCCCTCGGACGGCGCCCCGCGGTCGAAGGGCGCCCGCACCCAGCGGCGACCCGGAACGTCCAGGGACCACACCGCTCCGTTGGCGACGAGCTCCGGGGTGCCGTCGAGGTCCACGTCGGCCAGGAAGGTCGGCTGCTGGTAGCCCTGGTAGGTCACGGTCTCGGGCATGGCCACCAGCGGGCGCCCGAGGGCGTCCCAGACGTGCATCCCGAGGAGCACCTCCGGCGACCCGTCGCCGGTCAGGTCCGCCAGCGCCGGAGCCGGTCCCGTGTAGGTGGGCCCCGCCGCGCGCCAGAGGGTTCCCCAGCGCCCGGTGCTGCGGTCCTGGTGGAAGGCGATCACGCCGCCGGTCCCGGAGCCCGCGACGATCTCCGCGAGGCCGTCGCCGTCGAGGTCCCCCACCGCGGCGGTGCCCGCGGAGGCCACGACCTGGCCGGTCTCGCCGAAGGTGACCTCGACCTCGCAGGTGCGCGAATTGAAGATCCGCAAGCGCCCGCCGGAGGTGTAGGGCGAGCCTGGGACGTCGTTTACGGCGACGATGACGCTCGGCACCCGGGGCGCGTCCGGCGCGCCGCGACCGAGGGGCGCCACCACGGGCGTGCCGTTGATCCCGCTCATGGTCCAGGCGCACTGGCGAGCGGGTACCAGCGGGGCAGGTACCGCGCGCGTGCGACACGACGGATCCAGGCGCATGGACGCCGGCACCCCGTAGGGCGTGCAGAAGCCGTCGGCGTCGCACCATGCGTCGCTCGGGCACGGGGGCGCGCCGCCGTCCGCGCCCGCGGCGCAGCGGCCCAGGTCCGGGAGGCACTGCCCATGGCCACAGCGCTCCCGCGCGCGGCAGCAGAGCCCCGCGCAGAGGACCCCGAGGCACCCCCGGTCCGGGGCGGTGTCCTCCGCCACGCCGCGCTCTGGAGGGGCGTCCCGCGCGGCGTCTCCGGGGCGCGAGAGGTCGTCTCGGGCGTCCGCGCCAGCGTCCGGAGGGACGGGCTTCGTAGCATCGGGCTCTGCCGCGCAGGCTCCCGCGAGCGCGGCGCCGAGGGCCGCGCGGAGGAGCGGCGCGCTCACGGCTCCACGACCCGGAGAGGCGCGCCCAGGGGAGCGCCCTGAGGGTCCGTGCGACGGAGCCACAGGCCCGGAGCCTCCCGCTGGGAGCCCTCCCACACCACGCTGTAGCCCGTGTCCGTGGCGGTCGCCCGAGGGAGCCGCCCGGCCTCGACGTCCGGGCCGGCGCCGTCCAAACGCACCACGGCGCCCACGGGCCTCGCCTGCGCGTCGACGCGCTGCAGGAGCACCGCCGTGTCCCCTCCGAGCGTGCGCGTCCAGACCACCGCGGCCTCGTCCCCGCGGGGCGCGAGGCTCGGCCCCCCCGTGGCGCTGCGCGGAGCGAGGCTCCTCGGCGAGGCGCCCGGCGCCCCACGAAACCCGAAGGCCGAAGGCGTCCCCCTCGGCAGGACGCTCGCGTCCTCCAGGAAGACCCCGACGCTCTCCCCACCGACGCGACGGGCCGTGATCCTCTCGGCGACCCCGTCGGACACCCACAGCGTCCTCGGGGCTTCGGGGCCTCCCTGGTCCGGCACCCTCACGGTGCGCAGGGTCGTGCTCGCCGAGCGCCAGTCCAGCTCACCAACACTCACCTCCAGGCCCCCCTCGACCCGATGGACCGTGAGCTGATCGAAGGACGGCCCCCGGAGGGTCATCGCGCGGACCGCCCGACCCAACGGCTGCCCGGTGAACGTCATCCGTCCGATGAACGCGTCGATGCGATCCTCCCGGAGGTATCCCGCGACGGCGAGCCCGTCGCCGTCCTGTACGGCGTCCATCGCCAGGGTCATCGCGCCCGGTGGCGTCAGCACGATCGGTGGGTGCCGGAGGGCGCCGTCCGGCGTCAGCGCCGCCGCCAGGGTCTTGAGCTCAAAGGGCTCCCACTCCGCCTGGTTCCATGCCAGGCCGAAGCCCCCTCGGAGCGGAGCCACCAGCACCGGCCACGGAATGTCCCCCGCGATCGTCGTCAGGCGCCCGAGGGGCACCCCCTCGGCGGTCAACGCGCGGAAGCACACCCGCTCCTGGGCGCCGTCCCAGGAGAGCCACGCCAGGCCATGGCGCCCCTCGCTCCAGGCGATCGCCGGCGCCACCACGACCCCGTGGGGTCCCCGCACCCAGGCCCTCGCCCGCAGCGCCGCAGCCCACCCGTCGGGCGCCTCCTCGCGCGCAAGGTGTTCGCGCGGAGGCCCCGGGCGCAGCGCCCACCAGGCGCCCGGTGCGGCAAGCAGTCCCACGCCCAGGAGCGCGGCCCCGGGGCGGAGCTTCAACACCTGCCAGGAGAGCCCGAGGAGAGTCACCGGTCGTCGCGTCATCGCTGGGGATCGTACCCGATTCCTCCGGAGGCGCTTGACGGACGACGGGCCGTTGTTGATGGTGATTTGCATGCTTCTGGTCCGTCGTACCCTCCCGTGTGCTCCGGCCCTCCTGGCGCTCGCCCTCGCCGCCTGCGGCGAGGCGCCCGACGGCACCCTCCCGGACGCCGCCGGGGCCACCACCCCGGCGGACTCCTCCCCCCGCGGGGACAGCGCCTCGCCCCCGGACTCCGCCCGCCCCGACGCGCCCGCGGACACGCGCCCGGACGCCACCCCTCCGGACACCGCACGGCCCGACGCGAGCCCCGACGGCACCTTCGGCCAGGACACCGCCGGAGACACCATGGTGGACACTGGAGTTGACACCACCGTGCCCGACGCGGACCCGCCGGACACCTCCGGTCCGCCCCCGCTGGCGGTGCTGGAACTCAACGCCCTGGACCTGTGGGCCCAGCCCCTTCCGGCTGGCGTCTACACGCTCGGGGTGCGCACCGGGGGCACGGAGGTGGCCACGCTCCCGGGGTCTCGTCCGGCGATGGTGACGCTGAGCCCCACGGGGGCGGGTGTCTACTCCATTGAACTGTCCGCGACCGATCACCGAACGGTCCGCGCGGAGCTCACCCTGGACGCCTCCGGGGGGCTGCGTGGGAGGTTGGTGGGCGACCCGGGCGGCGGCCTGGCGGTGTCCCACGGGACCAGGATGGTCTCCGGGCGCTCGGTGCCCGTGCACGGGGTATTCCTCGGGGCCCGGCACCTGTGGTTCTCGGCCAGCGGCCGGCCCGCGCGCCGCGGGAACAACCTCCGGCTCCTCATGGACGGCGAGGAGACCTGGAACGCCGTGGCGCCGGAGCTACAGGGCGCGCGCCGCAGCGTTCACATGGCCACCTGGTGGTGGGAGTCGGACTTCGAGCTCCTGCGGGACCCGAGGACCCACGCGACCCTCGGCGAGGCCGAGCGCCGACGCAACACCGTCCTCGCGATGCTGGAGGCCTCCCCCGCTCGCAAGCGCGTGATCGTGGGGCAGTTCCTGGGCATGGACGGCGTGGCCTCCACGCTCTCCTCGGACGCGGCCCTGCGCGCCCACGGGACCACCGCCGGGGACGAGTTCGAGTACATGGGCCAGGCCAATCCCACCCGGGGGATGTATGTCTTCACGGGCCCCTCGGTGAGCTTCGGCCCGAGGGTGAGGGCCGCGGTGCCAGGGTCCTCCGGGGCCATGTTCGACGCTGACCTGCCCATCCCCGCGGAGCTCCCCACGCGCACCGTGGACCTCACCCGCTGGCCCACGGCCATTGACCTCCTGCATGCGTCCTGGCACCAGAAGTTCGCTGTCATCGATGACCGCGTGGCCTTCATCGGCGGGATGAACCTCCGGCGCGTGGACTGGGACACCTCCCAGCACCTGGTGTTCGAGCCGCGCAGGATGCTGTTTGGGAGCAGCGCGGCCAACCGGGCGTCGGTGGCCTCGCACAACCGCCTGCCGGACACCGGGCCGCGCAAAGACTACATGGTCCGCGTGGAGGGCCCCCTGGTGCGCGACGCCCAGGACGTGTTCCAGCGGCGCTGGCAGTACCTCCTGGACACCCGCGCCCGGTACTACGAAGACGCCAGCGCCTTCACCACGCCGGCGGCGTCGGAGCCCCTGGCAGGGGGCGTCCAGGCGCAGGTGACGCCCACGATGCCCGCGCCCTTCAGCGAGAACGCCATCGCGGAGACCTGGTTCAACGCCGTGCGCCAGGCCCGGCAGTACATCTTCATCGAGGACCAGTACTTCCGGATCCCCATGCTGGCCGAGGAGATGGTCACCCGCATGACCGAGGTGCCCACGCTCCGCCTGGTGGTGATCACCAAGCCCGTCAGCGAGTGGACCGACCCCGGCTGCGAGTGGACCCGGCGCACCCACGAGATGTTCTCCACCCGCTTCCGCGGGCGCTACCAGATCCTTCAGCTCCGCGCCTTCGACACGCAGGTGACCTTCGGCTTCGACGAGACCGACGCGCACTTCCAGGATATGGACGTGCACTCCAAGATGCTCATCGTGGACGATGTGTTCCTCTCCGTGGGCAGCGCCAACAAGAACAACCGGGGCATCCTCTACGAGGGCGAGCTGAACCTCGCCGTGGTGGACCGCGCCTGGGTGCGCGACGCCCGGCGCCGGGTCCTCGCAAACCTCCTGCCCGCGGGCGCCGCCGTGTCCGATGACCCCGCCGCGTGGTACGGCGCCCTGGCCTCCGCGGCCAGCGTCAACGACGCCGTCCGGGCCCGCTGGACCGCCGAGGGGGACGACATCTCCCTGGACGGCCGACCGCTCCCGGACATGTACCGCCCCCGGGGCTTCCTCTATACCCTCACCTTCGGCCCGCCCCGGGACTGCCTCCTGGAGTCCGTGGGGGCCGACGTGTCCTTCCGCTGGGAGCCCTTCCCGGTCCGCCCGCGGGTCCTGGCCTGGGACCCTGGTGCGTTTCCAGGGGGAGGGGTCCTCGCCATCGGGGGTGGGGCGTAGTAGGCTACCGCCCCACAACACCGCGCACGGTGGACGGGCGCGGCCGTCATCCCCAGCATGGTCGGAGGTACCCTCATGGCTTCCCCGTCGACGCGCGGTCGTCGCAAGGCATGGTCACTGCAACCCCTGGCGCTCCTGGCGCTGGTGCTCCTGGCGTCGGGCTCCACCCGGTGCGCGGTGGAGCGCCAGCCCATCGACCGCACGCGGGAGTTCGGCCTGCCCAAGAGCTTCTTCCTCGGGCCGGACTTCCACTCCACCGCGGACGACCCCGAGTTCTACATGAACAACTACGTGGTCGACTCCAACGTGGACAACAGCCTCGTCCCGGTGGGCACCTACGACGACGTGGACCGCGTCCGCTTCGAGATCACGGAGAACTTCCTCCTGGCCCGCAAGGCCTACGAGTACGTCTCCAACACCGACGGCCGCGGGCGCCCCGGGCAGCGCACGCAGAACGGGATCATCGTCGCGGCGTACCGCATCGTGAGCCACTTCGACCGCCAGCAGTCGTACAACCCCTCCACCGGGGAGCGCATCAACGTGGTGGAGGAGAACACCACGGACCGGCGCTGGTACGACCGGGCGCACATCCGCGTGGACTGGTCCCGCAACCTCGTGGACAACCCCGACTGGGCCTGGCTGTTCTATGGCTCCATCTTCGGTGACCTGCGCTTCTCGCCGGTGGCCATTGACGAGAACAACCCCCGGAGCCCCCTCACGCACAACTTCTGCGAGATGGAGCCGGGCTTCGTGCGCAACGCCCGCGGCGAGTGCGTCGCCGACCCCGCCGCGCGCCATGAGGGCGGCTACTTCGACGTGACTTCCCGGTGGCTGGTGCAGCCCGAGAACAGCATGTTCTTCGGCGAGCCCATCCCCACCTGCCTGATCGCCAACTTCTTCTCGGGCTCGCCCATCCACTCGTGCAACCCGCAGGAGTCCACCATCCGGACCTCCTTCCGGCGCGTGGTGGACCGGGACTTCCAGCCCCTGGAGCTCACCGTCGCCCCCTACGACCTGGTGGGCGGCCCCCGCGCGGACCGCACCGGCCACGACCCGGGCTACGGCATCACGGACAACAACTTCCATCGCTACGCGATGATCCATAACCTCTGGCAGCGCTCGCACCTTTCCCCGCGGGTGGAGTGCGCCTCGAACACGGACGCCAACAACAACGGCACCGCGGACGCCTGCGAGGTCGCCGCGGCGGGCACCCACCCCGGCGCCCAGTGCGACCTGGTGATGCGCGCCTGCGCCCTGCCGTACCGCGAGCGCACCGTGCGCCCCATCGTCTACTACGTGAACCCTGAGATGCCCCCGGAGATGCAGAACCACGTCGTGGTCCCGGGCCCCGAGGGCGCGGACACCTACCGCTTCCCGCGGCCCGGCGACGCGCCCGGGGAAATCCGCCGGGGCCCCTCGGAGGACATCATCGCGTCGTGGAACCTGGCCATCATGCACGCGGTGGCCAACGCCCGCGAGGTCGAGTGCCGCCGCACCGGCGGCGCGCGTGACGCCTGCCACGCGCAGTTCTTCGACGAGGGCTCCTCCCCGCAGGAGGACGGGGCCTTCCTGGGCGCTCGGCCGCGCGCGGCCAACGGCCCGGCGGTGGTGCTCTGCCACAACCCGGTGCAGCCGAGCGACGGGCCCCTCTGCCGCGAGGCGGGCTACTCCGTGCGCCTCGGGGACATTCGCTACAACCACATCACGTACTGGCCGCACCCGTCGCGGGCGCGCTTCGGCGGGATCGCCCACTGGGGCTACGACCCGCTCACCGGCGAGGTGGTCTCCAACGGCGGGATGAACATGGGGCGCTCCGTGGACCAGTCCGCGGCGCTCCAGCGGGACTACATCCTCCTGGCCCTCGGGGACCTCACCCCCGAGGAGTTCGTCTCCGGCGGCGCCACGCGGCGCTTCGCGGAGAACGTGCGCAACCCCGCGGGGGAGGTGCGCCCGAGGATGACCGACGAGGAGGTCGCCGCGCGCATGCAGGCCGTGGACGGCCTGGCCGCGGCGCGCGCCACGGGGCTCTCGGTCCCGCGGGAGACCAACCCCGCGGCGGCGGTCGCCCGCCACGACGAGCTCACGCAGGTGAACACCTCGCCGGGCGCGGGCGCCGTGAGCCAGACCTCGGTGCGCTACCGCGCGGCGGCCCGGCAGCTCGTGAACACGCCCATCGAGGCGGACATGGTGGACGAGCACTGGCTCGCGAACCTCGGCTTCGACCCTCGGAGCGAGCGCACGCAGGCGCTCCTGGACCAGGCCTCGCCGCTGCGGCGGATGGACCCGGAGCTGGTGGACACGGCCTGGACCACCATGATGCAGCGCCTGGAGGCCCGCGGGTTCTGCTTCCAGGACATGGGGGCCCCGGCGGTGGTGGGCAGCCTGGACATCCAGGGCGTGGCCCGGTGGTACCGGCAGAAGTACGGGCAGATGAGCCCCTCGGAGCGCGCCCGGCGGATCTACAACGACCTGCGGCCGGAGGCCTACAAGGGCATCGCCCTGCACGAGATCGGCCACTCCCTCGGGCTCTACCACGTGCCCGTGTCGTCCTACGACTCGATGAACTACAACCCGCAGTACTGGCAGCTCCGGACGGCCAACGGCCGCGCGCAGGAGAACTGCACGCCGAGCTGCGCCGTGGGCAACTGCCCCAACCGCCGCGCCACGGACCGCAACGCGGACAACTGCATGGGCCCGCGGTACCTGGACCCGGAGACCGACGAGGAGCTCGGCATCAGCGAGAGCCCGAACCCCCACGCGGGGATCAACTACTTCGGGAACACCTCGGTGATGGAGTACCAGTGGGAGCGCTTCGACGAGACCGTCGGGATCGGCTCCTACGACCACTACGCCATGGGGATACTCTACGGCCGCGTGGTGGAGACCATGGAGGGCGACACGGCCCGCGGCGGGATCAGCACGGAGCAGCAGCAGAACTACTCCGCGCGGCTCCGGACGCAGCTCGGGGAGCTCGACCAGATCCGCTGGCGGGACCCGGTGCTCGGCGAGGAGGGCGTGCTGCCCATCCACTACACGCAGCTCGCTCGGGAGATGAACATCTTCGACCCGGCGCGGTGCCGCGAGGCCACCCCCGCGGAGCGCGACCGCTACAAGTGGCGCGTGGTGAACGGCCAGCTCTGCAGCTTTGGTCCCCGGGACCACGCGGCGCTCAGCGATTTCATCTCGTCGCCCACGACGTCCACCTCCACCCGCATCGCGCCCTCCTGGCGCACCCGCGACGACGCGCGCACCGGCGGCCAACAGCTCCGCTGGGGCTACCGCGTGGCCTGGGACATCGGCACGGGCTACCCCCACATCAACTACTTCGACCAGGGCGCGGACGTCTACGAGGTCACGCAGTCCATGGTGCGCAAGTATGACCTGTCGTACCCGCAGCTCTATTTCCGCCGCGGGAACCGGGACTTCAACCGCTTCGGGATCCCCGCGTACCTGGCGCGGGTGATCTTCCGGCGCCTCCGGGGCTACCACTGGACCGTCGCGCGGGACATCGCGTACTACTCGTCGGCCTTCAGCGACACGCTCTACAACCGCGTGGCCACGGACGACAACTGGATGCGCCCGTACCTCATGAGCGGGCCGGAGATCTTTGACTTCTTCGCGGGCACCCTGCTCCGGCCGGAGCCCGGGCAGTTCGTGAACATGGAGGACCAGGTGCCCGGCACCCGGCCGCTCCTGGACGCCCTGGACCCGCTGGACACGCCCAGCATGGAGAACCCCCCGCGCTTCGAGGTGTCCATCATTGATGGGCGCTACATCGGCGAGGAGTACGACAACTCCATCGGCGGGAGCTGGGACTACCACTCCTACGTGACCCGCACCGGGAGCTACCCCGAGAAGCCCCTGGCGGCGATCATGCTCACGGACACGCGGCCCACCTTCTCCAGCATCACGCGCTCCCTCTTCCTCGACGGGAGGGAGTTCCAGGTGAACTTCCGCACGGACATGCCGCAGGCCTTCGATCGCCTCCTGGGCGGCATCCTCGGCGAGGACTGGGACACCACGGCAATGCACGTCGCCGCCGCGGAGCCCCGGGCGGTGCCCGAGGCGCGCGCCCCGCGGCTCCTGCCCCTGTGGCAGCGGCCCACGCGGCAGGACCCCAGGGCCACGCCCCGCCGGCCCGCGGGGAGCCACCTCCTGTTCCCGAACATCGGGTACCGCCAGCAGCTCCCGACGGCGGTGTACTCCATGCTGTTCTCGTCGCTCAACTCGGACCTGAACACCATCCACCGGATGCGCATCTGGACCGAGGGCGGCCCCGAGCAGGTGGACGTGCCCGAGGCCGAGCGGGTGCGCTTCCGCAACCCCGAGAGCGGCATCACCTACGTGGCCCGGAGCTACGGCCCCGACGAGGTCGACGGCGTCACCATCGACCGCGGCATCGCCTCGCGCATGATCGCGCGGGCCAACCAGCTCGCGCTGGACACCTTCGAGGTGCAGCTCGACGCGATGGACCGCCCCCTGCGGGCGGCGGACGGGAGCTACACCGTGGTGCTGGACAGCCGCACCCGGCAGCCGGTGCTCCGGGAGCGCCACCCGATCACCCGCGAGGTGCGGGACCCCAGGGCCCAGAACGCCGCCCTCACGCGGTTCCGGAACTACATCGGGCTCATCGACGCCACGCGCTTCGCCTCCAGGCTCCTGGGCTACGGGACGCTCCGGTAGGGGGCACCCGAAACCGCCGGGGGGCCGGGGCGTAGGCTCCCTCGACGCCCCGGAGGCCCCATGAAGCACCACGCCCTCGCACTCACCCTCACCGCCAGCCTCTTCGCCTGCCGCCCGTCAGGGTCCGCCACGGGGCCCTCGCTGGCCCCGTCGCGGCCCGTGGTGGCGGCCTCCTCGGGCACCGGAGACGCGACCTCTCCGCCCGCGCCCAGGCCCGTCGTGGTCCCGGCGAACCTCCGCCCGGACGGCACCCAGCCGGCGGGGGAGGCGCCCGCAGGGCTGTCGGTGGCTACCTTCGCCGGGGGCTGCTTCTGGTGCATGGAGGCGGCCTTCGAGCACCAGGAGGGCGTCCGGGACGCGATTTCCGGGTACACCGGAGGCCCCGAGGTGCAGCCCTCGTACGAGGAGGTGTCCAACCATGGCACGGGACACGCGGAGGCGATCCGGGTGCTCTTCGACCCCGCGAGGGTGACCTACGAGCAGCTCCTGGAGCTCTACTGGCACCGGATCAACCCGACGACGCCGGACCAGGCCTTCGCGGACCGGGGGCACCAGTACCGCAGCGTGATCTACGTCCACACCCCGGCGCAGCGCGCCGCGGCGGAGCGCTCGCTCCAGGCGCTCCGCGCGCTGCCGCAGTTCCGCGCCGGGGTGGTCACCACCATCGAGGACGCGGGGGTCTTCTGGGTGGCGGAGGCGTATCACCAGAACTTCTGGCGCACGAACCCCGACCACTATGAGCGCTACCACGAGCACTCCGGCCGCCGGGAGTACTTGCGCTCCGTGTGGGGGCCCGACGCGCCGTATTGAGGTCGCGCTAGAACGCGCCCTCGGCGCGGCCCGGGACGGCGCGGGGCTGCGCCGCCGGGTTGTACCCGACGCCCTGGATCACCGCGCCGGAGTAGGCGCCGATGGGGAAGCCATTGCGGGCGACGGTCCCGGAGGACTGCCGCAGCATCACGGTCATGGGACCCGTGAAGAGCATGCCGAAGCGCGGGTTCTGGCTGACGATGTTCTCCGCGACGGCGAAGGTCAGCGGGCTGTCCACGGAGCCAGCGACGGAGACTCCGTCCGCGACGTCGAGCTCGCCGAGGTTCGTCCGGAGCCTCGCCGGGATGGTCTCCGTGAACGTGTTGCAGACGATCTCCGCGATGGAGCCCGTGCTGGTGACGCCCACCGCGAGGCCGCGGTTCTGCTGGAACCAGTTGTAGCCGAGCTGGAGGGCCGACGCGGAGTCCTGCACGAAGACGCCGGGCCCGCGGTTGAAGGCGACCCGCGCGCCGGAGAGTCGAAGGCGCGCGGCCGACGACGCGAGGGTCCCGGCGCGGGCGTTCCCCAGGAGCTGCGACCCGAGTCCGCGCATCGCGTCCGAGCGGAGCTCGGGATCGAGCGTCAGGTCCGCGCCGGCGTTGACCAGGATCCCATCACCGCCGGAGAGCCCGCCGTCCCCGACGGCGACCGCGCGGGTCCCGAAGACGGACAGCCGCCGCGCCACGACGGAGGGCCCTGCGCGCCCGGCGACGGTCCCGCTCACGCCCAGGGCCACGAGGCCATTGCACGCCAAAGCGACCTTCGACATACACTGCAACGGCCCTCGCCCGGTCGCCTCTCCAGGCCCCTCACACGAGGCCGCTCCGGCCATGGAGCGTTGGCCGCGATACACCACGCCCGGTCCAGCACACTCGTAGATGTAGCTCTCGCGAAGGTGGAGCGTGGAATCCTCGCTGACGGCGCCCCGGACCGCTCCGTGGTGAATCCATGCGCGTGACAGGGTCGCGCTCCCGCCACCGACGACGACGACGCCATCACCACCAGGCCTCGCAATCTCGACGCGGTTCGCATCGAGGAAGCCTCCGTTCACCTGGATCCCGACGCCGGTACCCTCCACCCTCAAATCCCGGAGCTGTGACCTTGCGTCCCGCCGAATCTCGATGATGGCGGGGCTCTCCGCCGCGGCCGCACCGGGTCGACGAACATCCACGCCGCCGAGGGTGGAGTCAACTCCGCCAAGGCGCAGCACCGCAGCACCCGTGAGGACGATCTCGCTCCCTCCGCTCACGCCGGCACCCACCACCGCGACGCCGGGGCCGAGGTCCAGCGTCGCCGCGACCACGTGCCGACCCCTCGCCAGCACGACCGTCCCGCCGCCAGTACCGATCGCTGCCAGGGCACCGGCGATGGTGGAAAGCGGCCTCTCTCGCGCCAATCCGTCTCCCCCGGGTGCGGCTGCGGGAGATACAAACCGAACCGGCTCTCTAAACGACGCGCCCGGGGGAGGAGCCGGCCACTCGGGAGGCGCAGCACGGTCCGGCCCCACGGGAATGCACTCAACGCCATCCATCGCCCGCCCCTCGGGGATGGGTGCCTCGAACTCAGCGGCACAGCGCAGGAGCGGCGCGCTGGGCACGATGTTGACGACGACCGGGGCTGGCGGCAGATCCGGTGGGGGTGGCTCTCCGCAACCCACCATGACGAGGAGCAGCAGACTCCATGATCGACCCATCCGTATCGAAACCATACCTACCCCCGCGCGCCGGGCCTGCGACTCCGGCGGATGAACCCTACCACTTCTGCCATGCCCTGTCACGAGGCGCGGCGCCACTCAGCGACGCCAAGCCGCGCGAACAGCGCAGCCCTGCATGACGCGACCTCTCCAGGCGCTGAGGCGCACGCAGTGAAGGCGTCGATCCGGCGATCCGCCTCCGCGAGGGTCTCGGGGCTTTGGCTGTGGAGGAGGGTGCGTGCGACGGCGAGGGTTGCCTGCGCCTCCAGGCCTCCCTTGCCTTCGGCGAGCGCAGCCGTGATCGCAGCGCTGCAATCTGGTGCAGCGTGCCCCGATCGCGCTTCGATCTGCGCCCAAGCGAGCAGGAGACCCGAGGCCAGCGACGGAATGCTGACCACGGTGAGTTGTCTGCGAAGACCTGCCGCCGCTTCGGGCAAGGCTTGCTCCCCACCGGGTGAGCCCCCTCCATGGAGCATATGATAGACTCGCTCGATTGTGATGTCTGCATTCAAATAGTGGTGTTTCATCGCAGTTGCCTGCGGTTCAACTTCATCGGCGATCTTCGCCGCTTCAGTCATGTCCCCTGTCATTCGAAGTATGATTGCAAGGTTGTGGCGTGCCACCAGGCGTGTTCGGGGATTGCCAACCTTCGCGGATCGCGTCGCAGACGCCTTGAGTACGTCTGTCGCTTCCTCAAGCCGCCCCAGCCTCAAGAGAGAGTTCCCCAGATTGTTAAGCGCCAGCGCCTCGCGGCGAAGGTCGCCCGTGGACGAGAACAAGTCCGCGGCCCTAGAAATGTGCACAAGTGACTCCCCGAGGCGGCCTTGCTCCGTGGCGCAAAACCCGAGGGCAGTCAAGGCGCGGCCGAGGAGCCACGCTTCGCCGGTTCTCCGCGCCTCGGCCAGTCCCATCGCGGCGTGTCGGTCCGCGTGATCGAGGCCTCCTTTTTCCGTGTAACAATACACCAGCTCCACGTGCGCGAGGGCGGCGTACCGTGGCGAGTCCAGGGCCTCGGCGAGCGCGACCGCCTCGATGCCGTGGGCCGTCGCGCCGACCAGGTCGTTGCGCATCCGACAGGCGTAGCTCTCGCGGCAGGCCAGTTCGAGGGACGCCTCCGGAGGGAGCTCGCGCGCCAGCCTCGCCATCTTCTCGAGGCCACGCTGCTGGGCCACCCGCTGCGCAGACAACTGCAGCGCGTCGTCCCGCGCGACCAGCTGCCGCCACTGGAGCGCGCGGTCCACGCTCTCCGGAGGGCGCTCTTCGAGCCACCCGAGGACCCTGTCCGTGAGCGCCAGCGTGGTCGCCGCGTCCGCTACGCGCGCGGACGCCTCGGCCGCCGCGGCCAGGTGCGTGGCCGCGCGGCGCAGGTCCCCGGCCCGCTCCCAGAAGTCGCCCAGCTCGGCCTGGGTGACCTCCGGGCGGGTGGCGAGCCACTGGCCCGCGGACTCCAGGAGCCCCGCGCGCTGAACGTCGGGCCAGAGCCGCAGCGCCGCCTCCTGCGGCGCGCCGCTGCGGAAGGCAAACTGCTGGCAGCCCGCGAAGCGCGACGGGCTCCGGCGCACCAGCACCCTCGCAGCGAGGAGCGGCTCGAGCGCGTTCGGGTCCCCGCCGAGGGCCTCCACGGCCGCCCGCGGGGCGGTGCGCCCGCACAGCGGCGAGCGCTTCAGGAACTCCTGCTGCGACGGCGCCAGGCGGTCCAGCGCGGCGTGCAGCGCCACGGCCAGCGTCGGCGGGAGCTGCGCGGGCATCGCGCCGTGCGCGGCGTAGAGTCGGCCGAGCTCCTCCAGGAAGAGCGGGTGGCCCCCGGCGCGCGCCAGGAGCGCCTCGGGCATCTCTGGCGCGAAATGCTGCAGCACCTTGCGCGCGTGCACCTCCGGCAGCACGTCGAGCTGCCGGACGTTCGGCGCTGGGAGCGCGCCTCGCAGGGCCTCCGAGGCGTCCGGCGTCGCGAAGAGCCAGAGCGCGAGCGGCAGCTCCGGGGCGCTCTGCACCAGCCACCGGAGCGAGGCCGTCGAGGCCGCGTCAAGCCACTGGGCGTCGTCCACGGAGAGCACAAGCGGGCCGCGGGAGGCGCGGTCCCGGAGCGCCGCATCGAGCGAACCTCGGATGCGGTCGAGGGTCGCCTGGGGGTCGCTCGACCCGGACACCGAGGGGTCGAGCTGCTCCAGGAGCAGCGCGTCCACGACGCCCGAGAGGGCCTCGCGCCAGGCCGAGAAGGGACTGTGAGCCCGCAAGGGGTCGCAGCGCACCTCGAGCACCAGCGCCTCCGGGAGCTCCTCGCGGAGCGCCCGCTGCGCGACGCGCCGCAGCCGGGACTTCCCCATGCCCAGCGAGCCGGTGATCACCACGCCGGTCAGCGCGCACGCGTCGCGGGCCTCGCGCACCAGGTCCAGGAGCTGGGTGCGCTCGCCGTCGCGCCCGAGGAACGGCGCCGTCTCCTCGGGCGCGCCCAGGCTCTGCGCGGGGGCGCTCACCTCCAGGTGGGCGCTGCCGTCCTCGCGAACACCCCACGCGAAGCGCCCGCGGAGGAGCGCTACGGTGGTCGCGTCCGCCGCGACGCCCGGCGCCGTCGCGAGCGAGGCCGCCAGGTGCGCCACGACCCCCACCAGGCTCTCCTGGAAGCGCAGCACGCGCCCGGTGGCCACGCCCACGGCCTCGGCGCAGCCGCTCAGGGCTGCCGCAAGGCGCACGGCGCGCTCGGGCTCGTCGCCCTTCCACCGGAGGTGGCCGAACACCACCAGGAGGCTGTCCCGGAGGAGCTGCGTGCAGCGGCCCCCGAGGGTCTCCGCCAGGGCCGTCACGGGCCGAGGGTCTCGGGTCCTGCGAAAGAACACCACGGACACCAGCACCGCCTGGGTCCGCTCGTCCGAGAGCATCGCCGGGTCCATGGCCATCAGCAGGAGGCCCTCGTCGCCGAAGGTCTCCGTCGGGCTCAGCGCGTCCACCGGCGCGGGCAGTCGAGAGACGGTAGCCACGGGAACCCGCTCGAGCGCCGCGAGGGTCTCGTCGGTGTTGGGCCGGTGGGCGGGGTCCTTGGACAGGAGGGCACGAACCAGACCGCACAGCTCGTCCGAGAGGCCGTCAGGCAGCGCCGGCACGGGCTCCTGGAGGATCTTGTAGAGCGTCCCGAGGACGGTGTCCGCGCGGAAGGGACAGGCCCCGGTGAGGAGCTCGTAAAGAATCACCCCCAGGCTCCAGAGGTCCGAGCGCATGTCCACGCCGTGGAGCCCCATGACCTGCTCCGGGGACATATAGAGCGCGGTACCGACGGCCGTGCCCGTGCGTGTGACGCCCGCCTCATCGAGGATCCGCGCGAGGCCGAAATCCAGGATCTTCACGTGCAGGGCATGGCCCGCCAGGAGCATCATGTTCTCGGGCTTCAGGTCCCGGTGCGTGATCCCTCGCGCGTGGGCGTGGGCCAGCGCGCTGGCCGCCTGCCGCGCCACCTCCACGGCGTCCGGCAGGCGCAGGGTTCGCGAGGTCATCCTGCGATGGAGCGTCTCGCCCTGGAGCAGCTCCAGCTCCAGCCAGGGCGTGCCCTCGGCCTCGCCGTGGTCCAGCACGCGGACGATGTGCGGGTGGTCCAGGACCACGCGGCACTCCCGGAAGAACCGCGCCCTCGCGTCGGCGCTGCTGCTCGTGAGGAGCTTCACCGCCGTAGGGCGCTCGCCGTGCGCCCGCAGGGCCTCCCAGACCTCGCCGTTGGCGCCCTCTCCGATGTTTCGGAGCAGCTCGAAGGGTCCGAAGTACCTGCCAGGCCCCGCCATTGGCCTTAGGTTCTGACCCGAAAGGTCCGCCCCCGTCAACCGCACCGACGGTCCGTGGGCTGGGCTTCCTGGAGCCACAGCCGCGGTGGTAGCCTGGAGGGGTGTTTGGAGAAGGGAGCGCGAGGCCCCGACCCATTCCTGCGATCGGGTGGCGCTCCCTGGCCGCGGTGGCCATGGTCGCGGCCTGTGAGCAGGAGCCCGGGGGAAAGCCGCCGCGTGCCCCTCGCTGGCCGTGTCCGCCTCGGTGGGTCGAGCACGCCTTGGGTGGCTGCGGACCCGCGGTCCTCCTGTGCCGACCCGACGGAGGCGCGGCGCCCGGGGCGTGTGCAACCGTTGACGTACGGCCCCCCTCGCCCGGGCCTCCGCGCGATGGCGGCGCAGCGCCTGTGTTCTACGCGCTACCCGACGGCGGCATCGGCGGAGGCTGGCCCGAGCCCGTGGTGCCGACGGACGGTGGTGCGCCCGTCTTCCCGGAGCCGGAGGCCGGCATTCCCCGGTGCGATCCGCCGTGGACACGCTTGACCGACGGCACCTGCGAGCCGGTGTTCCCCGCGCGGTGCGCCGACGACCAGGAGTACCCGGACCTCGGCGAGCTCCCGCAGGGCGCCGTGGTCCTTCACGTCCTGGCCGGCGCAACAACCTCGGCGCCGACGGGGTCGCAGGAGGCGCCGTTTCCGACGATCACACAGGCGCTTCAGGGTTCGGCAGACACCGAGCGCTGGGTGAGGATCGCCGCCGGGGCCTACCGGGAGGACCTCGCGCCTCGCGGCCGCGTGCACCTCGTCGGTTGTCGCCAGCGGGTGACGATCCAAGGCGTCGCGGAGAACGCCGCGACGGTACATGTCTCTCTATCCAGCGCGGAGGTCGAACTCCGAGGGCTCACCATCCGGGCGACGGGCTACGGGCTGGCCGTTGCCCTCGGCGCGCGGGCAATGGTCCGGGACGTCGCCTTTACGAGCCACGACGTCGCGGGCGTCATCGTCTCTGGAGCAGGCTCCCGAGCGGAGCTCTCGGACGCCGAGCTCCGGGGCGCTGGACCGCTCCACCTGGGCTCCCGAGGCGGCGCGGGGCTTCTCGCTCAGGCGGGAGGCGTCCTCGTTGCGCGCCGAACCCTGGTGGTCGGCAGTCGTGAGTTCGGTGCAGGTGCCCGTGGTGTGTCCACCTCGGGATCGCCGTCCAGGGTGGAGCTCTCGGACTGCGTCGTGCGAGACACGGCGCCCCGGCCTGGGGATCTCCATGCCGGGCACGGCCTCCGCGCTGTCTTTGGAGGTGTCGCGGTCGCCGCGCGGACGCTGCTCCTGGGCAACCACGAGGCGGGGGTCCTGGCCTCCTCCGTCGGTCCATCGGGGGAGCCGTCCCGCGTCGAGCTCACGGACTGCGTGGTGCGAGGCACCCTCGGGCGGCAGTCCGATCAGATCGCCGGGCACGGCATCGAGGCCTACCTGGGCGGCGTCGTCGTCGCGGCTCGCACGCGCCTCCAGGGCAACCGAGACTCGGCCGTGCTCTCGTCATCGGGTTACCCTGGAGGCGCGAGGTCGCGCGTGGACCTGGAGCACTGCGTCATCCAGGACACCCTCCCGCGCCAGCTGGACCTCCGGGCTGGCTTCGGGATCGGTGCGCTCCTGGGCGGGCTGGTTCACGCGCGCCACACCCACCTCGTGCGCAACCGAGAGACGGGTGTCATCGCCAACGCCGTGGGCGCCGACGGCGTGCCGTCGCGGGCGGTGCTGGAGGACTGTGTGGTGCTGGACACCCTCGCGGAGGAGGCGGGGCTCCAGGCGTCTCATGGGCTCTTTGCGCAGTCGGGGGGTGAGGTCCTCGCGACCCGCACCGCGCTGGTCACCCACGCTGGCTTTGGCGTCGGCGCCGCGGCGACCAGCGACGCCGGACTGCCCTCGCGTGCGGACCTCACGTCCTGCGTCGTGTGGGACACCTCCCCGCGGCGGATCAGCCGGACCCTGGGGATCGCCCTCGCGGCCACCCACGGGGGCCTGGTGGTGGGCCGCTACCTCCTTCTTGAGCGCAGCGCCGAGGCCGCCATCATGGCAAGCGGCGTTGGCACCGCGATGGAGCTCCAGGACATCCTGGTGCGAGAGGTCTCCCCAGGGACCGCGCGAGGGGGCTTTGGTGTCGCCATGGCCGGGGGGAGCCGGGCGACGCTCCAGCGCGTGGCGCTCGTCCAGACACGGGGCGCGGGCCTGGCCGCTGTCTCGAACAACGGGCTCCTGGGCTCACCAGCGGGCTCGTCCATCACCGTGGAGGACGCCTTCATCGAAGGCATCGGGACCAGCACGATCGACTACGACGCGATGGACACCTTCTCGGTCACCGGCCCTCCGCGGTCCTACGGCGCCTACGTCGGCCTCGCTTCGTCGATGGACCTCCGCCGCGTGGTGCTCCTCGGGGGCGACACCGCGGTGGCGGCCTTCGGCGGCGCCTTCACCTGGCGAGACGGGGTCGCCGACCGCTTCCGGCGCTACGTGGCGCGAGGCTCCTCCGTGGTGACTCCCGCGCCGCAGCTACAGAAC
The DNA here is from genome assembly GCA_016218725.1 of Deltaproteobacteria bacterium. Taxonomy (GTDB): domain Bacteria; phylum Myxococcota_A; class Polyangia; order Polyangiales; genus JACRDB01. The sequence goes on from JACRDB010000066.1 coordinate 210,784, forward strand.
GTCGTCGCGCCGGGCCTCGGACCGCTGCCCGTGGTCGGCGATCCATCGCCCGCGGCGTCCTTCGCGGTGCCCGACCTCGGGCCTGTCTCGACGCCCAGCCCGTGAGCCCGAGCGCCGGGCTCACTCCCCCACGAGGAGGAACCGGTTGGTGAAGCGCCCGGGGCACACCACGGCGACGCGCCGACCGGTGAGCACCGCCCGAGGGGTGCACTCGCCCCCGTAGTACGTCGGCAGCCGGAGACCCCAGAGGCGCCTCCCGTCCCTCGCAAAGCCCGCCAGGTACGTCTCCGTGGCGGTGTCCCCGCCGGTCTGGAGCACAAATGCGACGTACGCGTTGCCCGCCTCGTCGATCACCGCCCGCTTCGCGCCCAGGAGGTACGGATAGCGAAATCCTCCGCGCGGCATCGGGCTCCAACCCGCGTCCCGAACGAGCGTTGCGTCGTCGTAGAGGAGCGTCCCCTCGCCCGCCGCGGTGCGGGCCCTCGCCGCGTACCCGAGGTCCCCCACCCCGTAGCGTTCATACGTCAGGTAGGCCCCGTCGGGATACACTCCCAGGAACCCCGAGGGCGTGAAAGCCCGATCCTCCACCAGACGACCATCGGTACCTACATGTAGGAGCCTGTCGGTATAAGTGTACCCTGGAAAGAGCACATTACCGTTCGGGGAGGGAAAGGTGCGGAAGGACGGCGGGGACGTCCCTGGCATGGCGCCCGGGAGGGTGAAGAGCGCGGTCTGGGCTCCGGTGCGCGCGTCCCACCAGCGGAGGCGATTGCCGGGCGCGTAGGCGGAGTCTCCGAGGAGGAGCGCGAAGGGGCTCCAGCGCTCGCCGTAGGCGAAGCCCTCGCTGCGGCCCTGGACGGAGCCATCGGTGGCGAGCACCAACGTTCGCGCGGGGGTGTCGACCATCTGCGCGGTGAGGGCAACCTGGCCCGAGCCCAGGAGTCTCAGGGCACGCGGCGGATCGTAGGCGCTGTCGGAGCGCGCCGAGCGGAGCTCCGGGTACTCCGCGACGGTGGACACCACGCCGGTGGCCGGGTCCAGGCGACCGAGGGAGAGCGCCGAGCGCCCGTCGGTGCCCGCGCGGCGCTGGAGGAGCAGCACGGCTCCGTCGTCGGCCACCAGGGAATATTCTCCGGAACCCGAAGGGTCGGGCCCCACGTCGCAGCCACGGAGCGTGCCGTCATCGCGGCAGGTGCCGCTCGCCGTGTCGGGCATCGGGCGGACGGTGGTGCTCACGATCCGGCGCATGCGATAGCCCAGGTCGTACACGGCCACCCCGGGCCGGATGGGCGTGCGCGACGTCTGGAAGCTCGTGAGCACGTCCCCACCGGGGAGCTCCCAGAACGCACCCTTCTGCTCGCTGGACGTAAACAGCACCCGGGCCGCGCCCTGCGGCCCGACGCGCATCCTGCGCGGCGCGACCGTGCCCGCGTCGGAGAAGGCCGTGGCGTCGGTCACCGCCATGGAGTCCACGGTCGCGGTGGTGTCCGGCGCCGGGGAGTCCAGGGCCGCCGCGTCGGCGCCGTCACTCCGGGGAGCGTCCGGGAGCGACGCCTCCGGGCGGTCAGGGAGCGCCGAGTCCGCGCGGGTCGAGTCCGTGAGGCCCAGCTCCGGGGAGGCGTCCGCGGGCCTCGCGTCGAGCATCCTGGGAGCGTCCAGCGCGCCGTCGCTCGCGGCGTCCGGCGCAGCGGGGCGGTCCGTGGACGGCGCCTCGACCACGGAGGTATCGAGCGCCGCGCTTTGGGTGTCCTCCGGGGGGCGATCGTCGGCGCTGGAGTCCGAGGGCTCGCCCGGGGGGAGCTCCGCCCGCGTGCAAGCCGCTCCGAGGAGGGCCACGAGCCACGGTGCTGCGCGCATGGGCGAGAGGCGTAGCGCCATCGGGTCCCCGCGTCCACCGCCCCCACCCGGGACCTGGGGACGCGAGCGAGGTTGTGCGCCGGTCGGTGCGCTAGTGCTTCGGCGGTTGTCTCCACCGCCGGAGGAGCTCCGCCAGGGCGCAGAGCACGACCATCAGCACCACCCACCCGACCACGTCACGGCCCGAGGTGCTTGGTGTAATGTCCAGGACGAGCGGCATGATTGGTGACGATACCACAAGCATGGTCGGCGCTGGACTGGGTCCGGTGACCGGGGCATGCTCCCGGGGTGCAGGGCAGCGAGTTTGACCAGGCCGGCTTCTTCGCCGCCATCGCGGCCTCCGGTGCTCGCGCGCTGATGATCGGCCGTCGCGCGATGATCGCCCTGGGCCTGAGCGTCATGACCCAGGATTATGACTTCTGGGTCCATGGGGACGACATCGACGCCTTCAACGCAGCGGTGGAGCCCTTCGGGCTCTTTCCCAATCGCGATGCGGCGGCGGCCCGAGCCTTCGGGCGCTATGTCCTCGAAAACGACGAGCGGGTGGACGTCCTGGTGTCTCGGTCGGTTCCTACGGTGGACGGCGTGCGCGTGGCCTTCGACGACCTCTGGACACGGAAGCAGGAGGTGTCGCTCGGGTACCAGCTCTCGCTCTGCCTCCCGAGCATCGATGACCTGATCCTCACGAAGCTCTTCGGAGGCCGTCCCAAAGACGCCGAGGACATCCGGCAACTCCTGGCCCTCAAGGGGACCCGACCATGACGCTCCCCACCGCCGAGGACATCGCCCGCGCCCGCGCGGTCGCCGAGCGTCGCATGACCCCAGAGGAGTTCCACGCCTACATCGACGCGCCCATGAGCGACGCCGAGCGCGAGGAGATCCTGAGCCTCCACCGTTGGTTCTGCATGCGGTACCCGACGCCCCTGGAGCGCCTCGAAGCCTCCCGCCGTGCGTGGAAGAACGCCCAGGCCATGATGCCCGAGGCCGCCCGCGCTCACGGCTCCGGTCGCTCCAGGCCGTAGAGGATCCTCCCCAGCGCCCTCACCCGCTGCGCAAGCAGCGCCGCCGAGGCGTCGTCCCCCGCGATCCTCCGCAGCGCGTCCAGCGCCCTCGCGCCCACCGACGAGGCGCCGAGGAGCGCGCCGGGCACTGCCTCTGGGAGCACGGTCCTGCGCGACGCCAGGCTCACCACCGCGGAGGCGAGCGCCCGCTCCGCCAGGGCCCGCTGCGGCGCCGCGAGGAGACCCCGAGACGCGCGCTCCGCCATCGCCGAGGCCACCAGGTCCGTCCACGCCCTCGCGGTCTCCGAGAGAAGCCCCCGGAGGTCCTCCTGGCGCCTCGCGTAGAGCGCGCTCGCCGCGGGTCGTAGCGCCCCGAGCCTCGCGCGCAGGGCACCGAGATTCCAAGCTTCATCAGGCCGGTCCACCCTCACCGGCAGCACCGCCACGGGGCTCAACCCCCCGCGCCACAGGTGCCCCCGAAAGACCGCCACGCTCCGCGCAAGGAGCCCTCCGAGGGAGCCCCCCTCCCACGGCGCGAAGGCCCCATCGGGCGGAGCCAGCTCGTCCGCCCGCGTTACCACGCCCACCACCGCCACGCCTCCGTGGCCCTCCAGGAGCTCCCTCCACCGAGAAATGTCCCCAGCTACGGCGGCGTCAACTTCAGTTGACGGTACCAGGACGAGCGCCACGTCGGGCGGTTCGACGCGGAGCACGCCCTGGAGCTCCGGTGCATCGTGAGGCGGGGTGTCCGCGCACCACCAGGCGCCGTCCGGGTTGTCGAAGGAGAACCACTCCTCCGCGGCGGTGCAGCGCTGCACCGGGTCCGTCGCGAACCTCGCGGTCCCCAGGAGCGCGTTGCAAAGGCTGCTCTTGCCGGCGCCCCGGCGGCCCAGCACGGCCACCCTCGGGAGCGCCTCGCGGGAGAGGAGCCGCGCGAGAGCCGAAGCCGCTGGAGATGAACCGGTGCCATCCTGATGCCCCAGGGACCGGAGGAGCTCGCCCACCGTTCGCCGCGCGTAGGCGACGGCCCCTACGCCTTCCTTGGAGAGCGCCGCCGACGCGAGGGTCACCCCTTAGGTCCCTGGAGGCGCCGAAGTGCCCTCCTCCGGGGGGCCCTCGCGCCCGGCGGCCTCGAAGTCACGACGGACCTCGGCCAGCGGGCGATTGTCGATGAAGTACCGCACCGCGGCGATGCCTAGCGCCCAGGTGCCCGTGGCCGCCACGCCGCCGGAGACCGCAGCCCCGAGGCCCGGCACCAGCTTGAGGAGCGCGCGGACACCCTCCCGGAGGCCCACCCCCGCGCCGAGGTTCACCCCGAGGGCCGCCAGCCACTCGCTCACCGACCGAGGCCCCAGGGGCTTGCCGGAGACATACAGAATCCAGGTCACCATGGTGGTCTGGAGCGGCAGGAGCAGCGCCAGGTCCGCGATGGGGAGCGTGGTGGCCCCCACCAGGAAGCTCAGCCCCGTGGCGGTTTTTACATACCGCATCGCCAGCGAGCGCCGCAGCGCGTGGGCCTGCTCCGCGGCCCGGGCGAGCTCCACCTGGGCGGGCCTGGGGAGCACGGCGCCCACGGCCCGGGCCAGCGCCTCCAGGTTCCAGCGCCAGTCGGTGACGCGCTCGCCGTCCTGGAAGCGCTGCCAGGTGCACACCGGGACCACCTCCGAGGCGGCGAGGTCCCGGCGCTTCAGGTGCTCCCGGAGCGTGTCCGCCGCGTGAAGCACCGTGGCCTTCGCCTCGTCCTCGTAGGGAGGCGCTCGGCGCTCCCGGGGGAGGAGCTCGTCCACCCGGGTGACCACGGCCAGGAGCCTGGGCGTCACCCGGCGGGCCTTGAGGCGCTCAAGAATGTCCCTCACGTCGGACAGGTCGTCGTCGATGGACGCGTCCACCTGCGTGGCCCTGAAGAGCGCCAGCACCACGTCCGGGGGCTCCCGCAGGAGCGCCTCGGTCACCTGCGTGAGCCGGGTCGGCGACGCCCCGGCGCGCAGGCCCGGGGTGTCCAGCCACCGCAGCGCGCGGCCGGACACCATGAGGTCCGCCCAGAGGGCCTCCTGGGTGGTGTCCTCCACCAGGCCCACGGGCAGGAGCTCTCGCCCGAGGAAGGCGTTGGCCAGGGAGCTCTTGCCGCAGCCCCGCCGGCCGATGGCCGCCAGCCGCGGGGGCCTGCGGTGCACCATGAGCTCCTGGAGCTCTCGGAGCTGGTTGACCACCTTGCGGGCCCAGGGGAGCTGGTCCAGGAGGGCGTCCAGGTCTTCCAGGGCCCGGCGGGCCTCCGGGTCGTCGGGGTGCGGCTCCATGAGGTCTCGTGGTTCATGGTGCCACACCCCCCCCGCGCAGCCAGCGAATTTACCCACCCGGGGGCTCCGGCCCGGGTTGCGCGGGGCCTCCCGGAGCGCTTAGGTTACGCATCGCAATGAGAACCTCCACCCGGCGCTGGTGCGCCTCGGCGTTTCTGTTCCTGTCCGTGGTCTCCATGGGCTCGGCGTATGGCCAGCGGGCCATCTCCGTGGCCACCCTGGCGCCCGCGGGCTCCACGTACATGCGCGTGCTGGACGCGGCCAACCGAGAGCTCCGGCGCCGTACCAACAACGCCCTCACGCTGCGCTTCTACCCCGGCGGCGTCCAGGGGGACGAGAGCGAGGTCGTGCGCAAGATGCGCCAGGGCCGCATCGACGGCGCCGTGATGACCGGCATCGGCATGGGCCAGATCCACCGCCCGGTGCTGGCCTTCATGCTCCCGGGGATGTTCCCCAGCCGCGCGGGCTTCGAGCGGGCCCGCAGCTCCCTGGCCCCGGACGTCGAGACGCAGTTCACCTCCCAGGGCTTCGTGGTGCTCTCCTGGGGGGAGACGGGCTCGCCCAGGATGTTCTCCCGCCGCCCCATCCGCGCGCCCTCGGACCTGCGCCTGGTGCACCCCTGGGTCTGGCGCGATGACTCCATCCTCCCGGCCCTCTACGCCGAGGCCGGCGCCACGGGCATCCCGCTCCAGCTCCCGGAGGTGCTCTCGGCACTCCAGACCAACCGCGTGGACACCGTGGTGGCCCCGCCCCTGGCGGCCCTGGCCCTCCAGTGGTCCCAGAGCGTCACCCACGTGAGCGACCAGTCGCCCACCTATGGCCTCGGGGGCATCGTGGTCACCCGCTCGGCCTTCAACTCGCTCTCCGCGGACCAGCAGGCCACCGTGCGCGCCGTGATCACCCAGTTCAACTCGCTGATGGTGCGCAACGTCGCCCGCGATGACGCCGCCGCCCTCTCGGCCATGACCGCCCGGGGGATGCAACTGGTCACCCTCACCCCCGCGGAGCGCGGCCCCTGGACCCAGCTCTTCGAGCGCACCCGCACCCGCCTCACGGGCCAGATCGCCGACGCCGCCTGGATGAACCGCGTTCGCGCCGCAGGCAACTGATGGCACGCAAGGGTCACGCCCGCCGGGGCCCGCCGTGACCCCCGAGGAGCGCGCCGTCCTCGCCGCCAACGACGCCTTCTACAGCGCCTTCCGCGACCGGGACAGCGCCGCCATGGAGGCCCTCTGGGCCCAGGACGCCCCCGTGGCATGCATCCACCCGGGCTGGTCCCCGCTGCGCGAGCGCGAGCTCATCATGCGCTCCTGGCGCGCCATCTTCCGCGGTGACCCCCGCCAGGACATCATCGTCGAGGACGCCTCCCCCGCCGTGCTCGGCACCGTCGCCTACGTCATCTGCTACGAACACCTCCTCGGCCCCGGCGGCGATGACGCCGGCACCCTCGTGGCCACCAACCTCTTCGTCCGCGAGGCCGGCCGCTGGCGCATCGCCCACCACCAGGCCGGTCCCGTCGCCCCCCAGGAGGAGGAAGACGACCCCGAACCCCCCCCGCCGGGCATGCTCAATTGACGTAGGCTGTCCCCGTCCCCTTGACACCTGAACACAAGAGCGGTAGTCCTACAGAAACCGATGTTCAGCTACAACCGCCCACATGAGGGGTGCTGTGCGCTGCGCTCGGGGGGTGTAGGTCATGCATAAGAACACGCGGGATGTCTGGGTCGGGGGGATTCTGCTCGTGGCCTCGGCGTGTGCCCTGCCGGACGGAGAAGACAGCCGCCCGGCGCGGCGCGCGCCGACGCCGCAACCCGCGCCCACACCACAAATACCGCAGGTGCTCCGTTCGATGGAGCCCGCTGCGCGCCAGGCGGAGGGCACCGGCGTGCGTCCCCTGGCGCCCGTGGCTCGGGCTCGGCCACCGCTGGTCGGCACCCTGCGCTGCAAGGGGTGAGGTCTACGCGCTCACCAGCCGCAGGAGGTCGGCCTTGGTGATGATCCCGAGGATGTCCAGCCCACGGGCCACGAGCACCGCGGGGCGCCGCTCGAGGATCCTCGCCACAACCACCAGCGGGGTCTGAGGCCCGAGCTCTGGCAGCGGTGGGCCCATCACCTCGCCCACGGGGAGCGCGGAGAGCTCCGCGGCGGAGCCCTGGAGCAGCAGGTCCATCACGGCGCTCTCATGGAGGGCGCCCACGCACACGCCGTCTTCAAAGACCGGGAGCTGCGAGATGCCCTTCTCACGCAGGAGCGCCACGGCCACGCCCACGGTGTCCGTGGGGGTCAAGGCCAGCACCGGGCGGCTGGCCAGGGCCTCGGCATGCACCTCGCCCACAGAGGAGCGCGAGGCGCTCCGGGGCGCGGTGGCGGTGAGCTCGCGCTCCCGGCGGATGGCATGGAGGTCCGCGAGGATGGCGCTGGCGGTCTCGAGCTGCCCCGCCCCGCGGCCGATGAGGGAGATGTCCCGGGCCAGGTCGGTCTCCACCACGGCCACGTTGAGCGTGCCATGCACGGCCAGGGGGCTCGTGGCGTCGAGCTCCGTGGGGGCCACGGTGATCTCCGTGGCGCTCACCTCGCCGATCAGCCGCACGACCTTTCCGCGGGCGCGGGCGTCCGCCACCTGCGCGGCGGTCACGCCCCGGATGCCCTGGACCTTCACGTCCCGGAGCGTGACGCTGCGGCCCATCACCGCGTTGGCGAGGATCACCAGCTTCACCGCCGCGTCCCAGCCGTCGATGTCCTGCGAGGGGTCCGTCTCGGTGATCCCGAGGCGGGCGGCCTCGGCCAGGACCTCGTCGAAGTCCTGCCCGGTGCGCTCCATCTGCGAGAGGATGTAGTTGGTGCTGCCGTTCACCACCCCACGGACGCAGCTCACGACGTTCCCTACCAGGGCGTCCCGGCACACCTCCAGGATGGGCACCGCGCCGCACACGGAGCCGCCGTACTTGAGCGCCACGCCCGCGCGCTCGGCCAGGCGGTGCAGCTCGCCGAAGCGCAGGGCCAGCGGGCCCTTGTTGGCGGTGACCACCGCGCGCCCCGCGCGCAGGGCCTCGGCGATGTGGGTGACGCCGGGCTCGCCGTCCACCACGTTGGTGGGCGTGACCTCCACCACGATGTCCGCCCGGGCGTTTCGAATGGCCGCCTCCCCGTCCCAACGCACAAAGCCCGGGAGCTTCGCGGCCTCCAGGGACCCGTGGGCCTCCTTGGCGACCACCAGGAGCCCGAGGTCCACCCCGTCGTCATGAAACACGGTCCCGCTGCGGTCCGTGACGGCCACCACGCGGAAGTGCTCCGCGCCGCGCCCGCGGGTTGAAGCCCCGGAGAGGACCTTGGCCACCCCGCGGCCGACGACGCCGAAGCCCACGACCTGGACCCGGAGCGCCGCGCTCACCCTGTGCTGGTTTCCCATAGGAGGCGCAGGAGCATACGCAACGATCCCCACCCGGGAAAGTGCTTGCGACCCGGTGGTCCCATCGGGTTCCATGGCCCGTGGAGACACCATGGCAGCCTACTTCGACGACAAGGACCTCAAGGACTTCCCGAAGATGGGGGAGCACGCCCCGGAGCACTGGAAGCGCTTCATGGCGTACTATGGCAACGCCTTCCAGGAGGGCCTGCTCACGCGCCGGGAGAAGCTCCTCCTGGGCTTCGCGGTGTCCCAGGTCGAGCAGTGCCCGTACTGCATTGACTCCTACACCCAGCAGTGCATGGAGGCCGGGCTCACCATGGACCACCTCGCCGAGGCCCTCCACTGCGCCGCCTCGCTCCGCGCGGGCATCACCCTGGCCCACGGCCTCGTCTCTCGGAACATCTCCCACAAGCTGGGGATGTAGCCCCCCGTGGGCCAGCCCCGGGCGCTCAAGGGTCTGGTCGTCCTCGGGGCGTGGCTCCTGTTCTCCCTGGAGCCCCTCTCGGGGAGGCTCCTCATCGCGCGCTTCGGCGGGGCGTTCCATGTGTGGGTCACCGCGCTGCTGTTCTTTCAGGTCGCCCTGGTGCTGGGCTACCTCTACGCCCACGCCCTGGCCCCAAGGCTCGGGCGCTGGCACCTCGGGGTGCTCTGCCTCGCCGCCCTGACCCTCCCGCCGTCGCTCCCCGACGGCGCGACGGACCCCTCGCCCGCCGCGGTGCTCCGGGCCCTGGCCCTGCACCTGGGCCCCCTGGCGGTGCTTCTGTCCACCACCAGCGTGCTCGCCCAGCGCGCCGCCTGGAGGCCCGGAGAGCGCGCCCCCTACGCGCTCTACGCCCTCTCCAACGCGGGCTCCCTGGCGGCGCTCCTGGTGGACCCGCTGGTCCTGGGCCCCGCCCTGGGCCTGAGCGCCCAGGCCCGGCTCTGGACCGCGGGCTTCGGGCTCTACCTCCTCCTGGCCGCGGGCTCCCTCTGGAGGCTCCCGCAAGAACCCCCGAAATCGCTGCCAGAGCAAGCATTTCTGTATGGTTATTGCACCCTCCTCTCGGCGCTCCTCTCGGTGCTCCTGGCGGGGGTAACCAGCCAGCTCACGCTGGACGTGGGCCACGTCCCGCTCCTCTGGACCCTGCCCCTGGCCCTCTTCCTCCTGGCCTTCGTGCTCTCCTTCGCGGAGCGCCCGGGCCTCGGGGCCGTGGAGCGCCTGTGGCCCTACGTCGCCCTGGTGGACCTCTACCTCGCCCTCGGCGGGGACCTCGGCTCCGCGCTCGCCCAGGGGGTGGGGCTCCTGGTGGCCTTCTTCGTCGTGGCGCTTGCCCTCGCGCGCGAGCTCTACCGCGTGCGCCCCGAAGGAGACCGGCTCACGGGGTACTACGTCACCCTCGCCGTCGGGGGCGCCCTCGGCGGGGCCTTCGCGGCCCTGGCGGCCCCGTGGCTCTTCCCGGGCCTGTGGGAGCGGCCCCTGGCTACCCTGGCGGCCCTCATGGTCGTTGGCTGGGCGCGGCGAGGCGCGGTGCGCGCGTGGCTCCGCAGCGCCGAGCGGGGCGCGCTCATCGTCACCGCCGCGCTCCCCGCGGTGATCGCGCTGCGGCTCTACCTCGGCCACCGCGGCGCCGGCCCCGAGCCCAGCGCCCGCGCGCGCAGCCCCTACGGCGTCTACCAGGTGCTGGAGCGCACCGAGGGAGGCGTCCCGCTGCGGGAGCTCGTGAGCGGCACCACCCGCCACGGCCGCCAGCGCCCCGGCTCCGCAGAGCCCTTGAGCTACTACCACCGCAGCGGCCCCCTCGGCGAGGTCGTCGCGCGCCTCCAAGCCCCCGCGGGCGCTCGCCGAATCGCTGTGATCGGCCTCGGGGTGGGCGCCAGCGCGAGCTACGCGGCGCGCGGCGACGCCGTGGATTTCTATGAGCTGGACCCCACCGTGGAGGCCCTGGCGCGCGCGCACTTTACGTTCCTGCGCGCCTCCGAGGGGCGCGTCACGGTGGTCACCGGCGACGCACGCCACACCCTCGGGGCCGTGGGCCCTTCGCGCTATGACCTGGTCCTCGTGGACGCCTTCGCCGGGGACGCCATCCCCACGCACCTGATCACCCGCGAGGCCATCGCCCTGGAGGCCTCCCGGGTCGCCCCCGGCGGCGCGCTGCTCTTCCACGCCTCCAACCGCTTCCACGACCTGCGCCCCGTGCTGGGCGCCGCGGCCCGCTCGCTGGGCATGACGGCCCTCTGGAAGCAGCACCTCCAGGGCCTCTCCCCGGGCGAAGACCCGAGCCGCTACGTGGTCGTTCTCGGCCCCGGCGAAGACCGCGCGCCCTGGAGCGCCCACGGCTGGGCGCCCTGCGACGCCTCCATGGCCCCCTGGACCGACGACCACGCCGATCCCATTGCGCTCCTGGTGCGTCAGCGCCTCCATTGACAACACCCCGGCCATCGGGTTGGCTGTTGAGAGAATGGAGGGCCCCCATGCGATCGTCGTTTGTCCTGCTTCTCTTCGTGAGCGTGGGGTGCCTCAACAGCTCCACGGGCGGCACCGTGCGAGGGACGCCCTCGGTGTGTACGCTCACCGGCGCCACGGCGGAGCTCGGGCTGTGGACGGCCCAGGCCCCGCAGCGCTGCTCCCCCGGCGAGGGCGTGGTGGTGGGCTGCAGCGCCGGCTGCGGCGTCGGGAGCTGCACCGGAGACCCGGTGGTGCGCGTGTGCGACGGGGCCACCTCCCCGGAGCAGTGCGCCGCCAACCAGTGCCGGCTGGGTGAGAACGACGACAACTGCATGGGCCTCTGCCCCGCCACGTCGTTCATCTGCCCGAGCAGCGGGACCCTCACGGTGCTCGTCCGGCGCTTCTCTGGCAGCACCGCGGAGTTCACCTGCAACGTGGCCCTGAGAGCTGGAGCCCTCGGCTCCCCCACGCCCCCCACCACCGGTGGAGGTACGTGCAATTGCTCCAGCGTCAATCGCACCTGCACCTACACCTACGACTCCGCGGGGCGTCGCACGCCCCATTGTCGGTGTACGCCGAGCTGCTGCTGCTGAGTTACGTGAGACGGAAGGCGGCGCCGAGGCCCGCGGCGACCTCGTCCGGGGTGATGGCCCCGTCGCCGTCCAGGTCCAGGGCGTTGAACACGGCCTCGGAGCCGGCCCACTCCTCGCGGGTGATGAGCCCGTCGCCGTCCAGGTCGTAGGCGCGGAACAGCGCCAGGGCGCCGTGGCTGGCGCTCTCTCGCCGGGTGAGCACCGCCAGGCGCTCGGCCAGGAGCTTCTCCAGCACCACGATGGCCTTGGAGAAGCCATCGATGCCCTCGTGGAGCTTGTCCTTCGCCATCGGGTCGGCCTCGTGCATGGCGCGGAAGGTGGCCTCGTCCATGGGGATCCTCGGCACGTCCGGGATGGCGCTCGGGTCCAGCTTGCGCGGGAGCTCGCCGGTGCTCTCCCGGAGCTGCGCCAGGAGGTTCGGCGCGATGGTCAGGAGGTCGCAGCCCGCCAGCTCGGTGATCTCACCCACGTTGCGGAAGCTCGCGCCCATCACCTCTGTGCGGTGCCCGTGGCGCTTGTAGTAGTGGTAGATCTGCGTGACGCTCACCACGCCGGGATCCTCCGCGGGGGCGTACTCGCTCCGCCCGGAGCGCTTCTTGTGCCAGTCAAGGATGCGCCCCACAAAGGGCGAGATCAGCGTCACCTTCGCCTCGGCGCACGCCACCGCCTGGTGCATCCCGAAGAGCAGCGTGAGGTTGCAGTGGATCCCCTCCCGCTCCAGCGCCTCCGCCGCCCGGATCCCCTCCCACGTCGACGCGATCTTGATCAGCACCCGCTCCCGCGTGGCGCCCGCGGCCTCGTACTGCGCGATGAGCTCATGGGCCTTGGCCACCGTCGCCGCCGTGTCGTAGGACAGCCGAGCGTCAACTTCAGTTGACACCCTCCCGGGGACGATCTCAAGGATGCGCAGGCCGAACTCCACGGAGAGGCGGTCGATGGCCTTGCGGACGACGGCCTCGTCCGAGGCGCCGGCGCCGGCCTGGGCGCGGGCCTTGTGGAGGGCCTCATCGACGACGTCTTGATACTCCTTCTGCTGGGCTGCGGCGGTGATGAGCGAGGGGTTGGTGGTGGCGTCCCTCGGGAGGATCTTCCGGATGGAGGCCAGGTCGCCGGTGTCGGCGACCACCACGGTCATGGCCTTGAGCTGGTCGAGGAGGGTCTTGGTCACGGGGTCACCTGTTGCGCGGGATGCTACACGCAACGCCACCGTTCGTGGGATACAGGCAATGGTGAACGCGCCGGCTGCACACCCCCTCTCCCTGGACGAGAAGGTCCGGGTGCTCTCGGGCCCCGAGGTGAGGCCCTGGGAGCTGGCCACGATGACCGTGAATTTCAACCACCGGCTCTTCGCCGGGGCGCGGCTCCGGCGGCGAGGGATCCTCGGGGTGCTGTTCACCGACGGACCCCGCGGGGTGGTCCAGGGCCGCTCGACGTGCTTCCCCTGCGCCATGGCGCGGGGCGCCACCTGGGACCCCTCGCTGGAGGCCCGCGTGGGCGAGGCCCTGGGGCTGGAGGCTCGGGCTCACGGCGCCAACCTCTTCGCGGGCGTGTGCGTGAACCTCCTGCGGCACCCGGCCTGGGGCCGCGCCCAGGAGACCTACGGCGAGGACCCCTGGCACCTCGGAGCCCTCGGGGGCGCCCTGGTGCGGGGCGTGGAGCGCCATGTCATGGCGTGCGTGAAGCACCTGGCGTGCAACAGCATGGAGAACGCGCGCTTCACCGTGGACGTAATCGCTGACGAGCGCACGCTCCACGAGGTGTACCTGCCGCACTTCAAGCGCTGCGTGGAGGCCGGCGCGTCGAGCGTGATGAGCGCGTACAACAAGCTCAACGGCGAGCACTGCGGCGAGCACCGCTGGCTCCTGACGGACACCCTGAAGCACCGCTGGGGCTTCGAGGGCTTCGTGGTGAGCGATTTCCTCCTCGGGGTGCGGGACGGGGTGAGGGCCGTGGGCGCGGGGCTGGACCTGGAGCTGCCCTTCCGGTGGAGGGTGCGCGGGAACGTCGCCCGCGCCGTGCGCCGCGGGGCACTGCCCGAGGCCAGGGTGGACGACGCCGTGGCGAGGAGCCTCCGGGCCCAGCGGAGACACCCCCTGGACGGACCGAGGCCGACGCTGTCCGTGGTGGCCTCGGAGGCGCACCGCGCGCTGGCCCGGGAGGTGTGTGAGGGCTCGCTGGTGCTGCTCAAGAACCGCCGAGGACTCCTGCCTCTCGGGGACCTGCGAGGCGCCAGGGTTGCGCTGGTGGGCCCCCTGGCGCTGAAGGCCGTCCTTGGGGATCACGGCTCCAGCCGGGTAAGGCCGCCGTACGCGGTCACCATCGCCGAGGGCCTCGCCCGACGGCTCGGGGCGTCCCTGGCGGCGGCGCCGACGCGGGAGCCCTCGGCGGTGGCGAGGGCTTCGCGGGAGGCAGACGTGACCGTGGTGGTCGCGGGCTACGACCACCACGACGAGGGCGAGTACCTCTTCCTCACGGGGGGCGACCGCAGCTCGCTGCGGCTCGCGCCCCGCGACGAGGCGATGATCCTCGCGGCCTCGCGCGCGAACCCGCGGACGGTGGTGGTGCTGGTGGGTGGCAGCGCCATGGCGCTGGAGCCCTGGGTGGGGGAGGTCTCCGCGGTGCTCCTGGCGTGGTACCCGGGGATGGAGGGAGGCGAGGCGGTGGCCCGGGTGCTCCTCGGCGAGGCCGAGCCCGGGGGGCGGCTGCCATGCGTATTCCCTCGCGCGGAGGGGGACCTCGGGGTGTTTGAAAAGCGCGCCAGGAGCGTGCGTTACGACGGCTTCCACGGCCAGTGGCGCCTGGACCGGGACCGCCGGGAGGCGCTCTTTCCGTTCGGCTACGGGCTGTCATACACGACCTTCGATTGCGGCGCCGCGGTGGTGGCCGAGGACGTCGCGGGGAGGGCCTACGAGGCGCGGGTGACCGTGGTGAACACGGGCTCGCGGGCGGGCTCCACGGTGGCGCAGCTCTACTGCGGCCTGCCGGACTCTCCGGTGGAGCGCCCCCGGCGCATGCTGCGGGACTTCCGCAAGGTGCGCCTCACGCCCGGCGAGAGTGCCGAGGTGACGCTGCGCGTGGCGAGGGACGAATTGCGGTGGTTCGACGCGGCCACCGGGAGCTGGCGGGACGAGGCCGGCACGCTGGAGCTCTGGGTGGGCACCTCCGCGGCCGCGAGGGACCTCCAGAGGCACGCGGTGGCGCTGTAGCCACGGCTGCCAGGGGCGCCTTGTAACGGGGAGCGCAGGTGAGCAGCGGGCGGGAGAAATCGTTGGCGGTGAGCCTCGGAGTGACTATGCTCCACCATGATGAACGGTGATGGAGCCGCGGGCGGAGCCTCCCTGCTGGAGCGCCTGGGAGAACTCGCGGACGGCTGCCGGGCACGCACCACCGAAGCGCACCGCAAGGGCCTGGGGCAGTTCTTCACTTCGCCACGGATCGCCCGGTTCCTGGCGGATTATCCGTCGCTCTCGGGCAGTGCAGGAAAGCTACGCATCCTGGATCCCGGGGCGGGCGTTGGGATCCTCGGCGTGGCCATGGCCCAGCGCGTCCTCCGCGAGACGCAGGCCTCCGTGCACCTCGTCGCCGTGGAGCCGGACCCGCTTGCCGCGGCGGGACTGAGGCTGGCCCTGGATGCCGCGAGGAGCGCCTTTGGTGAGCGCTTCTCCGCAGAACATCTGGGTGAGGACTTCCTGGCGCTCGACCCAGCCACCCTGGGCCATGCCAGGGTGTCCCCCGTGGACCTGGTCATCGCCAATCCCCCCTACTTCAAGGTCTCTCCATCGGAGGATCTCGGGGGCGACGCCCCCAACATCTATGCGCGCTTCATGGAGGTGTCCTCGCGCCTGCTCGTCCCCGGTGGACAGCTCTCCTGCATCGTGCCACGGAGCTTCACCTCAGGCGCCTATTTCGAGCGCTTTCGGAGGCGCTTCTTCTCCTCGATGAGCCTTGAAAAGGCCCATGTGTTCGACTCTCGCCGCGATGCATTTCGTGCGGATGGTGTGCTCCAGGAGAACGTCATCGCGCTCCTTCGATGCGGTCCCACCTCGGACCTGGACGTCGTCCTCTCCTCCTCCGGGGGAGAGTCGGACCTCGACGCTCCGTCGCTCCTGCTGGCGCCGAGGACCCTCGTGTTTCCGAGGGACCGCCATGCCTCGATCTTCTTCCCGACCTTCGCCGAGGACCTCAGGACGATCCGGCTCTTCCAGGGCTGGAAGGGTTCCCTGGCCGAGCTCGGGCTGGAAGTCTCGACGGGTCCCGTCGTGCCCTTTCGGTGCCGGGAGCACCTGCGGTCAAGGCCCGCAGCGGGCCGGACTTCGCCGATGTTGTGGATGCAACACGTCCGCTCCGGCGCAATTACCTGGCCCCTCGGCGATGGGTTTCGCAAGCCAGAGTACATCTGCACCCGAGGCGACGAGAGGCTCCTGGTCCCTAACCTCACCTACGTCATCCTCCGAAGGTTCTCAGCCAAGGAGGAGCGGAGGCGAATCGTCGGCGGGGTCCTCCGAAAGGGTTCCCTCCCAGGATCCCATCTCGGCCTGGAGAATCACCTTAATTTCATCCACCGTCCAGGCGGAGAGCTCCTTGATCGCGAGGCGGACGCCCTCGCCGCGCTCCTGGGCTCCGAGCTGTTCGACCGGTATTTCAGGCTGACGAGCGGCCACACTCAGGTCAACGCGACGGAGCTCCGAGAGCTGCCGCTGCCGAGCCTCGAACACCTCACCTCTCCCATGGACCTCCAGCCGCGCCGCGAGGTCCTCGCCCAGGCCGAGGCCGCCCTTGGCCGCTGATCCCCCGAGGGTGCAGGAGGCCAAGGCGATCCTCAAGGCCCGCGGGCTGCCCGAGGCGCAGCAGAACGACAACGCAGCGTTTACGTTCCTCGCCTTCGCGGCCATGGCCGCGGAGGACCCCTGGGCGGCCGCCAAGGCGCCTCGGCTTCGGCCGCATGACGTCATAGCCTTTCTGAAGAGCGCGTATGGCAAGACCTACGCCGAGAACTCCTGCGAGACGATCCGGCGGCAGGCGATCCACCAGTTCGAACAGGGCGGGGTACTCGTTCGTAACCCCGATGAGCCGGCCCTGGCGACCAACAGTCCCCGTACCCGCTATGCGCTTACCCTGGAAGCCCTCGCGGTCGCCCGAGCCTATGGGACTGAGCAGTTCGACGCCATGGTGGGACACTTCATCTCCCAGGCAGGCGGTGGCCTCGCCGCGAAATACGGCGCACCCCGACGCGCCGTTTCGGTGACCTTGACGCTC
Organism: Deltaproteobacteria bacterium; assembly: GCA_016218725.1. GTDB lineage: Bacteria > Myxococcota_A > Polyangia > Polyangiales > JACRDB01. The sequence goes on from JACRDB010000066.1 coordinate 227,622, forward strand.
GCGAGCGGCGAGACGCTGACCCTCTCGCCAGGCGACCACAACCACCTGGAGGCCTGTGTAGTCCGCGAGTTCCTTCCATATTTCGCACCCCAGGCACAGGTTCTCTACCTCGGAGACACGTCTGACAAGGCCCTCTTCGTGAAGCGCGAGGAGCTTGAGAGGCTCGGGCTACCCTTCTCGGAGCACGACAAGTTTCCCGATATTGTGGCGTATGACGCGCTGAAGGGATGGCTGTTCCTCATCGAAGCCGTCATCTGCCACGGCCCGATCTCCGCGAAGCGCCTGGCCGAGCTCGAGAAGATGCTGCAAGGTCGCTCCGCAGGGCGGGTTTACGTCACGGCCTTCCCGTCCTTCAAGGTCTTTCAGCGCTATGCTGCGGAGCTCGCCTGGGATACCGAGGTTTGGATCGCGGAGTTCCCAGAGCACATGCTTCACTTCAATGGGGACCTGTTCATCGGACCACGCAATCGGGGCCATGACCAGGACCCTTGAGGGGTGACGATGTCGGAAGCCGCCTCGCAAACGCCCCCCTTCACTCTGCGGCGGGCGCTGTCCCTGAACCTGCTCCAGAACCGCTACCCCGCACTCCATGGCCTGCGGGTGTTGGCCATCTTCACGGTGCTCCAGGTCCACGTGACCGCCATCCTCAAGGCCGCGGGCCTGATGACGGACCTGGGCCTCCAGACCCTGTCGGAGATGGTCTGGTATGGAATGGACCTCTTCTTCGTCCTGAGCGGCTTCCTCATCGGGAGCATGCTCCTGCACAACGAACAGAAGAGCACCGAGGACGCCTCCCCCCGGGGCCGCGCCGCGGGCCTGTGGCGCTTCTGGAAGCGCCGGGCCTTTCGGACATTTCCCTTGTATTATCTGGTACTTACGGCGCTCCTCGTCGCGCCCGCTGCGCCCCCGCGGGGGCCGGGCACGACGCTCCTGGAGTACCTCTACCTCACCAACTACCTGCCCAACGTGCTCACCGCCACCATGCCCTGGGCGTGGTCCCTCTGCGTCGAGGAGCACTTCTACCTCCTGGTCCCGTTCCTAGTCCTGGGCGTGTCTGTGGTGCGCAGGCCGTGGCTGCGCCTCGCGGCCCTCGGGCTCCTGTGGCTCTCGTGCCTCGCGGTGCGCCTCGCCCTGTGGCAGCCTCGGGCGGGCTCCTGGACCGACGCGGAGCTCTTCCTCACGTTCTACCCCAGGACCCACACCCGCTACGACACCCTGGTGGTGGGCGTCGCCCTGGCCTTCGCCCAGCACCACTACGAGCCCGCCCTGCGGCGGGTCTTCGCCCGCTGGTGGGTGCGCCTCGGGGCCTGGGCGGTGGCGCTGGGGTGCCTCCTCTACCTCATGATCCCCCCGCCCCTGCGCCCCCGGGAGACCTGGTGCCTCTACGCCTGGGGCTCCGTCACGGGGGTGATGTACGCGGCCCTCGTCCTGCGGCTCCTCAATCACCCGGGGGTCCTCACGCGCCTCCTCGGGCACCGGTATTTCCTCTACCTCGCGACGCTCGGGTACGGCGTGTACCTGGTTCACCTCCCGGTGATGGCCTACGTCATCGCGCCGGTGTCGCGCTGGCTCCTGGTGACCCGGGGTTGGGCCCTCGGGAGGGTGTGGTGGTTGAGCCTCTTCGGACTCTTCGCGGCGTCGCAGGCCGTGGCGTATGTCCTGCACCTCCTGGTGGAGAAGCCCATGCTGGCGGTGAGGGATCGCCTGGCACCCTGACGAGCGCGACCAACCAGTGCTGACCTCACGCTCACGTTACACCCACCATATACTGGAGGATTCCAAGGACCTTGCCTGGCGCGCTGACGTGATACTCCAGGAGGTCGATGGCGGCCTCGGTGCCCGAGAGCGAGAGGAACTTCCAGTTGGTGCCCGTGGTCACGGCGCCATAGATGGTGTCCACCGCCGAGCCCTCGCGGGCGTTGAACTCCCTCGCGGCGACCATCTCTCCAAGGCACTGCCCGAGACCCGCCGCGAGGTTCTCCTTCTTGGCCTCCACCAGAAGGAGCACCGGCGCCGTGACGGCGTATAGCTCGGGCGAGCGGGTCACGATGAAATCGCAGAAGCCCGACAGACCGCGGGCCTCGTCTACGGTGAAATCCACGCCGGAGAACAACCCGATGTGGTGACCAACCATCCGTCGGAGCTCCACCAGCATGGGCGCGATCAAGAGCTCCGAGCGGGCCTTCTCCGTGTTGCTCCCCTGCGCGAGCGGCAGGTTCTCATCCAAGGTCTCGCGCAGCCTCGCCGGGAGCGCCGCCGAGGGCACCGCGGCGAAGAGATCATGAGTCTCGTCTATGGTAAGCTGGAATCGCTTGCGGACCTCGGTAAGCGTCAGGTCGCTATAGGCCATCGTAGTAGCCTCCCCGGTGGCTACTAGCACCCTCGCCAACGAGCGTCAAGGGCGCGACCGAGGAGGCGCCGCCCAGGGACGTGGGCCACGCAGCCGTCTCCCGCGATGGAGCTAGAACACCTCAAGGACGTTTACATAGAGCCCCCAGGTGTCATACCCGAAGCCGGCGTCCAGGCGTAGGTGAATGCGCTCGGCCGGGTTCAGGGCGAAGCGCACACCCGCGCCGAGGGACCATTTAAGACCCTCGAAGGTGAAGTCCCGGAGCCTCGGGGCCACCTCCCCGAGGCCCGCGAAGACATTGATCCCGAAGCGCCACCAGAGCGGCATCAACCGATACTCCGCCTGGACGGTGAAGAAGTTACGATCCCGAAACCGCCCCTCGTAGTGGCCTCGCATCAGGGTCTTGCCGCCCATCATGGGCATCCCCGTCAGGGGCACGTCGCCGTCGCTCAGGGCGAGGTAGTACTGCACCGCCAGCGTGTGGCGCCCGGTGCTGTGGTAGTGCCTCGCGTCCACGGTGAACGCCGTGTAGGTGTGGGTGCTCCCGAGCCAGGGGTGGTAGCTCAGGAGCGCCGCGAGGACGTACACCCCCCGGCGCGTCGCCAGGGTGTTGTCCCGGGAGTCGAGCACCAGGAGCGGGCCGAAGCCCGAGCGCACGCCCCCCGCGCTGCCGGGGAGGTTCGCCGTGGCGAGCATGCCCGTCGGGAGGAGCTCCTCCAGGCGCCAGGCCTGGAACTCCTGCCGAAGTCCGAGGAACAACGGCCCCGCCACCCGGCGGCGAAACTCCATGCGGTCATTGACGCTGTTGAGCTGGTAGCGCTCCTCGTCGGCGGCCAGGGTGTCATTGCCGATACCGTAGAAGCGATCCGGGAAGAGCCGATAGGAGACCTGCCCGGTGATGACGCTGCGCTCGTGGTCCCACCAGAACTCCGGCAGGACGTCCAGGAGGAGCTGGCTGCGGGTGGTGTACATCGCCGCGGCGGCCACATAGGACGGGGGGCTGTCCGCGGGGGCCCCCCCGAGGCGGAAATAATGGACCCCGAAGCCACCGAAGCCGAAGCCCGTCTCGTTCTGGTATGCCATGAGGGGAAAGGCGTTCCAGCTCGATCGTGGCCGCGTCGGGGTGGCGAGCCTGGGGTGCTGTGCGGGCTGGGCGTGGGCGCCACGGGCCGCGAGGAGCGCCCCCAGGAGCCACCACCACGGACTACATCGCCGCGTCACGGTGCGCGCGTCTAGCAATCACTTCGAGGGTTGTCCACGGGGTGCTATGGTGCCCCCATGGTCCGACCCTTCGAGCGGAGCGGCGAGAGAATCCTCCTGGAGACGCCCATCTTCCGCCTTCGGGAGGAGGAGTCCCGGCACCCGGACACCGGCCACCAGGGGCGCTACTACGTGCTGGAGAACCCGGACTGGGTGAACATCGTGGCCCTCACGCCCGAGCGCGACCTGGTGCTCGTGCGTCAATGGCGCCACGGCACGCGCAGGATCGAGACGGAGATCCCCGCGGGGATGCTCGAACCCGGCGAGGACCCCCTCCAGGCCGCCGCCCGGGAGCTGGAGGAGGAGACGGGCTACACCGCGGAGCGCTGGACGCTCCTGGGGAGCGCCCGACCCAACGCGGCGTACCAGTCCAACACCTGCTACACGGCGCTGGCCGAGGGCTGTCGCCAGACCCACGCGACGCGCTTCGACCCCGGCGAGGACCTGGAGGTGGAGCTCGTGAGCCTGGAGCGCCTCCGGGGCCTGGTGCGCGACGGGACCCTCGCCAATGGCATGATGCTGGTGGGGATCTTCTGGTGGCTGGAGCGCACAGGCGCCGTCGGCTGGCCTGGAGGTTGAGGCGTGCGCCTGCGCGTCGCCGCGGTGCTCTCGCCCTTCGCGCTGGCCCTCGCGCTCTCCGGGGGCTCCGCCGCGGGGCAGCCAGGAGCCCCCGGGACGCCCGAGGCGTCCGTCATCCAGGAGACCCATGAGGAAGCGCCCGCGTCCGCGCCGCCCCGGCCTCGGGCCCCAGCGCCTCGGAGGGTGGCGAGCCCCCGGGGCGCGGACCTTCGGCGCGTGCGGCGCCTGGGTCTCGGGACGCGCGCCGTGGCGCAGACGCTGCTCTTTGACCGACCTCGGCCGGCGTGGGTGGCGGCGGCCCGAGGCTCGATCCCCAGGAGGTTCCTGTGGCCCGTGGAGGGCGCGGTGCTCACCCAGGGCTTCCGCGCCGCCGGGGGGCGCCACCGCGCGCTGGACCTCGGGGCGCGCTGCGGGACGCCCGTGCGCGCGGCCGCGGGGGGCCTCGTGGGGTACGCCGACAACGGCCTCGGGAACATGGGCCACGCCATGGTGGTGATCCACCCGGGGGGCTGGGTCACGGCATACGGTCACCTGCGCAGGATCGTCGCGCCCGCGGGCGCGTTGGTGCGCCGGGGCCAGCTCCTGGCGGAGGTCGGTGACACGGGGGATGCCCACGGGTGTCACCTCCATTTCATTCTCTACCGCAACGGCACGAGGCTGGATCCGGAGCCTCGGATGACCGGTCGCCCCAACGTCCTAAGAGGTCCTCGTGCGACCGCGCCCGCGCCGCGGACCCGCCGCTGAGCTGGTCGCGCTCGCCCTGGGGGCCTGCGGGTGCCCCGCGGAGCCCGTCGCCGCGCAGCCGATCGGTCCTCGACCGAGCGATGTAGACATTGTAGCAGAGGTTACTCACGAGCCTTCAACCAACACCGTACAACCCGCGGGGACACCCGTAGAGCGCTGGCCCTTCCGGCGCTTCGCGACGGCCTGGTGCCTGCCGGACATGCTCGGCCGGAGCGACTACGTGATCGCCTGGAGGGGCCACCACGCGGGCTCCGTTCCGCCTGGAGAGCCCGTCCCCGACGCGCTCCGGAGCGTCCCTGGCGTCCACGGCGCCCCGGCCCCGGACGCGACGGCACAGGCCGAGCTCTTCGCGCGTTGGGAGCGCGCTCCAGCCAGCCACGTGCTGGACTGCGGGCTGGACCTTGGCGGCGAGGTGCTGCCCTATGCGATCTATGTCCCCAGGGACTACCTGGAACACCCGGAGCGCCCGAGGCCCGTCCTGGTGCTCCTGCCCGGGGGCCACGGCGACCGCTCCCGGTGGTTCCTGACGCCGCTGCCCACGCCGAGCATGATCCCAGGCACCGGCGGCCTCGAAATCCGTCGGAGGGTGGACGCCTGGAGCGCCGCGCACCCGACGGCGGCGCCGCCGCTGGTGGTGGGTCTTGACCGGCATGAGCCCCGCGGGGGCCTCGGGGCCTTCGTGGTCGGCGCGCTCCGGCGGCACCTGCTTGAGGTCTGGCTCCCCGGGCAGCGGGAGGCGACCACGGCCTGGGGCGTCGCGAGCATCTCATCGGGTTGCGTGACGATCCTCCGGGTGCTGCACGGCCACCCTGATGCCTTCGACTATTCGGAGTTCCTGAGTCCCTACGTGCACCCTCGGGGGTTCCGGCTCGCGGAGCTGGGCCACGGCCCGACGCGCGACGCGTGGCTGCGCGAGGCCGCGAGACTACACCGCGAGGGTCGGGCCCATTGGCACTTCAGCGTTGGCGAGGCGGACGATCACTTCCCGCGGGTCCAGGCGCTGCACCGGGTGCTCGTAGACGGAGGTGTGTTCCCTCGGGTGAGCGCGCCGAGCCGGGAGGACTGCGCGAGGGGACGTCACGGGCGCCTCACCTGCGTCCATGCGTCCCCGGGGCTGCGGAGCGTGCCCCGCACCGGGCACAGCTATCTGGCGCTCCTGCCGACGTTTCCGTGGTCCCTCAACTGGCTCCTGGCGGGGCTGTCGGGCTCCCAGGAGCGGCGGGCGCAGGCGCCACGTTGACGCCCGGGAGGGATGCGCGATACCGAAGCGCATGAGAACTTCAACGACGGTGGGTTGTGGGTTGGTGCTCCTGGGTCTCCTGGCCTGTGAGGGTGGCACGGCAGGGCCTCCGGGACCCGCGGGGGACAGCGGCCCTCCGGGACCGATGGGCACCATGGGCACCATGGGCACCATGGGCACCATGGGCACCATGGGCGCGGCGGGACCTGCGGGCCCGATGGGTGCGGCGGGCGTGGCGGGACCCGCAGGGATGCCTGGCGCCGCAGGGCCTGCGGGGCCCATGGGACCTGCCGGACCCGCGGGGCCTGCGGGGCCCATGGGAATGACCGGGCCCGTGGGGATGACCGGACCCGCCGGTCCTGCTGGCCCCGCTGGAGCCATGGGACCGGTGGGACCCGCCGGCGCGGCGGGGCCCGCGGGACCGGCGGGGAGCGCCGGGACCAACGCGCTCCTGAACGCGACGGCGGTGTTCACCAGCGGACCCGGGGGGGCCAGCGTCACCGGCGCCCTCCCCGTCTCGGGGACCTTCACCACCGCGGGCGGCGCTGTGGTCATCCTCGCGTCGGGCTCGGCCTACGCCAGCGGAGGCGGGACCATCGGACTCACGGTGCTGGTCGATGATGTGGCGAGGGGCGAGCTCCGGAGCTACACCAACGAGGGCTCAAGCCACAAGGCGCTGGTCTCGTCGGGGATCGTGGTGCGCTCCCTCGGGGCGGGCACCCACACGCTGACGTTCCAGGCCCTCGGGGGAACGCTCTCGGACATCAATGACTACTTCAGCGCGACGGTGCTGGAGTATCGTTAGGACGGGCGACGACTCCCCTACACCAGGTCACACGCGGGGAAGAAGAACGCCACCTCCCTGGCCGCGGAGGCGGGCTTGTCCGAGCCGTGGGTGGCGTTCTCGCCCTTGGAGGCGCCGTAGAGCTTGCGGATCGACCCTTCCGGGGCCTGCGCCGGGTCCGTGTCGCCCATGGTGGCGCGCCACTTCAGGATCGCCCCCTCGGCCTCCAGCGCCAGGACGTACACCGGCCCGCGGGACATGAACGCCGTGAGCTCTCCGTAGAAGCCCCGCTCCCGGTGCTCGGCGTAGAACGCCTCGGCCTGGGCGCGCGTCAGGTGCGTCCTGCGGCACCCCCGGATGGTGAAGCCTGCCTTCTCGATGTGCGCCAGGATGGCGCCCGCCAGGTGCTTCTCCACCGCGTCGGGCTTGATGATCGCCAGGGTCAGTTCGGTCGCCATGGGGTCTCCTCGTTGGCGCGGGCGTATAGCGCCACCGCGGCCCCCGTTGCAAGCCGCGCCCGCCCTACGGCGGCGCCGTGGGCGCCAGGGTGGTCACTCCGGCGCCGTACCAGACCGCCCCGCGCTCGGTGGCTACCGGCGTCGCGGCCCCGGTGGCGAGGTCAATCGTCACCACCTGGCCCGCCGTGTTGAAGCCGTAGAGCCTCGCGCGCCAGTAGCCCAGGCCGTACGTCCCGCTGGTGCCCGTGGGGCCGATCACCGTCGCCCGGCCGCTCCTCGGGTCGATCCTCGCGAGCTGCTCCCGACCCCCGGAGGTCACCGTCGCGAAGGTGCCCGCCGTGGGGCCATCGCCCGCCACGCTCACCAGATCACCGCTGGAGCCCAGCAGCGCGCCGTAGCTCCCAAGCCTGCTCGGGGCGCCGGTGCTCTGGTCGAGCTGGAAATACTCCCCCGCGCTGGTGGCGGCCACCAGCACCTCGCGGCTCCCGAGGATCCCCCGCGGGATGAAGGTCAGCGCGTTGTAGCCCGCCAGGCCCGCCCCAAGCGGCGCCACCATGGTCACCCTCGCCGTCTCCCGGTCGATGCGGTAGAGCGAGGTGAAGGTCACCCCCCAGAGGTCCCCCTCGGCGGTCACCGCGAGGTCCGTCATGGCCTCCGCGGACCCTGGAGGGAAATCAAAGTCCCCGATGCGCGTCACCCGGAAGGACCTCGGGTCGAGCTGGTAGAGCGTCCCCGCGGTGTGTGCGTACACCACCACGTCGTCCGCCGCGAGCGCGTCCGACGGGGCCCGGTCCACCGGCGCCACGTCCGGCGTCGGGGGCCTGACGGCGTTGTCCGCAGCGTCCTCCACGGCGTCCCTCGGCGCCGCAGCGTCCGTGCCCGCGAACATCGGCCGCTCCGCCCCGCACGCCCCAAGAACCCCCAGCGCCCACACCCAGCGCCTCCTTCGCATCGTATCCCTTCCCTTCAAAGCACAACCCATGTTGGTTTACGACTCTCTTGACAACCACACGCACCCACCTCAACCCTTGACGCCCCCGGCGGTGAGCCCTCCCACCAGGTGGCGCTGTACGGCGTAGAATACGGCCATGACCGGGAGGCTGACCAGCACGGCACCGGCGGCGAAGCTTCCCCAGGCGGCGTCGTACTCGCCGACGTAGCGCTGGAGTGCCACGGGGAGCGTGAAGGTCTCTTCGCGTGAGAGGAAGGTCGCCGCGAGGATGTACTCGTTCCAGGCGGACATGAACGCGAAGAGGCAGGTGATGGCGATGGCGGGCCGGGCCGCCGGGAGCACCACCTTGACGAAGGCCTGCCACCGGGTGGCCCCGTCCACCATGGCGGCCTCTTCGAGCTCCCTGGGGATGGCCTCGAAGGCCCCTCGGAGCTGGAAGATCGCGAAGGGCACGGCGGTGGTGGCGTAGACGAGCACCAGGCCGCCGTGGGAGTCCAGGAGCCCGAGCGCGTCCAGGAGGAGGTAGAGCGGCACCGACGAGGCGACGCCCGGGAACATCTGCGTCGCCAGGAGGGCTCTCTCCCCGGCGCGGGCGCCCACGAACTCGAAGCGCGCCAGGGCGTACGCCGCGGGCGTGGCCAGCGCGACGGAGGCGCCCGCGGTGGCGCCCGCGATGCCCAGGGAGTTCAGGAGCTGCCGGGCGAAGAGCCAGCGCCCCGCGGCGTCGTGGTGCAGGAGCACCGCGCGGAAGCTCCCGAGGCTCACGGCCTCGGGCCATGGGAACGCCGACGCCGACGGCTGCCCGCTGGCCGAGAGCGCGAGCGCCACGACCCAGAGCACGGGGTACAGCGCGAAGGCCACGGCGGCCACGAGGAGGCCGTGGGTGGCGAGCTCCAGGGCGGGGCTGCGGGGCTTCACGGGCGGCGCCGACCGGTGGTGACCAGGAGGAGCCCGAAGATCAGCACCGCGTAGGCCGCGGCGTAGCCGTACTGGGCCTGGCGGGTGAAGGCCCAGCGGTAGGCCTCGCTGACGAGGATGTCCGTCTCGCCGTCGGGCTCGCCGCCGGACACGAGGAACACCACGTTGAACTGGTTGAAGGTCCAGACGGCCCCGAGCGCCACCGAGGGCCCGAGGGTGGGCACCAGGAGGGGGACCGTGACGTGGCGGAAGCGCTGCCAGGCCGTGGCGCCGTCCACCTCGGCGGCTTCGTAGAGGTCCTTGGGGATGGCCGCCAGGGCCCCGAGGGAGACCACCATCATGAAGGGAAAGCCAAGCCACACGTTGGTGGCGAGGTTGGCCGCGAAGGCCGTGGAGAAGCGCGAGAACCACGCCAGGGGCTCGGCGCCCACGGCCTTGAGGAGCGCGTTCATGGCCCCGAACTGCCGGTGGAACATCCCCTTCCAGGCCAGGGCCGTCACGTACGACGGCACCGCCCACGGGACGATCAGAAGCACCCGGTAGAGCGCCCGGAGCTTGAGCGAAGGGCGGTGCAGCGCGAGGGCGAGCGCGAGCCCGAGGGACACATGGAGCGCGAGGTTCGCGGCGGTCCAGAGCACGGTCACCGCGAGCACCCGATAGAACGACCCCGACGCCAGGAGCGCCCCCCCGCGGGCCGTGAGGATGTCCCGGTAGTTCGCGAGACCTACGTAATAGAATGCGCCCTCGCGGGTGGCGCAGAGCGACGTGAGCGCCCCGAGGAGGAGCGGGAGCAGCACCAGGAGCCCCACGGCCAGCGCCGCGTGGGCCACCCAGCGGTAGGCGGGCAGCGAGCGCCGCAGGGCCCGCCGCGCCTCCGGGGCGCGCCCTCGGCGCAGGGCCTCGAAGGCGAGCACGAGCGCCAGCGCGCCCAGGGCCAGGAGGAGCCCGGTGGCGTCCTTGCGGGGAGGGAGCGGGCGGGTGACGTCCGCGAAGCGCCGGGCCCCCTCGCGGAGCGCGGCCTCCGGGGGCAGGTCCCCTCGAAGCACCTTCAGGAGCGCGCGGTGGGCGGGCTCCCAGGCCGCGCGCATGGTGGGGCGCACGGGCATCGGGCGCGCGGTGAGGGCGGCCTCTCGGAACACCGCCAGGCGCTCGTCCCGGGCGAGCTCCGGGTCGCTCCAGGCCGCGCTCGTCGCGACCACCTCGCGCCCCGCGAGCGCGCGCTCCCGGGCGCCCTCCACGCTCACCAGGAGCTCCACCAGCGCCCGGGCCCCCTCGGGGTTGCGCGCGCGCGACGACAGGTACGCGCCCTCCACCGTGGCGTAGGGCTCCATCCGTCGACCGCCGGCGCCGTCCACCACGGGCAGCGGGGCCACGCGGTAGCGCACCCGGTCGCCGAGCTCCGCCGCGAGCCACGGGCCAGAGATGGCCGCGGCGGCCCTGCCCTCGGAGAAGAGCTGCGCCACCAGCGACCCTCCGGCCTCCTCGGGCACCACGCCCTCGCGCACCAGCCTCAGGGCATGCTCCACCGAGCGCTCGGCCCCCGGGCCCACGAATGCATAGCGCCCCTGTTCGTCCAGGAGCCCGCTGCCGTAGGCGTGGGCCAGCGGCGCGTGCAGGTACGCGCTCCCCACCTCGTACACCAATGGAAACACCCCACGGGGGAGCCGCCCCCGGAGCGCCTCCAGCTCCTCCAGGGAGTGGGGTGGTGTAGGTAGGAGTACGGGATTGTAGTACAGCGCCACACACTTGACCGAGAGTGGGATGCCGTAGCGAAGGCCGTCGAGGGTGAGGGCGCGGGAGGCCGTGGCGTCGAAGGCCGAGGGGGGAGTGACGCCGGTCCAGGGGGCGAGGAGCCGGAGCTCGCGGTAGCTCCAGAGGCGCTCGTGGGAGTCAATGAAGACGTCCGGGCCGTGCCCGTGGGGGATGGCGGCCTCCAGGCGGGCGGCGAAGGCGTCGTAGGGGATGGCCAGGGCGTCCACCTGGAGCTCTGGGTGCGTGCGCCTCCAGCGCGCCAGGAGCGTGTCCAGGGCGCGCTGTTCTTCGCCCCTCCAGGCGTGCCAGAGCACCACGGGCTGAGCGCAGACGGGCGCGGTCCAGAGCGCCAGCGCCAGGGCGAGGAGCGCCGCCGAGCGCCTCACGGCGCGTTCAACCGCTCGCCGGAGCGGGGGTCGAAGAGGTGCACCGCGCGGGGCGCGACCTTGAAGCCCACGCGGGTGCCTGGCGAGGGGAGCCTCGCGTTGCCATCGAGGCGGGCGACGAAGGGGCTGTCCCCCACGCGTCCGTGGGCGTAGGCCTCGAAGCCCATGGCCTCGACCACGTCCACGGCGAGGGTGAGGTCCGGCTCCCCGGTCGTGGGCTCAAGGTCATGAGGGCGGACGCCCAGGAGCACGCTCCGGGGCTCCAGGAGGCGCTCTGGCAAGGCGATACGAAGGTCCCTGGCCTCCGCCAGGAGGCCGTCCCGGGAGAGCTCCGCGGGGAGGAAGTTCATCGCCGGGGAGCCCAGGAACTGCGCCACGAAGCGCGTCCTGGGCGCGCGATAGACCTCCAGGGGCGGCCCCTGCTGCTCGACGCGGCCCGCGTTGAGGACCACCAGGCGGTCCGCGAGGGTCATGGCCTCGACCTGGTCGTGGGTGACGTAGAGCATGGTGGCGCCGAGCCTCGCGTGCAGGCGCTTGATCTCCACGCGCACCTCGGCCCTCAGCGCGGCGTCCAGGTTGGACAGGGGCTCGTCGAAGAGGAAGAGCCTCGGGCGCCGGGCGATGGCCCTCCCCATGGCCACGCGCTGCCGCTGGCCGCCGGAGAGGTCCCTGGGGAGGCGCTCCAGGAGCGCGCCGATGCGGAGCATGTCCGACACCTCGGTGATGCGGGCGTCCACCTCGGCCGGGGCGGCGCCTCGGAGGCGCAGCCCGAAGGCGAGGTTGTCGCGCACCGTGAGGTGGGGATAGAGGGCGTAGCTCTGGAACACCATGGCCACGTCCCGGTCCTTGGGGGCCGCGCGGGTGAGGTCCTTGCCGCCGATGCGCAGCGCCCCCTCGTCGGGCTCCTCGAGGCCCGCCACGGTGCGCAGGAGCGTGGATTTCCCGCAGCCCGAGGGGCCCACGAGCACGGCGAACTGCCCCTCGGCGACGGCGAGGTCGATCCCTCGGAGGATGGGGTTCTTCCCCAGGGTCTTGCGGATGCCCTCGAGCTCCAGCGACGCCACGGCGAGCGAGCGTACACAGCCCGCGGGGCGCTGTCAGCGCCCGTTGGAGAGGGCCACCTCACCGGTGGCCGAGCCCAGGAGGGCCCGGGAGCCCGGCGTCCCCTGGTTGGTCGTGCTCACCCAGGGACCGTTCGAGGGTAGGGAGACAGCCAGGAAGGGCTCCGGCGTGGGGTAGGACGTTGGGGTCGGGACCCACGCGGAGGCGCCGTCACCCACGAGCAGGAGGGAGGTCCCCATGGAGCCTCCCCCGCCCCAATCCACCTCGACGCGAGCGACCCCGACGGTCCTGAAGGACGCGCCCGCGATGCGCTCCACGCGCCAGGGGGCGTCGGAGCCGGTGGAGGCGCGCAGGACGGTCCCCTGAGCGCCGACGGCCAGGAGCTCATTGCCATCGGTCGCGACGCCGTAGAGGTCCACGTCGGTGCCGCTGGCTTGAACCACGGCGGCGCCGTCGGCGACGCGCAGGACGACCCCACCGCCACCGACCACCGCGGCGAAGGTCCCGCCGTTGTAGAACGTGACTCCCGCGAGGTCCGCCGTGACCACCGTGGCGACCCGCTCCCACTGGCGAGGGGTAGCCCGGCTCCCGTTGCTCAGGAGGAGGACCCCCCTCGCTCCCGCGATGACACAGGCCTCCATGGTGTTGCAGGCGATCGCGCGGAGGTCCTCGGTGACGCCCGAGGTCTCCGGGACCCAGCGCCTCGCGTCGGAGTCAAAGCGTACGATGGTCCCCCGGGCTCCGACGGCGAACACCTGCCCCGCGCTGCTCTGCGTGACCGCCCGCAAGGTCGCCTCGGTCCCCGAGGGGACGGTCTGCCAGCCGCGCTCCGAACGAAACCCGATCCAGCCACCCTCCCCCACGGCCCAGACCCCGTCACTTACGGCCGTGACGCCGAGCACCGCGCGGGGCCCCGCCCGCTCCACCTGGAAGCCAAGGCGCACCAGCGCGCCCTCGCGCGGAGGCGGCGCGGCCCGCGCCATGAAGAGCCACGCGAACACTCCCCCTAGCGCCCCGGCGGCCATGACAACCCCAAGGACCAGCGGGAAGAGCCTCCGCCGCGCCCGGGGGGGCCCCGCCCGCTCCTGGGCGACGGCCTTGAGCGCGGCGTTCTCCCGCTCCAGCTCCTCGACGCGCGCCATTGCGGCCTCGCGCTCATCCCGAAAGACGCCCATGGGACCTCCGGCGCAGACCCTAGCATGGGGCTCCACGCCCCGCCGGTCAGTCCCTCGCGACCCGGTACACCACCACGTCCACCACCGGGCGATCGTAGGGCAGGTGACGGGCGCTCGGGACCCCCGGGAGACGCGCCCGCCGCGCTTCGCGCAGCGCCAGGTGCTCCGCGACCCGCGCGCACGCGCCCCTCCCCTCGGCGCTCGCGCAGAGCGAGCCCTGCACGTAGTAAGCGCACGCTCCGGGCGCCACGGTGACGGTCTGCGCGTCGAGCCTCGCGGCGTCAAGCCTCGCGGGGCGCGAGTCCCGCGCGAGATACGTCGGGAGGTACAGCCTCCGAGGCCCCGCGGCCCCCACCCAGAACACCGTACACCCGACCGGGAGCGCCGCGAGCCAGCGGCGATGCCAGGCGAACTCTCGCTGCTCCGTGGTCTCCTCGGGCACCCCGAACGCCCCTCGGAGGGTTACGGCCACCAGCGCCACCGCCGCCGCCACCTGCGCCCGCCTGCCCTCGGGCAGTAGCGACCCCAGCGCCAGGAGGGCCCAGGGGGCCGCGAGGGTGAGAAAAGCCGCGCTCCACAGCTCGCTCGGTCCGTACCGATCCATCGAGGCAAAGGCGAGCGCCGCCTGGGCGCCACCAAGGAGCCACACCCCCGGAGCGCGCGACCGCCTCCACCCGAGGGCGCCCACCAGCGCGGCCAGCGCCCACGCCCACCACGCGTGAGGCGCGAGCGCAAACGCTGCACCAGACGCCTCCTGCGCGCGGAGCGTCGCGAGCCCGGGCCCTAGGCTGCCCGTCAGCACCAGCCCCGCGAGGGCCCCGGCGGTCACTCCCCCGGCGACCAGGGCCCCGCGGCGAGGGGCCGCCGCCGCGGCGGTCCAGGGCACCAGCGCCAGGAAGGGCCAGACCGAGGGGTGGACCCTCGCGGCCTGCATCGTCAGGAGCGCGCCCGCGACGCCCCACGCGGCCGCCCGTCCGGGCGCCTCGCGAGGCTCCAAGGTGGCCCTGAGGGCGCACCACGCGGCGCCCAGGGAGAGCGCCACCAGCGAGGGGAAATAGGACTCCGTCGCGGCGATCCGCACGCTGGACGGGTGCACCGCGAGGGCTCCCGCCACCAGGGCGCTCCGGACGGTCCCGTGCCCCAGCGCCCGGGCGACCGCGTGGAGCAGCAGCACCGCCGAGGCCGACGCCAGGGCGTTGGCGGCGAAGAGCCCGTGATCCGGCGCGACCCCGAGCGCCGAGGCGAGGCGGGTCACGCCCTGGAAGAGCTCGCGATATCCCGGTCCATAGGGCGCCGTGGCGCGTCCGTCCCCGAGGGCGCCCTCCAGCCAGAGAGGGCCCTGGCCGTTGACGTGCAGCACGCTCCAGAGCCCGAAGGCGAACCTCGCCGCCAGCGCCAGGAGCGCGAGACCCGCCCACGCCCGCGGTCCCTCGGGGCTCTTCTTCCGTCGCCAGAGCGCCAGGAGGAGCCCGACGGCCCCGACGAGGCACCAGGGCACCGCGGCGCCTCCCGCGGACGCCTCCATGCGCCGAGCCCAGGGCGCGCCGAGGGCCGCGCCGCCGAGGGGGACCCCGGGATTGCGCCCCAGCCACCCTTCCAGGGCCACGAGCGCCTCCCTCCGTGGCCGCTCCACGGCGCTGAAGTCACTCACCTCCAGGAGCGGCGAGAGGCGCAGGTCCCCCACGCGATGGAACGCGGGCCCCTCACCGCGCGCGACCTCCACGTCCAGCGGGGGCGCCCCCTCGGCGCGGAGGCGCAGCCGAAGAAAGCCGGGGTGACACGCCTCGGCGCGGACCGAGCGCCCGAGCTCCCTCCCGGCCCGCTCCACCCAGCGGTGCACCTCCGGGGGACAGCCGGGCTCCTGCGCTCGGGAAAGCGACGCGAAAAGGACGGCGGACAGCGCCACCGCCAGGAGCCCAGGCGTCGCGCGCGGAAGGTGTTTCACGGCCTCGCGGACACCCTACCACCCGGACCCACACCTTGCCGGGCTCCGGGGCGTGGCTATCTCTAACGGGTAATGGCAAAGCGCAGGGGTGGCCGGCCCGGGGTGGTGGGTGTCGGCGGCGCGCTCGTGGCGCTTGCCTATACGCTCTGGACGGCGCTGGTGGTGGCGACGCCTCTCCTTGGCGTCTGGATCGCGTCGTCGCTGGCTGCGTGGAGGGGCCTACCGCGGACACAGGTGGTGCTCGCGGGGCTGGTGCTCTTCCCGCTTGGCCCGGTGCTGTGGGAGCTCGTCGGGCACTGGCGCTGGCTACGCAAGAGGAGGCCTCGGCGCTTCCTTACGGTCTTTGATCGGCTGACGCTCCGGACGCTGGCGCTCAACGTGGCCTTCCTGGGCGTGCTCCTCGGGACCCAGGCCCGCAGCGTGTTCACCGCCCTGAGCACCCGCGGGGACTGGATGCTCGAGGGGCGCTCGGGCCCCACCGCGGACTCGGCCCGGGTGGCCCTCGCGGGCGCCGCGGGGCTCTTCGAGTGGCTCCACGAGGTGTCGCACCCGAACCCCTTCCGGGGGCGTCTCACCCCTCCGCCACCACCTCAGCCAAGGGTGTATCGCACCCCCGGGCGGCTCGCGTGGCCTCTGCCCGCTACGGTCCACCCGGCGGTCCTCGGCATCCCGCCCCCGGACGAGGCCTCCATCGCCGCCCTTGGACGATTCCTCCAACACCGCTTGCCGGATCCCGTGGAGCGCGCCCGG
The DNA here is from genome assembly GCA_016218725.1 of Deltaproteobacteria bacterium. GTDB lineage: Bacteria > Myxococcota_A > Polyangia > Polyangiales > JACRDB01. The sequence continues at coordinate 243,977 of JACRDB010000066.1, forward strand.
GCGGTGCATGACTACGTCGCGGACCGCGTGGCCTACGATGTCCCTTCGTACCGCGCGCACCGGTATCCCCCGCAGGACGCGGAGACCGTGTTCCGCACGCACCTCGGCGTCTGCGCGGGCTACGCCCACCTCTTCGAGGCGCTTGCGCGGGCCTCGGGCCTCGAGGCGGTGTACCTCGTGGGCGAGGCGCGCACGGGCCCCGAGGGCACCTCCGAGAGCCACGCCTGGAACGCCGTGAGGCTCGGGGGCCAGTGGTACCTCGTGGACACCACCTGGGACGCGGGCTCCGTGGACGACCGCTTCCAGAAGCGCTTCGGCACCGCGCAGCTCTTCACGCCACCGGAGGTCTTCAACCGCCAGCACCTCCCCGACGAGGCCCGCTGGCAGCTCGTGGAGCGCCCCGTGGACCGCGCCACCTTCCTCTCGCGCCCCGCGCTCCCGGCGGAGTTCTTCGCCCAGGGCCTCGTGCTCCTGGCCCCGGACCGCGACCGCCTGGACGCCCACGGCTCCGTCCAGCTCACCCTCCGGAACTACCAGCGCCGGCACCTCCTCGCCAAGGTACGCAGGGAGGGCGCCGAGGACCGCTGCGAGGTCACCGAGAGCGACCGCACCTTCGTCCGCTGCCCCCTGCGCGCACCCGGGCGCTGGGAGCTCCGGCTCTACGCCGCGCCGGAGGCCCTCGGGACTCACTGGGAGGTGCTCTCGCTCTGGGTGAACGCCCTGCCTTGAGGACGGTGCCGCGAGGCGCCGTCGCTGGTATACCGCCCGCGGCGCCATGGCTGAAAACCGTCCCACAGGCTCCCCCCCGGAGCGCTTCCCCCTTGGCTGGTCGGCCCTCGCGGTGGGCGCCGTGGCGCTCCTGGGGTACTGCCTCTTTCGCCCGGAGCCCTCTGCCCCCCGGAGCGCACCACCGGCCGCCCGGTGGCAGCGTGAACCCGGTGGCGTCGGTGTGCGCCGGGCGAACGGGGCTGGCGAAGCTACGGAGGCTGCGCCCGAGGGCGCTTCGAGGGCGCCCTCGGAGCCGCCGCCCTCGGCGCCGTCGGAGCCCGGGGATGAGCCGGAGCCACCGGGGGCGAGGAACGCCATCCCGTGGCCCCTCTGGGTCCGCGGCGTGGACGCAGGCGACGCCCTGGGCGCCTCCTCCGACGCATCGACGGACGGCGGAGAGCCCGCGCTGGAGCAGGCGAGGGTGTACTTCCGCCAGGGCGCCGAGGCCTACGAGGCCCGGAGCTGGACCCTCGCCGCGGGGTACTTCGAGCGCGCCTACGCCCAGCACCAGGACCCTATCTCCCTGGTGCTCGCGGCGGACTCGCGGCTGCAGACCGGCGACCGCACGGCCGCGGCGGCGCACCTCCAGCGCGTGCTCGACGGCGCCGCGCCCGGCTCCCTGGCGGCCTGGCGTGCCCGGCGCCTCGCCGCGACCCACGGGATGCCCGAGCTCCTCGCGCCTCGGCGGGACGGCGGCGGCGCTGGAGATCGTTGACAGGGCAACGGTTTCCGTGGCCTGCTCGGTGCATGAGGAGGGGCTCCTGGACCTTGCCCCAGGCCGTCGCGGTGGGCGCCGCGCTGCTCCTGGTGACGCCCGTGGTCGTGCAGCTCGCGGTGCAGGTCCGCGGGCGCCGCGCGCTGGACGCCACGACCCCGTCGCTGCGCCGCGCCACCTCCGGGGTCCACCACACCGCGTGGAGGCCACCGCCCGTGACCGACGCCACCGCCGAGGTCAATGGCTTCGCGTGGCAGCAGGACCACAGCCAGTGGGCCCGCAGCATCGCGGAGCCCACCCGGACGGCGCTCCGCGTCCTTCGGGAGCAAGGTGGCCCCGTCCCTCCCGAGGTCGCCGTGTGGCTCCAGGCGAACGACGCCGCCATCGAGGGCTACGCCCACGCCGCCGGGGCCCGCGAGGCCCACGAGGACGTGGTCGTGGCCCAGGGCTTCGCGTCCCCGGTGCCGTCGTACCTGCCGCTCCTCCGCGCTCACCAGGTGTACCTGGCCCGCGAGGCGTCCCGAGGCCCGGACCGTTGCCTCGCGGCCGCCGCGCCCGCGGCGAGGCTCGCCCAACAGCTCGTCCCGGGCGCCGCCGTGGTCGGCGCCTTGATCGCGGGGGCGATGATCCAACAGACCGTCGCCACCGTGAGGCGCTGCGCCCCCGAGGCGTCGCCCGCTGCGCGCGCCGACGCCTCCAGGCTTCTGGAGCTGGTCGTTCGGAGCCCCGCCCCATGGGAGGACGCCCTCGCCAACGAGGCCCTGCTGGCGTTGACCTCGCTGCACCAGCTCCTCGACGGGGTCCCGACGATGCCCCGTAACCCCCAGGACTGCCTCCTCGGGTTCGTCCGGCTGCGCACCGTACCCTTCCTGGAGCGCTGGCTGGCGCCGCCAGGGCCCTGGGCCCGCTTCAGCGGCGGCGCCTCCGCGGCGGAGCGCCGGGCAGCCTTCGCGCGCTTCGAGGCCGAGCTCGCTGCCCTCCCGGAGCCCGCAGGCACGCTGGCCCTGGCCCTCGAAGGGTACGATCGTCGCACGCTCGCCGCGGAGGGCGAGCTCCGGCGCTTCGCCCTGGCGCTGCGCTTCCTCGTCGCGAGGGATCAGGCCGGGGGCGCTCTCCCCACGACACCTCCGCTCCTGGAAGACCCGGCCTTCCACGACCCGTTGACGGGACGACCCTTTCGGTGGGCCGTCGAGGGCGCTCGGGTGCGCTTCTGGAGCGAACACCCCCAGGTCCGTGACCTGCGGACCCCGATGACCACGGAGCTCCAGCTACCCCCGTGATGGGGTGCGCTGGCCCTTGCGGCGAGCGCCTCCGTCCTCCACCTTGCAACGGCACATGTCTGACGGGGCCAAGGAACCCTTCCTGGAGGTGCTCGGCGCGGAGGCTCCGCAGGGCCCCGCCGCGCAGGAGCCTCTGGAGCCCTGGCTGGAGCCCGTAGAAGGCCAGGAACAAGACCCTTCACCGCGCCGCAAGGTCCGCGCCGGCGAGCGCGCCGCGACGGGCCTCCCGGGGGACGCCGCGGCCCTGGTCGCGTCCCTCCAGGCCGACGGACCGCTCCTGGCGGCCCTCTGGCCCCATGTCTCTCCCGCAGAGCTCCTCCGAGAGCCACCCCCGGAGGAGGCCTTCGCCGTCCGGTGTGACTACGCCCTCCGCGTCCTGGACGCCGCCGGGCGCCGCGACGACGACGCCCGCGATCGCGTCCGCCTCGCGGTGCGGAACCTCCAGGAGCACCTCGAACGCCTGGGCCGCAGCGGAGGAACGCCTCGGGAGGCAGCACTGCGCGAGCTCTCCCAGACGCAAGAGGTGCGTCTGGTCGAGGCCCTCAAAGAGCTGGCTGGCACCGCGAGGGTGCTTTATCCCTCGGACCTCCCCAAGGTGGAGCTCGCCGCGACCCGGAGGGGCTTCGATCTGGAGCATGCCCGAGGGCTCTTCGCCGCCGCGGGCGTCACGCTCCAGGAGACCGAAGGGGCGACCTGGACGGCGTTCGAGGGCTTCCCCGAGGGGCCCGCCACCATGGACGCGCTGGCGCTTTGCCTCTTGCGGCAGCCGGCCCAGGGCTTTGAGCTGGTGCGCGCGGGCGCGGTGCTCGCCTGGCTCACCCGCAACGGCGCCTCGCCCGAGGTCGTGCGCAGGTCGCGGGATGCCCGCTCCATCGCCGAGAGGCCCCGGAGCGTCGGGGTGGAGTCCCTGGCCGTCCATACCCAGGCCTGGGCCCTCGGGCGCCGGGACCTGCTCGTCGGGGGCGTCTGGGTGCGTTCCCCGGCGGAGATCGGTCCGGCGGTCCGGGCGGGCTCGCTGCGCCTGGAGGACCTCGCCGGGAGCGCCCGCGAAGGGGTCCTCTCGGCCTGGCTGCGTATGCATGGGGCGGTCGCGGCCTCGGGGGCGGCGGAGATGGTGGCGTCCGGCGAGACCACCGGGATGAAGCGCCTCGCGTGGTCCCTTGGAGAGCCGTTTTCCCTTGCAGGGCAAGGCTTTACAGAGCCCTCTGGCGTCGCCAGGATGGCCCTCGCGCGCCCGGAGGTGCGCGAGGCCCTGGAGCATGCCCACGCCCTCGGGGACCTCCTGGCGTGGATGGAGTCCCTGGCCCCGGCCCTGCGGGACCCCCACTGGATGGACGCCCTGCGCCGCGCGCAGGCGTCGGGAAACGACCCCCTGGCCCTCTGGGTCGGGGTGTACGCCCAGGCCAGGCAGAGCACCTTCGAGGTCAAGAACAACGCCGGCACCGTGGTGCTGTTGAGCGCCGTGGAGCAGCTCCGGAGTACCTCCCTGGTGGCCGACGTGTGGGACGACCTCCGACGCGCCCTGCGCTCCGGGGAGCTCCTGGCCTGGCTCACCCGGCAGGTGCCGGGCTTCGACCCCTGGCGCTATCCCAGGCCCGTCGGCGACGACGAGTTGGAGCTCAACGCGCTCCTCTGGGACCTGGGGAACACCGGTCTGGTGCTGGAGTGGGGCGTGAGGGACCTCGCGGTCACCGCGCCGGAGGACCTGGTGCGCGCGTACCAGGGCGACTGCCGACAGCTCGAGGCGCACCTCTCGCGGGGCCATGTGGAGCCGTGGCTTGAGCGCTTCCACGGCGAGCGCAGGGTCGGGTCGGTGCCCCTCGGCGAGGCGCTCGGGTGGCTCCGGAGCGAGCACGGGCGGCTGCCCTCGGGGTACCTCGCGCTCAAGTGCGCGCTCCTTTGCGGCCTGCGGTACCTGCCCCTGGACCCGAACCACCCGGCGGACCAGGCGACCTTCCGTGGCTACGCGGGCGTCACCCGGGAAGGCTCCCCGGGGCCCTCGTCGTGGGAGCCCCTGCGGGACCACGTGGCCACGGGGACGGCCCTCCTGTGGCTGGCGCAGCTCCCGGAGGCCCGGCCCGACGTGGCCGCTTCCCTCGTACGGAGCGCGTTCTCCGAGCCTGGGAGGGACAACCCCCAGGAGCGCGCGGGGCGCTTCCTCCCGGCGCTGGCGTCGAGCTTCGGGGCACCGGTGCCGTCCGCGGTGCTGGCCGCGGAGCTCTCCCAGGCCCTGGGCCGGGGCGCGGTGAGCGCCGCCCGCGCCTCCGGTGCCGCGAAGGCTCCGCGCCGGGGGGCGAGCGTCGCGGGGCCCCTGGCGCTGGCGCTCCTGGCGCTCGGAGTGGCCCTGGTGCTGTGGGGCCTACCGCTCCAGCGCGCGGAGACACCCCCGCCGTCGACCAGCGCCGTGTGGACGCGGGTGGAGGTGCGCGTCCACGCCGAGCGCGCCAACGGGGACCGTCCCTGGGACCTGGACCTCTCGGGGCCGGAGCTCCGGGTGACGCTCCGGGTGCCGGGGTCAAACCTCGTGGTGGGTCCGTGCACCAACGCCAGGGACTGCGCCCGCACCGTGGAGAACGTGCCCCTGGTGCCCAACGAGCCCTTCCGGGTGGACGTGGACGAAGTGGACGCCCTCCGGGATGAGCACCTGGCGACGCGGTGGGTGCGCTGGCAGGGGCAGCGCCGGGAGGAGCTCACGCTCCCGCTGGGGAGCGTCACCCTGCGGCTCAATTTCACCCGGACGGTGGTGCCAGCGACGCCGGTGAGGTCCGTGGAGCCGACGCCGGTGCCTCGGAGGGACGCCGGCGCCCAGGACCCTGGGACCCGCCCGAGGTCGAGGCCCCGACGGCGCGCGACGCCCGACGCTGCGGCGCCCCCGCTGCCTCCCCCCTGGCCCCCGTGACGTCTCCGACGGCCACCGGCGCCACGGAGCACGCCTGACGCAGGCTCCGGGCCCCGAGGAGCATCGCATGCTCCACGCCGTGGAGGCACCCGATCACCTGCGTCGACCAGAGCGACAGCTCGTCGAGCTCGCGGAGCAGGTCGTCCACGCGGGCGCCCCGCCGCGCCGCGGCGACGATGCGAGCGCCGCACGCGTGGAGGGCGTCGTGCGGCGCAGCGAGGTCCTGGTACACCTCCAGCGCCGCGAGCTGGCGCCCGGGGCCGTGGTACCAGCGCCCCAGGCGACACTCGGAGGAGTCCGCGGCGAAGCGCAGGAAGCTCGCCGGGACCTCGCGGTCCGGCGGCAGCATCAGGAGCTCGTCCACGAGGGCCTTGCGCCACTCCAGGTGGTCCAGGGTGGCCATATGCACCAGGCCCCTGGCGCCTCCGGGCCAGGAGCGCCCCGACGCCGCGAGCGCCAGGAGCTCCGGCAGCGGCATCGGCCGCCCCATCCAGTAGCCCTGGCCGACGCCGCAGCCGGCGGCCTGGAGCCTTCGGTAGACGCCCTCGGTCTCGATGCCCTCGGCCACGACCTCGACGCCGAGGCGGTGCCCCATGCGAATGCTGGTCTCCACCAGCGTGGCGTCCTTCTCGGACTGCTCCATCCTCCGGACGAGGCCCTGGTCGATCTTCACGGCCGTGAAGGGCAGCGCCGAGAGCGTCTCGATGCTGGAGTATCCGGTGCCAAAATCGTCCATGGCGAGGTGGACCTTGTGGGCCCTCAGGCGGTTCAGGCGCCCTCGGAAGCTCGCGTCGGCCACGATCACCGCGGACTCCGTGAGCTCCACCTCGGTGGCCTCGGCGACGAGCTCCCCGCGCTCGATCCTGCGCTCCAGGGCCTCCAGGAGGCGCCCGTCTTCGATGTCCCTCGCGCTGGCGTTGAACGACGTGATCAGCCCCGGCGCCTCGCGCTCCAGGGCCGCGGTGTCTCGGGCGAAGGTGTCGAGCATCCCCAGGGTGATCTCCGTGATGAACCCGCTCTCCTCCGCCAGGGGGATGAAGGCCCCCGGAGGCACCAGCCCCTGGTCCCCGCGGCGCCACCGGATCAGCGCCTCGGCGCCGCAGAGGGTCCCCAGGACCATGGAGATCTTGGGCTGGTACCAGTAGGTGAACTCTCTGCGCGCGAGGGCGCCTTCGAGGTCCGCGACGGTGATTGCGCTCATTGAGGTGGTCCTGGCTACTCCCTAAGATCGGCATCGCCCCCAGGACCTTGAGCGGCCTCCCTTGCTGGTCCGGTCAGCAGCCCGTGATGCGCGCCGTGTGGAGGCGCCCCACCTGGAGCGTCATCGGCAGCGTCGGAGGCGCGCAGGAAAACACTTTTAGCGTGCCTCCATGGACCACTCCAGCGCCCCCCCGCGCGTCGATCCGTCCCGTCACCACCACCTCCCGGGCCCGGAGGAGAACTCCCCCGCCGGCCCCGGCTCCCCCGGCGCCGCCGGAACCCCCAGGACCACGCACGCTGTCCATCCCACATACACGTACAAGGTCCCCACCCCCGGCGCCTCGGCTGTTCCCTGCGGCGTTGGCGCTCCCGCCGGAGCCCCCGGCGCCGCCGGGGACCCCCGAGCAGCCTCCCGCGGCGCCATTGCGCCCCGGGGCGCCGGTGCCGGTCATGCCACCGAGGCCACGGGTTTCAAGCGCCCCTGACACCTCGATGCGCCGGGAGGCCAGGAGCACGATCCGTCCCCCGCCGGCGTTGCCCGCGCCGCCGCCGCCGCCGCCGCCGCCGCCGGAGCCCTCCACCCCTGGACAGCGCGAGCATGCCGACCAGGACTGGCTCTGGCTCCCTCCGCCGCCGCCCCCGCCGCCGCCGCCCCCACCGAGCCGCACGGACTCATCGGTGCTGCTGTCGCCATTGACGCCGGGGCCTCCGTAACCGCCGCGGGCGCCTTCACCGCCCGCGCCTCCGGGGTGGCCGTCCTGGATACAGGGCTCGCGACCGGAGGCCATGCCGCGCACCCCAGCCCCGCCGCCCGCGCCGCCGAAGGAGCCCCCGCCCTGGCCGCCCGTTCCGCCCGCGCCGCCGCAGCTCCCGCAGCAGCTCGTGCGCGCCGTCTCGCCCGCGAGGCCGTCGCGCCCTGCGGCGCTCCCTGGCCCGGAGCCTCCTCCCGACGCCATGGCGCTGGCGGTCACGCCGCCGCCGCCGCCACCACCACCTCCGCCGCCGCCGTAGCCCATCCCGCTGGCCTGGATGGTGCCCAGCACCCGGATCACGCCGGCTTCGAGCTGGAGGCCGCCGGTCTCGTCGCTGCGACCATCGTAGGGGCAGACCTGGACGTCTCCCACCTCAAGAACCACCGTCGGGGGCAGGCGGTAGGTGCTCCCGCAGAGAGGGCCACGGAGCGAGAGGGTCTCGCAGCCATTGTCGGGGAGACCGTCGGCGTCGCGGGCACCCATGGTGCAGGTCGGGACGCAACGACCGTCGAGGCACCGGGCCTCCCCGAGGGGGTTCTCACACAGGTGTCCGCACCGACCGCAGTTCCTCGGGTCTCGAAGGAGGTCCCCGGTGCAGCTCGTGTCCCCAGGGGTGTCCTCACCGGACGAATCGGTCGGCTCCGGGACCTCGGGCGGACCCGCCTCGATCACCACCGCGTCGGGCGCGTCCAGCGAGGGCGACACCGCTCCGTCGGGCTTGAGGTTCGGCAGCGGGCCCGTGGGAACCATCTCACACCCCGCGCGGCCGCAGACGGTGCCCGCGGGGCAGGCGCGGTTCTCGGGCATGCGGCACCGCCGGGCCAGGAAGAGCTCCACCCTGGACACCGCCAGGGGCCTCGGGAGCACCCTCACCTGGAGCGTGTACGAGAGGTCCCCGACGACCTCCGCGGTGGCCGCGACGGTCACCTCCCCCGAGGGCTCCGTGAGCACCACGCCCACCTCGCCCGGGAGGCGATAGCGCCCCATGGTGAGGTCGTAACGGCTCGTGGCGAAGGGCTCTCCTCCCACCCGCGCCACGGTCAGACGCACCGCCGCGAGCTCCGTGCCGGGCGCCATGTCCGAGTCGAGCCTCACCACCAGCTCGGTCACCCCTGGAGCGCCGCAGCCTGCCAGGAGTAGCGCGGCGAGGACCCCAGAGGCCCTCACGGACCGACCACCAGGGGCTCATAGAGGGTGCCCCAGGAGGCCTCATAGGGGACCCCTCGGGCCTCGGGGCGGACCAGGAGCACCGCGACCAGTACGCCCAGCACCACCACGGCGCCGCCTACCACCGAAGGCAGCACCCACCAGCGGTCATTGCGGCGCCGAGGTCCCTCCGTCGGCGCGTCGCCGGGCACCGTTGGGGTTGGCGCCGCCGCGGTCCCCAGGCGCTCCAGGTTCACCTCGAAGGTCTCCCGAGCGCCCGGACGGAAGGTCCTGCGGTCCCTCCAGGGGCGGTACCCTTCGGCCTCCAGGGAGAGCACCCGCAGCCCGGGGTCCACCTGCACGCGGTGGTCCACCAGGCTCCGGGGCTCGCCGTCCACCTGGAGCGTGGCCGTGGGCGGCGTGACGTAGAAGGTCACGCGCACCAGCGTCGCCCGCAGCTCCGCCGCCATGGCGCGCGCTGCCTGGATCCGCGCCCGGTCGGTGTTGGGCTCCGGGCTGTCGGCGTAGTCCTCCAACGCTCGGATCGCGTCCAGGTGGCGCCCGAGCGCGCGGTAGACCAGCCCGAGGTTGTAGCGCACCACCAGCGAGGGGCGCTCCCGGTCGCAGCGCTCGAAGGCCAGCCGGGCGTCGTTGAAGCGGTTCTCCTGGAGCGCCACCACGCCCTCTTCGAAGGTGCGCCGGTAGTCCTCCACGGACTGCGCCCGCGCCTCGCCCAGGCACCCCAGGAGGGCCAGCAGCCACACCGCCACGCTCGGAAGGAACCGAAGCACCGCGCACGGCATGATAGCGCCCCACACCGCGCACCGCTCGCTTGACAAAGCGCGGCCCAAGCGGCTCCCATCCCCCGCGATGAACCTCCAGGTCGTCTTCCTCCAACCGAGGAACCCCGCGCAGAGCTGGCCCACGGACCCCGGGCAGGGCACTACGCCCACTCCTACACCCACCCCCACCCCCGGAGGTTCCCCTACAGCACCCGACACCAACACCACCGTCGTGGTGAACACCGGGCCCAGCGGGGTCGACCAGGACCGCTGCGAGGGCGCCTCGCGGAACATGCTCATCGCCGCGGGGGGCTACGATTTCGCCACGTCGCTGGTGGGTGTGGTGCTCTTCCTGGTGATGCGTCGCAAGCTGTGGGCGACGGTCTTCGGGCGCTACCTCACGGCGCTCATGGTCGCGGCCCTCGGGGCCACGGCGCTCATGGTGCTGGACCCGGTGCGGGCCGACGAGCTCACCCTGTGCCTCAACAACCCGGAGATGGCCCGGTACATCTTCCTGTCCGGGAGCACCGTGTCCCGCGCGCTGGTGCTCGGGCTCGTCCCGTCGTTCCTGGTGACCCTCGGCGGTTGCTGGGTGGCCAACAGGACCTGAAAGGGAAAGTCTCCCCATGGACCTCGTGATCGCCGTCGGAGGCGGGGGCCAGCACATCGCCCTGGCCGTCGCCAGGCTCCTGCGCGTGCACGCCCTGGCCGAGCCCGTCACGGCCTTCGTCATCGACGCCGACGGGGAGAGCCGCCTGGCCAGCAAGCTCAAGAGCTTCGGCAACACCGTGAGCGCCGGGGCCCCGCACCCGCTCGACGGCGCCCAGGCCATCGTCCCGCCCTTCGCCCGGGACACCATGAAGGAGACCGCCTTCCGGAAGATCTTCATTGATGACCGCGCGGACCCCCTGGAGCGCGAGCTCTTCGAGCTCTTCTACGACGAAGAGTCCGGCGGCATCGAGGGCGCCGTGGGCCCCGCCGGGGGCGTGGACATCGGCAAGGGCATGTTCGCCAACCCGAGCGTCGGCTCCGCGGTGTTCTCCGCCTCCAAGGGCGGGGCCATGGAGCCCCTCTTCGGCATCGCCCGCACCGCCGCGAGGATCTTCGTCGTGGGAAGCTTCCTGGGCGGCACCGGCGCGGGCATCACCCACCAGCTCATCAAGCTGGTCCGCGAGGCCGTCGGGGTCGCCAAGCCCATCTACGGCGCGTTCCTCCTGCGGTGGTTTGACCTCCCGCCCACCACGGGGCAGACCGTGGACACGGCCACGCTGCTGGCCAGCATGGGCCACGGGCTGGAATATTTCTTCAAGCACACCAAGCTCCTCCTCGACGCGTCGCTCCTCCTGGGCGTGCCCGACAACCCCCTGCCGCAGGTGAAGGCCACCGCCGCAGCGCCAGACAACGACGAGACCGTCTCGCTCTACCCCCTCCTGGCCGCCTATGGCCTGGTCATGCTCCCGGAGAAGACCGACACCCAGGCCCGCGCCGCCCACCGGACGTACGGCCTCGCCCACGACGAGCACGACCCCGCCTGGCCCCTGCGCCGCGCGTGGAACGTGCACACCACCTCCAAGGACCCGTCCCTCGGAGCCCGCATGGTGGAGGCGCTGCTCGTCCAGGAGATCTACCGAAGCCTCCGTGAAAAATCCAGTGATTTCACGGACTTCGGCTATGAGAAGGGGCGCTCGACGTGGGGCTCGCTCCTCGGCAACGTGGCCCGCGCCAACCATGAGAACCCGACGGTGTTCGCCCGCAAGGTGCTGAACGCGCTCTTGAACCGCGGGGCCCAGCTCTGGTTCACCACGGCGTGGCTCGGGACCATCTTCGGCGAGCCGGACCTGTCCATGTTTGGCGACCCACGGACCAGGCAGCTGTACTCCGTGGTGAAGCAGCGCCGCTGGGCGCCGCCGGAGGCCTTCCGGGTGCTGGTGGACGCCTTCCAGCACGAGGGCACCGCCGGGGCCGAGCGCACGCGCACCAGCGCCAACAAAGACCCGGACCCCGACGTGGCCACCGCCGAGAAGATCGAGCGGTCGCTCCTGGCGGCCCTTCGCACCTGAAGGATGTGAACCATGCTCCAGCTCATCCCAGGCTCGGACACCGCGGCGCAGACGGACACCTTTGCCATCGACCAGAAGAAGGGCACCTGGACGCCCGCGCCGCAGCACCTGCGCACCAAGAGCTTCCCCACGCCGTACGCCCAGGCGGAGATGATGTCCCACGTCCTGGGGCAGCTCTCGCTCGACCCCGGGGCGCGGCAGCCCGAGCCCGAGAGCGTCAACGACCGGCTCCAGCAGACCTTCGAGCGCTGGAGGCTGGTGGTCATGGCCCTCTGCCTCAGCGAGGTCACCCTGGAGACCGTGGACCTCCTGCGCCCCGAGTGCGACAACTTCGGGCGCATGCTCTTCGACCTCCGCCCGGAGTGTCGCTTCTTCGGGCTCCTTCGGGACGCCCGCAGGCCCGGGGCGGAGGGCCGCAGGCTCCTGGTGGGCGCCACGGACCCCGAGTGCCTCCTGTGGTGCTCCCCCCGCGTGGCCCGGAGCAACTACTGGGCGGAGCTCAAGACCCGCATCGACGCCTCGGCCCAGCGCCACGAGGCCCTGCAGCTCCTGGCTGACTGGCGCGCGGTTTTCGAGCGCAACGGCGCCTGGGCCCCCGGCCACGAGCAGTCCCCCACGTGGATGAAGGCCCTCCAGGTGCTCCTCGGGGACGTGCAGCCCGGGGGCAACCTCCGGAGCGACGCGCGGATGGTGGGCCCCGTGCGCCTGGCCGTGGTGCCCCGGGGCGGCAACGACCCCACGGAGGTGATCGTCTACCTCCCGGTGCGAGAGCCCGGCTGGGCCTCGCGCTTCTCGGAGCTGTTGTTCTTCCAGCCCGTGCGCCGCGACGCGGGCACCGTGGACCTCGTAGACCCCAACGGCCGCGCGGTGGTCACGCTCCGCATGGCGCCCAGGGACGCCGCCCAGGGCGAGGCCTCCGGGCGCTCCACCATGTCCGCGGACGCCGCCTCCGTCGCGGGCTTCGAGCTCCTGGCCGGGGTCGGGAGGATCGAGGGAAACCCCAACCTCGCGCGCAGCCACGGCCAGGCCCACTGGCTCGAAGACCACGCCGCCACGCCGGGGTACCGCTCGCTGGTGCTCAACCCCCTCCTGGCCGCGGCCGCGCGCTCCCACCGCCGCGCCACCATCGCCGAGGGCGACGTCCACGCGTTCCCGGTGCTCTTCCCGGACACCATCCGCCTGGCGCTCACGCCCGCCGGAGACGCGCTCCCCGGGGCGGTGCGCATTCACATGTCGCGGGAGGTCACCGCGAGGCTCGCGCCCGGGGTGCCCGCCCCGCAGGCCGGGGCCTCGCTCGGAAAATGGTCCCCTGGCACGGCCCTCCCGAAGATCGTGGCGGTGCCCGGGTCCACGGGGGCCGTGGCGGCGGGCCTGGTCGAGAGCTTCGGCCCCGAGGGCCGCGCGGTGGACGTGGGCGAGCTGCGCGCCCTGGGCTTCTCGCTCTGGCTGTATTTCCTCGGGGACGCCGAGCTGCGCAGCGATGGCCAGCGGCTCCTCTGGACCGCCGACGAGGCCAAGGAGCTCTTCGGGAAGGTCATCGTGCACAACGCCGAGAGGCCCCTGGAGGTGCTCAAGGAGGCCCTCTCGGCGGTGCACGGCGAGGTCGAGAGGCAGCGCGCGAGGGACCGCCTGGCCACGCTCCAGCGCTTCCGGAACACCTGGAGGGCCGTGGGCGACGGCGACGGGGAGCAGCCCGCGGTGCAGGCCGCCAGGCTCGGACGCGTGGCCGCGGAGACCTTCGCGGAGTGGGCCCTGAACGGCGCCGCCATCGGGTCCTTCGGGTTCCGTCAGGCCACGGCGGCGGAGCATTTCACCCTCGGTGAGGGCGCCAGGCTCCCGCTGTACCTGGACGTCTTCGCCCGGAGCGACGGGGCGTGAGCTTCACCCTCCGCCAGGGGGTGCAGCTCGGTTTCACGCTCCTTGTCATCACCTTTGTGACCGCGCAGTCCGTCCGGCGGAGCCGCCGCGCCCGCTGGTGGGAGGCCGTGGACGGGCTCTGCCAGTGCAGCCAGGACACCCGCGGCGAGCTCTCGACCCTGGCGCGCGTCGCCACCGGGGCGCTGGACCGCGTGGCCCTCCAGGAGCGCCGCGTGCTGGAGGGCGTCTGCAGCGACCTGCACGCCGCCGTGGACCGCAGGAGCACCGAGGATGAGCTCCTCCAGAGGCCCCTGCGCGTGACGCCAGGGCGCGCCCACGGCGACGCCTCCAGGGACCTCGGCACCTCCCTCGACGCGCTCTGTGGCGGGGCCGAGGCGGAGTTCTGGGCGAGGCTCGACGCGAGGCTCCTAGGCCCCCAGGGCGACGACCCCAGGGTCACGCAGGAGGCCCGCAGGCACGTACTGCTACGGGCCTCCCACTGCGCGAGGCGCTCGCAGCTCTCCCGGCGCCCGATGGCCTACACCCTCACCCTGGCCGAGGCCCGCACCCAGGCCCTCACCTGCGGGCGGGCCCCTCGGCGGTAGCCTTCGCCCTCGCCAGGGCCTCCAACGATCGCTTCGGCACGCCGACCTTGCGACATGCGGGCTCGACCCCGCAGGCGTGGCAGCGCGGGGTCCTCGCGTCACACACCCTACGACCATGCCAGATGAGCGTGTGGTGGGCCTCCAGGAGCCGCTCCCGCGGGATGAGCGCCGTGAGCGTCGCCTCCACGCGATCCGGGTCGTGATGGCGCGTCAGCCCGAGGCGCCGGGCCACCCTGCCTACATGTGTGTCTACAGCGATCACGGGCGTGCCATAGGCGTTGGCGACGATGACCGCGGCGCTCTTGGTCCCGACGCCCGCGAGGCGCTGGAGCGCCTCTCGCTCCCTCGGGACCACCGCCCCGTGGAGGGTCGTCACCTGCTGGGCGGCGAGCACGAGGTTGCGGGCTTTGTTGCGGTAGAGCCCGAGGGTCTTCAGGTGTGGCTCCAGGTGCTTCGGCTCGACCCTGGCAAAGGCATGCACGTCGGGGAAGGCCCGGAAGAGCGCGGGGGTCACGCGGTTGACGGCGGCGTCGCTGCACTGGGCGCTCAGGACCACGCTGACCAGGAGCCTCCAGGGGTCCTCGGGGATGAAGTCCAGCTCGCTCCGGGCCTCGGGGTAGAGGCCCTTCAAGCCCTCGAGCGCGGCCCGGGCGCGCTCCCTCTGTGCTCGGGTGACCATCGGGGCCTCTTCGATTACGCCCGCCGGGGTGCGTCCGCAAGCGGTGGCGGCGTCGTATGGTACGCACGTTGGAGCGATGACCGAGACCGCCTTCCTGACCGTCGAGGGCCGCTGGACCCGCAAGAGGGCCTGGGCCCTGAGCCTGGTGGCCACCTTCACCATGGTGATCTCGTACATGGACCGGCAGACCCTGGCGGTCCTGGCGCCGGTGCTCACGGAGAGCCTCGGGATCCGGGACCAGGCCTACGGGTGGCTGGCCTCGGCGTTTTCCTTTGCGTACCTGGTCGGGGCCCCCCTGGCCGGGCGCTGGATCGACCGGGTGGGGGCCCGCCGGGGGCTCCTCCTGGCGGTGCTGGCCTGGACGCTGGTGGCGGCGGCCCACACCATCGCCCCGGGCTTCGCGGCGCTCTTCGCCCTCCGGATCCTCCTCGGGTTCGCCGAGGCTCCATCGTTCCCGGGGGCCTCCCAGGCGGTGCACCGCGCGCTCCCCCCGGAGGACCGCCCCCGGGGCTTGGGGGTGCTCTTCACCGGGAGCTCCCTCGGCGCCATGATCACCCCTCCCCTGGCG
The DNA here is from genome assembly GCA_016218725.1 of Deltaproteobacteria bacterium. Classification (GTDB taxonomy): domain Bacteria; phylum Myxococcota_A; class Polyangia; order Polyangiales; genus JACRDB01. The sequence goes on from JACRDB010000066.1 coordinate 259,288, forward strand.
GTGTTCCTCGCGACGCGCTTCGGCTGGAGGATGGCCTTCCTGGGCACCGCCCTGGCGGGCCTCTGCTGGGTCCCTCTCTGGCTCAAGGTGGCCTGGAGCCCTGAGGGACGGCGCGTCCTTGACCGCCCCGCGGAAGAGACGAAGCGTCCGTCCCTCTCCCTCGCCGCGCTCCTCGGTCACCGCGCGGTGCAGCGAGGGTGCCTCGTGGTGCTGTCCGCCGCGCCGGCCATCGGGTTCATCCTCCTCTGGGGGTCCAAGCTCCTGGTGCGCCAGCAGGGCCTCTCGCAAGCCGAGGTCGGGGCCTACCTGTGGCTCCCTCCGTTGTTCTTTGACCTGGGCTCCGTGGGCTTTGGAGACCTCGCCGCGCGAAGGGAGAAGGCCCGCCCCGGTGGGCGACCCGATCGCTTCCTCTTCGCGTGGGCGATGCTCCTTTGCACCGCCATCGCCCTGGAGCCCCTGGCCCGGAGCCCCTGGGAGGCCGTGCTCTTCCTCGGTGTCGCGATGGTGGGCGGCGGAGGGCTCTTCTCGCTCCTCACCCACGACGCGCTCCGCCGCGTCCCCGAGGGGAGCGTGAGCGCCACCGGAGGGCTCTTCGCGGCGAGCCAGTCCCTGGCCTACGTGGTCGCCAACCCCCTCATCGGGTTTGGCTCCCAGCGCCTCGGGAGCTTCACCCTGGTGTGCGTGGCCCTCGGGCTCTGGGTGCTCCCCGGGTGCCTCGCGTGGCTGTATCTCCGCGCCCCACCGGCGCGGGAGGAGGCCCCTCGGTGAGGCTCACTCCCCTGGCGCTCGCCCTGGCGCTCGCCGCCCAACGGACGACGGCGTCGGCCAACGGGCGCTTCCCGACCTCGCAGTTCGTGGTGGTGGGCCCCGGCGCCGAGCGGGACTTCATCGCGCTGCGCACCACCTTCGGGGTGCTCGTCAGCGAGGACGCCGGGCGAAGCTGGAGCTGGCACTGCGAGGAGCTCTTTGACTACGGCCAGAGCGCGGTCTGGGACCCTCCCATCGCGATTGGCAACCGCGGCCCCGACGGCGTCCCGCTGCTGGTGGGCGTGCCCGACGGCCTCCAGCGCGCCACGGACCGCTGCGAGGCCCGGCGCGTCCCGGAGGTCGGCAGGGACTACACGGGGGACGTCACCGCGGACGCCTCGGGGCGCGAGCTGGTCTGGGTCGCAAGCTCCGGCGGCGTCGCCAACCGGGTCTTTCGCTCCAGCGATGGAGGGCGCTCCTGGCGAGCCCTGAACGATGGTCTCCGGGGCGTGCTCTTTGAGACCGTGGAGCTCTCGGACAGCGACCCACAACGGGTGTACTTCACGGGCGTCACCGAGGCCGACCGGCGCCCGGTGTTCTACCGCTCCGACGACGGAGGCCGCACGCTGATCGAGCGCTCGCTGGACCTCCACGGAGGCAGGGACGCGTGGCTCGCTGGCGTGGACCCCACGAACCCGGACGTGCTGTGGCTGCGCTCCACCCTGGAGGACGACGCCGGGATGGTGAGCGGCACGCTCCTCCTGCGCTCGCAGGACGGGGGCCGGAGCTTCGCCGTGGCCCACCGCACCCGGGGCCCGATGCTGGGCTTCGCCTACAGCGCCGACGGGCGCACGCTCTGGCTCGGAGGCCCGAACCCCGAGGACGGCCTCCAGCGCTCGGACAACGGCGGGCAGAGCTTCCAGCGGGTGTCCACCCGTCAGGTGCTGTGCCTCCGCTGGCACGCCGGCGCGCTCTACATCTGCCAGAATCACACCGTGGACGGCGTGGCCCTCGCCCGCTCCGACGACGGCGGCCGCACCGTCGCGCCCCTCCTGCGCTTCGACGCGCTGGAGGGCCCTGCGAGCTGTCCCCAGGGCACCGTCGCGCGGGACGTGTGCGCGCTGCGCTGGCTCACGCTCCGGCGGCTCCTCGCCGCGCCCGACGCGGGCGCGCGCGACGCAGGTACCCCGACGGACAGCGGCGCACCAACCCCCCGCGGAGGATGCTGTTCGGTGCCCGCCAGGCCGCTTGTAGGGTGGAGTGGGTGGCTGTGTGTGGCGATGCTACTCGTCGGGAGACGTAGGAGCTACGGCAGCCCCGGGAGCTCCACGCGCCCGACGATCGCCTCGGCAGCTTCGAGCTCCGCGCGCAGCGCCCGGAGCGCCTCCTGCGCGCCGGGCGGCAGGGCCTCGCGGCCCCCGAGGGCGTCCACGGACTGACGGTTGAAGGCCAGGCCCGAGGGCGAGGCCTTCTCCAGGTTGAAGGCGATGGAGTCCGAGAGGCACCGCACGGCGTCCTCCGCGCGATCGGTGGCCACCAGGGCCTCGGCCAGTGCGGCGGTGGTGCTCGCCAGGCCGAGCATGTCTCCGTCGGCCTTCTGAGCCTCCAGGACCTTTCGAAGGCGCTCCTCGGCGTGGCGGAGGCGCCCAGCGCGCAGGTCCAGCCTGGCGATGGTGGTGGAGACCCTCAGGGCCTCCCGGGGCGAGCCCTGGAGCCTCCAGGCCTCCTCCGCGGTCACCCCGTGCTCGCGCGCCAGGGAGAGCGCCTTTGCCTCGCGCCCCTCGCGGGGAGCGGCGTGGAGCGGGAGCCTCGCCAGGAGGTGGTCGGTCTCGGCGAGCTCCACCTGGGCCCTCGGGTCCTCGGAGGCCCTGGAGGAGAACACCTGCCGGGACTGCTCCAGGAGGTAGGCCGCGCGCACGGGATCACCAAGGCGCACATACACCGCGGCCTGGTCGTTCAGGAGGCACGCCGCGCCCACGGCGTCGCCCAGCTCCCCGAGGCGCCGCGAGGCGTCCGTGAGCACCACCAGGGCCTCCTCCAACGCCTTGAGCTCGCCGCTGTCGTGGAGGGCTCCGGCCAGGGCCACCGCGAGCTCGGACCAGAGCCCCGCGGGGGTCTTGTCGTCCAGGAGGTCCCGGGCCTCTCGGAGCGACGCGAGGGCCCTCGGGAGCGTGAAGGCGTCACCGGGACCGGCGCCCGCCCAGCGAATCCTCCCGTCGGTCACCAGGAGCTCCAGCCTCAGGGCGCGGCGAGCGGGACCCTCGGGCATGGCCTCCAGGAGCTCCCTGGCGCGGTCCACGGTGGCCAGGGCCTCTCCCGAGAGCCCCACCCCAAGCTGCTGCACCGCCGCCTTGAGGAGGCTCCGGGCGGCGCCCTCGTGGTCACCCGCCGCCTCCAGGTGCGCCGCGGCGCGCTCCGGCTCCTGCGGCGGCGCGATGCTCACCCGAACGCGCGGCGGCGTCGCCTCGGGCGGCGGCGAGGGCGGCGCCTGGGGCTTCGGGGCGGCGGGAGGCGGCGCCTCGCGGGGCGCCTCGGGGTACACCGCCGCCCAGCCGCCGCTCGGGGCGCGGTGGGTCTTCATCGGCGCAGCGTGCGGCGCAGGCGCGCGCTCGGGCTCCTTGCGGGGCCGCGCGAAGTGCTCCGCGAGCTCCAGGTTCCAGCGCCTCGCGAGCGAGTGCAGCACCGTCGAGCGCACCGCCTCGCGCACGGTCTCCGGGAGGGCGAAGCCCCCGTCGCCGCCGTCCTCGATGGGGAAGCCCGCGTCGCGGGCGACCTGAAGGTGCTCCAGCACCCGCGCCTCGGGCACGCCCCGGAGCCTCGCCAGCAGCGCAGGGTCGGCCCCGGAGCCCGCCACGGAGAGGGCCCTCACGGTCATGCGCACCTCGGGAGGGAGCCCTTCGAGGGACGCCGTGGGGCGCCTCCCCGCCGCGCGCTCCTCGGTGAGGGCCGGGCCAAAGCGCGCCGTCAGCACCTCGCAGAGCGCGTCCCAGGCGTCGTTTCCGGGGTCCTCGCCGCGGGCCATGGCGACCAGGAGAGGGAAGCGCCGCCGCCGCAGGAGGTCCACCAGGAGCGACGCCGTGGCGGCGTCGATGCGCCCGGCCTCCTCGATCACCAGCACCACGGCGCGCGTGGAGCGCGCGGAGAGCGCGTGGAGCACGCCCAGGACGCGCTCCAGCACGCGCGCCTCGTGGAGCTGCCCGGCCATCCTCCGCCGAAGAGAAAGGGACGGAGGGGCCTCGAAGAGGCCATCGGGGTCTTCACCCAGGGCCCTCGCGGCCCTCACGGCGGCCTCGAAGAGAACGCCCAGGGGGGGCCCCTCGGGGTGGCACCGCACGCGGAGCACGGCCACGCCTCGGGGTGTCTCGAGCTCCTCCGGGAGGGGGCCCTGGACGAGGCACACGGGCTCCTCACGCAGCCGTTGCCAGAGCGCTTCAACGATGGATGGGTGCCGCTTCATCGCCGGGAGCGTGCCACGAAACGCCCCCGGTGCTACGGCTCCACGGGGACCTTTCGCACGGCGAACGCCCTGCGCCAGGCGGTGACGAGCCCAAGGAGCAGGGCCGTATGGACCAGCGAGCCCAGGGCGTAGCCTCGGGTCCAGCGGAGCATGGTGGCCGCGTCGAGGCCCCGGGCCACGACGAGCCCTCCGCCGGAGCGGGCGTTTACGAACACCAGCGCGTGGAAGGCCAGGGAGAGGCCAAGGATCCAGAGGGCCACGCCGAGGCCGGCCCTGGGGTGCCGGGCCAGGAGGTCATTGCCGAGGCGCAGCACCGACGCCGAGGCGACCATGAGCACCAGGGCCCCGAGGCCCGCCCCGGCGATGAAGTAGCCCGCGACCACGAACGCCAGGGGCCGGGCGAGCTCCCCGAGGGGCAGGCCCATGGTGGCCAGCGCCGCGGCGATGAGCCCGAGGGTGATGGCGCGGCCCTGGACGATGCACGTAAACGCCGCCAGGCGCAGGGTCCACGGGGCCGTGGCGGCTCCGGCCACGGAGAGCGTGGTCGAGCGGTAGGCGCCCTTTTCCACGGCCAGCGGCGGGGGCTCCAGGGCCACCCAGCGCCCGCGGTAGAGCCGCTCCCGGGCGCGGTAGGACCACGCGCTGGTCAACAACACCACCGCCGCGAAGGTCACCCAGAGCCCCATTGGTCCCTGTCAGTCTCCCGCGTCAGGGGACCGCTCGCAAGGCCCCGCGCGGAATCGGGTACAGTGGCCGGCGATGAAGATCCCTCCCCGTCCGGTGGTGCTCGCCTCGACGTCGCGGTACCGCCGGGCTCTGCTGGAGCGCCTGGAGCTCCAGGTCATCTACGACGCTCCGCCCTACGACGAAGAGGCCGCCAAGGAGGCCCTCCTGCCGTGTCCGGTGGAGCGTCTGGTGCTCATCCTGGCCGAGGGGAAGGCCCGGTCCCTGGCGGCGAGGCACCCCGAGGCGGTGATCCTGGCGGCGGATCAAATGGGGGAACTCGACGGTGAGCTCCTGGGCAAGCCCGGCACCGCGGAGGCCGCGCGGGCGCAGCTCCGGAGGCTCGCCGGGAGGAGCCACCGGCAGGTGACCGGGATGGTGGCCCTGGAGCCGTCGACGGGGCGCCTGGAGACGGCCCTGGACGTGCATACCCTGGTGGTCCGCGCTCTCTCCGACGAGGCCATCGCGGACTACGTCGCCCGGGACGCGCCGCTCGACAGCGCCGGCTCCTACCGCATCGAGGCCCTGGGCATCGCCCTCTTCGAGCGCATCACCGGCGACGACGCCACGGGGGTCGTGGGCCTCTCGCTGACCAAGGTGGTGGACCTCCTCGGGCGCTTCGGGGTGCACGTCCTGGGGTGAGGGACACCCCTACCGCTGGGTCTTCGACGACCCCCTGGGAGGGGGCGTTACCGCGCCGTAACGATCTCGGGAGGGTCGGGTATTCCAGGGGTCTCGTGCATCAGGCCGCCACCTGGGCGGCCTCTCCCACCAGGGCCAGCGAGGGACGCTCGAGGGCCGCTCCCAGGACCTGGGTCATGTCCTCGGCCAGGATGAACTCCATGCGATCACGCACCTCCTGAGGGACCTCGTCCAGGTCCCGGGCGTTGCGCGACGGGAGGATCACCCTCGTGAGCCCCGCCCGGTGCGCGGCGAGCACCTTGGCCTTGATTCCCCCCACCGGGAGCACCCTCCCCCGGAGCGTGGCCTCGCCCGTCATGGCCGTGTCCGAGCGCACCCTCTGGCCCGTCAAGAGCGACGCCAGCGCTGTGAAGATGGTCACCCCGGCGCTGGGACCGTCCTTGGGCACGGCCCCCGCGGGGACGTGGATGTGCAGGTCCTGCGAGGCGAAGCGCTCCGGGTCCACGCCCAGCTCCCGGGCGTTGGAGCGCACGTAGGTAAGCGCCGCCCGGGCGCTCTCCTTCATCACGTCCCCGAGCTGGCCCGTGATCTCCAGCGAGCCCTTCCCCGGCATGCGAGAGGTCTCGACGAAGAGCACTTCGCCCCCGACGGGCGTCCACGCGAGGCCCGTCGCGACCCCCGGCTGCTGCACCCTCTCGGGCACCTCCTCCTGGTGCTTCGGCCTGCCGAGGTAGCGCCCGAGGCCGTCGGGCTCCACCCGGAGCGCCGGGGGCTTCCCGTCGCTGTTGCGCACCACCTCCAGCGCCGCCGCGCGGCAGAGCTTCGTGAGCTCCCGCGTGAGCTGCCTCACGCCCGCCTCGCGGGTGTACTCCCGCACGATCCTCGCAAGGGCCTCGTCGGACACCGTGAGCGCCCCCTCGGGGATCGCATGCTCCTTGAGCTGCCTGGGCAGAAGGTGCCTCCGGGCGATCTTCACCTTCTCGTCCGGGGTGTAGCCCTGCACCTCCAGCACCTCCAGCCGGTCCCGAAGCGGCGCCGAGAGGGTCTCCAGGCTGTTGGCCGTGCACACGAAGAGCACCTCCGAGAGGTCGAAGGGTAGCTCCAGGTAGTGGTCCGTGAAGGCGCGGTTCTGCTCCGGGTCCAGCACCTCCAGGAGCGCCGCCTCCGGAGACCCTCCCCAGCCCGTGCCGAGCTTGTCCACCTCGTCCAGGAGCACCACGGGGTTCTTCACCTTCACCTTGCGCAGCGCGTGCAGGATCCTCCCGGGGAGCGCGCCCACATAGGTCCTGCGGTGCCCGCGGAGCTCGGCCTCGTCCCTGACGCCCCCGAGGCTCACCCGCACGAAGGGCCTCCCGGTGGCGTCCGCGATGGACTGCCCCAGGGAGGTCTTGCCCACCCCCGGAGGACCGACCAGGCACAACAGCGTCCCCCGAGGGTTGCCCGAGAGCTTGAGCACCGCCATGTGCTCCAGCATCCGTCGCTTGGCCTCGTCGAGCCCCGTGTGGTCCTCGTCCAGCTTCCGTTGGATCGCGTCCAGGTCCTCGCGCGCCTCCGCGCGGGTGCTCCACGGCAGCTCCGCCAGCCAGTCGAGGTACGTACGGATCACATGGGCCTCCATGCCCGCCTGGCCCCCGAGCGCCTCCAGGCGCTTGAGCTCCCGGTCCGCCACGCCCCGAGCCTCCTCCGGCAGCTTCGCCGCGTCCAGGCGGTCGCGCAGCCTCTGGAGGTCATCGTCGCCGTCGCCCAGCTCCTTGCGCATGGCCTTCATCTGCTCGCGCAGGAGGGCCTCCCGCTGGGCCTTGCCGACCTCCCGCCGCACGTCCCCGTCCACCTTCCGGCGCAGCTCCGAGAGCGTCCGGGCCTCCTCCACCAGCTCCGCCACGCGCTGGAGCCTGCGCACCACGTCCGTCTCGGCGAGCACCTCCAGCTCGCGCTCCACCCCGAGGCCGAGCCCCGCGGTCACCTGGTCCGCCACGCGGCCCGGCTCCGTCTCCGCCGCCAGCTCCGGAGGGGCCCCGCCCGACTCCGTCACCAGGGCCTCGAAGCGGCGCCTGACGCTCCCCGCGCGGGCCACCGCCTCGGGGTCCTCGCCGCGCGTCTCCGTGAGCGTCTCCACCTCGGCCACCCAGTAGGGGTCCGTCTGCGTGAGGCTCCACAGCCGAAAGCGCCCCACCCCTTCGAGGGTCACCCGGTACGACCGGTCCCTGGCGCGCTCCAGGCGCGTCACCTTCGCCAGCGTGCCCACCGCGTGGAGGTCCCCGAGCGTCGGCTCGGACACCGACGGGTCCCGCTGCACCGCCACCCCAAGCACCGCCCCCACGCTCACCGCCCCGAGGAGCGCCACGCTCCGCGAGCGCCCCACCGGCAGCGTGATGGCCGTACCTGGAAACAACACCCCCGTGCGCAACGGCAACACGGGCACCAGCATCCGAGGCGCTTCGGCGCCTCCAGCGAGGGTCGACATGGGAGCTCCAGCCGCGGACGGCACGGTCCGCACACATCCCCGCACACACCCCTGCGGGACGCGAAATCGCCCGGTGGGAGCGGCAGGTGAACGAAAAGTAAATCCGTTCAACGCGCCGTCAAGGCGAGAAATGCAATCCCCTGCGGTGGAGGAGCCCACGGAGGACCAGGCGGTGCATCGCCGCGAGGGCCTGGTCCAGGTCTTCGCGCGGGAACTTGAACACCCACGGCGGGGAGAAGCTCCCGTAGGCCCTGACGAGGGTGAGGGCCGTGAGCTCCGGGTTGGGGGCGTCGAACTCCAGGGCGCCGTGGCCTTCGCGCAGGAGGCCTTCCAGGAGGGCCCTCTCGCTGCCCAGGAAGCGCGCGTGGGCGCTGACGATGCTGGGGGCGGCGCAGTGGACCAGCTCCGGGGCGTGGCCCCCCTCGTCCACCAGGCGCAGGAGCGCGGCGAGCCTGGCGTCGAGCACGGCCTGGAGCCGCGCCCCGTGGGACCCGTGGGGCGCCTCGGCGGCGGCGCGCATGGCGGAGAGCACGGCCTCGTGCCAGCGGTCGCTCAGGGCTTCGAGGATGGCGTCCTTGGAGGGGAACTCCAGGTACAGGGTGCCTACGCCCAGGCCCACCTCCCGGGCGATCTCCGCCATGGTGGTGCGGGCGGGGCCGTGGACCCGGAAGAGGCCCTCCGCGGCCTGGAGGATCTGTCCGCGGCGGGAGTCGCAAGCGCTCATGGACGGTGCGCGGGATGGTACCCTCCCGGCGATCCCCATGGCGAGGCCCCACATCGTCACCATCGGCGGAGGCACCGGGCACTACACCCTCCTGACGGGCCTGCGCGCCCTGGACGTGGACCTCACGGCCATCGTCACCATGATGGACTCCGGCGGCAGCTCCGGTCGCCTGCGGGACGAGTACGGCATGCTCCCGCCGGGGGACTTCACCCGGTGCCTGATCGCGCTCTCGTCGCACCCGGACGCCGTAAAAGACCTGCTGGGGCACCGGTTCCGGGGCGGGAGCCTCCAGGGGCACACGCTCCGGAACATCATTTTTACGGCCCTCCACGAGCTCACCGGGAGCCCCGCGGAGACCGTGGAGCGGCTCCACGCCATCTTCGCGGTGAACCACCGGGTGCTCCCCGTCACCCTGGACACGGTGCAGCTCGTGGTCCACCTGGAGAACGACCGGATCATCCGTGGTGAGGCCAACCTGGACGGCCTCGGGGAGCTCCTCGACGCGCCCGTCCTGAGCGTGTACCTCGACCCCGTGGCGGAGGCCTTCCCTCGCGCGCTGGAGGCCATCGAGAAGGCGAGCCTGGTGGTGGTGGGCCCGGGCGACCTCTTCACGTCGGTGATCCCAAACCTCCTGGTGCGCGGCGTGCGCGAGGCCCTGGGGCGCTCAAGGGCGCGGGTGCTCTATGTGTGCAACGTGATGACCAAGCCCAACGAGACCCCGGGGTACACCGTGGAGGACTTCGTGGGCACCGCGTCGGTGTACCTGGGTGAGGCCCGCCTGGACGCGGCACTCTACAACAACGTGTGGCCCTCGCTCAACGTGGACGCCTACCGCGCCCAGGGGAGCGAGCCCGTGCGCACGGACCCGTCGAGGCCCGTGAGGGCCGGGCTCCTGCACCCGGCGGACCTGCTCCTCGAAGGCACCCTCATCCGTCACGACCCGAGGAAGCTCGCCCAGGCCATCTGGAGCGTTGCGCGGTCCGAGGGCTGGTGGTGACGCTCAGGCCACCTTCACCACCACCACGGTGATGTTGTCCCGGCTGCCCTGGGCGAAGGCCTCCTCCACCATCGCCTCGGCGGCGTCGGAGGCCGTGGGCAGCGCCAGGAGGCGCTGGAGCTCTGGGTCCGGGACGCCATCCATCAGCCCGTCGGTGCACAGGAGGAACGTGTCTCCGGGGAGGAGCGCCTCGGTGCGCAGGGGCGGGCGCTGCCCGGGGCGGAGCCCGACGGCGCGGGTGATCACGTTCTTGTGGGGGAAGTCTTCCAGGGGCGGGAGGTCATAGCCCGAGCGCTGGAGGTCGAAGTACAGCGAGTGATCGCGGGTGAGGGCTTCGAGGACGCCTCCCCGGAGGCGGTAGATCCGTGAGTCCCCCACGTGCGCCATGATGGCCTGGGCGCCGTCCAGCACCAGGGCGGCCACGGTGGAGCCCATGGACGCGAGGCGCCCCGTGCGGCGCTGGAAGACCTCCGCGTCGGCGAGGCGTACGGCCACGTCCAGGAGGTTCTCCGTGAGCCCGAGGGCGCGGTCGTAGCCGAAGGGCCAGGTGGCCTCGTGGTCGGTGAGGGCCCGGCGCACAAAGCCCTCCAGGGTCTCTACGGTGATCCTGCTGGCCACCTCTCCGCCCTCGTAGCCTCCCATCCCGTCGGCCACCGCGAAGAGCCCGAGCCGCGGAGCGTGCACAAACGCGTCCTCGTTGTTCGCCCTGCGACCTACATGTGTACGCGCTGCGCTCTGGATTTCCATGGCGGCACCTCCGTGCATGGGGAGGTGCCTCTGCGAAGGCCGTACCGCTGTGAAATTATTGGAGTTTTTCCGTCTGCTGGGGTGTCTGGACCCCAAAGGTCCGGGGCGCTGGTGGGGTGTGGCGACCTCACCGCCGGTAGGGGCGGCGGTGGCGAAGCGGGTAGAACGGCGAGCCCGGATACACCGCGGGCATGGCGCCCATGATGCCTGCGTACTCCGGGATCGCCTCGATCGCGGCGCGCGGCGGCACGGGGCGCTCGACGGCGGCCTGGCCCGGGACCACCCCGAGGGCCTCCTCGGTCTCGACAACGGGCTCGGGCCTGGGGGTGCTCGCGTTGACCTCGGAGCAGCCCAGGGAGCCCCCCAGGGCCAGAGCGGTAAGCGCCGGGAGGCCAGTGGAGCACACCGCAGGGATCGGTCTTCGCGCCATGAACCGTTGGACGCCCGGGGCGCCCCGGAGTTCTCAGCGAACGCCCTCGACCCGGAGGTGCCAGCGCCGAAGGAGCGCTTCCCGGGCCGCTTCCAGGCGCCGGGACTGGGCCTCCGCCAGGAGGTCCACCCGGACGCGCTCTCGCACCTCGGCCAGGGTGGCGTCTCGGGGCTCCTGCCGGGCGGTCACCTGCACCCGGTGGAGCCCATGGCGGGAGCGCACCGGGCCCACCCACTGCCCCACGGGCGCGGTCTCTACGGTGCGCGCGAAGTCCTCGCCAAAGGACCCCAGGAGCTCCTCATGGGCGCGCTCAAGGAGCTCCGACCCGAAGGGGAAGGGCTCCCCGGGGGAGCCCTCAGGCAGCGCGTCCGCGGTGGTGAACACATGCCGAAGGCTCACCACCGGCCCCTGACGGTAGCGCTCCCGGTGCGCGGCGAGCCAGGCACGGAGCTGCGCGTCGGAGGGCTCTCCGAGGGCGGAGGGGTCGTCCAGCTCGGCCTCCAGGCGCCGCACCAGGCGGTCACGAACAAAGGGGTCGTCCCGGTCCATGCCCCGGGAGAGGGCCTCGCGGTAGAGGGCCTCGTCCTGGGCGTGGCGACGCACGAGCCTCCGTAGCTCTGCCGCCGTGGGCGCCCGACCGGTGTCCGCGCGGTGGCGCTCGCGCAGGGCGCTCACCGTGGCGCGGGACACCTCCAGGCGCCGAGGGTCCTCCCTCGGGGCGCGCACACTTTGCAGCGCGAAGAGGGCCGCGCCCAGCGCCAGGAAGTGCACCAGGGGCTCCCTCCACCACCGTACGCCCGGGGCGCTCACGGCGAGGGAGCATACCCGTTGCGCGCGGGGGGCGGCGCGTGGACACTCCCCCGCCATGACACCGACGGTGACCGCAGAGGAGGCCCTGAGCGTGGTTCGCTCGGGCCAGAGGGTCTTTGTCCACTCCGTGGCCGCCGCGCCGCAGCACCTCCTGGCGGCCCTGGTGGCGCGGGCCCCGGAGCTCCGGGACGTGGAGCTGGTGCACCTGCACACCGAGGGCCCCGCCCCCTACGCGGCCCCGGAGCTGGCCCGGAGCTTCCGAACGAACGCCCTCTTCGTGGGCGCCAACCTCCGGGAGGCCGTGGCCCGCGGGCAGGCGGACTATGTCCCGGTGTTCCTCTCCGAGGTCCCCGGGCTCTTCCGCAAGAGGGTGCTCCCGCTGGACGTGGCCCTGGTGCAGGTGTCTCCCCCCGACCGCCACGGGTGGTGCTCCCTCGGGGTGAGCGTGGACGTGGCCCGGGCGGCCGTGCAGAGCGCCGCCACGGTGATCGCCCAGGTCAACCCGAGGATGCCCAGGACCCACGGGGACGGGCTCCTGCACGTGCGTCAGCTCCAGGCCATGGTGCCCTTCGAGACGCCGCTGCCGGAGCACCGCGGGGACCCGCCGGGGCCGCTGGAGAAGGCCATCGGGCGCAACGTCGCCGCGCTGGTCGAGGACGGCGCCACGCTCCAGCTCGGCATCGGGACGATCCCCGACGCGGTGCTCGCCTCGCTCGAGGGCCACCGGCGCCTCGGGGTCCACACGGAGATGTTCTCCGACGGCCTCGTGGACCTCATCGAGCGGGGGGTGGTCACCGGCGAGTGCAAGGTCAAGCACCCCGGCAAGGTGGTCGCGGGCTTCGTGATGGGCACCCGGCGCCTCTATGACTTCATTGACGACAACCCGCTGGTAGCCATGTTGGATATCGCCTATGTGAACAACCCCGAGGTGATCAAGAAGAACCCCCGGGTGACGGCCATCAACTCCGCGGTGGAGGTGGACCTGACGGGCCAGGTGTGCGCCGACTCCATCGGGACCCGGCAGTTCTCGGGCGTGGGCGGGCAGATGGATTTCATCCGCGCGTCGGCCCTCTCCGAGGGCGGGCGACCCATCATCGCCCTGCCCTCGGTGACCTCCCGGGGCGAGAGCCGGATCGTCCCGGTGCTCAAGCCCGGGGCCGGGGTGGTCACCACCCGGGCCCACGTCCACTGGGTGGTCACCGAGCACGGCGCCGCCTACCTCTACGGCCGCAACCTCCGCCAGCGGGCCCGCGCCCTGATCGATGTGGCCCACCCGGACCACCGCGAGGCCCTCGCCCGCGCCGCGAGGGAGCGCTTCGGCCGCTTTGAAGATGTCCCTTGAAGGGCCCCAGCGCCTGACCCTGGCGCTCGCCCTGGCCGTGTCCCCAGGGTGTAGATCCCGGAGGGCCTCGCCTCCCCCACCCCCCCTCGGCGTGCTTCACCCGTCCTCGGTGACCGAGGACCCTCGCGTGAGCGACCCCGACAACCCCGTATGGCGCGAGCTCTGGGCCCGCTCCACGGACCCCGGACGCGACCGCTCAACCTCCATGGTGAGGCTCCTCGACCACCTCCGGCCGGCGCCAGGCGAGCGCCTCGGGGACCTCGGGGCCGGCGCGGGCTACCTCACCTTCCGGCTTGCCGAATTGGTAGGTCAAGGTGGGATGGTGTACGCCACGGACACCGACGGGGCGCTCCTCCGGTGGATCGTGTGGGAGGCGCGGCGTAGGGGCGTAGCGAACGTGCAGGCTCGGAGGGTGAGCCCGGAGAGGGTGGGGCTTGACCCTGGCTCCGTGGACGCCCTGGTGCTTTGCAACGTCTACCTCTTTGACCGCGGGAGGGAGGGGTCCCTGCGGGGGTGGCTCCGGGAGGCCTGGGAGGCGCTGCGTCCGGGTGGGCGCTTCGTGGTGCTGGACGATTTCTTTCGCTCGGCGCCCTTTCGGGTCTGCGAGAGCTGTCCGGTGGCGCGGCAGCTCACCCCGGAGGAGGTAGCGCTGCTGGCGCCTGGGCGCTTCCAGGTGGAGCGCCGGGAGCGTGTGGCGGTGGCCCGGGTTTTTCGTCCGGGGGAGGCCCCGGGGTACCTCTTTACGCTCCGGCGGCTCAGTCCCTCGCGCGATCCAGGAGGCGCTGGAAGCGCGACGCCATCGCCGGGGGGAGGGTCTCCCTCCAGGGAGCCCGGAGGTGATTGATGGGAAAGAGCGCCTGGAGGCGGTCCGGGGCGACGGAGTGGGTCACCTCCAGGAGCGCGAGGTGCCGCTCGCGGGCGTAATGGAGCGCCTCCAGGAGCGCCAGGAGCTCCTCCCGGCCCTGGTAGCCAGCGGCCTGGAGCTGGTCAAGGTACTCCGGCGCGGACCGCTCGACCTCGCGGAGCATGTGAGCGATGTCCCCTGAAGGCACAAAAGAGCCGGCGGTATAAGGTCCTGAGAAGCCCTCTCGCAAGGCGCCGACGGCCACCCCGAGGTCCGGGATGCGGGCGGCGAGCACCGCCATGGAGCGGGTATAGGCGCGAAACGGCGGCTCCCGGTGGTTGCTCCAGTACGAGAGCCCGAGGTCCCCGAGGTGATACGCCGGGTGCCGGTGGGCGCTCATGGCCGCGAAGGCCACGTGGACCACGGCGGTACAGGGGAGGCCGTCCCCGGCCCGGAGGGCCCCGAGGGCCGCCCGCATTTTCGGGAGCCACGCGCGCAGGAGCCTCCGGGCCTCGGCGTCGATGCCAAAGACCTGCTGGAGCTCCTCCTCGGGGCGCTGCCCGAGGATCGTGGGCACCAGGAGGCGGGTGTAGTCCCGCTCGTCAAAGGGGTGGAGGGTGACGTCGAAGGTCATCCGCCCTCCGGGTCCCGCACCTCCCCGGGCGGGGCGGGCTCGTCGGCCTCCTCCGGCGAGGAGGAGGCGCGGGCGAGCTTCTCCAGGGCGTCCCGGGCGCGGCCGGCGACCACGGCCTCCAGGAGCCTGCGGGCCTTGGGGTCTCGGGTGAGTACCTCGTCAATGTCCTTCTTCTGGAAGGCCACCAGGACCACGTCCGTGAGGGCCGTCACGGTGGCGGTCCGGGGCGCCCCGGTGAGCACGGACACCTCGCCGAAGAAGCCCCCTCGGCCCAGGGTGCAGAGGGTGACGGCCCGGTCCTCCGGGCCGCTGGTGGTGACCTCCACCCAGCCCTGGTCCACGAGGTAGAAATCACTCCCATCCTCGCGCTCCCGGAGGATCACCCGCCCCGCGGGGAACACCTGCACGTTGGCCCGCTCGACGAGCTCCTTGCGGGCCTCGGGCGACAGCGACCGAAACAAATGGCTGCCGGCCACCACGTCCTGGACGCCGTGCCAGAGGTTGTCCAGGGTGAGGGCCCGGGTGCGGGGAGAGGTCTTCGGGCCCTGGGGGTCGTCGTGCCGAGTGGGCATCTCCGCCGTAGCGTGCACGATCCCCGAGGGACGCGCCAGCCTCACGCACCGGGCGCCGTGGGAACCACCCCACTGGTGCGGGGCGCTTTCGGGAGGGCCTTGCGGGTGCTAGGGTACCGCCGTGGTCGCTCCGAACCCTGCCACCGTGAGTCTGCCGCTGGCCTCCAGGGCCTCGCTGGGTGCTGGTACGCGCCTCGGGCGCTACGAGGTGATCTCCGAGCTTGGCACCGGCGGCATGGCCACGGTGTACTTCGGCCGGGCCCTGGCAGCCGCGGGTTTTCAGCGCCTGGTGGCCATCAAGCTCTTGCACCCCCACCTCCTCAAGGACCCGCAGTTCGTGCGGATGTTCCTGGATGAAGGCCGCCTGGCGGCGCGGGTGCAGCACCCCAACGTGGTGGCCACGCTGGACCTGGAGCACACCGCCGAGGCCCTGTACCTGGTGATGGAGTACATCGAAGGGGACCAGCTCCTGGGGCTCTACAAGAACGCCCGCGCCCACGGCAAGCGCATCCCCTTTGGGATCACCCTGCGTATCGGGCTGGACATCCTGGCGGGCCTCCACGCCGCCCACGAGCTCACCGACGACGAGGGAAACCCCCTGAAGATGGTCCACCGGGACGTCTCCCCGCACAACATCCTGGTGGGGAGCGACGGGGTCTCGCGCATCACGGATTTTGGCATCGCCAAGGCCGAGGAGCGCATCGCGGACACCCGCGAGGGGATCGTCAAGGGGAAGCTCTCGTACATGGCCCCGGAGCAGTCCAACGAGGCACCGGTGGACCGCCGGGCGGACGTCTTCTCCGCGGCCACGGTGATCTGGGAGTGCTTCACGGGCCGCAGGCTCTTCCCAGGAAAGAGCGACGGAGAGGTGCTGCGGAACCTCCTCCAGAACCCCATTCCCCGGCTGCGCGAGGTAGACCCCGCGCTGCCCCAGCAGCTCGATGATGTGCTCTCCCGCGCCCTGGACCGCGACCCGGAGCGCCGGTACCCCACGGCCCACTCCCTCGGCGAAGCGCTGGAGAACGCCGTGGCCTCGGCCCCGGACCTGGTGGTCTCGGTCCCCAGGATCGTGGCCCAGTACGTCAAACAGATGGCCGCGGACAAGATCAGCGGCGAACAACGCGAGCGCCGCGCGCACCCCACCCAGCGCCTGCCGGTGTTCCGCCCGGACATGCCCGCCGCCGTGGCCCAGGCCGCCGTGGCCCAGGCTCCGCCGCCAGCCCCTTCGGCCTTCCGGGTGCCCCGGCCACCGCCCATCCCCGTGCTCCCTCCTCCCGCCACGGTGCCACTGGTCCCTGGCGCTGCGGGGCCGCAGGAGACCCCGTCGGATGAGGGGCCCACCGCCGTGCAGCCCACTCCCTCGGCGGGCGTCCCTCCGCCTGTGCTGGAGCCCCGGTCCGAGGCCAGCGCCTCGACGGATTTCGAGCTGATCCTCCCGGAGTCCCCCGCGGCGATCCCGTCGTATCCGCCCGGGACCCTGGAGCCCCTGCCGCCTTCCATGGTGCCCACCCAGGAGTTCCGGCTCCCGGAAGAAGGCCCCAGACCCCGGGTGGTGACGCTCCTGGTGCTGCTCTTCGGTGTGGTGATCCTCGGCTCCTCCGTGGGCTACGCCATCTGGACCATCGCGGGACGCCGCGTGCGCCCCACCCGCGCCGCCAGCGTCCCCGCCGAGGTCACCATTCACGTCCCTTCCCCTACACAAACCCCTGCGGCATTGACCCCGCAGGGGGACCCTGGGATGGCCACCGAGCCCGTGGCAGCCCCTTCGGAGCCCTCGTCGGTGGCGGCCCCGGTGCTGGCGGTGCCACCGCCCTCGCTGGCGGTGTTGCAGCCACCGGTGACGGCGCCCGTGGTGAGGCCCTCGGTCCCGGTGCGCCGGCCGGTGCAGGGTCCTCGGCGCCCGACACCGCCCTCGGCTCCTCCTGCGGTGCCCGCGGCGACGCAGGCGCCGCCAGCGCCCCAACCCCCGCCCGCTCCGGCGCCGAGCCCCCCCGCCACGCATGACAACCTCCCGACGTCCATTTGAGTATCGCTTGAGGGCCCCGGTGGGCGCGCTGGTGGCGCTCCTTCTGAGCGCTGGCCTTGGCGCTCCTCTGGCCTCCGCCCAGCCCCTGCAGGGAGGCCCCGCGGTGGCCCAGGCCCGCTTTGACCGTGGGCGCGAGCTGTACCAACGCAACGACTACGCGGGCGCCCTGGTGGAGTTTCGGGCGGCCCTGGAGGCCTTTCGTAGCCCCAACATCCGGCTGTACATCGGGCTGTGTCTCTCCAACCTCGGGAACTTCGCCGAGGCGTACACGGAGCTCCAGCGCACGGCCAACGAGGCCGCGGACCTGGCGCCCCAGGACCGGCGCTACGGCCCCACGAGGGAGCTCGCCCAGCAGGAGCTCCAGACCCTGGAGCCCCGCATCGGGAGGCTCACGGTGAGGGCTCCCGTCGCGCCCGACGCGATGGTCGTGAGGGTGCAGGGCGTGGAGCTCGCGAGGCCCGCGTGGGGCGTGCCGGTGCCGTATGACCCGGGAAACCTCACCGTGGAGGCCGACGCCCCGGGGTACCAGCCCTTCACGCAATTGGTACGCATCGAGGCCGGGGGCCAGCACGAGGTGACCGTGAGCCTGGTCGCCGGGCGAGCGCCCGCCACGGACCCGGAGCGCATCGTAGGGCGCCAGGCTCCTCCGACGGCGCCGGTCTCCCGCGGGGGCGGGGTGCGCACGGCGGGCTTCGTGGTGGGGGCCCTGGGCGTGGCCGGGGCGGGGGCCTTCGTGGCCTTCGGGCTCCTGGCGAGGCAGCGCTACGACGACCTCCTGGTGGTGTGCCGAAACCAGCCGTGCCCGTACTGGCGTGAGTCCGACATCCAGACCGGCGAGCAGTACCAGCTCTTCGCCAACATCTCCCTCGGGGTTGGGGCCGCGGGGCTCCTGGCCGGGATCATCATGATCGCCGCGGGGGGGCCCACCACGGAGAGCGCCCCCACCGCGCCGGTGACGGCCTGGGCGGACCCGTCGAGGGGGCTCGTCGGGGTGCGTGGTGCGTTCTAGCCTCGCGCTCGTGGTGGGGTGCGCCCTGGCCTCCGGGTGCCTCCTGGAGTGGGACCGGCTGCGCGCCACCGACGGGGGCCGCCCGATGCCCGACACGGCGGTGGAAGACACCGGGGTCCCGGAGGACACGGAGCCCCCGCCGGACACCAGGGTCCCCCCCGAGGACACCGCCGTGGTGGACTCTGGTGTGGACAGCCGAGTTGACATGGGCCCTGAGCTTGCGCCCCCGGACACCACGGTTCCGGACACCATGGTGCCCGTGGATACAATGATCCCGGCGGACACGCGGGTGCCCGACACGGCCATGCCGGACACGGCGATGGACAGTCGAGTTGACACATCCGCGCCTGACACGACACCCATGGACACCTTCGTGCCGGTGGACACGGCCCCCGCGGACACCGGTCCGCCGGACGCGGGAGACTGCTTCCGGGGCCTCTGCCGGTGCTCGGCGATGAACCCGACGGGCTGGTGCATGGTGGGCGAGGGTTGCTCCAGCGGGGCCTGCGTGAGGCTCCCGGGCGGGGTGGTGGGGGCCCTGGTGGTCACCGAGGTGATGAGCGACCCCAATTATCCAGCGGGGGGAAATGCTAGCGCTCCAGAGTGGTTTGAGGTCTACAATCCGGGGCCAACTCCCGTCAATCTACAGGGAATGCGCGTCAGTGACAATTCGGGGAGTTACTCGGTTCCTGCTGCGCTGATTCTTCCGGCGAGGGCCTACGCGGTGTTCGCTTACACTTTGGATCCGGCGCTCAACACTGGGCTACGGAACATCACCGTGGTGTATGGAAGCGCGATCCTTCTCGCGAATGGAGCAGACAGAGTAGTCCTGGATATGGGCACGCCCACCACGGAGATCGACCGGGTGGAGTACGCCTCCACGGGCTGGCCCAACATGCGAGGGCGCTCCAAGACGCTCAACCCCACGAGCTTGAACGCGATGGACAACAACACCGGCTCCAACTGGTGCAACGGCGCCCGGATGTACGGCACGGAGATGAACATGGGCACCCCCGGCGAGGCCAACACCTGCCCGTAGGGCGCCCCGCGCCGCCAGACTTCACCAAACCTTCGACGCACAGTGTCGCCTTGGTGGAGCTTCGGAGCAGGACGTTGCTCCTCCAAGGGCACTGGACGTCGGCGGTCGCGTTTGCGACGGTCCGCGGAGGCGATTGCGCAACTCCCTTCTTCGCTACGACACTCCTTCCCGCGGAGCTCTTCGCGGCGCGGTACGTCTCCGAGACGCGTGTCCGTCGGGTGCCGTGGCAGATCGCTGGAGCGTGGCGCCAAGTGCGCCGCTTGGCCACGCTTCGCGAGGAACGCAAGGCCTTCGCCGAGGCGCACTCGGAGCTGCGACGGTGCTTCCTCACTGCGAACCCGCCGTAGCATCGAGCGCGATGGCCGGGAGCAGCGCATTGTGCGATATTCGGTACCGGTGAGACCACTGCTGCACAGCCATCCCGCGACCCTCGCGGACCTCGACGCTCAGCCTCCTGGGATCGTCGGCGACTATACCTCCCCCACCTTTCCCCCTGTGGCATTGACCCCGGAGATTGAGCCCGAGATGGCAACCTCGCCCGCATCGGACCCAAGGGACCATTCAAGGTCGCTGGTGGGCGCGGAGCCCTCCATGGTGGCCGCACCACTGCGCGCACCTCCGCCCCTGCTGTCTGCGTGGCAACCGCCGGTCACGGCGCTCGTGGCGAGGTCCTTGGGCCGGGCATGCCATCCATCGCCCTCGCCGCGGTGGCCTGCAACAGTCCCGACAACAAGCGGGGGCCGCAGCACCCCCCGGCGCTGCCGGTGGCGACCCACGCGCCGACTGGTCCTCAAACTCCGTCGTTTGCTCCGACGCGGAGCCCCACCGCGACGAATGACGGCCTCCCGGCGTCCACTTGAGCCTCGCGTCGCTGCCCCATGCAGCGCTTGGGTGGCGTTCGTCTTTGGGCTCTGCCCAGGTGCTCTCGGCGCCCTTTCCCGGCCCTTTCAGGGAGGCCCCGCGCTGACCCAGACCCGCCTCGAACACAGGCGCGAGGTCCACCAGCGCAATGACTACTCGGGCGCACTGGTGGAGTTCCGGGCCGCCCGGGAAGCCTTTCTGAGTCTCAACACGGAGAACGCTCCCCTAGCGCCGGTCGGGGCATGGTCGGACCCGTCGAGGGAGCTTGTCGGGGTGCATGGTGCGTTCTAGCCTCGCGCTCGTCGGGTGTGCCCTCGCCTCCGGGTGCCTCCTGGAGTGGGATCGACCGCGCTACATCGACAGAGGCCACCCCATGCTGGACTCGTCCCAGGAGGACACCAGCGTCCCGGAGGACACCACGTTCCACTCAGAGGACGCCACTGTGGTGGATTATGGTATGGACATCCGAGTTGACACGGGCCCTGAGCTTCTGCCCCCGGACACCACGCTTCCAGACACCATAGTTCCCCCGGACACGCGGGTGCTAGATTCGGCCATGCCTGACACGGCGATGGACAGTCGAGTTGACACATCCGTACCTGACACCACACCCGTGGACACCTTCGTGCCGGTGGACACGGCCCCCGCGGACACCGGTCCGCCGGACGCGGGGGACTGCTTCCGGGGCCTCTGCCGGTGCTCGGCGATGAACCCGACGGGCTGGTGCATGGTGGGCGAGGGCTGCTCCAGCGGGGCCTGCGTGAGGCTCCCGGGCGGGGTGGTGGGGGCCCTGGTGATCACCGAGGTGATGAGCGACCCGACGATCCCGGCGGGGGCGAGCTCCAGCAGCCCGGAGTGGTTCGAGGTGTTCAACCCTATGACCACGCCGGTGAACGTCCAGGGGCTGAGGGTCAACGACAACGCGGCGAGTTACACGGTGCCCTCGGCGCTGATCCTGCCGGCAAGGTCCTACGCGGTGTTCGCCTTCACCATGGACCCGGCGCTCAACGCGGGGCTGCCGAACGTCAACGTGGTGTACGGGACCGCGATCCAGTTCGCGAACACGGGGGACCGGGTGGTGCTGGACCTGGGCACCTCCATCACGGAAATCGACCGGGTGGAGTACACCTCCACGGGCTGGCCCAACATGCGGGGCCGCTCCAAGACGCTCAACCCCGCGAGCTTGAACGCGATGGACAACAACACCGGCTCCAACTGGTGCAACGGCGCCCGGATGTACGGCACGGAGATGAACATGGGCACCCCCGGCGAGGCCAACACCTGCCCGTAGGCGACCTCCCCTTGCCGCGGGACCCCGGACCCTGCGACCATCGTGCGTGGTGTGGTCTTGAGCGCGATTCCTCCGGCGACGGTGAGGGTGAGCCTCTTCTACCGCGCGGCCCGGGGCGTCGTGCGCGCGGCGCTCGGGACCTTCTACCGCACCATCGAGGTCTCCGGCCTGGAGCGTATTGACCCGTCCCGGCCGACGATCCTGGCGTGCAACCACCCGAACTCCATCATCGACCCGCTGCTCCTCGGGCTCTGCGAGGAGCGCCAGGTGTGCTTCTGCGCGCGGGATGGGCTCTTCCGCATCCCTGGCTTCGGGGCCCTGCTGCGCGCGGCGGGGGCGGTGCCCCTGCGGCGCCGGAGCGACCACGCGGGCGCCGTGGACAACGAGGGGGCCTTCGCCGCGTGCCGCGCGGTGCTGCTCTCCGGCGGCGTGATCGCGATCTTCCCGGAGGGCAAGACGCACTCGCGCCTCCGGGTGGAGCCGCTCAAGACGGGCACCGTGCGCATTGCCCTGGACGCCGTGGCCGCGCGCCCGGACCTGGGCTTGCGGATCGTGCCCGTGGGCATCACCTACCTGGTGCGCCACGCCTTCCTGAGCGACGTAAACGTCGCCGTGGGCGAGCCCATTGACGTCGCAGCCTACACCTCCGAGCGCGGGGCGACCTCGCCGGAGACCGTACGGGACCTGACGAGCCACCTGGAGCGGGCGCTCAAATCCCTGGCGGTGCACGTCGAGGCCACCGAGGACGAGCGGCTGATCGCGCAGGTGACCACCATCGTGGCGGGCATCCGCGCGGAGGAGGGCCTGGACGAGGGAGGCCAGTCCCCCTCGGAGCGCACGGCCCTGGTCCAGCGCGTGGTGGACGCCTACCGCTGGGCGCGGGAGACGGACCCGACGGCCACCGAGGCCCTGCGCCAGCGCCTGGAGACCTACATCGACGAGCGCGCGCGGCTGGGCTTCGGCGGCGAGAGGGCCGTGCTCCAGCACCGGGGCGAGCGCCGGGGCTTCACGGGCGTCGCGTGGTGGGCCTTCCTGGTGCTGGGAGCGCCCGTGGCGGGCTACGGCCTGGCGGTGAGCCTGGTGCCCTACGCGATCCTCCGGGTGTCCCTGGCCTTCACCCGGCCTTCCACGTACCGCGTCGCGCTGGTGAAGCTCCTGGGCGGAGCGTCGCTGTTCCTGGCCTTCTGGACCGTGGCGACGGCGCTGGTGGCGTGGCGCGCGGGCGTGTGGGCGGCGCTGGTGTTCGCGCTGACCCTCCTGCCCTCGGCGCTCTTCGCGCTGCGGTACGTCACCGAAAATCGGCTCCACAGGGTCCAGTGGAGGAGCGCGGGCGCGTGGCTCCAAGGGCATCGCATGGCCGCGCTCCGTGAGGAACGCAAGGCCATCTCCGAGGCGCTGGCGGCGCTGCGGCAGCGCTACCTCACCGCGAACCCGCCGTAGGCTCAAGGCCCCAGGCGCGACCTCTTCGTCGGCCATGGCCGTCGGTGCTACGCTACAGCCATGGCCTCCCCCTGCCCCATCTGCCGAAGGCCCGTCGCGCTCGGGCGACCCCAGAACCCCGACGCGCCCTTCTGCTCGCCCCGCTGCCGCACCGTGGACCTCGGCCGCTGGCTCGACGGGGCCTACGCCATCGCCGTCGAAGAGGAAGCCCCGACGATCCCCGAAGCACCCCGGAGGAGCGATGCCTGACCTCACAAAATCCCTTGCCGCTGCGTGCGTTCTGGCCCTCCAGCTCGCGCCCCGGGAGGCCGTCGCCGGGCCCCTCTCGCTCTTCCTCGAGGGCGAGCTCGGCGGCTCCTACTCCAACGTCATCGCCTTCACCAACACCATGCTCCTGCCCGGGGTGAGCGTCCCGGGCGCCACGGAGACGAAGCTCGTCGGCAGCCGCTTCGGGGCCTTCGCGGGGGTCTTCGTGGGGCCCGTGGGCTTCGGCCTCCATGGCGCCCTCTCGCGCTTCTCGCCGTATGACATCGGCACCCTCGGGCCGGAGCTCCGGGTGCGGCTCCCCACGCCCCTGGTGCAGCCCTACGCGCGCCTCCAGGGGGGCTACGCCTGGCTCGGCGCCGTCAACGCCCAGCAGGTGTGGCGCTGCATGCCCACCAGCACCTCCACGCAGTGCCCCAGCGTCGCTGGGTGGTACCTGGGCGCGGGCCTCGGGATCGACTTCCTCCTCGGGCGCTACATCTCCGTCGGAGGCGACCTCGGGCTGGACATCCTGAACTTCTCGCGCTCGGCCTCGCCCACCACCGTGGACTACACCATGGAGGGCTCCTCCGTGGGCCTCCAGGCCACGCTCGCCGCGCACGCCACGCTGCGGTTGTAGTCAGCGCGGCGCCCGCCGGGAGCTCCTGGGAAACCCCCGGAGAGCGCCGCAGGCGGTCACTTGTTGTCTTCGAACTCGGCGTCGATCACGCCGTCCTTCGGGGCCCCGGAGGCGCCGCCGGGGGCCGCGGGACCGCCCGGACCGCCGGGGGCTCCGGGGCCGCCCTGGCCAGCCTGGTACAAGACGCTCGACACCCGGTGCATCTCCTGCTGGAGCTTCTCCGCCGCGCGCGTCACGGCGTCCTCGTCCTGGCGCTCGATGGCCTGCCGCGCCTCGCGCACCGCGGCCTCCAGCGCCTGCTGGTCCGAGGCCGGGATCTTGTCCTTGTAGTCCCGCAGGGTCTTCTCCACCTGGTAGGCCAGCGTGTCGCACTTGTTGCGCTCCTCGGCGCTGTCCCGCCGGCGCTTGTCCTCGCTCTCGTGCGACTGGGCCTCGCGCACCAGGCGCTCGACCTCGTCCTTGGCGAGCCCCGAGCCCGCGGTGATGGTGATCCGCTGGTCCCGGCCCGTGGCCTCGTCCCGGGCCGTCACCGTAAGAATCCCGTTGGCGTCGATCTCGAACTTCACCCGGATCTTCGGCATCCCCTGCGGCGCCGGCGGGATCCCGTCCAGCACGAAGCGCCCGAGGGACTTGTTGTCCCGCGCCATGGGGCGCTCGCCCTGGAGCACGTGCACCTCCACCTGCGTCTGGTTCTCGCTGGCCGTGGAGAACAGCTCGCTCTTCTCCACCGGGATGGTGGTGTTGCGCTCGATCAGCGGCGTGGAGATCCCGCCCTTGGTCTCCACCCCGAGGGTCAAGGGCGTCACGTCCAGGAGCAGCATGTCCTTGACCTCGCCGGTCAGGATCCCGCCCTGCACCGCCGCGCCCACGGCCACCACCTCGTCGGGGTTGACGCTCTTGTTCGGCTCCTTGTTGAAGAACTCCTTCACGCGCCGCTGCACCAGCGGGATGCGCGTGGAGCCGCCCACCAGCACCACCTCGTGGATGTCCCGCTGGACCTTGCCCGCGTCCTGCAGCGCGCGCTTGCACGCCTCCAGCGAGCGGTTCACCAGGTCGTCGATCATCGCCTCCAGCTTGGAGCGCGTGACCTTCACGTTCAGGTGCAGCGGGTTCTGCCCCGCGGCGGCGATGTACGGCAGGTTGATGGTGGTCTCCTGCACCGAGGAGAGCTCCACCTTGGCCTTCTCCGCCGCGTCCCGCAGGCGCTGGAGCGCCATCTTGTCCCGGCCCAGGTCCACGCCGTGCTCGCGCTTGAACTCCGCGATCAGGTGCTCCATCACCCGCTGGTCCACGTCGTCCCCGCCCAGGTGCGTGTCCCCGTTGGTGCTCTTGACCTCCACCAGGTTCTCGCTCACCTCCAGGATCGAGATGTCAAACGTGCCGCCGCCGAAGTCGTACACGGCGATCAGCTCGTCCTTCTTCTTGTCGAGCCCGTAGGCCAGCGCCGCCGCCGTGGGCTCGTTGATGATGCGCTTGATGTTCAGCCCGGCGATCTTGCCCGCGTCCTTGGTGGCCTGGCGCTGGCTGTCGTTGAAGTACGCCGGCACCGTCACCACCGCGTCGGTCACCGTCTCCCCGAGGAAGGTCTCCGCCGCCTGCTTGAGCTTGCGCAGCACGTGGGCGGCCACCTCCGGCGGCGCCATCGCCCGCCCCCGAAGCTCAAAAGCCGCGTCCCCGTTGGCCGCGCGCACCACCTTGAAGGGCACGCGCTTGGCCTCCTCCGAGGTCTCCTCGAACTTGCGCCCGATGAAGCGCTTGGACGAGAACACCGTGTTCTCCGGGTTCGTGATCCCCTGCCGCTTGGCGATCTGCCCGACCAGGATCTCCCCCTTGTCGTCCCAGGCCACCACCGAGGGCGTCAGCCGCGAGCCCTCCTCGTTGATGATCACGTCCACGTCCTTGCCTTGCATCACTGCCACGACGCTGTTCGTCGTGCCCAGGTCAATCCCGATCACCTTTCCCATGACACACTCCTCCTGTGGGGTCCCTAGAGCCGCCCGGCGCCTCTCGCGCTCCGCTCTGAACGCTGCGGCAACCTAGCCATCCGGCACCCTCAGTCAAGACCCGTGCCAAGGTCCCGGTGCGTTCTTGACCCCCGCGCTGGCGTGGTTATGGTGTGGGGTGGTGGCCTGCACCACCCTCCGCGGGGGCGCCGGGCCATACCCGGCAGGTCCCGGGGTCCACCAAAGCCGTGAAATCCCGGTCGCCCACGCGAAGCCAGGACCCCTCCAGGCGGGCCTCGGGGGCGCCGGAGCCGAGCCTGGAGACGACCTCCCTGCCGCCACAATTCACGGCCCAGCCGAGCGTCTTCTCGCCGACCCGCACCACGCCGACGGTCAGGGCCCCCGCCGCGAAGGTCGCCGTGGGCTCGAAGCGCGGGCGGCGGAGCCTCGCGAAGCGCGCCAGGAGTAGCCCGACCACCAGCACCGAGGCCAGCGCCCGGAGCGCCAGCGAGCGCGCCAGGGAGCCCGTGGTGATGGCGGCGCTCAGCGAAGCTCCAGGTCCTGGACGGCGGCCTGCACGCTCCGGAAGGCCTCGGTGTTGGGCGGGGCGACGGTGAGGTACTGGTGGTAGTACTCCAGCGCCTGGCGGGCGTTCTGGTCCCTCACCAGGTCCCCGAGGAGCCGCAGGGACTGCACGTACCACGTGGGCACCGGGCGTAGCTGTCGCCCCAGGGCCAGGGAGCGCTCCAGGGCCGTGCGGGCCGCTCCCGCGCGGCCCGCGTCGGCCTGGAGGCGCCCGAGGTGATAGAACCAGTCCCCGTGCGTGGGGTCGTGCTCCGTGGCGGTCCGGAAGGCGATGATGGCCTCCTCGGGGTGCCCGAGGGCGTCGTTCACCTCGCCGCCGGTGGCGTAGGCGGCCCAGAACTGCGGGTCGTACTGCGTGGCGAGGCGAATGTCCGCCAGGGCCTGGCGGGCGGCGCCCTGGTGCACCTGGATGCTCGCGCGCACCCAGTAGCCCCGCGGGAAGGTGCGGTCCAGGTCAATGGACTGCTGGGCGAGCTGGATCGCCCGGAGGATGTCCCCGGTGCGCCAGTGGGCCTCGGCGCAGTAGGCCTTGAAGTCCGCCCGCTGGGGGTTGAGCTCCATCGCGCGGTCGAGGTAGTGCACCGCGTCCAGGAAATTGCCCGCCCCGAGCCTGGCGCGCCCGAGGAGGTACTGCGCCTCGGCGTGGGTGGGGTGGTTCACGGTGACCCGTGACAGGAGCCCGTCGGCCTCGCCGAAGTTGTTGAGCTGGATCAGCGTGGCCGCGAGGCGAACGATGAGCTCCACGCTGTCGGGGTTGCGCTGGAGGGCCTCGCGGAAGGTGATCAGCGCCTGCGGGAGCTCGCCGCGGGCCTCGGCCAGGACGCCCCGGGCCAGGGCCAGGCCTGGGTAGTCCGCGTCCCCGCGGGCGACGGCCTCGAACTCCCGGTTGGCGTCGTCCAGGCGCTGCATCAGCCGGTAGATCTCACCGAGCTGGAAGTGCGCGGCCATGTCATCCCGGTCGCGCTGGACGGCGACGAGGAGCTCCTGCTCGGCGCCGGCCAGGTCCCCGCGGGTGAAGCGCAGGTGGCTCCGGGCGCGGTGCAGCGCGGCCCCGTCGGGCACGTGCGTGGCCGCGTCGAGGAGCACCTGCTCCGCGGCGTCGTGGCGCTGCAGCGTGGAGAGGAGCTCCGAGAGGGCCACGTAGGCATCCAGGCTCTCGGGTTGCAGCCGGATGGCCTCGCCGAACTCGCGCTCGGCCAGGGGCCCGTCGCGCCCGGCGGCGTGGGCCTTGCCGAGCCAGTAGTGGAGCCTCCCGTCGTTGGGGTGGCGCCGCAGGGCGGGCTCCAGGACCGCCTTGGCGTCCGCCACCTGGTTGAGCGCCAGGGACGCCTGGGCCTCGCCGATGACCGCGTCGAGGTTCTCGGCGTTGGCGCTCCGGGCGTTGTGGAACCGCGCCAGGGCGTCCGTAAAGCTCGACTGCCGCAGGAAGATCGACCCGAGGCCCACCAGCGCCGAGGCGCTGCGCGGGTCGTACTCCAGCGCGCGTTGGAAGCGCCGCTGGGCCTCGGTGACGTGGTCCCGGGCGAGCTCCACCTGGCCGGCCACCACGTTGGCGTCGGCGCGCTCCGTGGGCGACGCGGGGTTCGTCGCCGCGGGAGCCCTCGCGGGCGGGCGCCCGGGGCCCGGGGCCGCGGGGCCCCCATCCCTGATCAGGTCTCGCACCAGCTCCAGGGCGCGCTCGCGGCCCTCCGGGGTGTTGGCCACGAGCCTCGCCAGGAGGATCCTGGCCCCGGCGTGGCGGGGCTCCAGCTCCAGCACGCCCTGGGCCTCGCGCACGGCGCCGTCGCGGTCCCCGAGGTCGCTCATGGCGCGCGCCAGGAGGTACCGCGAGCGCGGCGTGGGCCTGCGGTCGCGCCCGGCCCTCGCCGCCCGGAGCGTCTGCGCGGGGTCCCCCTGCGCGAAGGCCGCCAGCGTGGCGAGGTCCCGCGCCGCCGGGTCGCTGCGGGTGAGCCGGGCCACCTCGCGGAAATTGTTACGGGAGAGCGCGTCGGAGGCCCGGGCGAGGTTCAGGTACCGCATCCCCGGCGGGGCCTCGGAGAGCTTCGTCAAGAGCTGCCGGGCGCGGCCGGTGCGCGTCGCGTCCGCGCCGAAGCGCGCCACCACGAGGTTGTTGGCGTACACCGCGTAGGCGCGCAGCTCGCCCTCCTGGGGCACGCGCTCGATGGCCTGGTCCAGCCGCCGGAGCGAGCCCATGGCGCGGTCGTAGGTGTCGCGCTCCAGGCTCCGGTCCACGAGCTGCACCACCCGCGCGGCGGCCTCCCGGCGCGCCGGTCCATGGATCTGGTCGTCGAACCAGTTCTTCCCGAAGGCCCCGTAGGGCGTGAGCGAGAGCCCCGCGCCCGCCACCAGCAGCACGCCGATGACCCCGAGGGCCGTGAACAGGTACCGCATGCGCTTCCTGCGCACGAGGTCGTCCACCGGCGGCGGCTCCGGCTTGATCTCCCGGAACAGGGGCTTGCGCTCAGGCTTCTTCTGCGGCCCCGGCTGCGACGGCGAGGTCGGCGCGCGGAAGCTGTCGAACTCCCCGAAGGGCTGAGGGGCATCCAACGGCGGCGGCGCCCCGATGCCCAGCGGGTCCTCCGCCGGCGCGGGCGGCTCCGAGGGGAGCGGCGCGGCGCCGAGGTCGATTTCACCGAAGGTCGCGCCCCCCGGTGGCGCCGAGACGTTCACGGGCTGCGGCACCGACGCGCGCATCGAGCGCGATCCCACGGCCTCCACGACGCCGCCGGTGAACGACGAGAAGTCATTCGGGTCCCTCCCCCGCGCAACGGCGATGGGGAGGTTCTCGTCGGTGCCCACGGTGAAGGCCTTCTTCTCGACGGCGATGCGCGCGAGCCGGGTGGTGCCCCCGAGGGTGTTGCTCCCGGGCTCCCGAGCGCCGTCGGAGCTCTCCCCGGGCGCCTCGGACACCGGCGGGAGCCTCAACGGCGGCGGGATGATCGGCGCCTCCAGGTCCACCTCGTCGGGGTCCACCGCGGGCGGCAGGAGCGCCGCGGCCTCGGCGGAGCCCTGCACCGGCGTGCTCGCGTCGGGCACCCGCTGGAGAGTCTGGCTGCTCACCGACGGCAGCCCACCGGAAGACACCGAAGGGAGTCCCCCCGAGGACACCAGCGGTAGCCCTGCGCCCGAAACCAACGGCAGCCCTGCGCCCGAAACCAACGGCAACCCAACGCCCGACACCGACGGCAACCCGCTCCCAGACACCGACGGCAGCCCGCTCCCAGACACCGACGGCAGCCCGCTCCCAGACACCGACGGGAGGCCCGCGCTCGACACCGCAGGGAGCTCCGCCCCCCCTCTGCCCACCGCGGGCAGACCCGTGAAGCCCCGTGACACCGCAGGGAGACCTACACCACCCGACGAGACCGCAGGGAGACCTACACCACCCGCAGAAACCGCTGGGAGGTCGGCCACGCCCTGGGAGACGGCGGGCAGGTCCGTGACACCCCTGGAGACCGCGGGGAGGTCTGCGAGGGAGCCGTCGCGGGTCTGGGGCAGGGCGAGGTTCAGGTCTGCGGGCACCGGGAGCGCGGCGCTGGTGTCCTTGGGGAGGGGCAGCGGCGCGGAGGAGGCCTTGACGGCGCTGGTCCGGGGACCCCGATCGGGCTCCTGGGGGAGCGGCAGGGCGCCCTCGGGCCCGGCGGAGGGTCGGGGCACCGGGGGGATGCCCGTCTGGGTGGTGGCGTCGGGGCGCTTGACCTGGAAGGTGGCGCCACACTTGGGGCACCGCATCCGCATCCCCGTGGAGGGGATGCGTTGCTCGTTCAGCTCAAACGGTGTCTGACAGGCCTCGCAGCGAACCTCGAACATCGGACTCTTTCCTCGGTCTCCGGCGCGGCGCCCCCGGGTCTAAGGGGGGCGCCGCGCCATCGGTCAACGGGCCACGCGGTCGCGACCACCTTCCTTCGCACGGTACATCGCTTTGTCGGCGCGCTGGAACAGGGTCTCGGCCCCGTCCGCGTCCGCCGGGAACGCCGCCACGCCGATGGAGATCCCCGGGCGGAGGGTGACCCCCTCGCGCTGGTACCGGTGGCACCTCACGGCCTCCAGGAGCTCCTGGCCGACGGCCTCCGAGGCGTCCCCGTCGAGGCCCGGCAGCGCGACCAGGAACTCGTCGCCGCCGAAGCGGCAGGCGTAGCCCCGCTCACCCAGGACCCTCCCGAGGACGCGGCCCGTCTCACCGATGACGTAGGCCCCGAAGAGGTGCCCGTGGCGGTCGTTGATGGCCTTTACCCCGTCCATGTCCAGGACCAGGAGGCCCAGCGGGCGACCCTCGGCCCGGGCCGCGTCGAGGGACCTTGGGAGCTCCTGATCGAAGCGCCGACGGACCCAGAGGCCCGACAGGTCGTCCAGGTCCAGGAGGCGCTTCAGGTGGTCGTCGTAGGCCTGCTCCACGAGGTCCTGGAGCTCGAAGCGCAGCACCGAGCGCCCGAGCGTCAAGCGGTCCCCGGGGACCAGCGGGGCCTCGGCGATCCTCCGGCCATTGACCGAGGTGCCGTTGGTGCTCCCGAGGTCCAGCACCACCCAGCCGTCACCACGGTCCTCCAGGCGGCAGTGGCGCCAGGAGACGCCCGCGTCGGTCAGGCACACCTGCCCGGAGGGGTCCCGGCCCGCCGTGGCCTGTGCCTGGAGGGCCCAGCGGCGCCCCACCTCGTTGCCCGAGAGCACCACCAGCGCGGGCCTGCGGGCCTCGGACAGAGCGCTGCCAAGCTCCGCGCGGAGGCGCAACCCGTCGTCCAGCGGGAGCGTGCGGAGGGCCTCGCCGCCGGGGGGCGGGCACAGATCCTTCTCGGGCGGCGCGTCGGGGCCGGCCATCGTCGCCATGGTACCACCCCCGGCGCTCCCCGGAGGTCTCTTTGTCGCGAGGGTTTCTGCTGCGCTAGACTCCGACCGATGGCCGACGAGGACAGCAAGACCATGACCGCGCCGGCCCTGAGGGCCCGGGCGCCCTCGTCGCGCTTCGTGGAGGTGGTCTCCCCTGGCACCCCCTCACCCTTCCGAGCCCGCGAGGGCGTGGTGCGCATCGGCCGCGAGGACGGCAACGAGATCGTCATCCGGGACCCCTTTGTCTCCAGGTGCCACCTGGAGATTCGTATCTTCCCCCACGGCGTCGAGGCCGTGGACCTGGACACCAAGAATGGCACGCATTTCCAGGGCGCCAGGATCCGAGAGCTGGCCCTGAAGGACGAGGTGTCCCTGATCCTCGGCAAGCAGGTCACCATCCGGGTGCGCGTCGGGGACGACGCCAAGGCCCACCGCCCGGACCCCACCGGGAGCGAGCTGGTCGGCAACTCCCCGCCCATGGAGCGCCTCCGAGCGGCCCTGGGGAGGCTGAGCCCCTCGCCCCTGACGGTGCTCATCGAGGGCGAGACCGGCACCGGCAAGGAGGTCCTGGCGCGGTCCATCCACGCGCTGTCTCCCCGGTCCAACAAGCCCTTTGTGGTGTTCGACTGCGCGGCGGTGTCTCCAAACCTCATCGCCTCGGAGCTCTTCGGACACCTCAAGGGCGCCTACACCGGCGCTGTATCCTCCAGCGAGGGCGCCTTCCGCCACGCCCACACCGGCACCCTGTTCCTGGACGAGGTGGGCGAGCTGCCCCTGGAGCTCCAGCCCGCCCTCCTGCGCGCCCTGGAGGCCAGGCAGGTCAAGCCCGTGGGGAGCGAGAGCTACCAGGCCGTGGACGTGCGGGTGGTGGCCGCCACCAACCGCTCGCTGGAGGCCGAGGTCGAGGCCGGGCGCTTCCGCAAGGACCTGCTCTTCCGCCTCGCCGTCGGGCGCCTGAAGGTCCCGCCGCTGCGCGCCCGCGCGGAGGACATCCCGGAGCTGGCCCGGCACTTCGCGGCCAACCTCGGGGGGACCCTCGCCCCGGCGGTCCTGGACGCCCTCTCCGTGCAGCCCTGGCCAGGCAACGTGCGGGAGCTGCGCAACGCCGTGGAGCGTGCCGTGATGCTCGCCGGGGGCGCCGGGTGCCTGGTCACCTCGCTGGACGATGACCTGGACTTCGACGACCCGCCGGAGGGCTCCTCCCGGGCAGACACCCTGGCCCCGGGGTCCCTGGTACCACCCCCCGAGCTCCTCGCGATGCAGTTCCAGGACGCCAAGCAGGTCGCCGTGGATACCTTCGAGCGGGAGTACCTCCTCAAGCTCTTCGAGGCCGCCGGGTACAACCTCTCGCAGGCCGCGAGGGTGTCCGGTGTCCACCGGCGCTATCTCCGCGAGCTCTTCAAGAAGCACGGCCTGGACACCACAGCCCTGCGCGCCCTGAAGAACCGCTGAGCGGCCTACCCGTGCGCCTCGCAGGGCTCGATCTTCAGCGCCAGCGTCTCATCGCCGGACACGACCCCCTGCGCCAGGAACTCCGGCAGCGCCCGCAGCGCCTCCCGGGTCAGCGCCCGCAGCGCCGGGCTCTGGCTGCACCAGGCCAGCACCGGCCCGTCCCCCCAGGCCGCCAGCACCATCCCCTCGTTGGCGGGCTCCGCGCCCCCGGCGACCACCACGGGCACCCTGGAGCCTCGCGAGGGCACCCACAGCGACCACACCACCCCGGCGGCGTGGTGGTCGCGCGGCGTCCAGGTCACCCAGAGGGAGTCCTGCAACACCCCACGGCGTCCCGCTGGAAGCTCCCTCCGCGTGGCCCCTCGCGCGACCAGCACCGGGAGGTACGCTCGGTAGAACGCCCTGCGGGCCTCCTCCCGGCGCCCGCGGAACACCCTCGGGTGCCTCGCCGAAGCCCCCTCCTGCCAGCGGTAGCGCCGCCCCGCAACCTGGAGGATCTCCGCCGCCCGCTGGCTCTGGAATGCGATGGTCATGCCCCGAGACAACCATCAACGGGCGTTCAGTACCACCCCCGATGGACATATCCTGTCACTGGCATTGGACATATCCTGTCACTGCCGGGGGCCCTGCGATGAGCGGTTGCGTGCTCTGGGTGGGGGCCTCCGGGGGTCTCTCGGCGCGCATCCTCGGCGCCCTGGAGGGGGTCTCCGTGGTGCGCCCGGGCGCCGACGGCGCCGCCGGAGCGCGCTGCGCGGTGGTGGTGCACGAGCCCCCGGCGCATGATGGCCTGGGCTGGACGGCGGCGAGGACCGAGCCGCGGGTCCCGGTGGTGCTGGTGAGCGCGGAGCCCTCCCTCGACGAGGCCGCCCGCGCGGTGGCCCTGGGCGTAGAGGCCTACCTCGGCCCCGAGACGGAGCCCCGGGCGCTGCTCGCGGCGGTGGAGCGGGCCCGGAGCCGCCGCGAGGCGCTCCGGGGAGAGACCCTGGGCGCCCTGGCCGCGCCGGTGCGGGACGCGGTGCTGGGACACGGCCCGGCGATCGTGAAGCTCTTCGGTGCGGTGGCCCGCGCGGCGGCGTCGGGCGCCCCGGTGCTCATCCGCGGCGAGACGGGCGTCGGCAAGGAGTGGGTGGCGCGGGCGATCCATCGGTACTCCGCGCGAGGCACCGGCCCCTTCGTGGCGGTCAACTGCTCGGCGCTGCCGGAGGGCACGCTGGAGAGCGAGCTCTTCGGCCACGCCCGAGGGGGCTTCACGGGCGCCCTCGGGGCCCGCAAGGGGCTCTTCCAGACGGCCCACGGAGGCACGGTCTTCCTGGACGAGATGGGCGAGCTCTCCCACCGGGTCCAGGCGGAGCTCCTCCGGGTGCTCCAGGAGGGCGAGGTGAGGCCCGTAGGCTCCGACGAGGCCCTCACGGTGGATGTCCGGGTGCTCTGCGCCACGCACCGCGACGTGGACGCCCAGGTGTCCTCCGGGCGCCTCCGGGAGGACCTGCTCTTCCGCCTCCGGGTGCTGGACCTGGAGGTGCCGCCGCTGCGCGCCCGTCGTGAAGACATCCCGCTCCTCGCGCGGCACTTCCTGGCGCTGGCCCCAGGGCCCGTGCCCCCCTCGCAGCGCGCCCTCGCGCCGGAGACCCTCGCGGCGCTCCAGCGCCGCGCGTGGCCTGGGAACGTGCGCGAGCTCCAGGCGGTCATCGCGCGGGCCGCGGCCCTGAGCCCCGGCGCGGTGCTCCTGCCCGAAGACCTCGAGGAGCCCGCCGAGGGCCCTCCGGGGAGCCTCGAGGACCACCTCGACGCCCTCTGGGCGCAGCTCCTGCCGGGAGGCGTCCCGACCCTCGCGGCCGTCCAGCGCAGCCTCCTGCGCGCCGTGACGCGTCACCTCGGAGGCAACAAGAGCCAGGCCGCCCTGCGCCTCGGGATCGACCGCAAGACCCTCCGGAGAGCCCTCGATCCCGACGAGGAGTAGGTGAGTGTAGGGAAATGCAGGTCTAGCGCCTGGGCACGCCCGCGTCCATGGCGCTGGTGGCGTCTGTGGCGGGGCTTGCGTCGCGGGTCCCGGCGTCCGTGAGGTAGCCCGCGTCGCCGGTGGCGAGGGGCACGAGGGAGGGCCTCACGCCGAGGGCCCGGAGCCCCTGGTGGGCGTGATCCACGGAGAGGAAGAGCACCCGGGCGGCCTCGCCGGGCGCATGGAACCCGGAGGAGTTCTCCGCCTCGATGAAGTCCAGGAGGAACTGGGCGCGGAGCTGCTCGCGCCGGGGGCCCTCGAGCTGGGTGTCCGTGGCGCCGGCGGCGCGGGCCGCGCCGATGCCGTGGATCAGCTCGATGACGACCTCCATCGCGCGGTCGCGCAGGCCGTGGGTGCGGTCCTGGATGGCCTCGGCGCGCCCTCGGAGCTCCGCCTCGCTGACGCGGTGGCAGGTCTGGCAGGCGTTGGCGATGTTCAGGAGCGGGCTGCGGACGTGGTGGTCGGTGATCTTCAGGCCGCCCTCACGCAGGTACGGCATATGGCAGTCGGTGCAGGACACGCCGGCCCTGGCGTGGATGCCCTGGTTGTAGAGCTCGAACTCCGGGTGCTGGGCCTTCAAGACCCGCGCGCCGGACTCCGCGTGGGTCCAGTCGCGGTGCCCGTCGCGCTCGTAGTAAGCCAGGATCTCGTCGGCCCGCAGGCCCCCGGCCCAGGGGTAGGTCAGGCGCTTCTCGGGTCCGCGGAAGTAGTACTCCACGTGGCACTGGCCGCACACAAACGACCGGAGCTCCTGGTGCGTGGCGTCGCGGTTGGGGTCGTAGTCCGGGCGCCCCCGGGCGGCCATGTACCCCCGCATCCCTTCGATGAAGGCCGGGCGCGTCACCCTCAGGGCCATGGTGGCGGGGTCGTGGCAGTCGATGCATGCCACCGGGTGCCTCACGTTGCTCCTCGCCTCGGCGTAGGGCATGTGGTTCAGCGCCTCGAAGCCCCGGGTGATGTCCCCGCCCCCCAGGCGGCGGTACGCCGTCCACGTGGAGGCGTGGCAGTGGATGCACGTGCCGGGCTGACGCACCACGTCCTGGCGCCGGGTGTTCTCCTGGTCCGTGAGCATGTACGCGTGGCCTCGCTCCTCGCGGAAGTCCACGGCGAAGGCGTACCCGGCCCAGAGGGTGCGCAGGCTCGGGTCCTCCTCCAGGCGGCTCTGGGAGACCACCCCGCGGGGGTCCCGCACCGTGGGCGCGCGGCGCATGGCCTCGCTGCCGCCCCAGCGCGTGCGCTCCATGTCCACGGTGCGGCGGTAGCGGTCGTACTGCAAGGGGAAATTGCGCCCCCAGACGGCGGGGTCGTCGGTGTCCTCGTTGAGCTCCACCACGCGGAAGAACGGGTTCCTCGCCTCCGTGCGCCGCTCAAACACGTTGACCAGCAGGCCCACCAGGAGCGCCGAGCCCAGCGCGGCGGCGGCGGCCACCGCCGCCAGGCGCCGGGTGCTGTAGGTCTTCTTCGGGCTCGCTTCGGGTTCTTGCTTCTCGCTCATGGCGCTGGCCTCGTGTCCTTCAATGGAGGTGCCCGACGCTGCGGTGGCACCGTATGCAGGAGACGCGCTCATCGCCCCGGGGCACCGGCCCCGCGCGGTGCGTCTCGATGGCGTCCACCACGGCCCCGTGGCACCCCCGGCAGGCTCCCTCGGTGACCCGCTGGTTCAGGGGCGTGCTGGCGATGGGCTCGTGGAAGCGCCCCGTGGTGAACGCCCAGGAGTGGCGGAACCCGTTGAGGGCCTTGATCGCCAGCTTGGGCACCAGCCCCCGCGGGGCGTGGCAGTCGTTGCAGGTGGCCACCGCGTGGTGGCTCCCGCGGCGCCAGCCCTCGAACTGCTCGCGCATCACGTGGCAGTTGGCGCACGCCGCCGGGTCGTTGGTGAGGTACGCCCCGCCGCGGGCGTACATGAACGTATACCCGCCCACACCGACAAAGAGCCCCGCCAGGAGGGCCGCCGCGAGCACCAGCCTCGCCCGCAGCAGGGCCACCCAGCGCCTGGAGGGCGTCTTCTCCGCGGCCGGCATCAGCGCGATCTAGAGGTCCTGCCCGGCGCGCCGACAAGCGAAATGCACCGTAAAAGCGCGCGCACGCGCTGCGCGTCAGCGCGGGGCGATGGCCTGGAAGGTGACCTTCGGGTTGTCCCGCTCGGCGACGCCGAGCTGCCACTCGGACTTGAAGAGCACCACCAGGCGCTTGTCGCGGTCCAGGACGCCGGCGCCGTAGCCTCGGCCCTCGAGGGCGTCGAGGGTGGCGCCGTCCCCGGTGACCCAGCGGGCGTGGCTGTAGGGCAGGGTCTCCAGGAGCACCTCGGAGCCGTACTCGTCCTTGAGGCGGTGCTCCAGGACCTCGAACTGGAGCTGCCCCACGACGCCCACGATGGGCACCTGCTCGTTGCCGGGCTGCGTAAAGAGCTGCACGGCGCCCTCCTCCACGAGCTGCGACACCCCCGCCACGAACTGCTTGCGCCGCGAAGGGTCCTTGGGCCTGAGCCGCGCGAAGTGCTCGGGCGAGAACCTGGGCACGGCGTCGAACTCGAAGGGCTCGCCGGTGCAGAGCGTGTCCCCGATGCGGAACATCCCCGGGTCGAAGATGCCCAGGACGTCCCCGGGCCAGGCCTCGTCCACCAGCGTGCGCTCCTGGGCGAAGACCTGCTGCGGGCGCGAGAGCCTCACCTCGCGCCCCAGGCGCACGTGGCGCACCCACATGCCGCCCTGGAAGCGCCCGGAGCACACGCGCAGGAAGGCCACCCGGTCGCGGTGGGCGCGGTCCATGTTGGCCTGGACCTTGAAAATGAAGGCCGTGAACGCCGGGTCCGTGGTGGCGATGAGGCCCCGGGAGCCCGCCCTTGGCAGGGGCTCCGGGGCCAGGCGGTGGAAGCGCCGCAGGAAGGGCTCCACGCCGAAGTTGGTCATGGCGCTGCCGAAGAACACCGGGGTCTGGGCCCCGGCCCGGAAGGCTTCCACGGAGAAGCTGTCCCCGGCGCCCTCGAGGAGCTCCACCTCGTCGCGGAACATGCGGTAGAGGCCCTCGCCCACGAGCTCCGGGAGCTGTGGGTCCTCCAGGGGCAGGGCGCGGGCGGCCACGGCGCTCTCGCCGTGGTCGTGGGCGCGGGTGAAGAGCAGCACGCGGCCGGTCTCGCGCTCGTAGACGCCCTTGAAGTCCGGGCCCATGCCCAGGGGCCACTGGAGCGGCACGCACCGGATCCCGAGGACGTTCTCCACCTCGCTCAGGAGCTCGAAGGGGTCCCTCCCCGGGCGGTCGAGCTTATTGATGAAGGTCGCGATGGGCACCTTGCGCAGGCGGCACACCTCGAAGAGCTTGCGGGTCTGGGCCTCCACGCCCTTGGCGGCGTCCAGCAGCATCACGGCGCTGTCCGCCGCGGTGAGCGTGCGGTACGTGTCCTCCGAGAAGTCCTGGTGGCCCGGGGTGTCCAGGAGGTTGAAGCGCGTGCCCTCGTAGGGGAACTGCAGCACGCTGGAGGTGATGGAGATCCCGCGCTGCTTCTCGAGCTCCATCCAGTCGCTGGTGGCGTGGCGCCGCGCGCGGGCGGCGCGCACGCTCCCGGCCAGGTGGATGGCCCCGCCGTAAAGCAGGAGCTTCTCCGTCAGGGTGGTCTTCCCCGCGTCCGGGTGCGAAATGATCGCGAAGGTCCTCCGCGGGGTACGGCCATCGAGACCAGCGTCCGAGCTCATGCGTGCCCCGGGCGGTTAGCGCGCCCGCACCCCTCCCGTCAATGTGCGCACGCCGGGGGGCCCCGTCAACCGCCGGGGACGGGGATGCCCGCCTGGAGCATCACCGTGCGCATCTCCACCTTGTTCAGGGCGCGGAACCACGCCTCCCGGGCGTCGATTTTTCCGGTCTTGACCAGGTCGCAGAGGGCGTCGTTGAGGGTCATCATCCCGATGTTGCGCGCGGTCTGCATGACCCCGGGGAGCTGGTAGGTCTTGCCCTCGCGGATCATGTTGGACACCGCCGACGTACAGAGGAGAATCTCGTAGGCCGCCACCCGGCCGCCGCTCAGGCGCTTGCAGAGGGTCTGGGCGATCACGGCCTTGAGGCTCTCGGCGAGCATCATTCGGATCTGCGCCTGACGGTCCGCGGAGAACTGGTCAATGATCCGGTCTACGGTGGAGGGCGCCGTGCGGGTGTGCAGCGTGCCGAACACCAGGTGCCCGGTCTCCGCCGTCTCGATGGCGATGGCCACGGTCTCCAGGTCCCGCATCTCGCCCACCAGCACAATGTCCGGGTCCTCGCGCAGGGCCGCGCGGAGGGCGTCCTTGAAGCTGTCCGTGTGGACCCGCACCTCGCGCTGGTTGACCAGGCACTTGCGGTTCCGGTGCACGAACTCGATGGGGTCCTCGATGGTGATGATGTGGTCCTTGCGCGTGGCGTTGATGCGGTCCACCAGGGACGCCAGCGTGGTGCTCTTGCCGCTGCCCGTGGGGCCCGTGACCAGCACCAGGCCCTTGGAGAGGTTGCACAGGTCCAGCACGTGCTTGGACAGCCCCAGCTCCTCCGCGGGCACGATCTCGAAGGGGATGCGCCGAAAGACCGCCCCGGGACCCCGGCGGTCCACGAAGGCGTTGGCCCGGAAGCGCGACACGCCTGGGAGCTCGTAGGCGTAGTCCGCGTCGTTCTCAGCCTCGTACTGCCGGCGGATGTGCGCGGGCATGGTCGGGAGGATCAGCGCGCGCAGAGCCTCCGGGGAGAGCGCCCCGGCGCCCTCCTCCAGGGGCTTGATCTCCCCGTGGAGGCGCATCATCGGCGGCCGCGCCGAGGAGATGTGCAGGTCGCTGGCGCCCTTCTGGGCCATGGCGCGCAGGAGCCGGTCCAGGGGCTCCGTGCCGGGATCCACCCGCGCCGCGGGCCGAGGTCCCAAGGGCACCGCCGGCGGAGGTGGTGGCGGTGGCGGCGGCGGCGGTGGCGGCGGCGCGGCGGGGGGTGGGGGCGGCGGGCCCACGGTGGCGACCTGCGCGGCCGGGGCGACGATTCCCTGAGGCACCTCGGCTTCGAGGGAGGTCAGGGTGACCTTCCAGACCCCCGCGCCGGGCTGCACGTCCACGGCCACGAGGGGGCTCTCCTCCGGGTACCGGAAGCGCTGCGGGCGGGCCGCGCGCAGCTCCACGAGGGCGCTCGCCGGGGCGACCTCCTGGATGGACGCCACGAGCAGGGCGTGCTCCACGGACTGCGTGGAGCTGCGCTCGGTGCCGTTGGGCAGGACGGCCAGCACCGGGCCGTTGGACGTGAGCACCAGCGCCCTGGCGTCCATGCGCAGGAGCTGCGCCACGAAGCGGTCGAACTGCTTCACTCGGGCACCTGCAGCCCGTGGTTTCCGAGCATCGCGCGGAACTCGGACTTGTTCACGGCCTTGATGTAGGCCTCGCGGACCTCGATGCGGTTGCCCAGGACGTGCTCCAAGAGCGCGTCGTTGAGGGTGACCATCCCGATGCCGCGGTTTGACTGCATGAGCCCATAGAGCTGGAAGGTCTTTGCCTCGCGGATCATGTTGGCCACCGCGGTGGTGCCGAGGAGCACCTCGAAGACGCCCACGCGGCCGCCGCCGACGCGCTTGCAGAGGGTCTGGGCGATCACGCCCTTGAGGCTCTCGCTGAGCATGGTGCGGATCTGCGCCTGGCGGTCCGCGGGGAACTGGTCAATGATCCGGTCCACGGTGGAGGGCGCCGTGCTGGTGTGCAGCGTGCCGAAGACCAGGTGCCCGGTCTCCGCCGTCTCGATGGCGATCTCCACGGTCTCCAGGTCGCGCATCTCGCCCACCAGCACGATGTCCGGGTCCTGCCGCAGGGCGGCTCGCAGCGCCTGGCGGAAGCCGTCGGTGTGGACGCGCACCTCGCGCTGGTTCACCAGGCAGCGCTTGTCCTGGTGCACGAACTCGATGGGGTCCTCGATGGTGATGATGTGGTCGTCACGGGTGCTGTTGATGCGGTCCACCATGGAGGCCAGGGTGGTGCTCTTGCCGCTGCCCGTGGGGCCCGTGACGAGCACCAGGCCCTTGGACAGGTTGCAGAGCTCCAGCACTTCCTGGGACAGCCCGAGCTTCTCCGGCGGCACGATCTCGAAGGGGATGCGCCGGAACACCGCCCCGGTGCCGTTGCGGTCCACGAAGAGGTTCACCCGAAAGCGCGCGAGGCCCGGGACCTCGTAGGCGTAGTCCGTGTCCTTGCGGCGGTCGAACTCCTCGCGGTTTCGCGCGGGGATCGTGGGCGCCAGGAGCACCCTCAGGGCGTCGTCCGTGAGGCCGGCGCTGTCCTCCAGCTTGAGCACCTCACCGTGGAGCCTCACCAGGGGCGGGCAGCCCGTGGACAAGTGCAGGTCGCTGGCGCCCTTTTGTGCCATCAAGCGCAGGAGCCGGTCGATGCGGCCGCTGTCCGCCGACGGCCGCTGCACGGCCTCGGCGGCGCGGCCGCCGAGCTCGCGCGCCAGGGAGGGCACCGGCCCCGCGGGCCCCGCGGGCGGCTCCGGGGGCGGCATGCTCCGCCGCTCCACGAGGTTCGACAGCCCCCCGAGCGCCCCGAGCCCCAGGCGCTCGGGCGGGGGATTGTCCTCGACGCGCGGGACATGCCCCGGCGACACGCTCTGACCGATGGTGGGCGAGCCCGAACGATGGATCACCACCCGCCAGGCCCCTGGGGCGGGCTGCACCTCCACCAGCGTGGCGACCTCGCCGCCGTCGTAGTTGAAGCGGGTGGGGCGCGAGGCCCGGAGGTCCGCCAGGGCCATGGGCGTGGCGATCTCCTGGATCATCGCCGCCACGCTCGGGTGGTCGAGCACCTGGTTCGAGGTGCGATCCCCCTTTGCGATCCGCGCCACCACCGGGGCATTGGAGGCCACCACCAGCGCGTCGGCGCCCAGCTTGAGGAGGTGCGAGATGAGCTTGTCGATCGTCTTCATGCCCACCAATGAACCCGCCGGGATCACCGACGGACCGCACCTTACACCCTTTTCCACGCCGCCGTGCGCAAAGAGTGTACACCCCGCTCAGGGCGTCGCCCGCAGCGCCACCTGGACCGCGTCCGGCTTGCGGTACACACGGGCTTCCGGGCGGAGTCAAGGCGCTCTTCGGAGCACCCCTCGGAGGCCAGAAACCACGGCGCCTTCAGATTTTTCGCCGAGGCTCCCTCCGGGAGCCGCCCGGAGCTCGTCGTCTGCGGAGCGCCAGCGCGCACGCGCCGAGGGCCAGGAGACCCGGTCCTGAGAGCCCCGCCGCCGCCGCGCGGCAGCCGCACCCTCCCTCGTCACCGCGCAGCGTCGGCGGGGGCTCGACGCCCTCGGGGGCGTCCAGGGCGACCTCCATGGCGCTGTCGGCGCCAGGCCGGTCCGCGGCGACCGCAGCGTCCGAGGGCGCGTCCAGCGCGTCGCCCGCGGGCCGGTCCAGGGCGCTGTCCCGGGAGGCCTCGGCGCCCAGGTCCGTCGCGGCGTCCCTCGGGGCGCCGCCATCGATGGGCGGCGGCGCGACGCAGGCGCCCCGCTCGCAGCGCTCCCCGGCGGGGCAGCGGGCGCCCTCGCAGTCGTCCCGGCAGCGGCCCTCCTCGCAGCTCTGGCCCGCGGCGCAGGCGACCGTGGCGCAGGCCATGGGACGGCAGCGCCCGTCGGCGCCGCAGGTCTCGCCCGAGGCGCACCGGCGGCACTCGCAGCGCGGGACGCACACCCCGCGAACGCAGGCCTGGTCTCCGTCGCAGGTGACGCCCCCGCAAGGGTCTACGCAGCGCCCGGCGCGGCAGAGCTGCCCCCGGGGGCAGCTCACCCCATCGCAGGCGCCCACGCACCGGCCGCCCGTGCAGCGCTGCCCGTTGGGGCACTCCATCCTCGCGCAGGCGGCCTCCACGCAGGCCCCGCGGTCGGTGCACACCTCCCCCTCGAAGCACCCGAGCTCGGACCGGCAGCGGTCCACGCAGGTGCCCCGGGCGCAGAGCTGCGCCGGGGGGCAGAGCCCGTCGCCCTCGTCGGTCATGCCGTCGCAGTTGTTGTCCACGCCGTCGCAGCGCTCCGAGGAGGGGCTCACGACCCCCACGCACTGGAGCCTCCCGGCGCGGCACTGGTTCACCCCCGCGGCGCAGGCGCCCGGGCGCCCGGTGTCGCAGGCCCCTCCCCCGCCCGTACAGACGATGTTGTCCACCCGCGCGACGAAGTCCGTAAAGTTGTTGTCCCCGCCGGAGAACAGGTCCTCCCAGGCGAAGTAGAACGCGTTCATCCGGGCGCGGGAGTCGTAGATCAAGAGGTGGATGTACGACGCGTCGGGGCCGCGGTTGTCGGGGTTGTACGCGCGCTCGGAGTAGAACACCTCGCCGGGGCCCGCGAGGGTCGCGCAGCACATGGCGCAGCGACCGCTGCGGGCGTCCTCGGGGGTCTTCAGGAAGAACCCGATCTCGCCGCCGCGGTAGGCGGCCTCGCGCCGGAGGTCCAGGGTGAAGCTCTCCCCGGGCCGCGCGGTGCACGGGATCAGCGGGTGCAGGTCCGAGGCCTCGGGCCTCCGCCCGGAGACGACGTTGTACCACCCGAAGGTGTTCATGAACGCCGCGTCGCCGCGGGTGAGGAGCGTAAACGTGAGCGAGCACCCGGGGACGAAGCGCTCCGGGGTGACGCTCGCCTCGCGGCGCACATCGAAGGCCTCGCCCTGGGCGCGGAACACCGCGGCCAGGGCGTCCCCCACGGGGATCTCGGGCCCGCCGGGCTGGTTGAGCGCGTGGGCCGAGAGGCCCGCCAGGAGCACCAGGAGAAGGAAGACGCTGGCCCTTCGCATGGCCCCGGAGCGTAGCAGAACCACCGGGGCCCCAAATAGCCGAAGGCCGGGGTCTAGCCTACCCCGGCCTCCGAGAGCCGCCACTTCGGGATGTCCCCACGCTTGAGAGCGCCCGTCAGGCTAAGACCCCACGTCTTGCGATTGGACCACCGCCCAGTAAGAGCTGGGCGGGCCGGACTTGAACCAGCATCTCGGGGTTGGTTGCAGGCGTTCGATTGATGAGACCTCCGACGGCAATACCGAGCTTCAGAGCGAGAGCCTGAAATTGATCCCCGCAGCGCCTCTACCGTTGGGCTACCTGGCCGTAGGAGTGGCCAGGGTGGGACTCGAACACCACACTGGACTGGGACCCGCGGCGGGACAAGCAAAGAGGTTGGATCCCTCCTGTCCCGCCGCTTGGGGGAGCGCTCAGACTGAGCTTGAGTCTCAGCTTGTGCTCGGTGGATTCATACCACAACGGTGGTGGTTTGTCAACCGAAGAGGTAACCGAAGAGGGCGTCGCCGACCTTCTGGTTCTTGACCTCGATGGCGTTGGCCTCCTCGCGGGCGAACTTCACCGCGCGCTGGAGCTTCTCGACCCGCTCCAGGAGCTCCGCCACGCGGCGGGCCGGGAGCGCGCCGGAGAACTTCACCGTGCGCCAGTACCCCACGGGGACGTCCTCGTGGTAGACCTCCACCTGCGCGGGGTGCTTCTCCGTGGCCTCGGCCTTCACGTGGTTGCGCGGGAGCTTCTTGGTCCGCACGGTCTCCACGGGCTCCGTGGCGTAGGCGTTCTGCGCGGCGTCCTCCAGCCAGCTCTCCGCGGGGTCCAGCACCGGGAGCTTCTTCACGAAGGTGTGCAGGTCCACCAGCTGCTTCTCCAGGAAGAGCAGGTACGTCACCGGCGCCCGCGCGAGCAGCACCTCGCCGTCCACGGCCACGTCGGCCCGCGCCTCGCAGTTGCCCCAGTCCTTGGTGGCCACCACGTCGAAGAGCCCCGTGAGCACCTCCGCGGTCTTGCGCAGCACGTCCTGGGCCCGGAGCTGCACCCGCGTGGCCTCCGGCGGGAGCCGCTCGCCCTCGTCGTCCTTGGGGCGGTACACCCGGGAGATACCCGCCAGGAGCGCGGGCTTGAGCAGGTTGTGGTGCGCCTCCGTGAGCTCCCCGTGGGCCTTGGCCTTGAGGGATTTCTCCACCGCGATGATCTGGTTGAGCCTGGGCATGACCTTGCCTCCGTCAAAGGGCGCCTGGAAAACCGGCGCCAGTTGGGGTCAGGGATGTAGGGAGAGGTGGGATCAGGTAGGGGGGTGTGTGACGCACCCCCTGCGTTGGACGGTTACCGTAGCACCGGGGGGCCCTCGCGCAACCGGAAAGCGCCGCGGCGGTGCTACGCTGGCGGGCGATGATCACCCTCCGCAGGGCCTCCGAGCGCGGGCGCTTCGCCTCCGGGTGGCTGGACAGCCGCCACACCTTCTCCTTCGGGTCGTACTATGACCCGAGGCACCTGGGCTTCCGATCCCTGCGGG
Organism: Deltaproteobacteria bacterium; assembly: GCA_016218725.1. GTDB lineage: Bacteria > Myxococcota_A > Polyangia > Polyangiales > JACRDB01. The sequence goes on from JACRDB010000066.1 coordinate 304,033, forward strand.
TGCTCAACGACGACCGCGTGGCGCCCGGCGGGGGCTTCCCCACGCACCCTCACGACAACATGGAGATCTTGTCCGTGGTGCTCGAAGGGGCCCTGGCCCACGAGGACTCCGCGGGCCACGGGGGCGTCCTGCGCCTCGGGGACGTGCAGCGGATGAGCGCGGGCACGGGCATCCGGCACAGCGAGGTGAACCACTCAAAGACCGAGCCCGTGCACTTCCTCCAGGTCTGGATCGTCCCGGAGACCCGGGGGCTCTCGCCCTCCTATGAGCAGCGGTCCCTCGGCTGGCACGAGCGCTCCGGGGCGCTGCAGGTGCTGGCCTCCCGCGACGGTCGCGAGGGCTCCATGCGGGTCTGCCAGGACGTGACCATGTACGGCGTGAGGCTCGCCAGGGGAGAGCGGGTGGAGCTTTCACTCTCGCAAGGGCGCCATGCATGGGTGCATGTCGCCACCGGGTCGCTGCGGGTGCAGGGCCATGCTCTCGAAGCTGGCGACGGCCTGGGCGCCTCGGACGAGGCCCTGGTGAGCCTCGAAGGCGGCGAGGGGACCGCGTTGGTGTTCGACCTCGCGTAGCCACTGCGGCCCTTCGGTGCTAGTACGCGCGCGATGTCTTTTGAAGAACTCGGCGCCCACCCCGCGCTCCGCCGCGCCCTGGAGGCCCGGGGCTGGACCGCGCCCACGCCCGTGCAGGCCGCGGTGCTCGACCCCGCCCTGGCCGCGCGGGACCTGCTCGTGTCGGCGGAGACGGGCTCGGGGAAGACCGCGGCCTTCGGGCTCTGCCTCGCCCCCACGCTCCTCGGCCAGAGCGAGCGCCTGGAGCGCGTGCGCAAGCCCCGGTGGCTGGTGCTCGCCCCCACGCGAGAGCTCGCCCTGCAGGTGCAGCGGGAGCTCGCCTGGCTCTACGCCGAGGCGGGCCTGAGGAGCGTGGCCTGCGTGGGAGGGATGCCCATCGTGCAGCAGTTCCGCGCGCTCCACGAGGGCGTGCACCTGGTGGTGGGGACCCCGGGCCGCGTGGTGGACCACCTGGAGCGCCACAGCCTCGTTCTGGACGAGCTGCAGGCCGTGGTGCTCGACGAGGCCGACGAGATGATGGACCTGGGCTTCCGCGACGAGATCGAGCGGATCCTCGGGGAGGTCCCGCCGGTCCACCGGGGGCTGTGGTTCTCCGCCACGCTCCCGGCGGAGGTGGTGGAGCTCTCCCGGCGCTTCTTGAAGGACCCGGCCCGCGTCGCGGCCACGCCCCCCAGGGAGGCCCACCGGGACATCCGGTATGTGGTCCACCCCATCGCCGAGCGCGAGCGCGAGCACGCCGTGGTGAACGTGCTCCGGTCCCACGCGGCCCCCGGGGCCATTGTCTTCTGCGCCACCCGCGACGAGGTCAACCGTATGCAATCGAGCCTGCGGGACCGGGGCTTCCGGTGCGTGGGCCTGAGCGGCGAGCTGTCGCAGCCGGAGCGCACCCGTGCCCTGCAGCTCCTGCGGGACGGCCACTCGGACGTGCTCGTGGCCACGGACGTCGCCGCCCGGGGCCTGGACCTTCCGGACGTGTCCCTGGTCATCCACGCGGACCTCCCACGGGACTTCATGACGCTCCAACACCGCTCCGGTCGCACCGGGCGCGCCGGGCGGAAGGGCACCGCCGTGCTCCTCGCCCCGCCCTCGCGGAGGTTCGCCCTCACCCGCATGCTCCGCGCGGCCAACGTCCGCGCCGAGGAGACCCGCTGCCCCACCGCCGAGGCCATCGTCGCCCTCGATCAAGACCGCCTGGTGGAGCGCCTCTCGGCGCTGGAGGCCGAGCCCTCGGAGGAAGACCGCGAGGTGGCCCGCAGGCTCCTCGCGGCGAGGGACCCCCTGGACCTCGTGGCCGCGCTCGTCACCCGGTCCAGAGAGGCCTTCCCGGAGCCCGAGGAGCTCCCGCTCACCCGCGCCCTGGAGGCGCGCCCAGGCCCCCGGCCCCCTCCCCAGGGCTCCGCGCCCTACGCCCCGAGCGCCGAGGGGGACCACTGGTTCATCCTCAACGTGGGCCGGGTCAACCGCGCGGACCCGCGGTGGCTGATCCCCATCCTCTGTCGCTGGGGGGGCCTGCGCAAAGAAGACATCGGCACCATCCAGGTCCTGGAGCGAGAGACCCGCTTCGAGGTCCACCCCAAGGTCGCCAGGCTCTTCAAGGATCGCGTACAGGTCCCAGACCGGGTGGAAAAGAACCTCCGTATTGAACAGGCCGCGGACCTCCGCGCGCGCTCGCTGGCGCACAGACCACGGCGCAATAGCCCCCGGTAGCGATTTCGGGAACCCCGGCGCCCGAGGCGCTGTCCCAGTGGCAGCGCGGGGAGACCACCCGCCGGGGAGCGACCCCGGCGGCGTCGCCGTCGTCCGCGCGAGGCAAGACCATGGCAGCAGAGCGCGTGACCCCGGTGACCGTACACGTCTATCAGAATGGCACCCTCCTCCGGTCCGAGACCCTCACGCAACCCGTGATCAAGCTCGGGCGGGACCCCAAGGCCCACGTCCGCCTGGAGGACCCCCGGGTGGCGCGGATGCACGCGGTGCTCGAAGCCCGCGAGGACGCCGTGGAGCTCATCGACCTCGGCTCCGGCACGCAGGTCAACGGCGTCACCGTCAGCCGCGCCACGCTCCGCTCCGGCGACCGCCTGCGCCTCGGGAGCACCGAGCTGGAAATCTCCCTGGAGCCCGCCCGGAGCGTGCTGACCCCGTCCCTGCCCATCGCGCCGGCCCTGGTCCCGGTGGCGTCAACTCCATTGACCGCCCCCGCGGCGCCCGTGGCGGGGCTCGACGGCGAGGAGCTCTTCCAGCTCATCAAGCGCGGGGACATCATCCCCTCGGAGGTGGAGGAGGTGGGAGCCCAGGCCCTGGAGGTCTCGGTGCTCTGGAAGACGTCCATTCTGCACGTGACGCACCTGGAGGGCGACGAGGACTTCGCGCTGGTGGAGCGCCCCGCGGAGGAGGGCTCGGGCCGCGCCCTGGTGGGCGCGAGCTGGGCCGTGGGCGGCGTCGGGATGGCCCTGGGCGCGGCCTTCGCGGACCCCCATCACCTGGAGAAGAGCGCGGGGCTGGTGCTGGGCGCCGCGGGGGCCCTGACCTCCCTCGGGGGCTCGCTGGCCGGGGCCCTGCTGGACCGCAAGCGCCAGCGCCGCGCTGAGCGCAACGCGACCTTCGTGGTGGGCTCCGAGGTCCTGGGAGGCGCCTCCCGCGCGCCGGTGGTGACGCACCACGGGCGCTTTGTGTTTCTCCCCGGCGCCACCGGCGAGGTGGAGCTCCAGGGCGTCAAGCGCTCGCTGGAGGAGCTCAAGGCCCAGGGCCACGCGAGGCCGTCTACTACAGTTGACGGAGCCTTCGAGGTGTCGATCCAGCCCGAGGGGCGGTACCGCCAGGAGCTGGGCGGGCTGTCCATCGTGGCGAGGGTCGTGGCGCCCGGGCGCCCGGTGGCGGCGGCGCCGCGGCGGGACCCGAGGCTCTACGGGGCGCTGGGCGGCGCGGTCCTGGCGATGAGCATGGCGGTGGGCACGCTCCACCTGGCCAGCGGCGATGCCGGGCTCCTGTCGCAGGGCTCCGAGGACGAGAGGCTCTCGGAGCTGCGGGCGTTCATCGACCGCCAGACGGCGCGCGAGGCCGAGCGGCCGGAGCCCCAGGCGGACGACCGCCAGCAGGGCGGCACGGGCACGCAGCACGCGGGCCCCGAGGGTGCCCTTGGGAGCCGCACGGCGCCGGTGCGCAGCGCGCGCTACGGGATCCAGAACCACCGCGAGCCGCCGCACCTGGCGCGGGAGACGGCGCGGGCCCAGGTGCAGGACCGCGGGATCTTCCACGCGCTCAACGCCGCCGGCGGGACGATGGCGGGCGGCACCTCGGGGATCGTGTCTCCCTTCGGGGGGCTCACCGAGAGCGGCGTGGACGAGCGCAACGCCAACGGCAACATGACCGGGGACGTCCTCGGCGACGCCTTCGGGTACGGCGGCCTGGGGTCCGCGGGCACCGGCTGGGGCGGCGGGGGCGACGGCACCGGGGGCATCGGGATGGGGCGCCTCGGGACCCTGGGCCACGGCTCGGGCCTGGGCCCGGGCCAGGGCTACGGCGACAGCGTCGGCCGCGGCCTGCGCGACCGCGGCACCACGGGCTGGACCCTGCGCCGTGGCACCCCCACGATCACCGGGCTCCTCTCCCCCGACGCCATCCGCCGGGTGGTGCTGCGGAACATCGGCCAGGTGAACCACTGCTACGAGCAGGGCCTGGCCCAGAGCCCCACCGCCGCGGGCCGCGTGGCCGTGCGCTTCGTCATCGGCGGGGACGGCAACGTGCTCGGGTCCAGCGTGTCGGACAACTCCATGCCCCTGCCCAGCGTGGGCGAGTGCGTGGCCAACGCCGTGCGCCGGTGGCAGTTCCCGCCGCCCGAGGGCGCTGGGGTGGTCAACGTGAACTACCCCTTCAGCTTCCAGCCCGCGAACCCGTAGCGCTGCGTGGTACGTAGGCTACGGTAGTTATTCATACACTCCATCCAACTGCCATTGTGCCTTGACGGTGTCATAGACAACAAGGTATAGCCCGCCGTCCTCGAGCTCCACGTCGTAGCCCTCGTGGTCGAAGGGGTCGCCCCACCAGGCCCCGGAGGCCCGCCAGGGGCCCCCGCAGGCCACCACCCGCCCGGCGATGGGGCCCGCATCGACGCGCGTCAGGCGCCCGTCGGAGAGCGTCACCCGCGCGGCCCTCGGGGGCCGGAACACATGCAGGGCCAGCGTCGGCGGCGCGGACGGGTCCTCCGCGGGGGCTCCCCTCGGGGGGTCGAAGGCGGCCACCGCCACGGCGTGGGGGCGGTGCGAGTCCGGCGCCACGGCGGTGCCCACGCGGTCGTCGCCCACCAGGGCCACCAGGCGCGTGAGCGTGAGGGCGAGCTTGTCCGGCGCAGGCCCCGGAGGGTCGAAGAGCCCGAGCTGGGCGGGCCGGAGCATCCCCGGGAGCGCCCCGAGGCGCAGGCCCACCACGGCCCCCAGCGGGGGCGCCGCGTCGAGGGAGGCCCGGAGGAACTTCACCAGCGAGGGCACGTCCCGCGTCGGGGCCCGGAGCTCCAGGACCCTCTCGTCGGTGACGCCCTCCGCGAGGCGCAGGCCCAGCACCAGCCCCCCCACCGCCAGGGCGCGGCACTCCAGCCGCCCCACCAGGGCGCCGCACAGCGCCTTGAGCGCGAAGAGGAGCGGCTCCACCTGGGGCACCTCCCAGTCGAAGGCGTGACTCTCCTCGAAGCGCAGGGGCAGAGGTCTTGGGACCAGGGCCTCGTCGTCCTCGCCGCGGCAGAGCCGCACGGCCGCGGCGCACTCCTCCCCGAGGCGCAGCCCCACCGCGTGGGACGGGAGCGCCGCCAGCCCCGCCAGGGTCCGCACCCCGAAGCGCAAAAGGTCCGCCCGGAGCGCGTCGGAGAGCGCCAGGGCCTCCAGCGGGAGCCGGGCCAGGAACTCCGCCTCGCGGCCCTCGGGGATCACCGTGGCGCCGAGGCGGTGGCGCGCGGCCAGGCGCGCGATGCGCTTGCCGCGGGCGATGGCCACGGAGCACCGCAGGCCCACCTTGCGCGCGGCCTGGCCGAGCGCATTGGCGATCCCACCCTCGGACGCGTGGAGCCGCGAGAGGTCCCCGACCGCGACCCACACGCCCTCGGGCTCGGGCTCCAGGAAGCGCCCCACGCCCGCCGCGGCGTCCACCAGGGCCCCCCGGGCCGAGGCCAGCGCGTCCCTCGCGAGGCCCCGCAGCGCGAGCTCCGGCGCGATGGCGCGGGCCTGGTGGCCCGTGTGCCCGGGGCGCACCCCCAGGGCGCGGGCCGCGGGCGTGCAGCACAGCACCCTCGCGGTGCCGGGGAGCGCGCGCCCGCGGGACTCCTCGGCGTCGAGCACCGCCAGGGGCTGCTCCAGGAGCCCCGCCTGCGTACGCGCCAGCGCGAAGAGCGGCAGGGCCCGCGCGAACACATGGGCGACGCGAAGGTCTCCGACCAAGGGTCAGGGTGTCACGATGAGACTGGTGTACCGCACCAATGCACCTGGCTCCCCGAGCCCCAGGGCCCACGCACCATGCACGGCGAAGCCCCGGGCCCCCTTGGCAGAGATCGTGGGCTCCTCATTGATCTGGATGCCCAGGGTATCGAAGGAGCCGTAGCCATGGATCAGTTGCAGCCCCGACGGGCCGAGGTGCGCAGCGTAGAGGCTCGTCGTAGGATCGACCTCGGGAGGGACCGGAGGCACCGTCTCCGTGTCCACCAGGTAAAAGGGGAGGCCAAGGAAGTGGTAGACGACCAGCCCGCTCCGCGGATCCATACGCATGCCACAGGACCCGTTGTTCCGTGCCGTCGGCGTCAGCGAGAGCGACCGTCGCGCGTCTCGGTTGCCCAGAAAGCAGTGCGCTCCCTCCCCCGCTCCACGGCTGGAGGCCACCACCTCTTGCATCAAGCGGATGGCGTAGTCGTCCCATCCACCAGCGGGAGTACCCAGGGTCACCGCGAGGCCGTCCAGGCCAAGGAACCCCGAGGTAATCTCACCCCTCCCGAGCGCCGTGTCGAGCTGCGAGAGCAGCCGCGTAGCGCCACCCTGCACCCTCCACTCAGAAGGATTCTTGGACGCGGCCGAGGCGACCAGGCTGTCGATCTGGAGCGCATCCACGCGAAACCCCAGGCGCATCATGGGAAAGTCCAGCGCGTTGAGCTGCTCCGAAGGTCCCTCCGCGAGCGCGGTCGAGAGGTCCGTATAGACGAAGCTCTGTGCAGTCGTCGCGGCGTTCACCCGCGAGACCCGCAACAGCGTCGGGATGTTCACGGTCGGCTTTCCGACCACCACTTGCACGAAGGCGCCCTTCACCATAGGCACAGCCTGGAGGAACTCCGCGGCCTGAGGTATCGCGCCTGGGCTGAACCAAGGCTGCGAGAGGTCCAGGGACTTCTCCGTGGAGCGCACCAGACGGCCTGTGGTAGCGCCCTCGTCCGCCGCCCTCGCATACGCCGCTAGACGTCCGCGGGTGAGCATGTTTTGATCCATCGCGATGCCTCCGTACTGTCTCTCATTGATGCAAGAACACCGATCATCACCAGACACGGCACACCTCCGCTCCGCCGAGGACCTCTAGGTCCACGGCTCGATCCGTCTCAAGAGGAGCTCACCGACGCTCGCCGCGGTAGCCGCCTCGGGCGCCCGAGTACCATCGTCGCGCAGCCGGAACGGGCTGGCGTCCGCCCGGGCGAAGGGGAAGAGCACCGCGGCGCTGGCATCCCGCACCGTGGGCTCCGCCAGGAGCAGGCCCGTCTCCGGGTCGGGCCCCACGACATAACGCGGCATCTCCCGGAGGACGTCCCCAAGCGCTCGCGTTACACTATCCATCGTCGCGGAGCTCGTGCTACCCGAGATCCACGGAGGACCGGGGCGAACCCGGCCGAGCATTCTACAACGCAGCACGGCTTGTTCGAGGTCTTCTCTTGTTGGTTGTCGGAGGAGCACGGAGCCCAGACCGACTCCCATGCTGGTTGGAACACCAACGTAGAACCGCTCGCCCCACACAGCGCTGAAGCGTTCGGCCATCGCGGCACGCTCCAGGGACGTCACCTCAAGACCTGGGAGAGGAAGTGTTGAGAAGACCGGAATGTCCAGATAGAATGTCAGGCTCGAAGCGGCAGGCAAGAGGACGCCCCTGGGATCACTCATGGACCTGGCAAAGCGGGTCCGACCCTCCCAGATCGAGAACCCCAGCTCTCCATCCACCAAGACCCGCGGGAGCCTTCGTCCACCCGCTCTCCAGAACGGCCGCCCAACTCGAATAGGGAACCGATGTGTGTTTGTTATCGTGACCCACCATGTCCACAGAGCTACGTCAGGCTCGCACGCACTGGTGACACCGAACGCACTCTCCTCTGAGAAAAGAAAGTTCGGTGGAGAGGCGGTCTCGGTCACATTCCAATCCTCGAAGGTCGCCCTCAACCAGAGTCCAGTTGAAGCGATCCCTGGAACCGGGGCCGAGAGGAGCGGGAACGGGCCGATCCGAGGCGGCAGGCCCAGCGCCACCGTCCCAACAAGCTGATCGGGTCCGATCTGAACAAAAACCGGCGGGGCGGGAGGTGGGCGCGGAGGCGGAACACACCCCGGAGGCAGCAGCGGCCCCCGCGACGGAGGGGGAGCCAGTGCATCGCGGACGGCGTTGGTCACCGTCGCCTCCGCTCCCATCTCTGCGAACAGCAGGATGATCGGGGCCAGCACACCCAGGCCAAGAGAAATGGCGGGAGCGGCCAGCAGACCAATACCAAAAAGGGAATATTCGCATACATCAAGGTCGGCCCTGGAGAGCTCCGTATGAAGCGTGGCCTCGACATGAAGGCCAGGTGCCGAGGGAAATTCGAGCGGGCTCAGCACCTCGTTGAGGAAGACTCGCGCACTGATTGTCACGTCCAGGTCCGACGCCACAATGGGACAGAAATCGACAATTCTGAACACCATGGTGAGGTCGAAACCGCCCCTCTCGAGCCAGGAAGTCGACACCCTGTTGATGTCAATGACGCGGCCAGCGGGGAGACTCTCCACACCCGAAGCCACCCGCCTGGCAAAGGCGGCGAGCTCCTCGGTCGCCGCGGCCTTGACGATCGCGGCGATGGTCTCGCCAGGAGCCAGGATCTTCACAGAGGTTCGCATGACGCGCACGCCCAGCGGGTTGAAACTGGGGTCCGATGGGAGCGCGAACTGGCGCCAGGACTCGAGGACTTGCGCTCGGAACGCCTCCCGGTCCCTCACCAGAGAGCCGAACCACCTTGCGTCGAGCGACTCCCGCGGCGGAAGTGGGGCGAGGTAGGCGTTGCGGTATTCGAGTTGGACTCGTCCCACGAGGCGCCTTTCCACGTCGCCATAGCTTGTCGTGAAGGAACGGAACACCACCAGCACACCCACCGCAAGCAGCCCGGTGCGAGCATCGGGGCGACAGGGTGACGTGCCTTCGGCGAGCACCTCGTCCAGGTTGATCGTATCAATCCCCTCGATGGCGTCGATGACGGACTCCCAGACGGTGGGGCTGAGCGCACTGCCATCGGGCCTCATGCGCGCCGCGCGGGCACGGGGCGGTAGCTGGGAGACATAGAGATTGGCACCGTGCCACGCAGTTGCCCGGACCGGGCCGTCATACCCTCTCGGCAGGATGTTCGCTTCCAACAGAGGCTCGAAGAGCGGCCGGCCCGCCGCGAGTCCAGGCAGGGCGTGCGCTGGTACGGCCCGGAGTCGCAGGGTGAGATGCTCATCGATGAAGACGGCTTCAGGCGAAAGGAATATTCTCAGGTCCAGGGATCTGATCTCCTCCATCGGCACGAAGGACTCGGAGAGTAACCTTGGCTCCTTGGCGAGGGAGATCCGAACAACGATCACGACGAGCGGAAGGAGGCGATTGAAGGCCTGAGAGGCAGGCTCAAGGAGCGACGCCGCGGAGGTGACTTCATCCGGCAAAGGCGGCAGCCGAACCCGCACATCGGGGAGGTCTCGCTCGAAGCGGTCTGGCCAGGAGGTCACCGAAAGATCCATCAGACGAAGGGCAACGGTCCGAATTGGCACAGCAACTCGTCTGTCATCTTCAGGGTTGCCGACGACGGCTGAATCCGATAGGTCCATCAAGAATTGACGAAGTTCAGACCACATCAGGAATACAGTCGAAAATTCCGCCAAATTAAACCTCGGCAAGACTGTCGGAGCCGACATTCTCGGATCCAAGATGAATCCCGTGAGGCCCGCGAGGTCGACGATGGGGGTCGCAGGCATCGGGGTCAACGTTCCAGGCGTACCAAGATCTAGGATGAATCTCTGATAGGCTGGGAGCAATGGACCGACGATGTTGCGGACATACTTGCCAACGGTACGTTCCAGATGCAGAACATCAACCACGAAGTCTACATTCATTGCATTACCTCCTTGGATGCCCTGCCGCCAACCATCGCTCAAAATACTCCAAACGGCACGATCGTGGCTGGACCACGAACAAAGACTTCATGCCATGATGATCGAAGCCTTCCGCTCCCCATCTCACCACGGAGCACGTCCACATCCAGCCGCATTTCGAGACCCGTCGACACCTGGGAGACCCGCATCAGCACGACATCCGTTAGACCATCACCGTCAGAATCCCCATGTCCTCCTAGCACGGTCGTGCGTACCGATGAAACCTGAACTGGCAACTCGATTGGCTGAAACCTGAGGCTGCTGGCGCTGGGACTGGCGATCCAGTAGAACGTCTCACCTTCGTTCTGGCCAATCAACAGAAGGTCTGAAGCGCCAGTTACTCGCAGATCTACAACGCAGGCAATGTCAAGGACGTTGAAGTCGGTCTCCTGGGTAGAATTCCGAGGTACATCGACATCAAATCGAGCAACTCGCACAGCGCGTCCATGAATTGCGACATAGTCGAGGCCACCCTCTCCATCGAGATCGCACAGAGTTACCGGACTGCCGGGCTGAAATGTCGTATCGCTTGGCCCTCGGAAAGGCCTGTCACTGCGTATGGCGATGCGCCTCCGTCGGGATTGCTGGCCCTCAGCAACCCAGGCGACCTGCGAGTAGACTTCATCAGAAACCTCCCCGCCTACACTGTCTTGAATTCCATCGCCATCTACGTCAGCCGCGTCCCGGAGAGCAAAGGGCTCTCTCTCTGGGAATGCCTCCTGAGGTTGGAAGACAAGACCACCCGGTGACCCTCTGAGCAGCCGCCGAGTAAGGTAGAGCCCAGCTCGCCTATCTGGCGCAAGGTCCGAATAGGAATGTGAGACATCCGCATAGCCATCACGGTCAAAGTCCCTTTGTGGGATCGTAAACGCAACATGAAATCCATCACCTCCGGGAGGTTGAACGATGGAATCCGGCGCTGTTGATGGCCCTTCTGGACGGCCATGGAAGACAAAGAGTCTCTGCGGCAACCGAAGCCCCCTCTCCAGGATGTCCGCATACTCTACGACGACGAAGTCCGACAGGCCGTCTCCATTGAAATCCCCAACGACCGGGTCTCCGACTCCCGCCAGATTGACGCTTCGTTCTGTCGCGCCGGTCTCCCGGAAGGTCGCCTCCCACAATGTCGGCAAGGGACCCGTAGGCGCTCCCCAGAGGATGAGTACCTGGCGGCTCGCGGTAAAGAGGGCGTCCGAGTACCCATCGCCGTTGAAGTCGGCCCCACCGAAATGGGACGTGTCCGCGGTGCGCTCTCCGTGGAGCACCCGGAACTGCCAGGTGACGGACAGCCGCTCGGCCCCGCTGGCGTCGCGGCCTCGCAGGCGCCAGAAGTGCCACCGAGGCTCGAGGTTTCGACTGGGCCTGACGCTCGTACCTTCCGCGGTGAGTTCCTCTTCAACCAGACGGCAGAGCGGGTCCCGACAGACCTGCACACGCACCTCGGTCGTTCCCTCGGGGCGGGCGAAGGTCAAGGTCGGGCGACGGTTCGTGACGATGGACACCGACAAGGGCGCAACAGGCCGAGGCGCCAAGGGATCTTGCCGGAGGATACGCCCCACCTGGGACGGCAATCGGAGCTCCCTATCGCCCACGTCAGCTCCCGCAACATCCGCCTCTGCCGGAACCTCGGCTCCAGCATCCCGGGAAGCGCCCGCGGTGCCACCAGTGCTGCTCGCACAGGCGGTCCCAAGGATCCCGAGCACCAGCAAGGTGCCACGCTGCCCAACCCGGCGTCGTTGGCGATCAGGCCGGAGGGGGGGTGCCGGAGGGGGGGTGCCGGAGGGGGGGTGCCGGAGGGGGGGTGCCGGAGGGGGGGGCGCCATGCTGATGGGCGGCAACCTCAGTGGCCGGTTGGAGCAGGTCCAGTGACCACCCTCGCAGCGATCCGCCACACATGATGTCTGGTTCATCCATCTTGTGGACCTGAGACGGAAGCACCCATCATGCCGACGCCCTTCGGCTAATGCCGCACGGCACCTCCCAGCAGTCAAGCAAAATTTGCCAAGGGACGCAAGAGCTCCCCGACCACCCTGATCGGACGCACACAAGTGTAGGCCAGATGCTGACATCACAACCGAAACATATGATCAGGTATTTTTGCCTCCCGGGCAAGCGCCCTCCAGCAACGCCACCGAAATGACCCGGAAGCCCCGGCCCGTGAGCTCGTACTGCACGTCCAGGTCCAGCACCCGGAAGCCGTACCGCCGCCCCTTCGACGCGGCCTCCCCGGCGGGGTGTCGGCGCTGCTGAAACGCCGGCCGAGGGTCCAGCGCCAGGAGCCCCCGCAGGAGCCCCCGGAGGCCCGGACGGGCGCCCTCGTGGGCCTTGAGGTCGGCCATGGCCGCGCGGGTGAAGCTCACCGGGGACCGGGCGATGGGCTCCCGGGCCCAGCCCCCCAGAGCTCCGGAGACCGCGTCTACAAGGGGCACGTAGGGCTTGACGTCGAGCACCGGAGAGCGGTCCACGAGGTCCACGGCGCCGAGGTCTAGCTCCGGCCCTCCGGGGGCGTCCGCTCGCACCGCCAGGAGCCTGCACACCGAGAGCCCCAGGGGGTTGGGCCGGTGCGGCGAGCGCGAGGCCAACACCCCCACGCGCCGCGCGCCCCCGAGCCTCGGGGCCCGCACCCTCGCGCGCCAGTCCGACGCACCCGCCGCGTGAAATGCGAAGAGCACCCACACGTGGGAGAAGCCCTCCAGGCCCTGGAGGGCCGCGCGCAGCTTCGGGTCATCGCGGAGCTTCAAGGTCCCTCGGGCCTCGGGCACCAGCCCCGGCTGCCGAGGCACCCCGAAGCGGTCGCGGAAAACCGTGCGCACTTCTCCGATGGGCGCGAAGCGCCAGCACCCCTCCGCGTCTGCCACGCCCCATGACGATCCGTGCTCGCTCACGCCACGTTCCAGCAATGTGCCATGGACCCTATACCCGGTGCGGCACCGAATCCGCAGTGGCGGGTAGTCGCCGAAGGCGCCGGAGGTGCTATGACCGTGCGCCGTGCGACGACCGTTGCTTTGCGTGCTCGGGCTCCTGGGCTGCTCCGAGGTCACAACCCCCGCCGCCATGGTCCCTGCCGGGGACGCCTCGCCCACGGGTGACGGCCCCCTCGCGGACACCGCGACCGCGCCGGAGGTGCCCCTGGTGGAGGGTCTCGCGCCCACGCTGCCCGTGCAGGGCGTGGCGCTCTTCCAGTCCGTGCGCATCCCGCTCGCGGAGGAGGGAGAGGCCCCTCCCCGGACCGCGCCGGTGGTGGTGGGCCGCGCGTCGCTCCTGCGGGTGTACGTGGCCGTCCCAGACGGCTGGAGCCCGCAGGCGGTCACCGCGGAGCTGCGCTGGGAGCGGCCGGACACAGACCCCCTCACGCTCCGGGAGTCCCGGATGGTGTCCGTCACGTCCCGTGAAGACCTCCGGGACTCGGTGTTCACCTTCCGCCTCGCGCCGGAGCTCCTCACCGAGGGGGCGCGCTACAGCGTGAGGCTCCTGACCCCCGGAGGCGAGGCTCCCCCCGAGGGAGAGGCCCACGGGGCGCGCTTCCCGCGCGACGGGACCACGGCGGAGCTCGGGGCCCGCACGGACCGCGGGGGCGTCTCGCTGGTGCTGGTGCCCATTCGTTACGAGGCGGACGGCTCCCGGAGGCTGCCGGACACCTCCGAGGCGCAGCTCACGCGCATCCGGTCGCTGGTGCAGGCGCTCTACCCGCTGCGCACGTTCACCGTCCGCGTGCGGGAGCCCGTGGCCTGGACCCGGGGCTCGACCTCCGGGGGTGACCCGGACTTCATCGCCCTCAACCAGCTCCTGGTGAACGTGCGCCGGAGCGACCGCGCCGCGCCGGAGGAGTACTATTACGGCCTGGTCAACAGCGCCAACACACGCCGGGAGTACCGCAGCTCGGTCAATGGCCTGGCGTACCTGGTGGACAACCCTCGCGGGGGGATGCTCCGCGTGGGGTCTGGTGTGGGCTTCACCGGGGACGGCTCGGCCAACACCCTCGCTCACGAGCTCGGCCACATGCACGGCCGCCGCCACGCGCCCTGTGGGCCTGTGCAGAACGCCGACCCGAGCTATCCGTACCGCGGAGGGCGCACCGGCGTCTGGGGCTGGGACAGCCGCCAGAGCGTGCTCTACGCCCCGGACCTCACCGCGGACTTCATGGGCTACTGCGGCGTGGAGTGGATCTCCGACCACAACTACCGCGCCATCTTCGAGCGCATCAACGCCGTACGGGAGCTCGCCGAGGAGGCCTCCGGCGGCGGCGAGCCGCAGCCCGACCAGGGCGGAGACGCCGACGGGGACGTGCTCTATCGCTTCCTGACGCTCCTGCCGGACGCACCCCCGCGCTGGGGCGAGCTCGTCAGGCTCCCCGCGGACATCCCTGGACCGCGCCGCCGCATACAACTCCTGGACGCCTCCGGGCGCTCCCTCGGAGACACCACCGTCAGCGCCACGGAGCTCTCCGAGGGCGCCGGCGTGGACCTGCTGATCCCCTCGGAGACCCAAAGGGTGCGCGCCATCGGCCTGGACAACTTCGGCACCCTGCGGCTTCCCTGAGACTCTCTTCAAAACCGCAGACCAAAAGCCTGTAGCCTACCTGTACCTACATATACCACACCGTTGGCCACGGTGACGGTGCCGTACTTGCCCGCGAGGTCGAGTTCGTTCTTGGCCGAGCGCCAGAGGAGCTCCAGGGTGTTGGCGTCGAAGGCGTAGAGCACCGGGTGCTGGATCCCTGGCGCGAGGAGCGAGTCCGTGCGCTGGGCGTTCTCGTCCAGCACCCAGGCCACGGCGTTGTTGGGACCATTGGAGGTGAGCACCGGCGAGCCGGGGTTCAAGAGGGCCACGGCGCTCGCCCGGCGATCCACCTCCAGCCACGCCGGGGCGCCCGGGAGGGTCCTCACCCGGAGCCTGACCAGGGACGGCGGCACGTTCTCCGCGGAGCGCTCCGCGGTCTTGGTGGAGCCGGTGACGTAGAGGTACCCGTCGCCCAGGGCGTCACGCAGGGCCGCAGGCGTCGAGCGCATCTTGGCGAAATTGAGGTTGCCGACGTCGTCGGTGTAGGGGCCAAAGACGTTGAGGGGGCCGCGGGAGCCGTACTGGGGCTGCACGGAGGGCCCGAGGAGCGAGCCGTCGGAGGCCGCGTCGCGGCTGCACGGAGGCCGGCGCAGGAGGCCCCCCGGGAGGCGCTCGCGGTCCACGAGGTAGATGGTGCCCTGCTTGCCGCCGAAGGCGACGAGCCTCGGCGTGCTCGTGCGCGAGGGGTCCAGGTCGAGGAGCACCGGCGAGCTGCCGCCGAGGTCGATGTCCGCGCGGTCGAGCTGGCAGTGGTTGAAGGGCGTGTAGGTCCCCTGGAGCTCCAGGTGCGGGGACCAGCGCAGGAGGGACTCGCCCCAGACGTGGTCTCCGGGGCCCTCGGGGCTATTGCCCGTGGTGGCGAAGAGCTCGCCCCGGGCGCCCACGGCGACCCCACCGGGCCCCCAGATGCCCGCGTTGGCCTGGAGCTGCATGGACGGAGCCCCGGCGAAGGCCCACGCCACGCGCGGGGAGCGGGTGTCCACCGCGACCAGGAAGCCGATCCCCCCGTCGGCGTAGGCGCCGAAGGGGACGTAGAGCGTGGCCCCGTCGGGCGAGAGGTTGAGCGCCCCGCGCTGCGACACGATCCGCGCGTCGGGGAAGAGGGCCGGGCCGTTGCGGTCCACCGGCGCGATGGAGCGGGCGTTCAGGCCCACGGGCCACCCCGGCAGGACCGCGCCGGAGCGAGGGTCCAGGGCCCACGCCTGCCAGCCCGCGGCGGCGTCCATGGAGACCGCGTAGAGCCTCGGGTCCTGGGCGCTCGCGTCGAGGAAGGGCGTGGAGAGCACCCCCAGGGGGACGCCTCCATCGAGCGTGGGGACCACGTCGGGCGCGCCCAGGGCGCGCCGCCAGAGGATCGTCCCCGGCGCCGCAGGGGCCCCGCGAGGCGCGCGCTCCCGGGCGTTCACCGCGTACACATAGCCGTTGCTGGTGGCGACGAAGACCGCCTCGAAGAGCCGCCCGGCGAAGGGCCCGTCGGTGACCGGCACCGCGTCCAGGTGCAGCGGCGTGGCGTAGATCAAGGGCTCATAGCGCCGCCCTCGGACCGTCACCGCGTCCAGCGGCGGTGAGTTCCAGAGGAGCCCGAAGCGCGCGCTCCTGACGGCCTGAGGGTCCAGGGCCTCCTCGCGGGCGTTCCACCCGAGGCGGGCGCGGTCCCCGTGGAAGGTCACCGTGTCCACCGCCGAGGGCGCGGGCAGCGGCGCGTCGGGAGAGGCCCTGGCTCCGTCCGAGGGAGCCCCGGGCCCCTCACACGCCAGGAGGAGCACCAGCGCCTTGCATGGCTCCAGGGCTTTGGCCGAAGATCGCACCGATGGCAGCGTACGCCCGCCTTCGCCCGGCCACCAGCCGCCCTGGCGGCGGCGCGGGCGCCGAGCGCGCGCCGGGGGGCCGATGAAGAAGCTCGTCTACGACACCTTCCGGACCTTCAGCGAGCACGGAGGGACCATGCTGGGCGGGGCGGCGGCGTTCTTCGCGGTGCTCTCCGCGGCGCCGCTCCTGCTGTTGACCGTGGCCATCGCGGCGCCGCTGGCCGGCTCCGACCAGGCGCGCGAGGAGCTCCTCCGGGCGCTGTCGCAGTTCGTCGGCCACGACTCCGCCAGGACCCTCGCGGCGATCCTGGACAACGCGCGGCGCAGCGACCGCGGCACCCTGGCCACCACCCTGGGGACCCTGGTGGTGCTCTACGGCTCCACGCGGCTCTTCACCGCCCTCCAGCATGCGCTCAACACCATGTGGGACGTGCGGATCCGCCGGGTCGAGACCTTTGGCCATGTCGCCTGGTGGCAGGTCCGCAAGCGCCTCATCGCCTTCTGCATGGTGCTCCTGTGCGGCCTGGTGCTCCTCGGGAGCGTCCTCCTGCGCGCGGGCCTCTCCCACGCCCGGAGGATCGTCCCGAGGGACCTCTCGGGCGCCTGGTGGGTGCTCGACCACGCCGTGAGCGTCGCCCTGGTGGCCGGCCTCTTCACGCTCATCTTCCGGCTCCTGCCGGACGTGCGCATCGCCTGGAAGGACGCCCTCGCGGGCGCCGTGGTCACCGCCACCCTCTTCGGCTTCGGCCGCACCGTGGTGGGCTACTACCTCGGCCAGAAGGGCGTGGCGACCACCTTCGGCGCCGCCGGGGGCCTCGTGGTGCTCCTCCTCTGGGCCCACTACTCCGCGCAGATCTTCTTCCTGGGAGCGGCCTTCACGGCCGAGTGGGCGCGCTCCCGTGGGCGCCCCATCGAGCCCACGCGCCACTCCATCGAGGTCCGCGTGGACCACGCGTGAGGCGCGCTCAAAGCTCGTAGCGGTCGCCCTCGCGGGCGCAAGCGATGGGCGAGCCCTCCACCGCGTGGGTGTCCGGGTAGTGAATCAAGCGCATGCGCGCCCGCACCGCGGGGTCCACCGTCAGCAAGGACGCGAGCGGCGTGTGCACGCCGAGGTTGGTCTCGTGGAGGAACAGCTCGCTCTCCGCCAGCCAGGCCACCAGGTGGGGATCAAACGCCGTGTCCGCGCTGTACCCGAAGGTCGCCCCGCCGTGCGAGAGCCTCAGGGCCGAGGTGGGGATGTGGTGCCGTGTGGGTCTCCATACGACCGAGAGGTCACCGATGGAGTTCTCACCGTAACCCAGCGGGCGCACGTCGGCGTAGTCCTCGAGGGTGAGCTTGTGGAACGTCCCCTGGGCGTCCAGGAGGGTGTCCATCGCGCCCCGCAGGCGGGTGTCCCAGAGGCCCGCGAGCACCTCGGGGATGGCGTGCACGGAGCACTTTCGGCGGGTCACGAAGCGCCGCCAGAAGAGGAGCTGCTCCAGACCGCCCACGTGGTCACCGTGGAGGTGCGTGAGCACCACGTGGTCGATGGCGTCGAGGGAGAGCGTCGGACCGCCGCGGTCACCGAGGTCCCGCAGGGCGCGGGCCAGCGCGGGCGGGGCGTCGATGAGCACGCGGGCGCCGGGGCTCTCCACCAGGAGGCATGCGTTGTAGTACCGGTCGGTGAAGGCGTCGCCGACGCCCACCACGCGCACGGACAGCGTCACGGGCGCACCGTGGTGGCGCGGGCGGCGCCCACGGGGCGGCCGACCTCGCGGGCGTTGGCGCGCGAGTGGCGCAGGCGCACCAGCGTCCCCGGGCGGCCCGGGCCGGCGTACACCCCGTGCCAGCCCACGGGCAACGAAGGGAGCGTCCAGAAGAAGAGCCAGCGGCCGTCGAAGGGCGAGAGGTTCACGCAGCCGTGGGACATCCTCCAGCCATAGTACCCGTGCCAGAACGCCGCGTGGAGCGCGTAGGAGCCCTCGAAGTACTGCACCCAGGGGACGTCCTCGATGCTATACGGTCCGTCCGCGGCGGTGTCCCCGTCCATGGTGTTGGTGACGTGCTTGGCCTGGACGCGGAAGCTCCCCGCCGGGGTCTCGAAGTTGCGCTCCGGGTGGCGGTCGTCCCGGCGCCCGGAGGACACCAGGGTGACGTACACGGGCCTCGGTCCCTCGTACGCGGTGAGCACCTGCTCGTCCAGGTCTACGTCCACCCAGCGGTCCGTGGGCCCCACGCCCGCGGGGGGCGCCTCCAGCAGCGCGCGCCGGACGCTGCGGGCATGCACCGCGCGGCCGTCGGTAGTGCGGTACCAGGTCTGCGTGCCCCGCACGATCGGCGGGTCGTTGGACAGGAACACCCCCGTGAGGCGCGCCATGCGGCGGTGGGCGGACACGCCCCGGCCCGTGGGCGAGACCAGGTAGTCCCAGCCCTGCTCGCTCACCATGAACGCCACCGGGAGCGTATGCTGCTCGTCCAGGGCAAAGCCCCGAAAGGTAGGCCAGGAGCGCATGGGGGAGAGCCTCCCCTCGCGCACGTAGCCCCCGCTCTGGGTGTGCCAGTAGCGCTCCCCGAGGTCCCGGTCGCGCACCACCCGGTCCAGCGCGACGTACATCCCGGACAGCAATCGCCGGATCACCGGCCCTCCCCGCTCGCCGCGAAGGTCGTCCAGCGTCGGGCGCCCGGCGTCCCTCGCCGCGGTCCTCGCGGGCGCGGGGGTCGGCGCTCCCGCGTCGGGGGCCGCCGAGGGCGCCCCGCCCTCCGCCGAGGCGTCGCCGCCGGGGCGCTGGAAGCGCCAGGGCTCGAACTCCCGGAGGTCCGACGCCGTCGGCAGGCGCCGGTACATCATGGTCTGGCCGTAATTGATCGCGTAGGGGTACGGCAGCGAAGCGTCCAGGTCCGCCGGGCGCTCGGCCACGAAGCCCCGCTGCGGGTAGGGCATCGCCATGGAGCCACCCACGCACACAAAGCCCCCGTCCCGGATGCGGTACCACCCGCCCTCGGGGTGCCCGCGGTGTACGGGGCAGGTCTCGCGCCCGACGGGGCCCTCGACCACGTCCACCACGCTGCCGGCCCGGAGGTAGCCCACGTTCGGCGAGTCCCTCCTCGGCGCCACGTGCACGGGCGTAAAGACAAACATCGCCACGATGCGCGTGGGGCGCGTAAACGCCGGGCCCGTGTCCCGGACCGCGGGGCCCGCGTCCAGGTCGCCCGCGGCGTCCACCGCCGCGGCGTCCCTCCCGGCGTCGATGGCGGAGCCCCCGTCGGGGGCCCTCGCGGGGTGCCCGCAGCCGACAGCCAGGAGAGCCCCCAGGGCGAGGCTCCCGGCGCTCGTAAACGACGCCCTCACAAGGTCTTCCGGCCCCCGAAGAAGGGCTCCAGCCACGCCTCCAGCGCGTCGCGCACGGAGCTCTCCCTCTCCAGGTGGAGGGCCTCCAACGCGAGGCCGCGGTCCTCCGGGCTCCTGGGATCCAGGGCCCTCAGGGCCTCGCGGCGAAGCTCCGGCGCCGGTGCCCGGAGGAGCGCCCGGCCCCGCGCCCTCGCCTCGGAAGGGTCCGCCACCAGCATCCGCGCGAGGGCCTCGCACGCCACCGACGGGTCCCGGTGCTCCACCAGGCGCTCCAGGGTGCTCAGGGGCGCGTCGTCCGGGAGCTGGGAGACGGCCTCGCGGACGAGCTCCGGCTCCGCGGCGTCCAGGGCCCTGGCGCACAGCCTCCCGTGGGCCTCCAGCACCGACGACACCCGCAGGAGCCTGCACCGGGTCTGCAAGGGGAGCGCGTCAAAGCTCGCCTCCAGGCGCTCGGCGATGTCCTCACGCTGCGCCAGCACGAAGGCCGCGGCCTCGGCCAGCGCCTCCGAGGGCTCCTGGGTCCAGGCCACCAGCTCCTCGAAGGTGCACGCCCCGAGGTAGAGCCGGGCCCCCAGGGCGGCCTCGCGGGACCGGCCCCCGCGTGCCTCGCCCTCGGCCAGGAGGGCGCGGTCCACGTCGCACCCCTTCGCGGCGAGCTGCTCCGCCGCGCGCATCCCCAGCGGGCCCGAACCTTCGGAAACCAGCACGGCCTGGAGCCAGGGCACCGGCGCGTCAGACGCGAGGAGGAAGTCCCAGGCCACGTCGTCCAGGAGCTCGAGCGCGCGAGGCAGGCGCTCCACGGCGCGGCGCAGCCCCGCCTCCGTGCGCAGCAAGAGGGCCCACGGCCACACGCCCCCGACGCCGCGGTCCACGGCTCGCTCCACCAGGGCGGAGACCCAGGCACCGGGCTCCGCCGGGCCCCGGCGCCAGAGAAACGCGAGGGCTCCCTCCGCGACGCTACCCCCTTCACCCACCAGGGCCTCAAGCCAAGACGGGTGCGCCAGGAGCGCGCTGGAGACCATCCCCTCCACCATGGTCCAGCGCGAGCCCGGAGAGGCCGCCAGGAGGCTCCTGGCGCCCTCCGGCGCCGAGGCTCCACCCAGGAGCACCAGGAGCACCGCGGCGACCTCCCGCGATGGACCCTCCAGGGCGCCGCGCAGGACGTCCTCCGCGACGCCGAGCGCCGCCCCGAGGGGCGCCTTCAAGCCCTCCGGGAGGCCCCCCCGGGCGAGCTCCGGCAGCGCCGGAGCGAGGGCCCCCAGCGCCGCGCTGGACGCCAGCGGCGACGGCCCGAGGAGCGCCCGGACGACGCCTCCGAGGGCCTCCGGAGACCCATGGGCCACCAGCAGCGCGCACGCGGGCTCCGCCGTCAGGGGCTCCAGCGCGAGCGCCACCAGGGCGTCCACCGGCGCCTCCCGGGGCCTCCGCTGCAGCGCCAGGAGCGCGGTGATCCGGGCGACCGGGTCCGGGTGGTCGAGGGAAGAACGCACCAGGCTCCTCGCCCTGGGATCCTCTAGCGTCCCAAGGACCTCCAGGGCCACCGGCGCGAGCGTCGGGTCCGGGTCGTGCAACAAGGGTTCGAGCGCCCCCACACAGCCCGCGTCAGCGCCTTCCAACAGAGCCTCCACCAGGAAGCGCCGGGCGTGCACCGGCGCGGCGCCAGACGCCAGGCGCGCGAGGACCGGCGCCTGCACCACGGCCCCGAGGGACCGCAGGACCTCCAGCGCCGCGCACCGGGCCTCGATGGACTCCCCCACCACGCGCTCCAGGAGGGCCTCCAGCAAGGGTTCCGGCGCGCGCATCGCCCGGAGGTGCCGCACGGCCTCGTGGCGCACCTGCCAGGCCGGATCATCGAGGCCCTCAAGGAGCGCCCAGGGCTCCCTCTCGGGGTCCAGGGAGGCCACGGCCCGACGCCTCCGGGCGACGTCCTGGTCCATCACCCCGCCTCCCCCTGGAGGCCAAGGGCCCTGGCCAGAGCCTCCGGGCGGAGCTCCACCAGCAGCCCCTCACCGTGGCGGAAGACCCTGCCGGTGACCGCCGGGAGGAGCCCCGGAGGAGCCTCCATGGGAGGCCGTAAGTCCTTGTTTTGCAAAGAGAAAACGCCAAGGACATGGTCCGCCACCAGGAGCACCACGAGGGACCCGAGGGCCGCCAGGAGCCAGCGCTCGCGGGCCTCCGAGGGCCCGAGGCCGAGCCACGCCCGGAGGCTGATCACCGGGACCGAGCGCCCCTGGAGCTCCTTGAGGCCCAGGACCCACGGGCCCTGCGACGGGAGGGGCACCACCCCGGACGGGGCGACCACCCCTCGGCAGACCTCGACGGGGAGGGCGTAGCGCCCGGGACCGACCTGGAAGGCCACCACGGTGAGGTCTCCCGCGGGGGCGCTCACGGCGCCCTCGGCGACGCCAGGAAGCGCTCCAGGAGCTCCGTGGCGGCAGTGTAGGGGTCCTCGCGGCGGGCGAGGATGGCCTCCGCGGCGCGTTCAAGGTGCTCCCCGAGGCAGGTCGTGGCGCGCTCCAGGAGCAGGGCCTGGAACACCACCCGGAGGTTCTCCCGGGCGCTCTGGGCGCGCCTTGCGGCCCCGCGGTCGGTGCCCGCGAGGTGCTCCCGGTGCTTCGCGAGGGCCTCCCTGAGGGCAGGGACGCCCTCGCCCCGGGACGCCACGGTCTTGACGACGGGCACGAGCCACTCGCTCTCCGCGAGGGTTCGGTGGGCCTCGCGGGCGAGGTCCAGGGTGCCCGCGGCGTGGCCGAGGGAGTGAGCGCCGGAGTGCAGGAGCTCGTGGCCGAGCCCGATCATCATTTCCAGGTCGCGCACGGTGGCGTCGGCGCCGTCCCGGTCGGCCTTGTTGACGACGAAGACGTCGGCCACCTCCAGGAGCCCGGCCTTCACGGCCTGGACATCGTCCCCGAGCCCTGGGGCCATCACCACCACGGTGCTGTGGGCCAGCTTCGCGATGTCCAGCTCGTCCTGGCCGACGCCCACGGTCTCCACGAGGATCACCTCCGCGCCGAACGCGTCGAGCACGGCGACGCTGTCCGCGGTGGAGCGCGAGAGCCCCCCGAGCTGCCCCCGGGTGGCGAGGGACCGGATGAACACCCCTGGGTCCAGGGCGTGGCGCTGCATACGAATCCGGTCCCCGAGGATGGCTCCGCCGGAGAAGGGCGAGGTCGGGTCCACGGCCAGCACGGCCACCCTGCGCCCGTCCTTGCGATAGCTCGCCACGAGCTGATCGGTGAGGGTGCTCTTGCCCGCCCCGGGGTTGCCGGTGATCCCGAGCACCTCCGCGCGGCCCGTGTGGGGGTAGAGCTGAGCCAGGGCCTCGCGCCAGGACCCCACCCGATCATCGATCTGGCGCAGGAGCCTCGCGGTGGCGCGGACCTCGCCCTGGAGGACCTTCTCGACCAGCGGGTGCATTCCGGCGCAGGGTCATAGCATAACTCAACGCTGCCTCGACGCCCCCGGTGTGGCACTCTCCCAGGCGCGCATGCGAGGTCCCGTGAAAACACCGTGGGTCCCTGGCCTCCTGGCCCTCGGGCTCTCGGCGTGCGGAGAGGGCATGGCCAGGCCCTCGGGGGTGGTCGCCCTGGACCGCCCTCCCGCCCCGGACGTGCCGCTCGTCCCCGACGGTCCCGACGCCGCGGAGGCGCCCACACCCCCACGGGACGCCGGGTGTGACCGCTGCGGGGACTCCCAGCTCCCCGCGGACGCCGCCCTCGCGGACCTCCCGGCGCTGGACGGGGCCTACCCCCGCGGACCCTACGGCACCGCCCTGGGCGCCACCCTGGCGCCCTTTCAGCTCACGGACTGCTCCAGCCGCCCGTGGCGCTTTGATGAGCCCGGCTTCTTCCGGAGCAGGGTGTCGGTGCTGGAGCTCACCACGGGCTGGTGCTCGGGCTGCGCCGCGGCCAGCCAGCGCGTCGAGGCGGAGCTGCACCGGGCCTACCAGGACCGCGGGGTGAGGGTGCTCGAGGTGCTCCTGGAGGGCGCCGCCGTCACCGAGCCGCCCACGAGCGCCTTCTGCAACGAGCGCGTGCGCGCCCTCGGGCTCACCTTCCCCGTCCTGGCGGACGTCACCGGCATGCTCCGCCCGCTGGCCCCGAGCGGGGTCCTCCCCACGCTTGTGGTGGTGGACGACCGAGGCGTGATCCGCTGGCGCAGCGCCTCGGCCTCCACCGCCGTGGAGGGCGCCCGCGCCCAGCTCGACGCGCTCCTGCGGTAGTGGTTGACACCCGCGCCGCCCCGGAGGTTCATTCCGGTCACCCACCATGACCACCGCGTACGAGACCCTCCGCGCACAGCTCCCTACAGCGCCCCACACCTGGCTGGTGACGGGCTGTGCGGGCTTCATCGGCTGCAACCTCCTGGAGGCCCTCCTCAAGCTGGACCAGCGGGTGGTGGGCCTGGACAACTTCGCCACCGGGCACCGGCACAACCTCGAACAGATCAGGGCGCTGGTGACGCCCGCGCAGTGGGCGCGCTTTACCTTCCACGAGGGGGACATCCGCAAGCTGGAGGACTGCCGGCGGGCCTGCGAGGGGGTGGAGTACGTGCTGCACCAGGCCGCGCTCGGGAGCGTGCCCCGGAGCCTGGAGGACCCAATAAACACCAACAGCGCGAACATCACGGGCTTCCTGCACATGCTGGTGGCGGCCCGGGACGCGAAGGTGGCGCGCTTCGTCTTCGCGGCGTCTTCGTCCACATACGGGGACCACCCGGACCTGCCCAAGCTCGAGGACCGCATCGGGAACCCGCTCTCGCCGTACGCGGTGACCAAGCTGGTGAACGAGCAGTACGCCCAGGTGTTCGCCAGGGCCTACGGGTTCCGCACCATCGGGCTGCGGTACTTCAACATCTTCGGCGCCCACCAGGACCCGAACGGGGCCTACGCCGCGGTGGTGCCGAAATGGACCGCGGCCATGGTCCAGGGCGAGCCCGTGTACATCAACGGCGACGGCGAGACGAGCCGGGACTTCTGCTACATCGCCAACTGCGTGCAGGCCAACCTCCTGGCGGCCACGGCGCAGGACCCCGAGGCCACCAACCAGATCTACAACGTGGCCGTGGGGGACCGCACCACGCTCAACGACCTGTATGAAGCGATCCGCGCCGCGCTGGCGCCGCGGTTCCCGCACCTGGCGGGCGCCCGGCCGGTGTACCGGGACTTCCGCGCCGGGGACGTGAGGCACTCCCTGGCGGACGTCTCCAAGGCGCGCGCCAGGCTCGGGTACGCGCCCACGCACCGGATCCGGGAGGGCCTCGTGGAGGCCATGGACTGGTACGTGAACGACCTCACCCGCGTGCGCTAGGCGACCTCCACCACGACGGCGGCGCCCGGCGCGAGCCGCAGGCGCATGCTGCCGCAGTGGCGCTCCAGGAGCGTCGTACAATCGATGCCGGCCCTGAGGATGTCCTTGCGGACGCGGAAGAAGAGGGTGTTCAGCTCCGCGCGGGCGTGGTCGCTGTTTGGGAAGATCCGGCGCTGGAGCTGGTCGTCCGGGACCCAGTCGCCCACCGCGAAGGGGCTCAGGGGCTGGAGGAGACAGCCGAGGAGCTCGCAGCGGCGCTCCGAGAGGTACACGCTCACCTCCCGCCCATCGATGCGCAGCGTGAGCTGCCCGCCGCGCGGGAAGAGGCGCAGGCGCGCCGTGCTCGGGAGCGCGGCGACGGGGCTGAGGTCCGTGGTCCGCTGCACTGTCTTCGGGAGCGCCAGCACCTGCACCGAGGCGTCCCCGAAGGTGACGCGCTCGCCAGCCCGCACGGCGACGGTCTCGCCTGGCTCCAGCGGCGCGCCGCAGGAAATGCCCTCGCGGAGGGCCTCCAGGACGAGCGAGGCGCCAAGGTGCACCAGGGCGAAGCTCCTCGGGGGCCACGCGTCGAGGCGGAGGTCGTCGCCAGGCCCGCCGCCGACGTAGAACGGGCTGTGCCGCACCCGGTGCAGCGCCTTCGGCCCGGCGGAGAGCACCCAGACGGCCTCGACGGCGGCCGGGGTCGCCTCGGGCGCCACCCCCAGGCTCAGCGCGCAAGCGCCCACGGTGAGCACGTCCCCTGGCTGCAGCGCCGTCGGGGCCTCCACCGCGTGGCCGTTGAGCAGCGTCGGCGCCCGGCCGAAGGGGACGACCTCCGCGCCGTCGTCGGTGCTCCGTACCAGGGCGTGGTGGCGGCTCACCTTCGGGTCCGTGAGGACCATGTCGCAGTCCGGGGTACGACCCAGGAGCACGCAGCCGTGACCCACCTGAATGCGTTGGCCCTCGTGCTCGATCCAGAAGGGCACCGCGGTCACCAGGCCCCGCGGAGGGTGACCACCAGCGTACCCGGGCCGCCGTGGAGCGAGAGCGCGCCCCGCCGCCGGTCCCTCGCGCGGGGCGAGGACAGCCACCACCAGAGCGCGCCGCCGAGGAGCGCCGTGGCCCCGACGACGAAGCTCGCGTTGGTCGCGACCAGGAGCCCCCGGTAGCGATCATCGTAGTCGGAGGCGCCCTCCGCGTCGGGGCAGGGCAGGGCCGGCTCCGCGGGGCAGCGCAGGTCTCGCTCGGCGCGCTGGGAGGAGGCCAGGGCGTAGAAGCCAAGGCCCAGGAGCAGCGCCCCGGCACCGGAACCAAAGAGCACCCAGGGCCCGACCAAAGGCGCCGTGGGCGTCCGCAGCGGCCCGTGGGGGCCCAGGGGCGGCGCGGCCTGCGGCACCGAGGGCGCCTCCGCTGGTGGAAGCTGTAGTGTCGTCTGCGGTGCTGTCGTCTGTGGTGGTGTCGTGTACGGTGCTGTCGTCTGCGGCGGAGGCGCTTGAGGCAGCGGCTCCATCGCGATCGTGACCTCCACGCTGCTGCCCGCGGCGACCTGGACGTCCTCGGCCACCTCGCGGTGCCCCGGGGCCTCGGCGCGCAAGCGCACGACCCCTGGCTCTACCGGGTACGGGAGCCCCAGCAGCGCCACGGGCATCGCCGCGCCGTCGAGCTCCACGCGGAAACCCGGAGGAGGTGCCCCAAGCCTGAGCGTGATCCTCCCGACCCGGGCGTCGCTGGAGGCCCGGAGCTCACCGCAGGTCGCGCGCAGGGCGGCTCTATCGCGGAGGGCGACGTCCGCCTCGGCGCCTCGCTCGCAGGTGGTGGCCCAGGTCAGAGCCTCCACCGCGTGCCCCGCGGCGAGGTGCTCGCGGGCGAGGAGGTACGCGAGCGAAGGGGTGCCCCGGAGCTGCCAGGCGCGGGAGGCCCTATCGATCGCCCGAGGGTGGTCCCCCGCGCGAGAAGCGGCGCGAGCCTCGGTGATGAGTTCCGCGCGGACGACCTCCACGGGCGGCGCCTGCCCGCGGACCTCCGTGGGTACCAGGGCGTGGAGCGCCATCGGAAGCCAGGCTCCGGGCCGTCGCGCCAGCCTACTCAATGAAGATCTCTCGGCTACGCGGGGGAGCGCTCCGCCTCGGAGGGCCTTGGACCGTGGGCGCCGCGGGCCTCCGTGGAGGCGTGGCGACCGGGACCGCGGGTGCCTCGCGCGGCGCTACCACGGGCGTAGGGGGCGCCTCCAGGGAGTGGGACGCGCGGGGGGGAGGGGCGCGCGGGGGCGGCGTCGGTGCGCTGGTGGCCCGCTGCCACGTCGCGCCGAGGGCCACCAGGGACAGGAGCGCCACGGCGGCGACCCAGGCGCCGCCAGCGAGCCTCCCTCCCGGCGATGCCAGGCCTCGACGCACGTCGGGTGCCCGCGCGGCGCGCGGTGGGGCGGCCTCCACGGCCCGGTCCAGGGCCGCGAGGAGCGCGCCGGCGTCGGCGTAGCGGTCCGCGGGGCGCAGCGCCAGCGCGCGCGCCAGCACCGGCTCCAGCGCGCCCACGGCGACGCCGGCGCGCGCAGGCGTCGGGCGCTCGGGGTCGAGGATCTGCCCCGCCAGGGCGATGGGGTCCGAAGCGTCATACGCGGGGCGCCCCACGAGGAGCTCGACCAGGAGCAGCCCCAGCGCGTGCACGTCGGTCCAGGGGCCGGTGCGCGCGCGGCCGAGCTGCTCCGGTGACGCGTACGCAAAGGAGAACGCGCTGCGCTCGCTCTCCGTGCGCGTCACGCCGTCGCCGGCGCCGCGCTCGGCGTCGAAGAGCTTCGCGACGCCAAAGTCCACCAGGCGCGCGCGGTCGGGACCTCGCGCCGTGGCGGCGAGCATCACGTTCGCGGGCTTCAGGTCCCGGTGCGCGATCCCCAGCGCGTGGGCCGCCGCGACGCCCTCCAGCACCGGACGGAGAAGCTTGAGGGCCTCCCGCGGCGCCAGCGGCGAGCGCCCCCGCGCGTCCAGCGCCGCGTCCAGGGTCAGCCCGTCGATCCACTCCATGGCGATCCAGAGGAGCTCCTGACCGTTGACGCCAGTGGCGCCGTGGTCGAGGGCCCGGGCCACCGCGGGGTGGTCCAGCCTCGCCAGGATCCGCGCCTCGGCGTGGAAGGTCTCGACCCGGCGGGCCTGGTCCTCGGCGAGGAGCGCCTCGCCCAGCACAAGCACCTTGAGGGCCACGGGCGAGCCCAGGCCTCGGTGCGTCGCCTGGTACACGGCCCCGCTCCCCCCACGGGAGACATACCGAAGCACCTCATACCGCCCTTCGAGGGTCGCTCCGCACAAGCCGAGCGGATCTTCGGAGGTGTCCGAGCCCATGTCAGTATTTCCATGATAGCCCTCTCTAGAGTTTCATGGAACGGCGTTCCACCACGTTCAAAGAACGGCGAAGCGCAGAGCTGGACCGGCCATTCACGCCCTTCCAGCGAGATCCCTTGCCAAAGCCGCTGAAGTGTGGCTCTCGGAGGACGGAGCGGGAGCGATACCGCGCGCGGCGGTGGTGCTGGCAACGCCTTGGCCTCGCGCTGGCCGCCGCCGTGGGATGCGTGGGCGATGGGTGGCGGCCTCGCGCGTCCCGGATTGACGCCGCCGTCGAGGACGGCTCGGAGGTGGGCTGTGAGGCCGGGCAGGGGTGCGGCGCTCCCTCTTGCGTGGGGACCGCCCTGCGCGCGTTGAGCGCCAGCCCGGTCGCGCACACCTGCGCCATCCGCTGCGACGGAGGCGTCTGGTGCTGGGGGAGCAACGAGCGCGGCCAGCTCGGCGACGGGACCCTGACGACCCAGCGGAGCCCGGTGCAGGTCCTCGGGTTGGGAGGCCCGGCCACGTCGCTCTCGACGGGATACAACCACTCGTGTGCGGTGGTGGGCCAGGGAGTGCGCTGCTGGGGAGAGAACACCTACGGCGGCCTCGGCGACGGGACCCGCACGGACCGGCCGACCCCGGTGACGGCGGTGGGGCTCGGCGGCGTGCCGGTGCTGGTCGCCGCCGGGGGCCTCCACACCTGCGCCCTTGTCGAGGGCGGAGACCTCTGGTGCTGGGGCCGCAACGAGCACGGCGGCATCGGCGATGGGACCCTCCTGGACCGGCTGCAGCCTGCCCGGATCGAGCTGGAGGGACCCATGGTCTCGGTGGTGGCGGGTCAGTATCACACCTGCGTGCGCTCCGAGGCGGGCCGGGTGTGGTGCTGGGGCTCCAACGTCTTCGGCGCCGTGGGCGATGGCGGCACCCAGGACCGCGTCTCGCCGAGGCCCGTCACCCTGCCCGCGCCGGCCCTGATGCTCTCGACCCGCTCGAACACCACCTGCGCCCTCCTGGAGGGCGGCCAGGTCTGGTGCTGGGGCTTCAACGCCGAGGGCGGCGTCGGTGACCGGGGGCGCACGAACCGCCATCGGCCCGTCCGCGTGCTGGACCTCGAGGCCACTGCGGACGTGGCCGCGGGCGAGCGGCACTCCTGCGCGGTGTCCGGCGGTGGGACCGCGCGGTGCTGGGGCTCGAACGCCCGCGGACAGCTCGGCGACGGGACCCAGCAGAACCAGCCCTCGCCGACCGAGGTCCTGGACCCCGGGGGCCTCGCCGCCGTCGTCGTGGCCGGCGGCGCCCACAGCTGCGTCGCGCTCCGCGACGGCGGCGCGCGGTGTTGGGGCGCCGACGACCGCGGCCAGCTCGGAGACGGCGGCAATGAAGACCAGCGCGCGCCCGTGGAGGTCCGCCTGCCACCCTGAGCGCCGCGATAACCTTGTAACTACGCGAAATATTACAAGTTCTCTCCGGTGACAGCGCATTGAAATCGGAGGCGATTGTTCCAGGTTTCTGGGGCTGGTAACTAGTTTCGGTGGCGATTGCCTGAGCGCCTGCTTCCGGGCGTCCAGCGTGATCCTTCGAGCTCTGCGTGAGGGTCCCCGGGGCCCGACGCCAGGAGCGATCGCTTTGCGATCGCAGGAGGGATGTTCCATGTCAACGCGGTATCGAATGGTAGCGGGGCGCTGCGCGGCGCTTGCGCTGGTGGGGCTGGGGTGCAGCTCCGATGGAGCGGCGGACCGGCCGAGCACGGTGCGGCAGCTGGTGATCTCGGACCAGCTCCACAATGGCGGGACCACGGGCTTCGTGTTCCTGCCGCCGATGGTGCCTCGCCCGGCGTACTTCGGGGACTTCCTGCCGGACCTGGAGCCGCTGGTGAGGGTGGACGAGGTGCGCCCCGACGGGAGCACCATCCGCACGCTGGCGACCTTCACCCGGGACTCCGGGCCCGGGCGCGAGCGCATCCGCGTGCACCACCAGGACCGCCCCTGCGACGCCGACGACACCGACGGGGACACGGACCCCAACGGGTACTTCTACGCGCGTTGGTGGACGCACAACGCCCACCTGAGCCTGAACGGGCTGTACCGCGTGAGGGTCTTCGTGCAGGAGCGCGTGCACCCCTGCACCCGCAGCGGCTGGGGCCGCCGGTGCCGGCATGCCGAGGACCGCACGGCGCCGCTGCGCGAGATCGGCTACGCCGACGTGGACGTGGTCCGCAACGCCCGGGAGTTCCGCGGGGTGGACCGCGGGGAGTACGTGCCGCTCGTCAACGGCCACACCCTGCGCATCAAGTTCCGGATCGACCGCCCGGTGGTGGACGCCGACGGCGACGGCGTCTACAACTGGCGAGACAACTGCCGCGACACGGCCAACGCCTCGCAGCTGGACACGGACCGCGACGGCGAGGGCGACGCCTGCGAGTGCCTGGCCGTGACCTGCGCCGCCAGCGACGCCTGCCACGTCGCGGGCACCTGCAGCCCGACGGACGGCCGCTGCTCGAACCCCGCGTCCGCGGACGGGACCGCATGCGTGCTGTCCAACGCGACGGCGGCCTGCGCCGCGGGCGCCTGCGGCGTGACCTCGTGCAACGCGGGCTTCGCCAACTGCAACGGCACCGCCGCGGACGGCTGCGAGACCGCCACCAACACGCTGACCAACTGCGGGGCCTGCGGGGCCGCCTGCGCCTCGGGGCCGAACTCCACGCCGACCTGCGGCACGGGCGCCTGCGGCCTCGTCTGCAACGCCGGCTGGGCGGACCTCGACGGCGACCGGGCCAACGGCTGCGAGCTCGACCTGAACACCGACGCCAACTGCGGTGCCCCCGGCAACGCCTGCGTGTCAGACACCACGGGGACCACCACCTGCGTGGCGGGCGCCTGCACCACCATGTCCTGCGCCACCGGCACCGCCAACTGCAACACCTCCGTCGGTGACGGCTGCGAGGTCAGCCTGACGGGCGACGTCAGCAACTGCGGCGCCTGCGGCCACACCTGCGCCACGCCCAACGGCTCGCCCGCGTGCGCCGCCGGAGCGTGCGCGGTGGGCGCATGTAACACGGGCTTCGCGGACTGCAACGCCGCCGCCGCCGACGGCTGCGAGGTCGACGCGCGCAGCGACGTGCGCAACTGCGGCGCCTGCGGCAACGCCTGCGCCCTGGCCCACGCCGCGCCGGTGTGCGCCGCCGGGCGCTGCGCCGTCGCCACCTGCGACGCGGGCTTCGCCGACGTGGACGGAGACCCGGCCAACGGCTGCGAGGTCAACCTCTCCACGGACCCGGCCCACTGCGGCGCCCCGGGCAACGCGTGCTCGGCCTCCAACGGCACCGCAGCGTGCGCGGGCGGCGCCTGCGCCATCGCCTCGTGCGACGCGGGCTACGCCAACTGCGACGGCGCGGTGGGCAGCGGCTGCGAGGTGCACACCGCCGCGGACACGAGCAACTGCGGGGCCTGCGGCGTCGCGTGCGCCTCCGGCGCCCACAGCGCGGCCACCTGCGCGGCGGGGGCCTGCGGCCTGCGCTGCGACGCGGGCTTCGCCGACGTGGACGGCGCCGCGGCCAACGGCTGCGAGACCGACCTCGGCACGGACAGCGCCAACTGCGGCGCCGTGGGGAACGCCTGCACCGCGGGCCGCACCTGCATCGGCGGCGGCTGCTCCGCGGCGGTGTGCGTGACCGGGTCCGCCAACTGCAACGGCGCCGAGGGCGACGGCTGCGAGGTCAACACCACCTCGGACCCCGCCCACTGCGGCACCTGCGGCGCCGCGTGCGCCTTCCCGAACGCCGCCCCGGAGTGCACCGCCGGCGCCTGCGGCTTCAGCGTGTGCAACAGCGGCTTCGGCGACTGCGACGGCACCTCGACCAACGGCTGCGAGGTCAACGTCGCCGCGGACACCAGCAACTGCGGCGGCTGCGGGGTGACGTGCGCGGCTGCCAACGGCGCCTCCACCTGCGTCGCGGGTGTGTGCGGCCTGGGTGAGTGCAACCCGAACTTCGCCAACTGCGACGGCAGCGTCGCCACCGGCTGCGAGGTCAACACGGGGCGTGACATCAACAACTGCGGCGCCTGTGGCAATGCCTGCCCCACCGTGGCGAACGCCACCAACTCCTGCTCGCGCGGCCTCTGCCGCCAGGCCTGCAACGCGGGCTTCGAGAACTGCGACGGCGACATCACCAACGGCTGCGAGGCCAGCTTGACCACGCCCTCAAACTGCGGCGCCTGCGGCGTGGTGTGCGCCACCAACAACGGCACGCCGACCTGCGCGGGCGGCGCCTGCGCGGTGGGGAGCTGCAATGCGGGCTTCGCCGACTGCAACGGCTCCGCGGCGGACGGGTGCGAGGTCAACACGACCAACAACACCGCCAACTGCGGCGGCTGCGGGGTGACATGCACCGCGGCCAACGGCGCCTCCACCTGCGTCGCGGGTGTGTGCGGCCTGGGGCACTGCGCCTCGGGCTTCGCCAACTGCGACGGCAGCGTCGCCACCGGCTGCGAGGTCAACACGAGGACCGACCTCAACCACTGCGGCGCCTGCGGCAACGCCTGCCCCACCGCGGCGAACGCGGCCCGCTCCTGCGCGTCCGGCTCCTGCGGCTTCACCTGCAACGCGGGCTTCGCCAACTGCGACGGCAACGCCGCCAACGGCTGCGAGACCGCCGGCACCTGCGCCCCCGCGGTGGCGGGCTACCTCTACCTGCCCAGGATGGGATCCACCGTCTCCCGGTGCGACGTCAACGCCGACGGCAGCCTCGGCGCTTGCGCACTGGCCGCTGGAGGCTTCACGCACGCCTACGGGGTCACGGTGAACGGCGGCTACGCGTACATCGCGGACGACCAGGCGAACACCCTGACGAGGTGCACCATCGGGGCGGGCGGGGCGCTCACGTCCTGCGCCAACTCCGGCGTGGCCGGCCTCCAGCAGCCCACCCAGCTGGCGGTCTCCGGCTCCACGGCCTACATCGCCAACTCCTTCGGGTACATCACGGCGTGCACCATCTCGATCGGCGACGGATCGCTCAGCGGCTGTTCGACGATGGCGTCCTTCGGCGGACCGCCGAACCACCTCCATGGCATCGCCGTGAGCGGCGGGCAGGTCTACACCACGAGGTACTTCCAGGGCCGACTCGAGCGGTGCGTCGGGGCCTCCTGCACCACCGCGGTCTTCGACAGTGGCCCCATCGGCGTCACGTTCTCGGGCGGCCGTGCGTACTACTCCGGGCTCAACTTCGGGTACGTGAAGGTCTGCAACCTCGACGGCGCTGGGAGCTTCACCGGGTGCGCCTCGACGGGAGGCGGCTTCAACCAGCCGATGGGGATGATCGCCGTCGGCGCGAAGATGTACATCGCCAACTTCGCCGGCGGGTACCTCACGACCTGTACGATCGGAGCGGGCGGCGTGCTCGCGGGCTGCACCAACGGCCCGGCCCTGGGTGGGAATCTCGGCTATCCCGGGATCTTCCTCCTCCCCTGACCGACCCCCTCGGACCGCGCCTCGGGGCGGGTGTGTCACCTCGCCGCAGGCCCCGCCCTCGGAGCCAGCTTGAACCAACACCGGATGACGCTCGTGCACGAGCCCATCGACGCGCTCCTGCGCCGCCTCGACCAGGTCGACCGGGCGCTCGCCGCCGCCCGAGGGTAGGGCGTCCGGCGCGGACGGCTCCGGCGGCGGTGCCTTGGGCCGAGGCCCCTTCACACTGTTCAGATGGTCAAATCCTCGTCCTACATGTCGGCAAAGGCCGATTTCACTTCGGTATCACTCCGACCGAGGGCCTTGCGCCAGCGTCAGCAACTGTAATAGCGTCGTAGGTAGCCACAGATGTACGCAGCCTTCAGCACTTTGCGGCGACCTCACCCCGCGCTGCCGCGCGCCCCCTCTCCCTGGCGGGAGAGGGGGCTGTGCCATGTTGAAGCGCAGCAGAACCTTGAGCCCCTCTCCCTGGCGGGAGAGAGGCGGCGCGGCAGCGCGGGGTGAGGTCGCCGCAAAGCACCGTCTCGAAGTGCGGCCCACAGCCCGTGGTCCATTCACAGCGTTTCAGGCGCGAACTCTCACAACAACAAGGTCTTCTCTGATGATGTCCAAGCTACTTCCTCGGCTCCTCGCGGCGCTTCTCATGGTGGTCGCCTCACTGTTTCTCGGGTCCTGCGGTGTGACACCGGAACCGCCCCAACACTCCTGCCGGGTTGCGTCCATCGGTGCGGGATTCTCCCACACCTGCGCGCGTCTCACGAACAACACCGTGCGATGCTGGGGCAGTGGCACTGAAGGCCAGCTCGGCAACGGCGGGAACAGCAGCAGCAACACCTCGGTAGAGGTCACCGGCATCAACACCGCCGTCGAGATCGCTGCGGGAGCAGCCCACACCTGCGCGCGGCTCTCGAACAACACCGTGCGATGTTGGGGGAATGGCAACTACGGCCAGCTCGGCAACGGCGGGGACAGCAGCAGCAACACCCCGGTGGAGGTCACCGGCATCAACACCGCCGTCGAGATCGCTGCGGGAGGAGCCCACACCTGCGCGCGTCTCACGAACAACACCGTGCGATGCTGGGGAGCTGGCACTCAAGGCCGGCTCGGCAACGGCGGGAATATCAGCAGCAACACCTCGGTGGAGGTCACCGGCATTGACAACGCCGTCGAGATCACTGCGGGATCAGAACACACCTGCGCGCGGCTCACGAACGCCAGGGTGCGATGTTGGGGGCGAGGCTTTGAAGGCCAGCTCGGCAATGGCGGGAACAGCGACAGCAACACACCGGTGGAGGTCACCGGCATCGACACCGCCGGCATCAACACCGCCGTCGAGATCGCTGCGGGAGCATTCCACACCTGCGCGCGGCTCGTGACCGATACCGTGCGATGCTGGGGAGGTGGCACTCAAGGCCAGCTCGGCAACGGCAGGGACGGCAGCAGCAACACCTCGGTGGAGGTCACCGGCATCAACACCGCTGCCGAGATCGCTGCGGGAGGAACTCACACCTGCACGCGGCTCAGGGACGACACCGTGCGATGTTGGGGGCGTGGCGCTGAAGGCCAGCTCGGCGACCATGCGAACGCGAACCGCAACACGCCCGCCGAGGCGGTGCGCTGTTGCCCGCCGGGAACGACTGGGTGCGCCTCGGGTTGCATCGACCTTCAGACGGATCCGATGCACTGCGGCACTTGTACGAACGTGTGTGCGATGGGACAGAACTGTACCGCTGGTCGCTGCGTCTGTCCCTCACCGAACGTCGTGTGCGGGACCGGAGCGACCGCGGCCTGTGTCAATACAAACACCGACTCGAGACACTGCGGAGCGTGTGGCTCCGCTTGTTCCATGGGCCAGGAGTGCATCTTCGGGCTCTGCCGCACATTGACGGCGTGCGAGACCTGCGCTCGAACCGCGTGCTCCACCCAGGTGACTCGTTGCCTCGGCGACACCGCTTGTAACACACGCGAGGCCTGCCGCCTACGCGCAACCGATGCGGCGATGCGCGCAGCTTGCGACACGACCAGCTCGGAGGCGATCACCCAGCTCGATGCGTGCCGTACGATGAGCTGCGCCTCGGAGTGCGGCACGGCGTGCTCCTCCCCGATGACGATGTGCGGAACAGGCGCGGGCGCCGCCTGCGTCAACACCATGACCAGCACGGCCCACTGCGGCGGGTGCAGCACGGCCATGATGCCGCGCGCCTGTGCGGCGGGCCAGACGTGCATGGGGGGTGTCTGCATGGGCGGTCGGCCGACGTGCCCCACTGGCGAGACCGACTGTACCCCCATGGCGCCCACGCCGACCTGCGTCAACACCACGACCAGCACGGCCCACTGCGGCGGGTGCAGCACGATGGCGATGCCGCGCGCCTGCTCCACGGGTCAGATGTGTGTAATGGGCGCGTGCGGCACGACCTGCCCCTCCCCGATGACAGTGTGTGGAACAGGCGCGGGCGCCACCTGCGTCAACACCATGACCAGCACGGACCACTGCGGTGGGTGCAGCACGATGGCGATGCCGCGCGCCTGTACCGCGGGTCAGACGTGCATGGGGGGGGCCTGCATGGGCGGCCGGCCGACGTGCCCCACTGGCGAGACCGACTGCACCCCAATGGCGATGACGCCGACCTGCGTCAACACCACGACCAGCACGGCCCACTGCGGCGGGTGCAGCACGATGGCGATGCCGCGCTCCTGTACCGCGGGTCAGACGTGCATGGGGGGTGCATGCATGGGCGGTCGGCCGACGTGTCCCACCGGCGAGACCGACTGCACCCCAATGGCGATGGCGCCGACCTGCGTCAACACCACGACCAGCACGGCCCACTGCGGCGGGTGCAGCACGACGGCGATGCCGCGCTCCTGTACCGCGGGTCAGACGTGCATGGGGGGTGCCTGCTCTGGCGGCACTCCAGCCCCAGCCAATGACAACTGCGCCACGCCCACGA
>JACRDB010000069.1 GCA_016218725.1 Deltaproteobacteria bacterium
CCTCGGCCAACACCATCGACGCCCTCGGCGACCTGGACGGCGACATGACCGCCAGCACCTTCCGCCGCCTCATGACCATCTCCAGCACCACCTCCGAGGTCGAGGGCGGCGCCGTCTCCGTCTCCGCCGAGCTCGAGTAGCGCTAAAGTCCCTCCCAGTGCGCCGGGTGGGGTACAACCCCCGGACCTGATGTTCGAGCGCTGGGGTCGTTGGGTCTACCTGCATCGCCGGCGCACCCTGGCGCTGAGCGCACTCTTCCTGATCGCTTCCCTGGTCGTGGTGCTGCGGGGCGGGCCCCTCACCACCGGGACCATCCACGGGATCGAGGCCACCGTCGCCGCGGAGACCCTCGCCCGGGAGCTCCCCGACGCCGGAGCGCGGGGCTTCACCGTGGTCTTCCAGAGCGACCGCTGGACCACCGACGAGCCGGCCTTTGCCCAGGCCGTGCTCTCCGCCGTGGAGCCCCTGCGGCGCGCGCCGGGAGTGCGCGCCGTGCGCACCCCCTTCGACCCCGGCCGCAGCGTCTTCGAGAGCGCCTCCATGCTCGACGTGGAGCTCCGCCGGGCGCTGGTGTTCGTCACCCTGAGCGAGCGCGCCGCGGAGGACACCCGAGGCTTTCCCGCCCTGCGCGCCAGGCTCCGCCCGGGGACGCTCACCGCCACGGTCACCGGCCCCGCGGCGTTCAAGAGCGACCTGGACCGCGTCCTCGAGGACGACCTCCTGCGCGCCGAGGTGCTCAGCGTCCCCATCACCCTCCTGGTGCTCGTCCTGGTCTTTGATTCCCTGGTGGCGGCGCTCCTCCCGGTGTGCGTCGGGCTCGTCGCCGTGCTGGGAGGCGTGGCCGCCGTGCTCCTCCTCGCGCGCCGCGTCGAGGTCGCCCAGTACGCCCTCAACGTGGTCAGCCTGGTGGGCCTCGGGGTCGCCATTGACTACTCGCTCTTCGTGGTCAACCGCTTCCGCGAGGAGCTCGCCCGGGGCCTCACGGTCCCCGACGCCCTCGGCCGGTCCATGGCCACCGCGGGTCGCGCCGTGGCCTTCTCGGGCCTCGCCGTGGCCATCGGCCTCTCGGGCCTGCTCTTCTTCCGGGGCTCCTATCTCGTCTCCCTGGGCCTCGGGGGCACCGTGGTGGTGGGCCTCGCGGTGCTCTATGCCCTCACCTTCCTCCCCGCGTTGCTGGGCGTCCTGGGCCCCAGGGTCAACGCCGGGCGCGTGCCCCTCCCCCGTGGCTGGGACGCCGAGGGCTGGTGGCGGCGCCTCGCCCGGGGCGTGATGCGCCACCCGGTGCTGGTGCTCCTGCCCACCCTCGGCCTCCTCCTGGCCGCCGGGAGGCCCTTCCTGCGCCTCCAGACCGCCACCCCGGACGTCACCGTCCTGCCCTCGGACACCGAGGCCCGGCGGGGCCACAGGCTCCTCCAAGAGCACTTCCCCGAGCGCGCCCAGACCCGCGTCGTGGCCGTGGTGCGCTTCCCGGGGGCCCCCTTCGGCACCCCCGAGCGCGTCGGGGCCCTCTACGACCTCTCCCGACAGGTCGCCTCGCTCCCTGGCGTCACCCGCGTGGAGAGCGCCCTGGACGTAGACCCCACCCTGGACCGCGAGGGCGCCAGGAATCTCTTCGCGGGACCTCCGTCGGACCTCCCGGAGCCCGTACGGCTCGCCCTGGAGGCCACCGCGGGCCCCACGGTGGCCCTGGTGGTGGCGGTCACCGACCACCCCCCGGCCAGCCCCGAGGCCCGCCGCCTGGTGGGCGCCCTGCGCCAGCGGCGCCCGGTCGCCGACGGGGCGCTCCAGGTCACCGGCCCCACCGCGCTGGACCTGGACTCCTCGCGCTTCATTCAAGAGCGGGCCCCCGGGGCGGTGGCCTTTGTCCTGGCGGTGACGGCCCTGGTGCTCTTCCTCCTCCTGGGCTCCGTGGTCCTGCCGCTCAAGGCCGTGGTGATGAACCTCCTGTCCATCACCGGCTCCTTCGGGGCCCTGGTCTGGATCTTCCAGGACGGGCACCTGCACGGCCTCCTGGGCTTTGAGCCCGGCCCCGTGGAGCCCTCGCTCCCGGTGATCATGTTCTGCGCCACCTTCGGGCTCTCCATGGACTACGAGGTGCTGCTCCTCACCCGGATGCAGGAGGAGTATGAGCGCACCCGGGACAACGCCCAGGCCGTGGCCGAGGGCCTGGCCCGCAGCGGCAGGCTCATCACCAGCGCCGCGGCGGTGATGGTCACGGTGTTCCTGGCCTTCGTCCTGGCCCGGGTGGTGCTCTTGAAGGCCGTGGGCCTGGGGATGGCCGTGGCCGTGGCCCTGGACGCCACGGTGGTCCGGGTGCTGGTGGTCCCGGCCACCATGAGGCTCTTCGGCGACCTGAACTGGTGGGCCCCGGAGCCCCTGGCCAGGCTCTACCGCAGGCTCTCCTGGGGCGGAGGGCACTGAAGAGGGTATTCCGCGCGGGTGGGCGGGTGTGGTATGCG
The DNA here is from genome assembly GCA_016218725.1 of Deltaproteobacteria bacterium. GTDB lineage: Bacteria > Myxococcota_A > Polyangia > Polyangiales > JACRDB01. The sequence goes on from JACRDB010000069.1 coordinate 2,460, forward strand.
CTCCCTTCGCACCGCGGAGGTTGGCGATGGCTTCAGTCTACACGGTGATCATGGCGGGGGGCTCGGGCACGCGGTTCTGGCCCCTGTCCCGCAAGGCGAGGCCCAAGCAGTTCCTCCCCCTGGCCGGGGACGGGACCACCGCGCTCCTCACGGCCACGGCGCGGAGGGTGGAGTCCCTGTCGCCCCTCTCGCACACGCTGGTGGTCACCCGGGAGGACCTCGCGGACGCCACCCGCGAGGCGCTCCCGGGCCTCCCGGAGGAGAACCTGCTCCTGGAGCCCGTGGGGCGCAACACCGCGCCCTGCGTGGCCTGGGCCACCCACACGGTGCTCCGGCGGGACCCCGAGGCGGTGCTGGTGGTCCTCGCCGCGGACGCGTTCATTGAAGACGAGGGGGCCTTCGTGGGCGCGCTCCAGACGGCGGCCCGGGCGGCCTCCCGCGGGAGCGTGGTGACCCTCGGGATCCAGCCCACGCGGCCGGAGACGGGCTACGGCTACCTCCACGCGGGCGAGGTGGTGCTCCCCGGGGACCCCTCCGTGCGGCGCGTCCGGGCCTTCGTGGAGAAGCCCGACGGGCCCCGGGCGGAGGCCTTCTTCCGCGGCGGCGAGCACCTGTGGAACGCCGGGATCTTCGTGTACCGCGCGGACGTGATGCGCGCCGCCGTGGGGCGCTACCTCCCGGACCTCGCCCAGGCCATGACGGAAATCGACAGCGCCGCGCGGGAGGGCCCCGCGGAGGGCGCCCGCGCCGTCGGAAGGCTCTACGGCGGGCTCCCGAACGTGTCCATTGACGTGGGCGTGATGGAGCGCCTGGAGGACGTCCTGGTGGTGCCCGTCTCCTGCGGGTGGAGCGACGTGGGCTCCTGGCAGGCCGCCTGGGAGCTCGCGCCCAGGGACCCCGAGGGGAACGCCGTGAAGCCCTCCGGGGCGCCCGCGGTGCTCGTGGAGGCCCGGGGCAACATGGTGGTGGCCCCCGAGGGCAAGGTGGTCGCCCTCCTGGGCGTCGACGACCTGGTAGTGGTGGACACCCCGGACGCCCTGCTGGTGATGCCCAGGGCCCGCGCCCAGGAGCTCAAGAAGATCATCGACGCCCTCAACACGCGCAAGGACCGCGCGCTGTAGCATCTTTCCCCACACTCTCCTGGAGAGGCCTTCATGAACCCACAGATCTTTCGTGAGTACGACATCCGCGGCGTGGCGGACCGGGACCTGCCCGACGAGCTGGCGAGGGACCTGGGCCGCGCGCTCGGGACCGTGCTGGCCGAGCGGGGCAAGAAGCGCGTGGCGGTGGGCCGGGACCCGAGGGTGTCCTCCCGGCGGCTGCGCAACGCGCTGATCGAGGGCCTGGTGGAGACCGGGCGGCACGTGGTCAAGCTGGAGGTGGGGCCCACGCCGCTCACCTACTTCGCGGTGCACCACCTGGACACCGACGGCGGGGTGATGGTCACCGGGAGCCACAACCCGCCGGAGGACAACGGCTTCAAGATTCTCATCGGCAAGGAGACGCTTTACGGGCAGGACATCCGCGCGCTGCGCGAGCGCATCGAGCGGCGGGAGTTCGTGCAGCTCCCCGGCGGGGCCGTGGACCGGGCGGAGGTGGGGCCCCGGTACGTGCGCTGGATGAAGGGCAACGTGCACCCGGCCCGGACGGACCTGCGCTTCGTGGTGGACGCGGGCAACGGCGCCGGCGGGCCCCTGGCGCTGGCCACGCTCCGGGCGCTGGGCTTCGACCCCGAGGCCCTCTACTGCGAGATGGACGGGACCTTCCCGAACCACCACCCGGACCCGACGATGCCCGAGAACCTGGAGGCTCTGATCCGCCGGGTGCGGGACACCGGGAGCGTGGTGGGCATCGCCTACGACGGCGACGCGGACCGCCTCGGGGCCGTGGACGCCAACGGGGACATCGTCTGGGGGGACAAGCTGCTGGTGGCCTTCTCCCGGGCGGTGCTGGACCGCCACCCCGGGGCGGCGGTGCTGGGCGAGGTCAAGTGCTCGCAGACCCTCTACGATGACATCACGGCCCACGGGGGCCGGGCCATCATGTGGAAGACCGGTCACTCGCTCATCAAGGCCAAGATGAAGCAGGAGGGGGCCCTCCTGGCCGGGGAGATGAGCGGGCACCTGTTCTTCGCGGACCGGTACTTCGGCTACGACGACGCCATCTACGCCTCCCTGCGGCTCCTGGAGCTCCTGGCGGAGCGGGGCGGCACCCTGGGGTCGCTCCTGGCCGACGTGCCGACAACCTTCGTGACCCCGGAGCTCCGGGTGCCCTGCCCCGACGAGGTGAAGTTCCGGGTGGTGTCCCGGGTGCTGGAGCACTACCGGGCGACGCACCCGGTGGCCGACGTGGACGGGGCCCGGATCAATTTTGGCGACGGCTGGGGCCTGGTGCGGGCCTCCAACACGCAGCCCGTGCTGGTCTTGCGCTTCGAGGCCCAGAGCGAGGTGCGGAGGGACGCCCTCCGGAGCGAGGTGGAGGCCGTGGTCCAGGCGGCGCGCGCGGAGGGGTAAAGCTTCCGCCGGGTCGCACCGTTCTGTGGAGGTGGGACGCAGTGGGACGCTGCAGGTCCCGCTCACCGCTCCACAGGAGGATTGACCGTCATGGATGAGACACGTACGCCCGAAACCACGGCGGAGGCTCCGCCCGCGCCCCGGAAGAAGCAGCGCCGAGGCTTCGCGGCGATGGACCCCAGCAAGCAGAAGGCCATCGCCTCCAAAGGGGGGCAGGCGTCCCACAAGGCCGGCACGGGCCACGAGTGGAGCTCCGAGGCGGCCCGCAACGCCGGGCGCAAGGGGGGCCTCGCCTCGCGAGGGGGTCGGGGGAGGCCGACCCCGGAGCCCACCAAAAGCCCCACCCTGAGCATGCGCGCCGGGGCCCTGCGGGGCAGCATGAAGCCCCGGAGCCTCTCGCCCGGGAGCATCCAGCCGGCGCCGGTGTAGGGCGCTCCGCGCGGAAGTTCCGGTCCCGGGGCGTGGTGCGCTATCGCTCCGGGGGATGAGCTTCCCGTTGAACCCGGCGCAGCGCGCGGCGGTGGCGCACGACACGGGCCCCGCGCTGGTGCTCGCCGGCGCCGGCAGCGGCAAGACCCGGGTGATCACCCAGCGCATGGCCCGCCTCCTGGAGCAGGGCACGCCCCCGGGCGCGCTCTACGCCGTCACCTTCACCAACAAGGCCGCCGCGGAGATGCACGAGCGCCTCGTGGCGCAGTGCGGGCCCCGCGGAAAGGACGTCTGGATCAGCACCTTCCACGCCCTGGGCGGAGAGCTCCTCCGGCGGGAGATGCCCCGCGGGCGGCGCTTCGTGGTGTACGACGCCGCGGACACCGCGGGGCTCCTGCGGGAGCTCCTGCGCGAGCTCAAGGGCGACCGGCGCTACGACGTGGCCGCGCTCCAGGCGCGGATCTCCTTCGCCAAGAACGCCCTGGGCTCCCCGGACGCCCTCCCCGAGGGCGGCAACGAGTACGACGACCTGGCCCGCTGGGCCTTCCCCCGGTACGAGGCCGCCCTGGCCAGGCTCCACGCGCTGGACTTCGATGACCTGATCCTCTGGCCCCTGCGGCACCTCACGGAAAACCCCGACGCGCGCGAGGCCTGGCAGCGCCGGATACGTTACCTCCTGGTGGACGAGTTCCAGGACACCAACCGCGCCCAGCTCCTGCTCCTCAAGGCCCTGGCCGGCGACCGGGGCAACGTCTTCTGCGTCGGCGACGACGACCAGAGCATCTACGGCTGGCGCGGCGCGGACCTCGGGAACGTGCTGGACTTCACCACCACGCACTTCCCGGGCGCCAGGGTCCTGGCCCTGGAGCAGAACTACCGCTCGCGCACGCCCATCCTGGACGTGGCCAACGCCGTGATGGAGGGCCAGGTGAGGGCCTTCCCCAAGCGCCTCTTCACCGACCGCCCCGGCGGCGAGAAGGTCACCGTGGTCACCGCGGAGAGCTCCGAGGGCGAGGCGAAATTCGTCGTGGACGCCATCCAGAAGCTCGTCGGCCAGGGGCACCGCCGACGCGAAATCGGCGTGCTCTACCGCTCCAACCTCCTGTCCCGCGCCGTGGAGGAGGGCCTGCGCCTCGGCAACGTCCCCTACCGCCTCATCGGCGGCACCTCGGTGTACGAGCGCCGCGAGGTCAAGGACCTCCTGGCGTACCTCCGCCTGGCCCTGCACCCCGAGGACGAAATCGCCCTCCGTAGGGTGATCAACTACCCCACCCGAGGTGTAGGTGATGTCACCCTTCAACGGTTGGAGCGCTGGGCCCTGGCGCATGGTAAGATGCTCTTTCGGGCGGTGGAGGGGGCTGCGGGTCTCTCGGACCTGACGCCCGCGGCGAGGGAGGGCCTCGGGGGTTTCGTGAGGGTGGTGCATGCGGCGCGGGACGCGCTGGAGGGTGGGCGCGCGCTGGCGGCCGTGGCGCGGGAGGTGGCGGCGGCGGTGAGGCTCCGGGAGGACGTCACCGCGGCGGGGCCGACGGCGCCGGTGGTGGCCCGGAGGCTCCAGAACCTGGAGCACCTGTACGCCACGCTGGAGCGCGCGGGCGCCAAGGGCCCGGAGGAGAGCGCCAAGGTGCTCACGAAGCTGTCGCTCCACTACGCCGACGCGGACGAGGCCGACGGGGACAAGGTGACGCTCTCCACGCTGCACGGCTCCAAGGGGCTGGAGTTCGGCGTGGTGTTCTTCCTCGGGTGCGACGAGGGGATCCTGCCGCATGCGCGCACGGACGCGCCGAGGGCCACGGACGTGACCAGCACGCTGGACGTGAGCGAGGAGCGGAGGCTGTTCTATGTGGGCGTGACGCGCGCCCGGGAGCGGCTCTACCTCCTGCGCGCGCGCGTGCGCGGGGGGCAGGGCAAGGCCCCGCGGGCGACCACGCCCTCGCGCTTCCTGGCGGCGCTGCCGGGCGAGCTCCTGGAGCGGGTGAGCTACGACTCGCAGGCGCCGCTGCCGCCCGAGGAGCTGGCGGCGCGGGTGCGGCTCTTCCGCGAGGCGCTGGCGAAGCGCTCGGCGGGGTGACCGCGCTACGCCAGCGGCAGCGAGACCACGAAGCGAGTGCCGCCCTCGGCGGGGCGCTCGCAGCGCAGGGAGCCGCCCTGGTTCTCGATGAGGGTGCGGGCCGTGAGGAGCCCGAGGCCGAGGGACAGGGGCTTGGTGCTCACCACGGGCTCGAAGAGCCGGTCCCGGACCTCGTCGGCGATGCCCTGGCCGGTGTCCTCGACGAGGATGCACAGGTGGCTCACGGTGAGCTCCGTGCGCACGGTGAGCTTGCCCCCATCGGGCATGGCGTCCACGGCGTTGCGCAGGAGGTTGCGCAGCGCGGTCTGGAGCTGGTCCGGGTCCGCGCACACCTGGAGGGCCTCGGGCACCTCCTGCACGAAGGCCACGCCCCCGAGGCGCTGGCCCGCCAGGGCCTGGGCCAGCACGTAGCCCAGCGGGAGGCTCCGGCGCTGTGGCGGGCGCACCCGGGCATAGTCCAGGAGGTCCGAGATGATCTGGTTGGCCCGGCCCACCTCGTCGTGGATGATCTCCACCGCGCGGCGCACGTCGTCTTCCGCGGCGTCCCCGACGGCCATCTGGATCAGGTACGCGGCGTTCTTGATGGACCCCAGGGGGTTCCTCACCTGGTGGGCGATGGAGCCCGAGAGCTGCCCCACCACGGCCAGGCGCTCGCGGCGCACCAGCTCCTCGTGGGCGGCGCGCAGCTCCGCGGTGCGGGCCTCGACGATCTGCTCCAGCTCCGCCTGCTGCGCCTGGAGCGCCTCCTGCGCGACCTTGAGGGGGGTGATGTCATGGATGATCCCCACGAGGTAGGCCACGGCCCCGTCGGCCCCGAGGAGCGGGACCTTGGTGGTGGACAGCCAGTGCCGCTGCCCCGCCGCGTCGGTGATGGGCTCCTCCTCGATGACCACCTCGGCGGCCGTGCGGAACATCTCCTCGTCCTTGGCGCGGAAGAAGTCCGCCTCGGCCTTCGGGAAGAAATCGTAGTCCGTGCGCCCCAGCATGGTCTCCCGCGGGATGCCCAGCATCGCCCCGAGGGCGCTGTTCAAGAGCACGAAGCGGAAGGCCCGGTCCTTGACGAAGATCGGGTGGGCCACATGGTCCATGATCTCCGCCAGGAACGACACGGTCATCGGCGCCCCGGACCAGAGCGACGACGGACGCGGAGGACTCTGCGGGGTGGGCGGCTCCATCATCCGGGCCTCGGCGGCCCATGCGCCCATCATCGCACGGTGGTCACCCCCGCGTCAGCCCCGACGACGACGCCGACGCCGCGCGCCCAGGAGCGCGAACGCCCACGCCGCGGCCCCGCGCCCCGCGGAGGCCACCCCGCAGCCGCAGCCCGGGGGCCGCGCGGTCGGTCGCTGGGTGTCCTCGGTCGCGTCCTGCGGTGCGCGGTCCTCGGGAGGACGCTCCGCCGTGGGAGGCCCGTCCGGGGAGGCCGCGTCGGGCGGGGGCGCGCGGCACCCGGCGGGGACCTCGGCGTCGGGCAGATCCCGGACCCGGACGCAGGAGCCGTCCACGCAGCGCTCGCAGGAGAGGCACTCGGGGTCCCGGGTGCACGCCACGCAGCGACCGCGGGCGACGTCGCAGCGCGGGGCGCTCGCGGGGCACGGGGCACAATCCGGGGCGCAGGGCAGGGTCCCGGTGGGGTAGAGCTCCCGGGTGTCCACCAGGGCGTAGGCGTTGCCCGTGAAGGGCTCCGCGGCGCAGTCCCCGGGGCAGCGGTACCAGTCCAGGAGCGCGCCGCCGATGGTGTCGTACCAGTCCAGCCGGAAGGGGTAGAGCCCGGCCCGGGGGAAGCGCACCACCACCCGGTCCACGCGGCTGCCCGTGGGCCCGGGGAACTCGAACACCACGCGCCCGGCGATGGAGAAGCTGAACCCGTCGTCGTGGCCGAAGGCGAAGGTCTGGGGCCCGGCCTCCCGGACCGCCAGCGCGGCTTCGATGCGTAACACCGCGCCACCATTGGTGAAATAGCGACCCGTCGGGGCCCCCGGGAGGGGCCTGCAGGTGGCCGCGGGCATCCTCCGGTCGGGGTCCAGGAAGGGGAGGCAGAGCACCTTGGGGGCCTCCAGGCCGAGGCTGTCCCTCACCGTGGCGTTGGTGAAGTCCACGTAGGGGGTGAGCCCGCAGTGGGCGTGGAAGCCCGGGGCCAGGGAGCGCCCCTCCAGGAAGTCCCGCGCGTCGGCGATGTCCTGGGGGAAGCCCCCGAAGGCCGCCAGGAGGAACCGGTACTGCGCGCCGGTGCCGAGCTCCCTCGGGAGGGGCGCGAGGCGGGCCTCCCAGGGCACCTCCACGGGCGCTGGCTGCGCGACGCCGCGCCCGGAGGCCAGGAGCACCGCGAGGAGGGGCGCGAGGCGAAGGCGCACGGTCCGGGCCTCGCGCTCAGCCCGCGTCCGGGATCTCGAGCTGCCGGGGGAGCACCACCGAGGCGCCTCCGATGCGCACGCTGGTGCCCGCGTCGGTGGTCTGGATGTGCACCGGCGGGACCCCCGGGGCGTTCTCCACGTGGAGCTCCTGTGGGTTGGCGCCCGCCTCGGGGGCCGCGGGCGCGGGCGGCGCGCGGCGGCAGGCCAGGAGGAGGAGCGCACCGACGGCGCGCGCTGGGGCTCTCATGGCGCCGTAGGGTACACGAAAACCGCTCACGCGCCGAGGAGCGTGCGCGCGTGGCGGACGCGCGCCAGGGCCTCCTCGGGGCTCGGGCCGGTGGCCGACAGGTGGCCCATCTTGCGCCCCGGGCGCGCGTGGCGCTTGCCGTAGAGGTGCACGCGCACCCCCGGGAGCGCGAGGGCGCGGTCAAACGCCGGGGCGTCGCCTCGGAGCCACAGGTCCCCGAAGAGGTTGTAGATCGCCGCGGGGCGCACCACCTCGACGCTCCCGAGGGGCAGGTCGCACACGGCCCTCACGCACTGCTCGAACTGGCTGGTCAGGCACGCCACCTCGGTGGCGTGGAAGGTGTTGTGGGGCCTGGGGGCGAGCTCGTTCACGAAGAGCGCGCCTCCTTGCGTAAGGAAGAGCTCCAGCACCAGGAGCCCCTCGACGCCCAGGGCCTCGGCGAGGCGCAGCCCCAGGGCCTCGGCCTCGCGGGCGACCGCGGGCTCCAGGGGCCCCGGCAGCACGCTCCAGGTGAGCACCCGGTCCTGGTGGTGGTTCTTCGCGGGGGGGTACACCGTCACCGCCCCGGAGGGCGTGCGGGCCACAAGCACCGACAGCTCCGCGGCGATGGCCAGCCGGGCCTCGACCACGCAGGGCCCGCCGCCCAGGGCGCGGAAGGCCTCCCTCGCCTCGGAGGCTTCCGTCACCTCGGCCTGGCTTCGGCCGTCGTAGCCGCCGGTGCAGGCCTTGAAGAAGCACGCGCCCCCGAGGGCCTCCACCGCGGCAAGGGACCCGTCGGGGTCCGTGACGAGCCTCCAGGGGCCCTGGGGGGCGCCCTGGGCGGCGAGCCAGGCCCGCTGGGCCCCGCGGTCCTGCACCACGGCCAGCGCCCGCGCCGAGGGTCTTACCGGTGCGTAGCGCCCGGCGGCGGCGAGGGACGCCTGGGAGACCTTCTCGATCTCCAGGGTGACCACGGCGCAGTGCCGGGCGAGGTCCGCGGCGGCGAAGTCGTCCTCGAAGCTGGCCGTGAGGCACCGGTCCACGACGAAGCGCGCGGCGCAGGACGGGTCCGGGTCCAGGCAGTGGATGTGGTACCCGAGGGCGCGGGCGGCCATGGCGGTCATGCGACCGAGCTGGCCTCCGCCCAGGATGCCCAGCGTGGCGCCCGGGAGGATGGGGGTCGTCACGGCACCTCCTGGGCGAGCACCTCGTCCCGCCGGGCGGCGCGCCAGGCGCGCAGGCGCTCGCGCACCTCGGGGTGCCGGAGCGCGACGATCTGCGCGGCCAGGAGGGCCGCGTTGGCGGCCCCGGGCTTGCCGATGGCGAGCGTCCCCACGGGCACCCCCCGGGGCATCTGGACGATGGACAGGAGGGCGTCCACGCCCTGGAGCTGCGTGGCGGGCACCGGGACGCCGAGGACGGGCAAGAGGGTCACGCTGGCCACCATCCCGGGCAGGTGCGCCGCGCCCCCGGCGGCGGCGATGAGCACCAGGAGGCCCCGGGCCTCGGCGGTGCGGGCGTACTCGAACATCCAGTCCGGCGTGCGGTGCGCCGAGACGATCCGCACCTCGTGGGGGACCTCGAAGAGCGTCAGGAGCTCCCTCGCCGGGGCGAGGGTCTCCAGGTCACTCGCGCTGCCCATGATCAGCCCGACCCAGGGGCCCTTCGGTTCTTCCATATGTTCCCGCGCGAGGGGAACGCCTCCCCGCGGCGCGCGTCAACTATCCGGGGAACGGGGCCGCCGGCGCGCACCTGTGGCGCGCGCGTCGCACGGCTGTACCGTCGTTGCACAGCGTGGAGGCCCGCGGTGCGGCGCGCTCTCCGCAGAAGAAATCGTTGTGGGTAAAGGCCCTTTGCGCTTTCGCGCTGGGCTACGATGGGGTGGCGCGGGCGGCGCCAGGCGACGCCTTCCCGCGAGGAGGAGACTTCCATGCGATGGAGAGCGTGCTTGTTGCTTGTCGTGACCGGGGGGGCGCTGGCGGCGCTCCCGGGCTGCGGCGAGGACCCTGCGCCCGGGACGCCCGACACGGGCCTGGCCGACAACGGCGGCGACGGCGGCGACGTCGTGGACAACGACACGGCCGCGGCGGACACGGCGACGGCGGACACCCAGGCGCCGCCGGACACGGGCGCGCCGGGGGACACGGCGGCGACGGACTCGTCCATCGGCGACACCGCTGTCGAGGACACCGGCCTGCCCATGGACACCAGCGCGCCCACGGACACCGCGGTGGAGGACACCGGGACACCCATGGACACCGCCATGGAGGACACCGTCGCGCCCATGGACACCGTAGCGCCCACGGACACCGTCGCGCCCATGGACACCGTCGCGCCCATGGACACCGTCGCGCCCACGGACACGGGCGCAGGGATGGACAGCATGCCGCCAGCGGACGGGCCGTCCTGCGCCGCGCCGCAGGTGCCCTGCGGCAGCGCCTGCGTGGACACCTCCAACGACCCTGCCAACTGCGGCGCCTGCGCGACCGCCTGCGCGGCCGGCCAGGTGTGCTCCTCCGGGGCCTGCACCGCGGTGTGCGGGATGGGCACCGCGAGCTGCGCCGGGGCCTGCGTGGACACGCAGACAAACAACATGCACTGCGGGGCCTGCGGCCGGGCCTGCGCCGGGGGGACTGCCTGCTCCATGGGCGCGTGCGTGTGCCCGCCGGGGAGCGTAGCGTGCGCGGGCCGGTGCGTAGACACCACCAGCGACCCCGCCAACTGCGGCGCCTGCGCGGCCGCCTGCGCGACCGGCCAGGTGTGCACCGCGGGGGCGTGCGACGCGGCCTGCGGCATGGGCCTGACGGCATGCGCCGGGGCCTGCGTGGACACGCAGTCCAGCGCCGCGCACTGTGGGCTGTGCGGCCGGGCTTGCGCGGGGGGCACCTCCTGCGTGGCGGGCGCCTGCGCCTGCCCGACGGGGCAGACCGCCTGCGCCGGGGCCTGCCTCGACCTGCGCTCGGACACCCGCAACTGCGGCGCCTGCGGCAACGCCTGCGTCGCGGGTCAGGTGTGCTCCGCGGGGGCGTGCACCACGGTGTGCGCCGCGGGCACCACGAGCTGCGGCGGGGCCTGCGTGGACACGAGCACGGACAACGTCAACTGCGGGCTGTGCGGCCGGGCCTGCGCCGGCGGCTCCACCTGCGTCCGCGGGGCCTGCGCCTGCCCGCCGGGGCAGGTGGCCTGCGCCGGGGTGTGCGTGACCCTCGCCACGGACGGCAACAACTGCGGCGCCTGCGGGACCCGCTGCGGCGCGACGCAGTCCTGCGCGATGGGCGCGTGCGTGCTGGTGTGCCCCGCGGGGACCACCAACTGCTCGGGCACCTGCGTGGACACCAGCACCAGCGGCGCCAACTGCGGCGCCTGCGGCGTGGCCTGCACGGGAGGCAACACCTGCCAGGCCGGCCGCTGCGCCTGCCCCGCGGGGACCACCAACTGCTCGGGCGCCTGCGTGGACCTCACCTCCAGCGGCACCAACTGCGGCGCCTGCGGGGCCGCGTGCGCCGCCGGGACGCGGTGCTCCACGGGCGAGTGCGTGCTCTCCTGCGCCACCGGGCAGGTCGCCTGCGGCGGCGCATGCGTGAACCCGCAGACGGACAACAACAACTGCGGCGCCTGCGGCGTCCGCTGCGGCGGCGGCCAGACCTGCCAGCGCGGGGCCTGCGCCTGCCCCTCGGGCCAGACCCTCTGCGGCGGGGTGTGCGTGGACCTCAACAGCAACGGCAGCAACTGCGGCCGCTGCGGGAACAACTGCGCGGGCGGCACCACCTGCGCCTCGGGGCTCTGCGCCTGCCCCTCGGGCCAGGCGGTCTGCGGCGGGGTGTGCACCAACGTCACCACGAACCGTAACAACTGCGGCCGCTGCGGCAACGTCTGCCCCGGGGGCCAGGCCTGCGTCGCGGGCGCGTGCACCACCACCTGCCCCGCGGGGCAGACCAACTGCTCGGGCACCTGCGTGGACACCAGCACCAGCGCCACCCACTGCGGCCGCTGCGGCAACACCTGTACTGGCGGCGCCGCGTGCACCGGCGGCGTCTGCGGCTGCCCCTCGGGGCAGACGCGCTGCTCGGGCTTCTGCGTGAACCTCCAGACCAGCAACTTCTCCTGCGGCCGCTGCGGGAACTTCTGCACCGGCGGCAGCTCCTGCGTGATGGGCGTCTGCACCTGCCCCATGGGCCAGACGCTCTGCGGCGGCCAGTGCGTGAACCTCCAGTCCAGCACCACCCACTGCGGCGCCTGCGGCACCACCTGCGGCGCCGGGGCCGTCTGCTCCATGGGCCGCTGCGCCTGCCCGACGGGGACCACCTCCTGCAGCGGGCGGTGCGTGAACCTCAGCACCAGCAACACCGACTGCGGCCGCTGCGGCAACACCTGCGCCGGGGGCACCGCATGCGCCTCCGGGGTGTGCGCCTGCCCCATGGGGACCACCCTGTGCTCCAGCACCTGCGTGAACCTCCAGACCAGCAACACGAACTGCGGCCGCTGCGGCAACTCCTGCGGGGACCGCCGGCGCTGCTTCTCCGGCGTCTGCGTCGGGGGGGGCTGAGGCCCCGCCGGGGCCGCCTCGCCGCCGGTGAGTTCCGCCGGCGGCGAGGGTGCGGTACCCTCGGGGCGTGATGCGACGCGCCCTCCCCTTGCTCCTCGTGCTCCTCCCCGGGTGCTTCGGAGACCTCCCGGAGGACCGCGACGCCGCGGGGGACGCGCGCGCGGACCTCGCCGAGGAGCCCCCCCCGGGGGGTGACGCTCCGCCGGACGAGGGCGCGGACGCGCGGCCCTGCGTGGACACCGACGGCGACGGCATCAGCGACGAGTTCGAGGGCGCCCCGGCGCTGGACACCGACGGCGACGGCATGCCCGACTTCCGGGACACGGACTCGGACAACGACGGCTTCGCGGACGCCGAGGAGGCAGCGCGGCGCTACCCGGGCTACGAGGGCATGGCCTCGGTGTTCCGGTGCGGCACCACGCCCTCCAACTGCGACGTGCCGCCGGACGGCCTCTCCAACCACCGGGACACGGACTCGGACAACGACGGGCTCACGGACGCCGAGGAGCGCGCGGCCCACACGAACCCCTGCGCGGACGACTCGGACCGGGACGGGGCCAGCGACCTCACGGAGGTGGTGGCGCGCTCCAACCCCATCGACGCCATGAGCCGCCCGCCGGACAACTCCCTCTACGTGACCTTGCCGTACTACGCCCCGCCCTCGCGGGGGCCCCACGAGCACCGGCAGTTCACCTTCGAGACCCGGATCCGCCAGGCGGACGTGTTCTTCCTGGTGGACAACAGCGCGTCCATGGAGCCCACGATCAACAACCTCCGGACGAACCTCACGAGCGTGATCGTGCCGGGCATCCAGCGGGAGATCCGGGACATCCGCGTGGGCGTCGGGAGCTTCGACAGCATGCCCGACCCGCCGGACGGCGCGCCGGGGATGCCCGGGGACTACACCCTGTGGCTCCGGCAGCGCATGACCACCGAGGTGCCCCTGGTGCAGCGGGCCTTCGACGCGATGAACACCATCACCACGGACACCGGCGGGCGCTTCCTGGGCGGCGACGGCCCGGAGGACCAGCTCGAGGCCCTCTTCGAGGTGATCGACGGCGGGGGCACGCGCACCCACGAGGCCGACCCCGCCGCGCTCCGGAGCGTCACCAACGCCCTGGACCCCATGGGCAACGGCTGGGTGCCCGCCATGGTGCCCGCCCGGGACTGCCCCGGCGCCGCGGACGCCTTCGGCTGGGCGTGCTTCCAGCCCGGGCGGGTGCCCATCCTGGTGCTCTTCTCCGACGCGGAGTGGTACGACGGGCCGCAGCCGGGCTCCCCGGTGAGCGTCTTCGGCCATCGGTACGCGGACCTGGTGGCCAGCATGAACCGCCGCGGGGCGTTCTTCGTCGGGATCGACGTCAGCATGTTCGGCAACGCCGGGCTCACCTACGCCAACAGCGTGAGGCTCGCGCTCGCCACGCGCACCCTCAACGCCATGCGCCGCGAGGTGGTCTTCGCCCCGGCCTCCACCGGCGGCCTGGACCGCACCGCCATGGACATCGTCGCGGCCATCCGCACGCTCGCCAACGAGACCCGCCAGGACATCTCCACCAGCACCGAGGCCGACGCCTCGGAGCGGCGCCTGCCCCCCATGCGCACCACCGCGGAGTTCCTCCGGGCCATCACCCCGGTGCGCGGCGAGCCCCCCGCCCCCGCCGGGTACGAGCGCCACGACGACCGCACGTTCTACAGCGTGCTGCCCTCCACCCGCGTGGTCTTCGACGTGGACTTCTACAACGACTTCCAGCCGGGGGGCGACTCCGCCGTGGTGTTCCGGGCCGTGGTGGTGGTCCGGGGCCGGGCGGGCTCCGAGGTGGACCGCAGGCCCGTGTTCATCGTGGTGCCCGCCCGCGGCGGCGGCCTGCCCCCAGGGTGAGCGCCAGGAGCGCGAGGAGCGCGCGCCCGGTGGGGCTTCTTTGGGTCGTGCAGCCGCAGCCCGGGGGGTCTCTGGGCACCACGCCGCCGTCCGCGGGGGGCGGGGCCTCGCCCGCGTCGGGGACGCCCCCGTCGGACACCGGCGCGTAGAGCCGCCCGCCGGCCCCGAGGAGCCCGCGGTAGAGCTCCGCGCCGTCCCCGCGGGCGACCCTCACGGACCCGCCGGTGGGGCCCGTGCGCGGGAAGAGCACGGTGTACTCGCGCTCCCCGGAGGGATCGAGCACCCGGACCCCCACGCGGTCGCCGTCCTCCAGGAGCGCGTGGGGGGGGATGGTGTCCCGCCCGGTGGCCGTGTCCGCGGTGCTCAGCACGTGGAGGAAATAGTCCCGCGCTTGTGGAGCCCGGGCCGTCACCTGGAGCCTGGAGCCCCGCGCCTCGCGGCCCAGGGACAGGGGCGGCACGTCCAGGTCGTTCACCCGGAACCCGTCGAGCACCGCGCGCTGCGCGTCCCGCGGCAGGAGCGTGCGGCCGGTGAGCCTCCCGCCCTCGCGCTGGATCGCGAAGGCGTCGCTCCCCACGGCCAGCGGGCGCGCCAGGCCGTGCAGCACGAAGCGCTTCTCGAAGCGCGGGTCCGTGGCCTCCACGCGGTCGAAGAGCACCAGGAGGTTCGGCCGGAGGAACACGAGCTGCCGGGTGACCTCGCGCACCTTGGGGCGGTTGGGCCCGAGCGAGAACGCCGTGGAGTTGTACGCCCGCGACAGGTCGCATGCGACGTAGTCGTGGTAGCGCGCGGCCTCGAAGGCCGTCACGCCGGCCATGTCGTAGTTGGGCCCGCGGGTGAGGTTGCCGCGGTACTCCTCCAGGGTCCGGCGCCCGTCGGGGCCGTAGGGCGAGCGCTGGCCTCCGTCGTTCAGGGCCGGCAGCATGCGCACGGCGGGGAACACCTCCTCCGGGGAGAACACCTGGAGGGTGCTCGCGTGGATGCTGCGCTGGGAGTACCAGTTGAGCCAGTGAGGCGTCTCGAAGTTGTCGAAGCTCCCGGTGGACACCACCAGCGGCGCGCGGCGGAACACCTGGAGCCCCCCGGCCTCGATGCGCTGGTGGGCGGAGAACCAGTCCCCGCAGGTGAGCGTGACCCAGGTGTCGTCGTCGGCCCAGCCCGAGCGCAGGACCACCGTGTCCCCGGCCCCCGGCGCGAAGTGCCACGCCAGCGGCAGGCTCGTGCGGTCGGGACGGGTGGGCCTGAGCGGGTCGTTGAAGACGAGCTGGTGCCAGGCCTCGGGGCCGGTGAAGTCCTGGGCCACGGGCACCCTCCGGGTGACCTCGTCGGCCAGCGCCGAGGCCACGGGGTTTCCGGTGCCCCAGGCCAGGAGCTCCAGCATCGGGCGCACCTCCCCGGCGGCGTCCAGGGCGCTGTCCAGCGCGTCGCCGAAGGGCGAGTACCGGAAGTCCGGCCGGAGCGCGTAGGCCTCATAGCGCGCCCACTGATTGAACACGTCCCCGCCGCGCTCCCGGGCGAGGAGGAAGGCGTCCTCGGTGGTGCCCGTGGTCCAGGCCGCCGCCCAGTAGAGGCTCTCCCGCCCGGCGCCCTGGTGCAGGAGCCCCGCCCCCTCGTGCCACCACCCGCGGGTGTACGCCAGCGCGGGCAGGAGCACGTTCTTCCAGCGCGCCTCGGCGTAGTCCAGGTAGCGCCGCCCGGCGGCCTGGGCCGGCGTCGCCCCGGCGTCCGCGGAGGCCCCCGCCAGGGCCAGGCCCGCCAGCGCCACCATGGACGCGTGGGCGTAGGCCACCGAGTCGAAGACGTCCGGGGGCTCGTGGGTGACCATCCAGTCGCCGTAGCTGAGGAGCATGTCCTCCAGCATCGCGCGGTCCGAGGGGGAGAGCGCGTCGTAGAGCCAGTCGTAGGCCACCGCGAGCTGCCGCACCCTCGGGGCGCTGTACGTGATCGCGAAGCTCAGGTCCCCGGGGTCCGCGAAGCTCCCGAGCTGCCCGGCCTGCTCGCGCACCCTCCCGAGGGCGTCCTCGTCGGCGAAGAGCAGGTACCGCATGCACAGGGTGATCAGGGGCTGCTCGGCGTTGCGGAAGGGCATGAACCCGGCCATCAACGGCGGCGCCGAGGCCCGGCACGCGCGCGCATACGGCGTCTCCGGCGCCTCGCAGCGGCGGCGGAGCGTGGCCGGGGTGATCCCCCGGCGCCCGGCGGCGTTCAGGAAGATCCTCGGGTGCTGGGGCTGGACGGTCACCGCGCGGGCGGGGACCACCCACGCCGTCACGCTGGCGACGACCAGGAGGACCAGGAAGCGTTGGAACATGCCCGAAGAGGCCTACTTTACCACGCGAAGCGCGCCGCCCGACGGCACCGCCGCCGCGCTGGAGTCCGGGCCTACGCCTATTTCCAGGAGCAACCGCCGCCCATGACGGGGATGGGAATCTGCGGGGTGGGGCCCGCGAAGTGGGGCTCCCGGGCCGAGCCGGTGTCCGCCCCCACGGAGAGGCTGCGGCCCTCTCCGCCGCCGACCAGGTTCTCCAGCCCGGCGGCCTCCCGGGTACCAATGATCCGACCGCCGGGGTCCGCGGAGCCTCCGCCCCGGAGGAGAGCGCCCCCTGCGGGGCCGTTGCCCGCGCGGGCACCCGCGGCGGGAGAGAGCGTGCTCGCGCAGCCCGTGGCGAGGGACCAGCCCAGGAGGAGCACCGGTAGCAAGCGCTTCATGGGTCCGTATTGTCATCGGCTTCGGGCGTCCGCGCAAGCCCGTACTCCCTCACCAATTGTGACAACCTCGGGCGCTTCATCCCCAGGAGCCCCGCCGCCCGGGTGATGTTCCCCCCGGACTCCTCCAGCGCCCGGGCGATACACCCCCGCTCCAGGTCCCGGCGCATGTCAAAAAGCGACACCCCCCCGCTCCGGATCCGCTGGTACACCACGTCCACCTCGCGCACCTCCGGCGCCTCCCTCGCCGCCGGCGCCGGCGGCAGCACCGAGGGCCGCAGCTCCGCCCCACGCGAGAGCCCCTGGAGATCATCCGCCTGGAGCTCCTCCCCGTCGGCGAAGAGCGCCGAGGCCCGCAGGACGTTCTCCAACTCCCGGACGTTCCCAGGCCACGGGTGCTCGGACAGGCGACGAAGCGCCGCGCCCGTAAGCCTCCGGGACCTTTCGCCCCGGGACCTTGCTTCCCGCTCAAGGAGGAACGCTGCCAGGGCCGGGAGGTCCTCCAGGCGCTCTCGCAGGGGTGGGAGCGTGAGCGTGAGGGAGGTGAGGCGATAGAAGAGGTCTTCGCGGAAGCGCCCCTCGCGGACCATGGAGGGCAGGTCCCGGTGCGTGGCGGCCACCACGCGGACGTCCACCCGGAGGGTCTCGTTGCCGCCCACGCGCTCGAAGGCATGCTCCTGGAGGACGCGCAGGAGCGCGGCCTGGGTGGCCTCGGAGACGTCGCCGATCTCGTCGAGGAAGATGGTGCCCCCGTCGGCCAGCTCGAAGCGCCCCCGGCGGCGCCGGTCGGCGCCGGTGAACGCGCCTTTTTCATGGCCGAAGAGCTCGCTCAGGAGCACGCCCTCGGCGAGGGCCGCGCAGTTGACCTTGACCAGCGGCCCCGCCCGGCGGGGCGAGGCCTGGTGCAAAGCCTCCGCGGCGCGTTCTTTTCCGGTGCCGCTCTCGCCCCAGAGGAGCACGGTGACGTCCTGTGGGGCCACCCGGGCGATGCGACGGCGTAGCTCTCGCATCGGGGCGCTCTCCCCGAGGAGCCCCTGGACGGGCTCCGGCACGGCCCTCGTGGGGGCATGGGGCGCCCCCGGCGCCGAGGGGCGGTGCTCCAGGGCCTCCAGGCGCCCCGCCAGGGCGTCCACCCCGGCGCGGTCGATGCGCGCCCTCCAGCTCACCCTCAGGGCCTCGGGGACCTGCTCGGCGAGGGCCTCCCGGAGGCCCTGGGCATGCACCGCGTGGCGCCGGGCCGCCGCCGTGTCCTGGCGGTCCAGGAGGCTCTGGGCCAGGGCGGCGTGGGCCCGGTAGCGCAGCTCTGTGTCCTCCGCGCGCTCGGCGTGCTCCAGGGCGCTCCGGGCGGCCCCCAGGGAGTCCGCCCCGCGGCCCCGGAGGAGCTCCTGGAGGTAGAGGGCCCGCTCGGCCAGCACCCGCTCCGGCGCGCTCCCAGGCGCCGACGGCACCCGGGCGAGCTCGGCGGAGGCCCGCTCCAGGTCCCCGTCGGCCAGGGCCGCCCGGGCGCCCAGGAGGGCCACGTCCGGCGGAGGCTCCGGAGACCCCGCCGACGCAAAGGCCTGCCTCACCGACTCCAGCGCGCTCCCCGCGGCGTCGGAACGCCCGTCTTCCAGCTCCACCCGGGCACGCAGGAGGAAGCCCTCGGCCACCACCGGGCCCCCGAGGCCCCGAGCGACCTGGGAGGCGTAGTCGCACAACCTCCGAGCGCGGGTGACCTCTCCCACCTGGACGTACAGCTCCCCGAGGTTGTGGGCGACGCGGGCCAGGAACCTACGGTTGCCTACCCGGGAGAGCACCCCGAGGGCCTCGTGGTAGTTGCGCAGGGCGTCGCCGAGGTGGCCTCGCATGTGGGCCACGACGGCTTCGTTCTCGCACAGGACCCCGAGCAGGAGCCGGGCGTCGGAGCGCACCGAGGCGGCGCGGGCGTCGTGGAGGTGGGCCTCGGCCTCGTCCAGGGCCCCGCGGTGGATGGCCACCACGGCGAGGTTCAAGAGCCCCCGGAGGACCTCGGCGTGGAGGCCCAGGGCGCGGGCGCGGGAGAGGCCCTCCTGGGCGGACGCGCGGCCTTCGTCCAGGCGCCCACGGACGAGGTGGAGCTTGGTGAGGGTGTTCCTGGCCTGGGTGCGGGCGGCCTCGTCGCCGTCGAGGCCGAGGGCCTCCTGGCAGCAGGCATCGACCAGGTCCCAGGCGCCGCGGGCGAAGGCCACCTCGGCCTCCAGGGCGGCGTTGCGCGCCCGCTGTGGGGTGTTCTCGGGGGGTGTGTATCCTCGCGCGTCGCTGAGGGCGCGGGAGGCCTCGTCCAGGGCGCCGAGGTCCAGGCAGAGCCAGGCGTCGAGCCGGGCGAGCTCGGGGTCCTCCGGGAGCCTGGCGCGGGCGGAGACCACCAGGGGCCGGGCCTGGGCCTGGGCCCCGAGGGCCCTGGCGGCGGCGACGGCCACCCGGGCGCTCCGGGCGAGGGTCTCCGCGGAGGCGCAAGGCGCGCTCTTCTGGAGGAGCCCCAGGGCCGCGGCGGGGGCGTGGCGCCGCACGAGGAGGTCGGCGACCTCGGCCGCCTGGGCGGCCACCACGGGCGAGGCCGAGCCCGCGAGGCGGTGGCGCACGAGCTCCTCCGGGGGCGCCTTGCCCCAGCCTTCGAGGGTGTCCGCGAGGGTGCCCTGGAGCTGCCTCTGGCGCTCCGGGCCGACGATCCCGAGGGCGGCCTGGCCATCGTCTCGGTGGTGGAGGCCCTGGACCACGTCCCCCACGGCGGGGTCCAAAGCGCGCCAGACGACGCCTGCGGCAATAAGGGCCGGGAGGGTCCTGGCGACCCTCTGGGGGTCTTCCCCGACGGAGCCCGCGAGCACCTGCACGGGCAGGGGCCGGCCCGCCAGGGCGAGCACCGCCAGGAGGTCCTGGCCGAGGGCCCCGAGGGCCTGCACCCGGGCGGAGCACTCGACCTCGCGGGACGGCGGCATGCGCCCGAGGAGCCCGAGGAGCGCCTCGGGGTTCCCTGCGGTGGCGGCCTGGAGCCTGGAGACCACCTCGGGGTCGGCGAGGAGCGCGCGGACGCCGTCGGCGTCGAGGCCCGCGAGGGTGCGGCGCTCGACCCTTGGGTGGGGGTCTACGCTCTCGGGGTCCCGGACGCCCACCACCAGGAGCGCGGTCGGGGCGCCCGGGGTGGGCTCTCCGACGGGCCCTGCGGCGTCGAGGAGGGCGCGGGTCAGGGCCCGCGAGGCCTCGTCGGCGACGGCCCAGCCTCGGACCAGGAGGAGCACCGGGCGGGGGCGGGCCACGGCGGAGAGGAGCCTGCCCACGGCCTCGACGAAGCGCACGGCGGCCTCGGAGGGGTCGTCGATTTCGCGCGGGGCGCGGGCCCGTGGGTTCAGGAGTGGCGTCAGGGCGTCCAGGTCCGCGGCGTCGAGGGCGTCGCTCTCGGCGCGGGCGCGCAGGAGCGCGAGGGCCTGGGCGGTGAGGGCCACCCAGGGGGCATACGCGGCGTGGGGGGCGCACCAGCCCTCCAGCACGGGGAAGCCACCGGCGCGGGCGTGATCCCGGAGCTCATCGAGGAGGCGGGATTTGCCAACGCCGGCAGGGCCGTCCAGGGCCACCATGGAGGTGGCCCCCGCCACGGTTGCTTCGAGCCTCGCGGCCAGCCACGCGAGGTCCCTTTCGCGGCCCACGCATGCGCCCATCGGGAGTGCTGGAAGGCTACCACGCCGCAGGGAGAGGTCCCCGCGGCGCCCCATTGCGCACATTCTGCGCGCAGCTCTGCCTTCCCGGTTCCGGGGGGCCTTCTGCAACGACTGCGGTGGGGGTCCCGGCGATGGGCTGCGGGGAGCCTAGAAACCCGGCGGGCGGTCCACCGGGACGAGCACCATTTCGCGCGTGATCGCCACCCGCGCCACCCGCTGCCGCGGGCCCGTCAGGGTGAACGGGATCGTCCGGCGCTCGCCCAGGAGCGACACGGTCACCCGGCCGCGGACGGGCGCGGTGCCAGGGCGCGCCCGCACGACCTCCACCAGGTACTCACCCGTCGGGGCCCGGGACAGCCCCAGCGCCTCGCGACCGCGGTCCTGGATGTCCCGCGCGGTCACCCCCGCGCGCCCGCCCTGCCACGAGAGCCTCGCGCCGCGCGGGTCGATCAGCGCCAGGTCCAGGTCCTCGCCCGCGTCCCAGGTGGCGTCCAGCGTGAACTCCCCGCGGAGCGTGTCCGCCGGGAGGGGCTCCAACGCGCGGGCCTCGGCCTGCGCCCGCAGCGCCGGGGCGGCGGCCTCCAGGACCCTCCCGGCCAGCTCCGGCCGCCCCGCGGCGCGCTCGCAGCGCGCGGCCCTGCCAAGCGCTCCGGCGTCGGCGCCGCGCAGCTCGGCCAGCGAGACCCGGTACGCGCACGCGGCCTCGGCTTCGCCCGCCCGCTCGTGGAGCAACGCCAGGCGCTCCAGGAGGGCGCTGTCGTCCGGGCGCACGTCCACGGCGCCCGCCAGGAGCCTCACGGCCTTCTCGCGGTCCCCGCGCCGGGCGGCCACGTCGCCGAGGCGCTGCAGGGCCTCCGGGTCCAGCGGGTCCCGCGTGGCCCAGCGCTGCGCCACCTCCGCGGCCTCCTCCAGCGCCCCCGAGAGCGACAGGAAGCGGTAGAGCTCCCGGTGCCGGTCCCGGCTGTCCGGGTTGGACAGGAGCGCCCTGCGCGCGGCCTCGATGCGGGCGTTGAAGCCCCCGCCGTCTTCCGTGGAGGGCGCCACCTGCGCGTGGCGCACCCAGGTCCTGCGCATCCAGCGCCCGCCGCGGCGGTTCCACGGCGGCATCTCCTCGGCCATGACCGTGCCGCCCTGGCGCTGCTCCCGCTGCGCCATCGAAGGGGCCGGAGAGGCCCCGGGCGCCACCGTCGCGGGCGTGGGCGCGG
Source organism: Deltaproteobacteria bacterium (assembly GCA_016218725.1). Taxonomy (GTDB): domain Bacteria; phylum Myxococcota_A; class Polyangia; order Polyangiales; genus JACRDB01. Next base: position 24,060 of record JACRDB010000069.1, read on the forward strand.
GGCGCGCCGCCGGGGGGCCCATGCCCATGCCGTCATCGCCCATGGGGGCGCGCCGCAGCGCGCTCCCGTGCGTCGCCGACGCGCGCCCCCGCGCCCCGTTGAAGCCGCCCCCGGCGCCCCCGCCGGTGGCACCCAGAGCGCCCAGACGGTCGCGCTCCATCGGGCTGTCCGCGCGGGCCAGGTCCCCTCCCAGGAGCTCGTCCGAGTCCGCCGCGGCCGCCTCCGCCGAGGGCGCCGTCGGGGCCGTCGGGGTCGTGGTCGCTTGAGAGCCCTCCTCGCCGGTCCAGACGTCCGTCGCCGGGCCCCGGGTCACCCCGAAGGCCTGGAACATCGCCTCGGACTCCAGCACCAGCAGCGAGGTGTGGCGGCTCGCCACCCGGAACCGCTGCGACAGGGACACGATCTCCTCCCGTGCCGTCGGGCTCCCCTCGGCCTCCAGGTCCGCGATCCTCGCGGCGGCGTAGAGCCTGGGGACAAAGGCATTGCCCGCCGCCCCCGTGGCATGCAACGCCAGCGGGTAGCGCGCCTCGAAGGCCTCGCCCCCCACGGTCCCGCGGAGCACCACCTCGCCCGACACGTCGGGCCGGTCCATCCGGGCGTACACCATGGTCTCCGAGCCCGCGCGGAAGTTCCCGAGGCGCGCCGGAGCCATCGCCGAGAGGCCCTCGGGGAGCGTCACCACCGGGTCCCGCAGCGCCACCCCGTAGGTGGCCTCCAGCACCGCCAGCGCCGCCGAGGCCAGGCGCTCGCCCGGCGTGTACGGCACCAGCAAACCGCCCCCGGCCCTCGCCAGCGCCGACAGCGTCGGCACGTCCGCGTCGTTCCCGAGGGCCACGGTGGTGTAGGTCCCAGTCCTACCCGCGAAGAGCTGTTGCACGGCGCCCGACAGCGACGCGAGGCGGCGGTGTCCGGCGGTGGCGACGCCGTCGCCCAGGTACACCACCCGGAGCTCCCGGCCGTCCTCCCGAGGGGCCGCGGCGAGGGCCGCGCGCACCTGGGCCAGGAGGTCGCTGGCCCCGGCGGGCTCGACGCCCTGGAGGAAGGCCCCCACCCCGCGGGCCTCCTCGGACGAGGGCGCCCGGAGCGAAGCCCCTGGCATCCCCTGGCAGCGGGTGTCACACGCCAGCACCGTGAAGCGGTCCCGGCGGTCCATTTCTGCCACCATGCCGCCCACCAGCCGCGAGGCGCGGGTGTAGCGCTCGCCGAACATCGACCGGCTGGCGTCCACCAGGAAGACGTAATCGCGCGGGCGCGTGTCGTTCCAGCGCGGGAGCTGCGGGCGCAGCGAGAGCGCCACGAAGGGCTTCTCGGGGCCGGTGTTGGCCAGGGGCGCGGGCTGCGCGGGAGGGGTCGGCGCGGGGGTGGCCGTGCCCGCGGGGCTGGCGGGCGCGGCTCCGGCCGTGGGCTGGAAGGCCCAGGCGGTGAGCGGCGAGGTGGCGTCCCGGAGGCTGTACTCCACCACCAGGTCGCCGCTCGGGACGAAGCTCGCCTGGGAGAATTCGAGCCTGGCGCCGTCCGTGGGCGCCGCCTGCGACGAGCGCCCGAGGGCGTAGCCCCGCGCGGTCACGCCCCGCTGGGGGTCGTGGCCCAGCACCTGGAGGTCCACGTCGAACTGCCCGACCTGGGTGCTCCCACCGGGGTTGTGGGGCAGCGGGTAGACGTAGCGCCGCAGCCCCCCGGCCGAGGGGATGGTCTGCGTGTACGCGATGGACACCCGGCGCGAGCCCCGGCGAGGGATCGGGAACACCCGGAGCTCGAAGCGCCCGCCGCGCTGCCACTCCAGGAGGGCGGGGTCGTGCCAGGGGCCCGGCACCCACACGAACTCCTCGGTGGTGCGCGGCGGGGGCGTGGGGCTCGCGTGGCGCAGGACCCCGCGCCAGATGGCCGCGGCGCGGTTGCGGTCCACGAAGGCCCCGGCCACCAGCTCGCCGTTGACGTCCAGCGAGAGGTCCTCGATCTGCGCCTCGGGCGGCAGCGGGAAGCGGTAGAGCCCTTCGAGCTCCTGGTCCGTGTCGTTCTGGAAGACCTCCTCGACCTCGGTGCGGGCGATGGCCCCCACGATGCGCACCTTCACCGAGTGGCTGGTGATGCGCAGGGCGCTCTCGCGCTCGGTGGTGCTGTTGGGCCTGCGGGCGCGCAGCTCGCCGATGCCGGTGATCGCGGGGTCGTCGCCCTCGCGTCCGCCGCCCAGCTCGGCCCAGGACACGGCCCCCGCGAGGTCCACCGCGGGGCTCACGGACACGGTCCCGTTGCGGGACAACACCCCCTCCTCGCCGGTCTTGACCTCGGCGCCGGGGTTCGTGCCCGGCGCGTCGCTCCCCCGGGCCCCGACGAGCCTCACGGCGCCGCGGGTGACCCGCACGTTGGCGCGGTCCTCGGTGGCCGTGAGCGCGAAGCGGGTGCCGCGCACCTCGACCTCGCCCACGCTGGTACGGAAGCGCGCGGGGCTTCCACCCGGCGCCATGGGGGCCACGTCCGCCACGACGTTGCCGCCCACCAGCGTCGCCGCCCGGGGGGTGGCGCCGTCGAGCTGGAGCTCCGTGCCTCGGTCCAGCACGAGCACCGTGCCGTCTGCCAGCTCCACCCTCGCGCGGGTGCGAGGGTCCGTCCGGAGGCCCACGCCCCGGGCCAGCGCCGCCCCCTCCGTCAGGGGCTCCCAGGCGCCCGTGGACGCCCGGCGGAGCTCCACCCCACCCCGGCGCTCGCTGGCCGCCCGCACCACCTGGGCGAGGCGCCCCTCCCACGCGCTGGTGGCGCTCTGGGCCACCACCGGCGCGGGCTTCTCGCGCTTGCCGTCGCGCAGGACCACCACCGCCGCGGCCGCCGCGAGGGTGGTCACCGCCACCACCGCGGAGGTGAGCCACGGGCGGCGGAACACCAGCGGGATCACGTTGCTCTCGCCCGTGGTCCCGAGCGGCGCCGGCATGGGTGACAGCGCGCGAGGCGACGGGGGCGCGGCCGGAGACGCCGCGAGGGCCTCGGAGAGCCCGGGCGGCAGGGCGTCCATGGGCACCGTCGGAGGCGCCTGGTGCAGCGTCTGCGCGGGGGGCACGGCCACCACGGCGTCCACCGGGGCCTGGACGGCCCCCGGGGCTCGGCCCTGGGCGCGGGCGTCAAGCGCCGCCAGGAGGCGGGCCTCGAAGTCCGCCGGGTGCTGGTAGTCCCGGCCCCCGAGGCCTACCGCGCGGGCCACGGTCCGGGCCTCGTGGCGCAGGTCCCGGCAAGCGTCACAGGACGCCAGGTGATCGACCGCGGCGGGCGACAGCTCCCCCTCCAGGGAGGCGGCCAGCTCGTCCAGGAAGCGCGCACAAGCGGGGTTTTCGTTCATCGGTTCCATGGCTCTCCAGGGGTCTCCATCGGTGCGCCTACAGCTCCTGCCCGAGGTCCTGACGGAGCCTCTCCAGGGCGCGGGAGACGCGCTTCCTCGCCGCGGCTTCATCGATCCCGCAGGCGTCGGCCACCTCGCGGAAGCTCAGCTCGCCTTCGTACCGGAGCACCACGGCGTCGCGCTCCGAGGGCTTGAGCTGCTCCAGGGCCAGGCGCACCCGCTCGGCGCGGCGCCGCGTGGCCAGGAGCGCTGCGGCGTCCGGGGAGTCCGCGTCGGCGTGCACCAGCCGGAGCCGGGCCTCCCGGCGCCCACGGGTCTCCACCCGTCGGGCGCACACCCTCCGGGCGATCCCGAAGAGCCACGCCCGCACGGTGCCGTCCCCGCGGAACTGCCCGAGGGCGTCCAGCGCGGCCAGGAGGGTCTCCTGGGCGGCCTCCTCGGCCTCCGCCTGGGAGCCCAGCCAGGACATGCACAGCCGGCCGATGGCCGGGCCGTGGAGCCTCGCGCAGAGTCCCAGAGCGCCCCGAGGGTCGCCTCGTTGGATCGCGTCGATGACGGGATCGCTACCTGCCTGTCGTGCCGTGCTCTCAACGCCCATCCTGGGAGCATGTGCCCGCAGGGCGCCGAACCGTGACCGGAATTCGTGGAGCTACTCGTTGAAGGGGTTGGGCGGCAGCGCCGGATCCGGGGCGGGCCTCGGGGGGGTCGGGGTCCCCGTGGGGGTCCCCGTGGGGGTCGCGGTGGGGGTCCCCGTGGGAGGCCGCCGCCAGCGCGGACGCCGCCCGGGGCGCTCTGGCGCCGCGGCCACGGGCGCGGGCGCGGGCTCCGGGGTGGTCGTTGGCGCCGGTGTAGGTGTGGGTGCGGGCGGTGGTGTGGGCGGCGCTGCGGTAGGCGGTGTCGGCGTAGGCGCAGGCTCCGGGGCGGTGGTCGGCGCCGGTGTAGGTGTGGGAGTTGGCTGCGCCGAGGGGAGTTGCCCCGGATCCGGGACCGTGGGCGGTTGGAGCGTCGGCTGGACCACCGGATCGGGTGTCGGAGGCGTCGGAGGCGCAGACTCCGGGGGTGGTGTGGGCGTGGCCGGTGGCGCCGGGGGTGTGGGCGCGGCCTCCGTGGGCTGCTCCTGCGGCGCCGTGGCGTTCGGGTCGTCGCGGGTGGCCAGGTAGAAGCCCCCGAGGGCCAGCGCCAGGCCCCCAGCCAGGATGTAGCCCAGGTACCCACCGGAGCCGGTGGGTTCAGGCGTCTTGGGCGGTGTGGTGGTGGAGACGTACACCTTGTCCGGAGGCGTCGAGACCACCTCGATCGGCGCGGGCTTCGCCTTCGGCGGCTCCTTCGTCGGCGCGGGCACCGCCTCCACGGGGGCGGTGACCTCCGCGGCGGGGGCGGGCTTCTCCGCCTCGGGCGCCTCCGCGGCGGGCTTCTCGGGTGCCACCTCGGGGGCCTTCTCGGCCGGGGCCGCGGCCGCGGGCTCCGGCGCCGGAGGCGCCGAGGGCGCGGCGGGCGCGAGGCCCTCCAGGGTCATCGGCGCGGCAGGCTCCACGGGGGGCGCTGCGGCGATCTCCGCGGGCGCCACGGGCGCGTCCGGGGCCTTGGGGGGCTCCGGCGAGGCCACCGCCGCGGGTGCCGGGGCGTCCCCTGGCGCTCCCTCCGGCGCTTCCGCCGCGCCGGGCTCCAGCGAGGCCCGTAGGAGCGATTCGAGCTGCTCCTTGGAGGTCACCTGCGTCGGGCTGTTGTCCGTGGCGGCGGTGAGCGAATCCGGGGCCTCCGGCGCAGGCGTGGGCGCCGGGGCCTCGATGGGCGCGGCCACGGGCGCGGCCGCGGGTGTGCTGACGGGCGTGCCGGCGGGGGTCCCCGAGCGGGGCAGTGGAGGCGGGGTGGAGCCCCGGAGGCGCGGGCTGTCCGCGGCGGCCTGCGGGGGCTTGAGCAGCGACGCCAGGGCGTCCGTGGTGGACTCCGACGTGGGCGTCGGCAGCAGCGCTCCACCCGGGGCCCCCGCGGGCTCCACCCGAGCGTGGGACTTCATCGGCGCCATGCCGACGATGGTGCCCTTCTGCGCGGGCAGGGGCGGCGGGTGCGAGCCCGAGGACGCAGGGGTGGACGCCGGAGCGGGCGCAGGCGCGGGGGTGGGTGTGGGCTCCGGCTCGGCGGTGAACGCGGGGGAGTCCCGAGCCAGGCGCAGGGCCTCGCCGAGGAGGGCGTTCATCTGCCGCATCTGCGTGCGGTCCTGCTCCGGCGGGAGGTCCTTGGCGGTGGGGGTGTTCGCGCCGAAGAACCCCCCCTGGGGCTCCACCGGGGCCGTGGCCTCGGGCGCCGGCGCGGGCTTCGACGGCCGGGACGAGAGCGACGGGAAATGGGGCCCCGCGTCCTCGCCCTTGAGCGCCACGATCTTCTCGATGACGCTCTGGGACCCGTCGTCCACCTTGAGGAACCGGATGCCCATGCCCGCGGGGTTCTCCGCGGTGGCGTCCGCGTCGGTGCAGCGCTGCACCACGTAGCCCACCGCCGAGAGCACCGTGGCCCCCGTGGCGAGCTGCAGGTCCAGCTTGAGCAGCGTCCCGATCTCCGGCGGCTTGGGGCTCTTGATGAAGATCCCCGAGCGGGAGATGTACCGCGCGTACTGGTCGATGAACTCGTCCAGCGTGGCGCTCTTGTACTTGGCCCGAAGGGTGACGGCCTTGACCTTCTCCTTGGGGGCTTCCTTTCGCGCGTCTTCCGACATCGGTGCCTCGCTCCGTGGGCGCAGACCAGTCGCCTCGACTGTACTCTCCGCGCGCCCCGACGGTGAACCTTCTCGACCGCGGGGCCTCTGTTTTTGACACGGACCCCGATGGATGCTTTGCACCTACAACGTGCGACGCCCCTCCAGGGCCCGCCCGAGGGTGATCGGGTCGGTGTACTCCAAATCCCCCCCGTGAGGCACCCCGCTTGCGATCCGGGACACCTGAACCCCCGCCGCCCGGAGGCTCTCGGCCAGGTAGAGCGCCGTGGCCTCGCCCTCCACCGTGGGCGGCGTGGCCACGATGACCTCCTCCACGCCCTCGGCGCGCACCCTCGCCAGGAGCGCCCCCAGCGGGAACTCCGCGGGCCCCACCCCCCCCAGCGGGTCCAGGAGCGCGTGGAGCACATGGTAGCGCCCCCGGAAGGCGCGGGTGCGCTCGATCGCGTCGGAGTCCGAGGGGCGCGCCACCACGCACAAGACCGTCGCCAGGCGCCCCGGGTCCGCGCAGGGCCCGCAGCGCACCCGCGCCGTGAAGGTCCCGCACACCTCGCAGCGCCGCACCCGCCGGGGCAGCGCCGCGATCCGCGCCCCGAGCGCCTCCGCAAAGGTCGGGTCCGCCGTAAGCAAATGCTGCACGATCCTCCGAGCGCTCTTCTCCCCCACCGACGGGAGCTTCACCAACGCCCGCACCAGGTCCTGCACCGGGTCCGAGGTGTCATCCAGGGGAGGCAGAATCACACACCTACAGTAACGTACCCCTCGCACCCCGACCAGAGACCATGTAGGATATCTCGCTACAGAGGTCCCAACGTTGGAAGCAGGGCAGACGAGGCGCGCGAGCGGGGTCCACGAGGCGCGCCTTCGGGAGCTGGTGGAGCACGCGCTGGACGGGGTTTTCGTGCTGGACGGGGCCGGGGTGGTGCGGGAGGTCAACCGCCGGGGCGTGGAGCTCCTGGGGGCGACGGAGGCCGCGGTGCTCGGGACGGCGCTCTTGTCCTGGGTGCAGCCCTCGGAGCGGGAGTACCTCCAGGTGCAGCTCCAGAAGGTGAGCGCCGAGGGGGGCGCCAGGGCCAGCGACCTGTCCCTCACCCGGGAGGACGGCCAGGGGGTGCTGGTGGACCTCTCCGCGGCGAGGCTGGGCGAGAGCGAGGGCGAGGCCGAGGGGGTGCTGGTGTTCGCGCGGGATGCGACAGAGCGCAACCGCATGGCCAGGCAGCTCCTGCAGAGCGAGAAGCTGGCCACCATGGGCGCCGTGGCGGCCAACGTGGCCCACGCCATCGAGGCGCCCGCCCTGGCGCTGGTGGGGGACCTCGGGGCGCTGCGCACGTCCAACCTCACCCTGGGGCGCTCGCTGGAGGCCCTGCGCCGGGTGGTGCAGGGCGTGGACGGGGCCCTGGCCCTGGCGGAGCTGGAGCGCCAGCTCGCCACCGTGGACGCCCTGTGCCGCAGCGCCACCCACGGGGCCGAGCGCATCCGGGACACGGTGAGGGACCTGAAGAACCTCGCGCGCATGGACGACGCGGCGCTGTCCCGGGTGCGGGTGAACCAGTGCCTGGACGCCGCCCTCGGGCTGTGCCTCCATGAGCTCCGAGGGCGCGCGCAGGTGGAGCGGGACTACGGCGCGGGGCTGCCGGAGATCATCGCCAGCCCGGGGCGCGTGCAGCAGGTGTTCCTGAACCTCATCGTCCACGCGGCGCAGTCCATGGAGGACGGGCCCGAGGGCGTGAACGTCCTGCGGCTGCGCTCGCGGCTGGAGGGCGACCGCATCCGCGTGGACGTGTCGGACACGGGCCGGGGCCTCGGGCCCGAGGGGCTGGGGAGCGTCTTTGACCCCTTCCAGTCGCCCCGGGGGACGGGGCTCGGGCTGTCCATCGTCCAGGACCTGGTGCGGCGCCTCGGGGGCGAGCTCCGCGCCGAGAGCGCGCCGGGGCAGGGCACCACCTTCTCCGTGTTCCTCTCGCAGCGGGGGTCCAAGAGCATCCCCCCGCAGGCCTTCGCGGCCGCCCCGGCCCCGGCCCGGAGGGTGCTCCTCATCGACGACGAGCCCGACCGGGTCTGGGCCTGGAGGAGCCTCCTGCGGGCCTCCCACGAGGTCACCACCGCCCTCGGGGGCCGCGCCGCCATGGAGCAGCTCAGCGCCCCGGAGGCCCGCTTCGACCGCATCGTGTGTGACCTCCAGATGCCCGACGTCGACGGCGTGGACCTCTACCGCTGGCTCGCCGAGCGCTTCCCCGGCGCCGAGCGCACCATGATCTTCCTCTCGGAGCCCGACCCCGACGAGCGGGTCCGGGCCTTCCTGGCCCAGGTGCCCAACCCCCGCCTGCTCGGGGATTTCACCCCGGACGAGCTGGACCTCTGCCTCCAGGGCCCCTGAAAAGCCCGAAAAACCTACCTTTACGCACCGTTTGCACCCGGGTCTTGCCCTGGGGCCAAACCCGTGTATGGTACCGACCGCTTGCGGACTGACGTGTCAGTCAGCTCCGTCCAGGGAGGTACGAGCCATGCTGATGGCACCGATGGATGGCGGCGTGGGGGCGGCGACGGTGGGGGATGCGACGGTGGGGGTGGCCGTGGCGTCGGAGCCCCTCTTGAACGCAGCGGATCGTGCGGTGGGGCACACGCGGGGGCTGCTCCTCGGGGTGGACGTGGGGAGCACGACGGTGAAGGCCGTGGCGCTGGACCCGGACACGCTGGAGATTTTGTGGAGTGACTACCAGCGGCACCAGACGCGGCAGCCGGAGAAGGTGCTGGAGCTCCTGCAGGCGATCGAGGCGAGCTTCCCGCGGTCTCCGCGGGAGGGCTGGCGGATGTTCCTGACGGGCTCCGGGGCGGCGCCCCTGTGCGCGGGGCTCGGGGGCAAGTTCGTGCAGGAGGTCAACGCGGTGACGCTGGCGGTGGAGAAGCTCCACCCGGACGTCGGGAGCGTGATCGAGCTCGGGGGCCAGGACGCCAAGATCATCATTTTCAAGACGAACCCGAAGACCGGGGAGAAGTCCGGCGTGCCGTCGATGAACGACAAGTGCGCGTCGGGGACCGGGGCCACCATTGACAAGTGCATGATCAAGGTGGGGCTGCCGCAGGAGGTGGTCTGCACGATCCACTTCGACGACTCGAAGCTGCACCACGTGGCGGCCAAGTGCGGGGTCTTCGCCGAGACGGACATCGTGAACCTGGTCAAGAGCGGGATCCCCTCGCCGGAGATCCTGTGCTCGCTGGCGGACGCGATTGTCCTACAGAACCTGTCGGTGCTGACGCGGGGGAGCACGCTGCGGCACAAGGTGCTGCTCCTCGGGGGGCCCAACACGTACCTGCCGTTCCTGCAGGAGTGCTGGCGCAAGCGCATCCCGGAGACCTGGGCCGAGCGGGGCTACGCCTGGCCCCGGGACCGGCCCGTGGAGGAGAGCATCTTCGTGCCCGAGAACGCGCAGTACTACGCGGCCTTCGGGGCGTGCGTGTACGGCATGAAGGAGCCCGCCGAGGTGGGCGCCTGGCAGGGCACCGCGGGGCTCGTGGAGTACATGACCAACGGCCGCAAGGCCCGGCTGGGCGAGAGCGCCGGCCCCCCGCTGGTGCGCACCCTCGACGAGGTGGACGCCTTCCGGGCGCTCTACCAGATCCCGAGGTTCACGCCCCCGGCGCTGGCCCCGGGGCAGCACGTGCGGGCGGTGATCGGCCTGGACGGCGGCAGCACCAGCTCCAAGGCCGTGCTCGTGGACGAAGAGGGAGAGATCGTCGCCAAGGCGTACCAGCTCTCCAAGGGCAACCCCATCCAGGACATGAAGGAGCTCCTGGGGCAGCTGCGGGACCACGTCCGGCGCCAGGGGGCCACGCTGGAGGTGCTGGGCTTCGGCGCCACGGGCTACGCGGCGGACGTCCTCCAGGAGACGCTCAAGGCCGACGTGAACGTGGTCGAGACCGTGGCCCACATGATGTCCGCGGTGAAATTCTTCGGCGACGTGGACGTGATCTGTGACATCGGCGGGCAGGACATCAAGGTCCTGTTCATGAAGAACGGGGACATCGCCAACTTCCGCTTGTCCAACTCGTGCTCGGCGGGCAACGGGATGCTCCTGCAGGCCATGGCCGACCAGTTCGGCCTGCCGGTGACCTCCTACGCGGACACGGCCTTCGCGGCGGAGCTGGCGCCCAAGTTCTCCTACGGCTGCGCGGTGTTCCTGGACACGGACCGGGTGAACTTCCAGAAGGAGGGCTTCTCCAAGGAGGAGCTCCTGGCGGGCCTGGCGCAGGTGCTGCCGAAGAACATCTGGCAGTACGTGGTGCAGATCCCGCGGCTGGCGTCCCTGGGCACGCGCTTCGTGCTCCAGGGAGGGACGCAGTACAACCTCGCGGCGGTCAAGGCCCAGGTGGACTACATCAAGGAGCGCGTCCCCGGCGCGCAGGTGTTCGTGCACCCCCACACCGGGGAGGCCGGCGCCCTCGGGGCGGCCTTCGAGACGCTCCGGGTGTTCAAGCGCAAGGGCCGCAGCACCTTCATCGGGCTCGACGCGGCCATCGACCTCACGTACCAGTCCCGCAACGACGAGAGCACCGTCTGCCATTTCTGCGAGAACAACTGCAAGCGCACCTTCATTGACGCCGAGCGGCCCGACGGGAGCACCGCGCGGTACATCTCGGGCTTCTCCTGCGAGAAGGGCACCGTCGAGAGCGAGGACGCCATGCTCTCGCTGGTGGCCGAGCGCAAGAAGGTCGCCCAGCAGTTCCCGAACCTCGTGGACTACGAGTCCAAGCGCGCGTTCATGAGCTTCTACAAGCCCGCGCCGATGCCCGCCGAGGGCACCCCCGTCAAGGACTTCGAGGTGCGCAAGGGCTGGTTCTCGGTCAAGCGCGTGGAGGTCACCCGGCCCTTCCGGCGGAGCACCCAGGAGGTGCGCGAGCGCCTGCGCCGCACCCGCATCGGGATGCCCCGGGTGCTGAACATGTACTCCACCGCGCCGTACTTCCGCGCGTACTTCGAGGCCCTCGGGATCCCCAAGCAGAACGTGGTGTTCTCCGACGCCACCACCGAGGAGAACTGGGTCGAGGGCGGGAAATACGGCTCCGTGGACCCGTGCTTCCCCTCCAAGGTGGCGCAGGCCCACATCCATAACCTCTTGTTCCACCAGCACTCGGAGAAGAAGCCCCTCAAGTACATCTTCTTCCCAATCCTGACGCACGTCCCGAGCTTCGGCGAGGGCGTGATGGACAAGTCCTCCTGCCCCATCGTGGCGGGCTCGCCGGACGTGCTCAAGGCCGCGTTCACCAAGGAGCTGGACTTCTTCGCCCAGCGCAACATCGAGTACCTGGACCCGGCCCTCACCTTCAACGAGATGAACCTCACGGCCCGGAGGATGTTCGAGACCTTCGGCCCCCGCCTCGGCGTCACCGAGGACGAGTGCGACCACGCCCACCAGGAGGCCATGAAGGCCCTGGACCAGTTCGATCGGGACCTCCAGGACAAGGGCCGGGCCATCCTGGAGACCGTCGAGGCCGAGAACCGCATGGCGATCCTCATGGTGAGCCGGCCGTACCACTCGGACCCCGGGCTCAACCACGGCATCCCCGAGGAGTTCCAGGTCCTCGGGTACCCGATCCTCTCCGTGCGATCGATCCCCCGGGACCTGCCGTACCTCCAGCGCTTCTTCCGCGAGGAGGCCGCCCGGGGCCAGCACCCGCTCAACATCAATGACGTGTGGCCCGAGAACTACTCGGCCAACAGCGCCCAGAAGGTCTGGGCCGTGAAGTTCGCCGCCCGGCACCCCAACGTCGCCCTCCTGGACCTGTCCAGCTTCAAGTGCGGCCACGACGCGCCCACCTACGGGATCATCGACGCCATCGTGACCGCCAGCGGCACCCCCTACGCCGCCCTCCATGACATCGACGCCAACAAGCCCGGCGGCTCCATCAAGATCCGCGTCAAGACCTACGCCCACTCCCTCAAGCTCCACGAGGAGAACCTCGAGGACTCCGCCAGGAAGAAGCTCGCCCTGGAGCGCTCCCTCGACCAGAAGCGCTTCGAGCTCCTCCAGCGCAAGCGCGACCTCCTCGCGGCCCGCACGCAGACGGACCCCGCCCTGGAGGCCCAGCTCCAGGCCCTGGCCGCCAGGCTCGAGGCCTACAAGCCCGCCACGCCGAGCGCCCCGGAGCCCCCCAAAGGGGTCGTCCAGCTCAAGCGCCGCGCCGCCGACGGCTCCGTCGTGCCCCTGGCGAGCCGCGCCCAACCCCTGACCTGACCCCAAAGACCAACACACACCTCGGAGAGACTGTCATGAGCATGGAAACGCACGATTCGCCCTCGATCCGGCGGCTGCCGGTGCTGGGTGGGGCACCCCCCGCGGAGGCCGTGAACGACGAGGCCCTGGAGGCGGAGCTCAAGGCCTTCGAGGAGGCCGAGCGGGAGCGCCTCGGGATCCGCAAGGAGCGGCAGCAGTGGGTGGACTCGATGCTGACCCCGGAGGTCAAGCGCGAGGAGCGCGAGAAGATCACGATCTTGAACGCGGGGCTGACGGCGGCGCAGGACTTCCTGATCGAGGGCGCGCTGCGGGGCCGTGGGTACAAGGTGAAGTTCATCGGGGTGTCGGACAACGCCGGGCTCCAGGTGGGCAAGGAGTTCGGCAACCGGGGCCAGTGCAACCCGACGTATTTCACCGTCGGGAGCCTGGTGAAGTACCTGATCGACCTCCGGGACGTGCACGGGATGGAGACCCGGGACATCATCAAGAACTACATGTTCCTGTCGGCCGGGGCCTGCGGGCCGTGCCGCTTCGGGATGTACGTCACGGAGTACCGCAAGGCCCTGCGGGACGCGGGCTTCGAGGGCTTCCGGGTGATGCTCTTCCAGCAGCAGGGGGGCCTCTCGCAGGCCACCGGCGACGACGTCGGGATCGAGATGAACCCGCCGTTCTTCATCGCGATCATCAAGGCCATCGTGAGCGGGGACGTGCTCAACGCCCTGGCCTACCGGGTGCGCCCCTACGAGCTGGTCCCCGGCGCCACCAACGCCGCGGTGGAGGCCTCCAAGCGCATCTTGTACGAGGCTCTGAGGACCAGGGCCAACATCTTCCTGGCGCTCTACCGGTGCCGCAAGGAGTTCCTGAAGGTCCAGGTGGACAAGCTCCGCCCGCGCGCCAAGGTGAGCATCATCGGCGAGTTCTGGGCCATGACCACCGAGGGCGACGGCAATTACCACCTCCAGAAGTTCCTGGAGAGCGAGGGGAGCGAGAACGACATCCAGCTCACCACCGCGTGGCTCCTGTACAACATCTGGGAGGTGGCCCGGGACACCCGCGAGCGCAAGCTCCTCAAGAGCTCCGACGGCGGGCAGTACGGGCTGGCGGCCATGGACACGGACGCCTTCGGGGTCACCCGGCGCCTGGCCACGATGCGCGTGGCGGAGCTCGGGCTGCGGGTGGGCTTCCAGGCCTTCGCGCTGCCCATCGGGCTCTACGGCTACAAGCTCCCGGACATGGACCACGTGGCCGAGGTGGCCCAGAGCTACTACTCCAACGACCTGCGCGGCGGCGAGGGCCACATGGAGGTGGGCAAGCTCATCGTGAACACGGTGAACCAGAAGTGCCACCTCACGGTGAGCGTCAAGCCCTTCGGGTGCATGCCCTCCTCGGGCGTGTCCGACGGGGTGCAGTCGCTCATCACCGCCCGCTACCCGGGCACGCTCTACTGCGCCGTGGAGACGTCGGGCGACGGCGCCACGAACTTCTACTCCCGCGTGCAGATGTTCATGTACAAGGCCCGGATCATGGCCGAGCAGGAGCTCCAGCGCACCTACACCGAGCTCGGCGTCACCGAGGACCAGGTGCGCGCGTTCCTCGCGGCCCACCCGCGCTTCGCGTCGCCGCTGCACAAGGCCCCGCACGCCGTGGCCGGCACCGCCGCGGACCTGGTCCACCAGGTCGCCCCGTACCTCACCCGCACCCGCGCCCAGCGGACCCGGGACGCCCTCACCCGCGGCGCGCAACGGGTGCGCGCCCTGGCGTCCCGCGCCCCGGCGGTGGCCCGGGCGGTGACCGCGAAGGCCCGGGACCCGGAGTTCCGCGCGCAGGTCGCGCAGGACGCCGGGGTCCTGCGGGACCTGGCCGCGGGCCAGGCCCGGGGGCGCTTCGGGCCGCTCCTGGAGACGCTCTTCTCCCGGGCGGTCTTCGACTGATCTGGTATGGTCACGCGCCATGAGCGCGGACACCCCGGAAGGCGCCTACCTCGATTTCCAGGGCGAGCGGTCTTATGGAGACTACCTCGCCCTGGACCAGATCCTCACGGCGCAGCGCCCCGTGTCGGACTCCCACGACGAGGTGCTGTTCATCATCCAGCACCAGACCACGGAGCTCTGGATCAAGCTGTGCCTCCACGAGCTGCGCGCGGCCCGCGCCCACGTGAGGGTCGGGGAGCTCGCCCCGGCGTTCAAGATGCTGGCGCGGGTGAGCCGCATCTTCGCGCAGCTCGTGCAGGCCTGGGACGTCTTGGCCACGCTCACGCCCAGCGAGTATCTGGCCTTCCGGGACCGGCTCGGGCGCGCGTCGGGCTTCCAGTCGTACCAGTATCGGATGTTGGAGTTCCTCCTCGGGAACAAGAACCCGGTGCTGGTGCGGCCCCACGCCCACCGGCCGGAGCTCCTGGCGCAGGTGGAGGCGGAGCTGCGCGCCCCGAGCCTCTACGACGAGGCCCTGAGGCTCCTCGGGCGGCGGGGCTTCACGCTGGACGCCGCGTGCACGGACCGGGACTGGACGCTGCCCTACCAGCCCAACGCCAGCGCCCAGGCCGCGTGGACGGCGGTGTACCGCGACCCCAAGGGCCACTGGGATCTGTACGAGCTGGCCGAGGAGCTGGCGGACCTTGAAGACTCCTTCCGGCAGTGGCGCTTCCGTCACGTCACCACCGTGGAGCGGGTCATCGGGTTCCGCCGCGGCACCGGCGGCACCGCGGGCGTGAGCTACCTGCGGCGGATGCTGGACACCCGGCTCTTCCCGGAGCTCTGGGACCTGCGCACGACGCTGTAGCGCAGCCCGTCCGCGGCCCACCGGGCTCGCCGTGGGCCCGGGCACCACGCACCTGCGGTATGCGCTCGGGCGCTATGACACCCGCTCCGAAGCGCGAACCGCGGCCTGGGTGGCGCTCGGCCTGAGCTACGCGGTCTGGCAGCTCGGAGCGCTGCGGCTCTTCGAGGGCTTCTCCCTTTCGTTCCCTGGTGCGAGGCCGGAGGACCGTGACATCACCATCCCGGTGTTGCTGATTGTGGGTGGCGTCGCGGGTGTGATCGCCAGCATCATCGCGCTCGTCTCCAAGCAACCCGTGGAGCAGCCGGGTGAGGGCTCGGTGACGACATCGCCGTAGGGACTCCGACAGTGGACCGTGCGGCGACCGCACCCCCCGACCCCATAGGCATTAAGCGCCATCACGTAGCGGTGTCCTCGGGACCGATTCCCCAAGGCGCCGTGGAGCTCGGACTTCGCCTGGGTTTGGGCGGTGGAGGCCGGGGTTCGCCAGGTATAGGGTCCATGAGGTCGCGTCGCTCACC
>JACRDB010000068.1 GCA_016218725.1 Deltaproteobacteria bacterium
CGAGCGCGGTGCCCACGGGCCGACCGACGGGAGGACCGTCCCGAAGCGCTCACGCGCCTCGTCAAGACCCACGGGAGTCCCGAGGAGGGAGCCCTGCCCTCGGCGCCCGGGGGTCCGGGGGCAGAGCCCCTGGGATCACCCCGGATGCCAACGTGGAGCACGGTCCTCGCCCCGCAGGGTCAATTTCCTGCGGAAATCTTTGGCCGGTAACAAGCAGGATGCACGGCGCGTGATGGATGTACTGCCGAAGCGATTCGGCCGCTACGGCCTCACGCTTCACCCCACGAAGACGCGGCTTGTCGCGTTCCACCGGCCTCCAAACACTCCCCCCGGCGACGGCGGGCGTGAGGGGCCGTCGGAGCACTTCGACCTGCTGGGCTTCACCCTCGTCTGGGGACGAACCCGGCGAGGCTACGGGGTGATCAAGAAGCGCACGGCAAAGGACCGCTTCAGCCGTGCGCTGAAGGCGGTCCGCGAACTGTGTCGCCGCCTCCGCCACGAACCGATCCAGGTACAGAGCACGGCGTTGGGACAGCGACTGCGAGGCCATTATGCATACTTCGGCGTCGTCGGAAACAGCCTCGCATTGGCGAGATTCTCTGACGAGGTCAAGCGCGTGTGGCGTCGCTGGCTCGGACGTCGGGGGAGTGGAACGATGACCTGGGAGCGCTTCAACAGGCTCCTGGAGCGTTTTCCACTGCCCCCGCCGAGGATGCCAGTCCATCGCGCAGCGAGTCCGTGATCCGAGGAGCCGGATGCGGGAGTGCCGCACGTCCGGATCTGTGGGAGCCCCGGGGGAGCAATCCCCCGGGGCCACCCGACCCCATTGGACACCCTCTGACAAGTGCGAAAGTGTGAGTCCCAACCGCGTCCATCAAAGGAACGAACTCCCAATCGGGGCCAACGGTTCCGCTCCACGCGTTCAACCCCTGCATTTCCAGAAACTTCGGGACCGAATGAACTGCACACATGACTGGCGGCAACCCATCTCCAGGCAAACGCCGAAGGGCACACTCACCGAACCCAAACCACCGAACTCTCACATCTCGCGCGGAGCGCAGGAAAAAGTAGTGTGTAGGACTGAATCTCCGAACATCGATCTCTGATCCAACGTGGCAGCGACTCCCATCGCGCACAGTGGTATTTCCGAAAGAGCGCCGACTCGCACGCATGCAAGTCGTGCTGCACTGAGCACGCGTGACAGGTCCATCGGGATGCTTCGTGGAGATTGCGCCGGCCGCGAGATGCATCTTCATGCAACCTGGAGAGTGCAAGACATCTCTCACTGCCACCCCTAAGGCAACTGGCTTGAAGGGAGGCAACGACGACGTCATCGCTGACCAACAGACCAAACAGTATGCCAACAATCGCGCTGATGAGGAGGAAGTAGGTCGAACGAGCAGACATCTTGTATAGAGTGATGAGGCGAGCCCCACCCACAATCATGACAGCCAGAAGGATCGTACGATCTCGTGGATCGAGTGCGAAGAAGCGAATGCCGGAAGCTGTGACATGCCCGACGAGAGCCAACGACGCACCGGCAGCACAAAGCAAGATGCAGTCGCCGTAGAGCAGGAGGACATGGCTTGAAGGCTTCAGGAAACGCAGATGTCGCATTAGTGCACCAACCACCATCGACTTGAATGAAGTTGGTCGCCAAGGCCGTCATAGTAGCCACCTACGGCCCACCAGGCAGCAAATCTGGTCGGACCTGAAGGAGAGGTAGCTCCCGTCCGGCCGACCGCCTCTGGACCGAGGACGAGCTTGAGCAAGTCATAGCCGGCGACGACTGGAGCAGCCAGTGCGCCTGCTGCCGGAAGTCCTCCGGCCAACTGGCGGGCCTGAAGGTAGTGATCACATGCCACAGCGGACGCCGCATCCCCGCCCCCCGGCGAGGCGCTATTCAACCGATCACGGACCCTGATGATATTCGACAGGGCTGAATTTACGTTTCCCCCATTCGACCTCATTGTCTCGTCAATGAGAGACCGCGTGTCATGATGTGGACCACTTGGTGGTCCCAGACCGAGCGGTCCCCGACCCGCCCATCCCCAATAGTACCCAATGCCATATCCTACGACGAGCCCAGCAGCAACCAGGCTCCCCACGACGATGGGGGCGACCAGGCCGGACGGATCGTACCGATTGATGGGATCACCCAGCACATACGCATACAGACTTCCGTCCCCACCACCGAACCCGATCGGATCCCTCGCAGTCCACCTGCCCGTCTCCGGGTCGTAATCCCTCGCGCCGAAGCGCACGATCCCCGTGACTTCGTCGTAGATGCCGCCAGCAAAGCCGTAAGGCGCCACGACCCTCGCGCCCGTGTGTCCGACCTCCCTGCCCCAGGCGTCGTACTCGATGGTCTCGACGACGCTCCCCGTCACCGTGTCCACGACCATGCGTGGGCTGCCGAGTTGGTCGCTCACGATCCGGAACGCGCGCATCTCCCCACTCGCCTGGCGCCGCACCACGTAGTCGGGTGAGTGCCCGCGGGTGCCGAAGACGAAGATCGCCTGCACCACACTCCCAGAGACCTCCGCGACGGGGTGTATCCCTTCGTAGAGCCAGTACGTCGTCGAGCCCCCGTAGGTGCGCTGGATCCTGCGGCCGGTGGGGTCGTTGACATACGCCACCGTGCCGACGTCCCCCCGAGACCACGACGTGAGCGCGCCGTGGTCGTCGTAGGTGACGGCGGTGGTGGTCATCGTGCCGCCGACGCTGCGCACGAAGTTGAGGAGCGTGCCGTCCAGGCGCCAGGTGTAGGTGGTGACCGCGGCGCCACAGGTCGTCTGGAGCAGGCGATCGCCGCCGTCGTACGTCGCCGTGCAGCTACCTGCGCCATTGGTCCACGCGGTGCGGTTGCCGTTCGTGTCGTAACCGTAGTGCTCCAGGAGCGTCCCCGTGGCGCTGCCGTCCCGCACGTCCGCCAGCCGTCCGGCGTCGTCGTAGCCATACCAGCGTGACCCGTTCGACAACCCCGTGCTCCCGCCCGGCCCCGTGCGATCCACCTGTGTGAGCTTGCCGTCGGCACGGAGGGTGTAGCTCCAGGTCACCGCTGGGGCGCCTGCGCCGCCGATCGTCGCGCTCACCGTAGCGGGCTCACCGAAGACGGTATACGTGCATGCCGTGGTCACACGCCCTGGCGAACCCGCCGCGCCCAGCGACGTCCCTGTGATCCAACCGACCTCCGGGCTCCGCGTGATCGTGAGATCCCCGGCCCCCGTCAGGAGGCCGTCGGCGTCCTCGGTGTAGGCCACGTCGAACGCGCTGTTGACGAGTCTCCGCGAGACCCGTCCCTCCCCGTCGTATACGACCGAGACCGGACCCAGGGTGGACCCGGCGGGGAGCACCCAGGTCACGCTCCGCGGAACTCCGTAATCGTGGGCGTACTGGAGGCGGGTCCCATTGGCGTCCAGGACCTCCGTCAAGGTCCCGTCGGTCGGGTGGTAGCTGTACGTCGTCAGCGCCGTGGTCACCCCACCTTCGGTGCGGTCCACACGCGACACACGGCCCCCGGCGCCGTAAACTCTGGTGAGCGTCGCCAACCCCGGACGGCTCAGGGTGTCCAGGGTACGCCGCGGGGTGTAGGTCCATGCCGTGGTGCGCGCCTCCCCGGAGGAATCCGCCGGAATTGTGTGCGACGCCAGCATCCCCAGCGCCGTACGCCCGAGGAGGTGCGCGCTCCGACCCGGTGGCGTCAACGAGGTCGTCTCGTCGACTACGTTGTACCCATACAAGACGGTGTGAACGCTGGGGGCGCCCGCCGCTGGCAGGAGCTCCTGGCTTACCGTACGGCCCGCGCCGTCGTGTCCTAGCGACAACACACGTCCCAGGGGATCCGTGACCGTGGTCACCTGTCCAGCCCAGTCGAAGGCGTAGGACAGCACCCTGCCGTCCGCGACCGAGCCCACTCGCGCCTGATCCATACGACCCCGCGCGTCGTAGTGCCAGGTCGCCGAGCGCAGCCCCGGCCAGGGCACCAGCGCTCCGGCGGCGTCCAGGTACAGCACCTGGCGCTCCACGGGGCGGCCGCTGGTGTCGAGCGTGGTTCGACTCCAGCGCCCCGCGGGCGACCGATGATCCACCCGACGGACCTCGGGTTCGGTCTCCGTCGCCGGGGTGTACTGATAGACGGTCTGGGCCTCTTCGGTGCTGGGGTGCCCGCTCCGCGTGATCTTGTCCGTCTGCGTCCGAAGGAGCAGCGGAAACAGTGGGTCCATTGTGGCTGTTCGTTCATGGGTCACAGTTTGACTGAAGTACGGACTCTCCTCGGGACCGACTCGGTGGTAGGCTGTCCAGGTGAAGGGCGCGGCGCCCCCGAAGCGCGGGTCGCTCCCCAGCGTCTGCCTCGTGTACCCGAAGCCCAGGCTGTCCCACTGCACCGCGGTCCCTCCTGGCGTCACCCGCGAGGAGGTGCTCCCCGGCAGGCCCAGGACCGAGTCCACCCGCAACGCCGTGTCGTCGGGCTGCCAATCGATATGGTGGTTCGCGGTCACCCCGCCTCGCTCAAGGGACGCATCGAAGGACTGCCCGGGTGCCTGGGTAAAGCTCAAGGTCGCCGTGGCCCCGGAGGGGTCCGTGTCTTGTACAAGCCTGCCCGCGGGGTCGTAGGCGAACGTATGAGTTCGCCCGGCGGGGTCCGTCTCGCTCAGGAGCAGGCCCTCCAGAGCGCCCGCGCCGTAGGTGAAGGTGTGGCTCCCACCCCCCGGACGCTGGACGGACTGGAGCCACTCCGCGGCGTTGAGCGTGAGCGTGGTCGCCTGACCGAAGGGCGCCGTCAGCGTGATCGTGCTCCCCGACCGGGTCACCGTCAGGGTGTTGTTCTCCGCGGCCGGTCCGAGGTCCACCCGCGCCAGGAGGTGCGTCACCGGGTCATAGGTGAAGCGATACTTCGAGGCCGTGGTGAGGCCATCCAGGGTCTCCAGGTGCTGCCCGTAGCGATCGAAGCGGTAGAGCTCGCTCCCATCGGAGGCGGGGACCAGCACATCGGCCACGGTGGTGGGGCCCGGGAGCGCCTCCCGCAAGCGCGTGACGCCGCTCCCGGTGCCGAGAAGCAGGGTGCCGTCGGGCGCGACCGCGACGCCCCTCAGAGCACCGTAGAGTCGGCAGCGACGGGCCAGGAGGTCCCCTCCGTTGGGGCACCAGGCCATGGGGTTCGACTCGGCGCCCACGATGACCTCATGCTCGGTGTAGCTCGGACGTGCCCTGAACAGAACACCGTAGGCCCCTACGTACATCATCCCTGAGGGGTCGAAGGTCAGCCCCGCGAGGGGGCCCCAGGCGTTGTTGAAGAACACCGTCCGCACGAGGCCATCGGGGCCGATCCTGCGCACCCTGGTCGCCGCCGAGTTGTCCGACTGGTCGGCCCAGTACAGAAGCTCGTCCGGGCCGACCGCGAGGCGGACCGGACCGATGGAGGCCGCCTCGGGCGCGACCCCTTCGGCGAGCGTGAGCGCCTCCGGCGCGGCGCATCCGACGACACACGACAAGTTCGTCGTCCCAGGCTCTACCCTCAGGATGCTGTAGACGTGTGGAGGAAAGTTGTCCTCGTCGGGGTGGTCTACCGCGAGGAAGAGTGCGCCGTCGGGCGCGACCGCCACGGACAGGGGACGCCCGATGGACGCTGCCGTCGCCGGTCCTCCCAGGCCCGTGAGGTAGTTGCCGCCGGTGCCCGCCACCAGCGTGAAGCGCGCTTCCTCGGGCGCCGACGGGCGATAGCGTACCACCCGCCGGTGCTCCGTGTCCACCACCACCACGGCGCCGTCGCGCTCGAATTGGAAGTCCTGGGCGCCCAGGAGCCCCACGGTGGCGCCCGGAAGCGGCGTGGCGGAGGGGCTGTACTCCATCCCCGAGACCATGTGCACGCGCCCCTCGGGGTCCAGGGTGAACACCGAGTCATCGGTCAGGAACCACGGGGTCCCATCGGGCCGCACGCGCACGGCGTGGACGGCGTTGCAGCGCTGTTCGCGACCGACGCCGCCATTCACCGGGAAGCCGCTCGCGTTATCGCTACGGCCCACGAGGCGGTCCACCATGGCGCCGAAGGAGGCGCCGTCCTGCGTGCCTCCGTCGCCGCGCCACACCCTGCGGGCCACCCGGTCGTAGCGGTGCTGGATGCTCAGGCTCCAGCCCCCGAAGCCCTCGCCTCGGGCGTCGAGCCGGGGGATGGTGACCGGCGGGTGGTTCTGCCACATGGTCACGCGCGGCAGGCCGGGCCCGCCGCCAGGCACCAGCGAGATGTTCCCCTCTCCGTTGTAGCCAAAGGCCGACGTATAGCCATACTCCTGGTCGTAGTCGTACCCTACACGGATCCTCGCCTGAAGGGAGCCGTTCAGGGCCCTCCGGTCGGCGCCGAGGCGACCGTCCCAGGTGAAGACTCCGGTCAGCCCCGTCGCAGGCTCGAAGAGCGTCTGACGACGCACGCCCCCGACGTCCACCTCCATCCGGATTTGACGGAGCCCTTCGAGGTCCTCCGGGGTGCGCAGCTCCCGGGTCAAGGGGACGTGCAACTCCCCCGCGCGCCCAGGCACCCGGTCGCTCTGGTAGCGCAGCGTAAAGGGCGTCCCGGCGATCCCGAGCTCCTCGCCGAGCACCCTGTTCTCACACGCGATGATGGAGCCTGGGGCGCAGTGGTTGGGCTGGTTCAGACCATCGGGCTTGGGGCCCTTCTCCGTGGGGAACCTTGCCTTGTTGCTCGGCTTCGAGGCCATGTTGTCGTCCCAGCAGCAGAAGTGTCGCTGCCGGAAGCGCCAGTACGGGTGTCCGTCCGCGTACCACGCCGCGACCTGGGCGCGCTCCGCGTCATCGATGCCTTCGGTCGCCTGCCGCGTGTCGTCGGCGGCGTCGTGGTCGCCGTCGCCGTCCAGGTCCAGGAGGGCGCGGACGGTCCCTCCGACGGTCTCCCTGCCAATCACACGGACGAAGCGGCCGTTGCCCTCTTCGTTGTTCACCCAACGCCGCTCGTCCGGGTCATACCACGCCGACGGGACCGTGCATGCGCTCGGCGCGGGCGCTCCTTCGGATGGGACCACGCTGGCCGGGAGCTGCCGGAAGTTGTCCACAACGAACACCACCGGCTGCGAGAAACTCACCCCCGTGGCCAGCACCCCGGTCTCGCTCTCTGCGTCCAACGCGAGGGCGTAGGTGTAGGCGCTCGCCGCGGGGAGCGCCGCGGGCATCGCCGCCGGGCCGTCGGGACCTACCGTGTACTCCGTCATCCGTACGCGGAGCGTGGGCTCCACGGTGCTTGTACCGTCCGGCCACTGCACCGTGGCGGTGGTGCCCGGTCGCACAAGCAGGCGCGGCGTGCGAGTCCCAGCGCTGTCCGTGCTGGTGCTCCCGGCTGCGGTCTGCACCGTCGTCGCTGTCATGTTCACGGTGGACAACGTAGGGTCTCTCGGGATCACGCTTACCGGCTCCACGGCGAGGTACGTCTGCCAGGGCACGTCCAAGACGCGGTCCACGGTGAGGTACCACGGGCTCTCGAAGCGCAGCGTCAGCCGCTCCCCGCCGTTGACCGCGAGGGTGAAGCGACCGTCCGGTTGTGTGGTGGTCTGACCATACTCCGGGTGGTCCAGTACCCGCACGGTCACCCCCACCCCGGGGTACCGCAGCACCGAAGCGTCGAGGGCCCGCTCATGCACCTCTCCCGCGACGCCAGAGGCCCGCTGCCGCACGAAGGGCGGAGGGCTCGCAACCCCCGTCTGCAAGGGCGCGCTCCCGCTCCACAACCACGACAGCCGGTCGTAGGCGTCCTCCAGCCGTGTCGGGTCCGGTGCCGGAGGCTGCGCCGGGGCCGCGAACTGCCGAGGCAACAGCCACGACGGATCCCCACCGGGCTCCGACGCCGTCACACCGAACACGTAATACGCCGCCGGGTCCACGTCCTCCACCACGAGCTCCGTCGCCGTCGTCGTGCGATCAGGGCCCGGAGGGAGGAGCTGGTGGAGCGTGTAGGTGATGGTGGGTGTAGCCGGCGGTGGTGTGGAGGGCGTCGCGGCGGGCCACGCGAAGGTGAAGCGGCGGCCTATGGCCTCTCGGAGGACCAACCGTGGATCTGTCGGCCATGTGGCTGCCTGGGACAACCGCGTCGGACGGTCAGGGCTGTGCGGGTCACACGACACCAGCAGCATCATCGCAACCTTCAGGATTCGTGACCGGAAAGCCCCCAGACTAGCATGCTGTGCCCCCCCCCCACGAAGTTTTCGACAGATCCATGTCCCCCGAAGTTTGCACAGGTGCCTGGGAGATGGTCAAGGCGGGTGTCGGGCGGTGCTTCTGGCAGCACCTCACCCGCTCCAGGCTACCGTGGCGAGCATGCCCCCGCCGGGCAGCGGTTGTACCCACGGGGTGGCGCCCGCCAGGGGCCTGCGCGGCGCCGTGAGCAGCGCCCCGGAGAGCGCCATGGCGCCAATGCCCAGGGTGACCATGGCGCCGAGGCTGAGCGCGTAGACCTCGCTCCAGCCGCCCTCCAGGCGCCTCGCGCGGGAGGGCCCGAAGGCCAGCGCCACCAGCCCCGGCACCATCCCCGCGATGCCCGCCAGGTCCCCCCAGCGCACCAGCGCCTCCGACGGGCGCAGCCACGCCGTGGCCGCGAAGCCCAGCGCCAGCCCCAGGGCCTCGCCCGTCAAGAGCCACACGCCTGCGTCTTCGCCGCAGCCTACAGCCCCGCACAGGAACACCCCCCCGACGGCGCCCGCCACGGCTACGGTGGTGACCATGGTGGCCGAGCCCGGGTCCGGGCGCAGCGTGGCGGCCAGCACCAGCCCCGCCCCGAGGCCCAGGGAGGTGCCCAGCCACGCCACCGGCGCTGCCAGGGGGCTGCCCGCGGAGGGGTGCTGCCGGTGCCGCAGGAGGTGAAACCCCACCGCCCCCAGGGTGCCCACGATCATCCCCCCGCCCATGGTGAAGGCCCTCCCGGCGGCCAGGGGGCGCGGGTGGTCCGCCCACCACGCGGCGGCAAAGCCCGCCCCACCCAGGAGGAGCGGCAGGACCAGGGCGGGCACCGGGTCGTCCATCGGGTCCAGGCCCAGGGCGCGGTCCAGCACCAGCCCCGTGCGCACCCCGTGCAGCGTGGGGGCGCCGTACAGAATCGCCGCCTCCACCACGCCGCGAGGGCGCTCCTGGGCCCGGGCCTCCCCGGCGTAAAGGCCCCCAAGGAGCGCGAGGCAGGCGCCCAGGCGGCGCGGTGGACGGAGGGTCACAGGCCGGGCAGCATCGCACGGATCCGACGTGGGGTGGGGTAGGGAAAGCTCACCGGAGACTGGCCGAAGGGGCGGGAGGGGAGTATCCTTGCGGGTCTGGCGGGCGTATTCCCGCCCACGGGGCACGCGGATGGCCAGCAAACCGACAATGCCGGAGGGGACAAGGTTCGGCGCGTACCTCATCGGGCGTGTGATGGGCCAGGGGGCCTTCGGGACCGTGTACGAGGCGCAGCAGTCGCCGATCAACAAGCGGGTGGCGCTCAAGGTGCTGCACCCGGAGCAGGCGTACCAGCCGGAGGCCGTGGGGCGCTTCCTCCAGGAGGCGGAGACGGCGGCCCGGGTGCGCCACCCGCACATCGTGGACGTGTACGACGTGGGGGCGGTGGAGGGCGTGCCGTACCTGGCCATGGAGTTCCTCCAGGGGGAGACGCTCACGGCGAGGCTGCGGCGGGAGCGGGCGTTTACGCCGGAGAAGGCCCTGGACGTGATGCTGCCGGTGTTCTCCGCGGTGGCGGCGCTGCATGACCGGGGGATCGTGCACCGGGACCTGAAGCACGAGAACGTGTTCCTCACGCGGGGCTCCGGGGGCCTGGTGCACCCGAAGCTCCTGGACTTCGGCGTGGCCAAGGGGACCGAGGCGAACTTCGCCCGGACGCGCACGGGGATGCTCCTCGGGACGCCGTATTTCATGTCCCCGGAGCAGGCCCGGGAGAGCAAGCACGTGGACGCCCGCAGCGACCAGTGGGCGCTGGCGGTGATGCTCTACGAGGCCCTCACGGGGGCCAAACCCTTCGACGGGGACTCGCTCCTGGTGCTGCTCCGGAAGATCACCGAGGAGCCCCCCTCGCCGCCCAGGCTGCTCGTGCCCACGCTGCCCGCGGCGCTGGAGGCAGCCCTGCTCCGCGCCCTGGAGAAGGACCGCGCGCGGCGCTTCCCGACCATGCGAGAGTTCGGCTGCGCGCTCCTGCCGTTCGCGTCCCGGCGGGCGATGGAGCTCTGGGGGCCGGAGTTCGACCCGTCGCTCACGCCCGAGGACCAGGCCCCCACGGTGGCCCGGCCGTCGGCCCCGCCACGGCTGGGCGCGAGCGTGAACCGCGAGGCCCCGGCGCCCGTGCCGCTGGTGACCCAGAAGAACTCCTCCGGGTTCCCGGACCCCGCGGAGACCATGCGCAAGGCCGCGATGGAGGTCTCCCGCGAGCGCTCCCGGACCCCGGTGCCGACCGCGGGGGCGTCGTCCCGGCGGTGGGTCTTCGCGCTCGGTGGGGTGTTCGGCGCGGCGGTGCTCGCGGTCGGGGTGTTCGCCGTGGTGGGGGTCGCCCGCTCGGGCCACCCGCCGGAGACGCACCCCACCGCGCCTCCTCCCACGCCCGTGCCCGCGGAGTTCGCACTGGAGCTCCAGGTGGAGCCGCCCTCGGCACACATCACCATCGACGGCGTCTCGCGCGGCGAGGGCGCGGTGAGCGTGCGCCTCCCGGGGGGCCCCACGCGCCACGAGCTGCGCGCCTCCGCCGACGGCTACGAGGCCCTCGTGCTCACCTTCGACGAGGCCCACCGCCCCCCACCGGTGCTGCGTCTGACGCGGCAACCCGCGCCTGCGCCCACCGTCGCGACACCTGCGCCTACGCCCACGCCTACGCCCGTGGCGCCGGTGGGGGCGCGGGTCCCGCCCCGGAGGACCGACCGGGTCCGGCCGCCGTCGGGCGTCGGGGCCTTCCCCTCGCCGGTGGTGTTCCCGCAGCCGTCGCAGCCCATGCAGCCGCAGCCGAGCCCCACGACCAGCTCCGGGATCCCCATCCGGTGATGCGTCGGGAGAGGAGCGGGCGCAGCGCGGCGTCCCTGGCCCTGGGCGCCGTGGTGCTGGCGCTCGCCACGCAAGCGGCGGCGCAGGGCACCCCCTCGGACGCCGAGCACGAGCGGGGCCTGCGGCTCCTGGCCACGCAGCGCCCCGAGGCCGCCGAGGAGGCCCTGAGGATCTTCCAGGGGATCTACGCCCGGACCCACGAGCCCCGGGCGCTCTGGAGGGCCGCGCTGGCCGAGAGCGAGCTGCGTCGTTGGGGCTCCGTGGAGGCCCACATGCGCGAGGTGCTGGCGCAGACCTCGGACCCCTGGGTGAGCGCCCAGCGCGCCGGGCTGGAGAGCGACCTGGCGCGCGTCCAGCGGCATTTTCGCGCGCTGGAGCTGGTCTGCAACGCCCCCGGGGCCCGGGCCTTTGTGAACGATCAGCCGGTGACCCGCGTGCCCGAGGGAGACACCCGCGTCACCGTCCGCGCCGAGGGTTACCAGCCCCAGGAGACCACCCTCACCGTGCGCGAGACCGACAGCGCCGCGCGGCTGGAGGTCACCCTCACGGCCTCCACGGGCTCCTCTGGCGGCGGGATGCATCAGCCACCCCCACCACCGCGAGGCAACCTGGGAGGTACGTTGGGGTGGGTGGGTGTGGTAGGAGGTGGGTCCCTCGTTGTGGGTGGGGCGGTGATGATGGTGCTTGGGGAGCTCGCGGCGCAGCGTTGGAACGGGGACGATTGCCTTCGGGACAGTCGGGATCGGGAGACCAACTGCGGGAGCGAGCGCAGCACGGCGGAGGCGCTGCGCCCTGCGGGGGCGGCGGTGCTGGTGGCCGGGGGGCTCCTGGCGGCGGGGGGGGTGTTACTATGGTTGTTGGAGCCAGGGAGGGTGACCGAGGCGAGGGCTCGGCCGGGGCTGCGATGCGGCCCATCCCTGGGGGTGCCCGGCGCGCTCTGCGAGGGGAGCTTCTGATGGGCGCGCGCTGGGCGCTCCTCGGGGCGGTGTGGCTCTTCGGGTGCACGGCCCTGCTCCCGGGGACCGACCGTCGAGCGCCGCCAGACGCGGACGCCTCCCAGGATGCCTTGGAGGGGTCCCCTCCGGGCGACGCGCCCGACGCGATGGACGCGATGGACGCCCAGGACGACACCACCGCGGCGGACACCTCCACCGCGGACAGCGCCGCCCAGGATACGGTTCTGGTGGACACCGCGGCCACGGACACGGCGCCGGAGGTCGGGTGCCGCTCGAACATGGACTGTGTGGGCATGGCCGTGTGCGACCTGATGACCGGGCGCTGCGCGGGGTGCCGGAGCGACCTGGACTGCGGGGCGCGGGAGGCGTGCTGCGGGGGGCAGTGCCTGGACACCCTCGGGGACGTGCGCAACTGCGGCGCGTGCGGCCGGGCGTGCGCCGCGGGCGAGGCGTGCTGCGGGGGCGCCTGCGCGGCCACCATGACGGACGCGCGCAACTGCGGCGGCTGCGGGAACGTGTGCAACGGGGTGAACGGCACGGCGTCCTGCGCGGGCGGGCGCTGCGGGATCATGGCCTGCAACGCGGGCTTCGGGGACTGCGACGCGGACCCGGCCAACGGGTGCGAGACGGCGACCTCGGCGGACCCGGCCAACTGCGGGCGCTGCGGGAGCCGCTGCGCGGCGGGCGCCAACCAGATGGTCACCTGCGCCGCGGGGGTCTGCGCCCCGACGTGCAACGCGGGCTTCGGGGACTGCGACCGGAGCGCCGCCAACGGCTGCGAGGTGGACACCCGCGCGACGGCGGCCCACTGCGGCGGCTGCGGCGTGGCGTGCCCGGCCGGCGCCAACGCCACGGCGGCGTGCGTGTCCAGCACCTGCCAGGCGCGCTGCAACGCGGGCGTCGGGGACTGCGATGGGAGCGCCGCCCACGGCTGCGAGACGGCCCTCGGGGGGGACGCGCGCCACTGCGGGGGCTGCGGGGTCCTGTGCGGGTTCCCGCGGGCCTCGGGGGTGTGCGCGGGCGGCGCCTGCGGGCTCGGGCTGTGCTCCGTGGGCTTCGGAAACTGCGACGGGAACAGCGCCAACGGGTGCGAGCGGGACCTCTCCGCGGACAACGCCAACTGCGGGCTGTGCGGCCGCGCGTGCGCCGCCGGGCAGGTGTGCTCCGGGGGCGTCTGCGGGACCGTGTGCATGGCCGGGCAGACCCTCTGCGGCGGGCGCTGCGTGGACCCGGTCACGGACCCGGCCCACTGCGGCCGCTGCGGGAACGCGTGCGCCTTCCCCAACGCCACGGGCACCTGCGCGGCCGGGGCCTGCGGGCTCACCTGCACGGCGGGCTTCCAGAACTGCGACGGGATGACCGGCAACGGCTGCGAGGTGAACATCCAGACGGACGTGGCCCACTGCGGCCGCTGCGGCAACCGCTGCCCGGCGGTGAACGGCGTGGCCACCTGTGCGGCGGAGACCTGCGGGGTCACCTGCACGGCCCCGTTCCTGAACTGCGACGGGAGCAGCGTCAACGGCTGCGAGGTGAACCCCCAGACGGACGCGGCCCACTGCGGAGGGTGCGGGATGGTGTGCAGGCTCGCCAACGCCACGGCCTCGTGCCGCGCGGGCGGCTGCGTGGTGGCCCGCTGCGACGCGGGCTTCGACGACTGCAACGCGAGCGCCGCCGACGGCTGCGAGGCCAACCTGAACACCAGCGAGTCCCACTGCGGGCGGTGCAACAACCGCTGCTCGCTCTTGTCCGTATGCAGCGGCGGGGCCTGCACCGGGCGCTGCCTGCGCCCCCTGACGCTCTGCGGGAGCTCCTGCGTGGACATCAACACCGACGAGGCCCACTGCGGCGGCTGCGGGCGGGCATGCGTCCGCGGGCAGGTGTGCACCAGCGGGGTTTGCGGGGCCGCCCCGCCCGCCAACGACACCTGTACGGGCGCCGCGGACATCCCCCTGACGGCCTCCCGGGTGACCTTGAGCGCCACCACCGTGGGCGCCACCCACAGCCTGGACGCGCCCTGCTTCGCCGCGGGCCTCGGCGATGTGTTCTATCGCTTCACGCTCACAGCGCGGGAGTACGTCTACGCGGACACCTTCACCTCGCCGGGCTTCACCACCAAGCTGTTCTTCCTGAGCTCGTGCACCGCGGCGCTCACCTCGCGCACGCCCGGGGACAACGTCTGCGACGCCACCGGCGGGCTCTCCTGCGCGGGCCCGGGCTCGCAGGTGTTCACCGTGCTCCCGGCGGGGACGTACTACCTGGTGCTCCAGGTGAGCTCCGGCAGCGCGGGCTCGGCGACCATCAATTTCCAGCACCTCCCGGCCGGGGCCGGGGACACCACCCAGCTCCTGCCGGGCTCCACGGCGCCCTCCGGGGCCACGTCGGGCTCCAGCGGATCCAGCACCACCTGCGGGGGCTCCGGCCCCGAGGACACCTTCTGGTGGGTCTCCTGCACCGCCACCGCGGCGGGCGCCTTCACCGCGTCCACGTGCTCCCGCGCCACCTGGAACACCGTCCTCGCCGTGCGCAATGGCACCGGCGTCGGCGACGCCTGCAACAACGACGCGGTGAGCCCACCGGCGCCCTCGGGCTGCAGCCCGCAGTCGTACCTGACCGCCTCCCTGGGCTCCGGGGCGGGGCTCCATGTGCTCTACGTGGACGGTTTTGGTGGCGCCACGGGCGTCTACGGCGTCGCCGTCACCCGGCCGTAGCCTGGTACTCCGTCGTCTTCACACTTCTTCACGTGGGGTTCATGGACGCCGTACAGGCCCGAGCCCATGCTCCGTCGCGGTTGGGTCCCTTTGCCCGACACCCCCCACAGGAGTCCAAGGTAACCATGAAACTCGTGTTGTCCATGTTGGTCACCGGCGCCCTCGGGGTGCTCCTCCCGGCGGGGGCCCAGGCCCAGACCGCGCCCCAGGCGCCTGCGACGCCCCAGTTTGCTCCCACGGCGCTGGGGTTCCTGAGCCCGGCGCTGGTGTACTCCAATGTGTGGGGGCGCTCCCCCGCTCACGGCGTCGGGGCCGAGCTGGCGTACTCGTACCACCCCCGGGCGGCGCGCAGGCTGGTGCTGGGGGCCTTCACCCAGGGGCAGGTGTATACCGACGGGAGCCTGCGCTTCGCCGGTGGGCTCCAGACCGGCTACGGGCCCTTCGGGGTGGAGCTGGGCCTGGCGCACCGCACCGGGACCGATGACTTCCGCGCGTCCACCGGGTTGCACGTGGCGCCGTACCTGTCCCTGGGGGTGCTCTCCGTGGCGCTGCGCTTCACGGTGCCCTTGAATGACACCCAGGGCGCCCCCAACAGCGGCGTGGCCTCCCTCGGCCAGGGGCCCGAGACGGCCCTCACCCTGGGGCTCCGGATCCCCGTGAGGGTCCACGGGCAGCTCCCTCGCTGGCACCACGGCTGCGGGTGCCCCGGCCGCGCGCCAGGCCGTTGACGTAGACGGCCTTTGGGCACACCGTGCGCGGATGAAATACCGCAAGCTCGGGGACAGCGACCTGGTGGTGTCCGAGGTGAGCCTCGGGTCGTGGCTGACGTACTCCGGCGGGGTGGAGCGCAGCAACGCCGAGGCGTGCGTCCGGCGCGCGCTGGAGCGGGGCGTGAACCTCCTGGACACGGCCAACATCTACGGCCGCGGCGCGGCGGAGACCTTCCTGGGCGAGGTGCTCCGGGAGGTCCCTCGCAAGGACTACCTCCTGGCCACCAAGCTGTACTTCCCGATGACGGACACGGACCGTGGCCTGTCTCGCGCGCAGGTGAAGAAGCAGCTCGACGCGTCGCTCAAGCGCCTGAGGGTGGACTACGTGGACCTCTACCAGTGCCACCGGTATGACAGCGACACGCCCCTCGCGGAGACCATGGAGGCGCTCACCGAGGCCGTGAAGGCCGGCAAGACCCGCTACGTGGGCGTGAGCGAATGGACCGCCGCGCAGCTCCGCGCCGCCAGGGAGGTGCCCGGGGCGGTGAGGCTCGTCTCCAACCAGCCGCAGTACTCCATGCTCTACCGCGAGATCGAGCGCGAGGTGCTGCCCGAGAGCGCCCGCCAGGGCATCGGGCAGATCGTGTGGTCTCCCCTCGCCCAGGGCGTGCTCACGGGGAAATACCTCCCGGGCAGGGCCCCTCCTCGGGACTCTCGCGCGGGGAGCGGCACCATGGGAGGGTTCCTCCCCCCCCAATGGCTCGAAGCCCCGGTGCTCAAGGCCGTGCAGGCGCTGGAGGTCCTGGCCAGGAGCGTCGGCCTCACCACGGCGCAGCTTGCCCTGGCGTGGGTGCTGCGCCAGCCTGGCGTCTCCTCGGCCATCGTGGGCGCGTCCAGGCCCGAGCAGGTGGACGACAACGTCAAGGCCTCGGGTGTGGTCCTGTCCGAGGAGACCCTCGCCGCCGCGGAGGTCCTCCTCCGCCCGGTGTTGTAGGCCCAGGTAGGGTACACTCCTACCCATTCCATCATGGCCGACGCGACCGAAGGCTACCGCACGCACCGGCGCTTTGATCGCGCCGCCAGGCTCCTGGGTGAGCCCTCCATGGAGCGCCTCGCGCGCGCGCGCGTGGTGGTGGTCGGCCTCGGGGGCGTCGGGAGCTTCGCCGCCGAGGCCCTGGCGCGCACGGGGGTCGGCCACCTGGTGCTGGTGGACTTTGACCTCGTGTGCGTGACCAACACCAACCGCCAGCTCCACGCGCTGCGCGGGAACATCGGCCGCCCCAAGGTCGAGGTCATGGCCGAGCGGCTGCGCCTCGTGCACCCCACGGCCATCGTGGAGCCCAGGGTGGACTTCTATGCCGCCGACCGCTGCGACCAGACGCTGCACCCGGCGCCGGATTACGTCGTGGACGCCATAGACAACCTCACCGCCAAGGCCCACCTCCTCGACGCCTGTCGCCGGAGGGGGATCCCCGTGGTGAGCGCCCTCGGCGCCGCCGCCAGGCTCGACCCCACCCGCGTCCGCGTGGATGACCTTGCCCGCACCCACCACGACCCCTTCGCCCATCACCTCCGGGAGATCCTCAGGAAGAAGTACCAGTGGCGCTTCCGACCTTCGCGCCCCACCGGCGTGCCCTGCGTGTTTACCGACGAGCCCCCCGTGGCGCCCTCGGAGCTCGCCTACGACCAGGGAGGCTTCCAGTGCGTCTGCCCCCAGAGCGACAACGGCCTCCACACCTGCGAAGAGCGCGCCCGCATCGATGGTTCGGCCTCGTGGGTCACCGGCACCTTCGGCCTCGTCGCCGCGTCCGTGGTCGCCCGGGAGCTCTCCGGGCAGCGCGTCATGGACCGCACGGGTCAACAAGACCCGTGGGCCCCCAGAGACCCGTAAGCGCACCAAGTGCGCATTCGGATTGCAGTGCCACGGGATCGGGACAATTTGTCTCTGGATGTTCTTGACGAAAGGCCAGGTGATTGGCCAGGACCTCTGCGCGGAGGGTGTCCCAGCGGGAGGGGATAAGGGACAGAATGTCCCTGTTGAGCCAGAGCCAGGCGAGGGCCGAGGCGTCGCACTGGAGCTCCGTGGCGGGGCGGTCGGTGAAGGGGCCGTGGTTGTGGAAGTGTGCCCAGTCGTGGAGGGCCCAGAAGAGGGCGTTGAGGTTGTCCGTGGCGAGCCAGAAGGTGTCCACGGCGGGGCGACGGTGCGCCCAGAGCTGGTCCGTGGCGTCATCGATGGCGTAGGGGGCGAGGCAGCGCGCGTCGGCGAGGCCGAGGCGCTGGGCGCGGGCGCGGCCGAGGTGGACCCAGGCGAGCTCCGTGGGCACAACCTCCCAGGGGCTCTGGAGGACAAACACCAGGCGCTGGGGCAGGGCGGGGTCCAGGGTGTTGGTCGCGAGGTTGTCGTCGGGACAGCGCCACAGGAGGTGCGTGCTCGGGTGCCACGCGAAGGCGTCGAAGACCCCGTCGGGCACGAGCCGCGGCAGGGGCGGGGTCTGGAGGCGCGCTTCGAGCATGGGGCGTGCCCTCAAGGCTCCAGGGTGCTGCGGTCTCGGGCGGCGGCCTCCACCGCGGCGCGGCGGAAGGGCAGCGGGCGGTAGCGCCCGGCGACCCAGTCGTCCTGGTTGTTGGCCCACAGGGGCGAGGTCGGGTCGCCCACGTTCCCGCGGGAGAGGTTCACCTGGGCGCTCGGCGTGCCGTCCTCGTCGAAGCCCGCCACCATGCGGTAGACGCTCCCGCCGTGGGCCTCGTGGAACATCCTGGGGCGGGCCATCTCGCCGAAGAACGTGGCCTCGGAGACGTTGACGGTCCCGAGGGAGCCCGCGGTGAGGGCCGTGCCGCCGTCGAAGGTGCGCGAGGGGTCTGACCACGGGACCGTGAAGCGCGTGCGGTGGAACTGGTCCCAGCGGTACCGCGACGGCTCGCTCCCGCCGAAGCGCGACGCGAGCCACGCGCGGGTGTCCTCCAGGGCGCGCAGGAGGTTCGCGTCGCGCCCTCCCTGCATGAAGCGCTCGGCCTGCGGGTACCTGCGATGGATGGTCATCGCCGAGAGCTTGACCAGGTACGACGGCGCGGCGCTGGCCACCGGATCAAAGAGCAGCATGAGGTCGTCGGCGAAGAGGGCCCTCCCCAGGAAGGCCGCGAAGCCTTCGTAGATCACCGGCGCGGAGGCCTCGGGCTCGGCCCGGCGGTCCCAGGCGCGGAGGGCCTCCACCAGCGCGGTGAGCTCGGTGTTCCCGCGGTAGCGCGCCAGCGCCGGGTCCGTGTCCACCCGGCCGAAGGCCTCGAAGAGCGGCGGCAGGAGGTCATCGGCGAAGAGGGTGTAGGTGTCCCGCTGGAGGGCTTGCATCTCCTCCGGGGTGACCGCCCCGCGGGCGGTGAGCCGGGCGAGCTCTTGCTCGATGCGTGCGGCGCGGGTGCCCGGGTCGAACCAGGCGCCGAAGTACCACGGGTCGTCGTCGTAGCGGCCGTTGGCGGTGAAGCCGAAGGGGTCGTTGTTGGCCGTGGCCAGGAAGCCACGGGCGCCGCCGCGGGAGTGGGGCATGCGCTCGTCGGGCAGGAGCGCGCCGGTCCAGGCCATGCGCGCGTCCGAGCCGTCCAGGAGCCCGAAGGGCAGGCCCGTAAAGGTCGCGGGGTCCCCGCGGTCGGGCACCAGCGTGCGCGTGCGATACATGATGTCCCGCGCGTCCGCGGCGATGAAATTGAAGCTCCCGAGCTCCATCCTCCGGAGCTGGGCCTCGAAGTCCCCGACGTCCCGGGCGCGGTCCATGGCGAGGAACACGTCGGCCTCCACGGTGCCCCGTCCGAAGCCCACGTACCGAAGGAGCACCCGGTCCGTGCCCGTGGTGAGCGGCACCGGCGCGAAATCGCGCGGCAGGAGCACCCCGAGGCCCGGCACGTCCTCCACCACGTACTGCACGGGCCCCTGGCCCCGCACGGGGATGGTCTCCGTGCAGCGGGCCACCGGGTGCCTGCGCCCGGCGACCTCGATGGTGCGCTCGTCGTAGGCGACGGTGAACAGGTCCATGAAGTCCGGGTACGTGGTGGTGGCCGTCCAGGCGACGCGTCGGTTGTGCCCGAGCTGCACCCCGGGCGTCCCCACGAAGCTGAAGCCCACCACGTCCAGGGTGCCCCCGGCGTCCGCGGAGTTCAGGTGGTGGGTCCAGAACACCGGCAGGCTCTGCAGCGTCTGGTGAGGGTCCCCGGCGATCAACGGCCGCCCGTTGGCGCTGTGGCGCCCCGCCACCGCCCAGTTGTTGCTGCCCGTCCCGCGGAGGACCGAGAGGTCCTGGTGCCACCGACGGAACGCCGCCGCGAGCCTCGCGGGGCGCCCTCCCGGCGCGCGGAGCCTCGCGCGGGCCATGGTCCGGGGGGCAGGGCGCTCCTCCGGCGGGACCGCGAAGGCCCCCGTGGCCGACGCCGTGATCGGCAGCTCCAGGGCCACCGGGAGGTACGTCCCCATGATGGCCATGAGGGTGTCAAACTCGAGCTGGTTGGCGTTCTTGAAGAACAGGAGCCGCGCCACGGTGAAGGGGTCGTCGGTGGTCCACGGCTCCGGCTCGAAGCCGTACTCCCCAGGGCGAAAGCCCGCAGGGCGAGGGACCGCGCCGGAGAGCACCTCGCGGATGTAACGGTTGACGCCCCCCACCCAGGCGTCCACCAGCCGGAAGGTCTCCGGGTGCTCCGCGCGCGTGCGGTCGGCGCTCTCGCGCCCCATGCGAGGCAGGTCCATCAGGCGCAGGAGCTGGTCCTGGGAGAGCTTGTCCCGGCCAAAGACCTCCGCGGCGGTGCCCCTCGCCGTGCGGCGCATGAACTCCATTTGCATCAGCCGGTCGCGCGCCTGGAAGTACCCCTCGGCGAAGAGCACGTCCTGGTCCGAGCGGGCATACAGGTGCGGGGTCCCCTGGGCGTCCCGCAGGACCTCCACCCGCTCCCCCAGGCGCGTGATCGAGGCCTGGGCCTCCGAGGGGGCGCGCGTACGGCGCTCGCAGGCGCCCGTGGGCGGGGCCTGGGCGTCCCCGGGGCGGTCCGTGGGCGCGTCGGAGACGGCGCTGTCGACAGGGCTCCCGGCGTCCGCCGGGGGGCTGGAGCCCTGGCATGCGACCACCAGGACGAGCGGAGCGAACCAGGACCGCGACGGCAATGCGCACCTCACCAATGGTCCCCGAAGGAGGCTCCAGGGACGTTGGCCGTGACCTTACACCAGGGCGCCCACCGCCGGGAGGGCACGGGCCTCGACCACGGCGTGACCGCCGCGCGTCCGCGGCAGGGACCGGGACGCCGTGGCGTCGGGTGACCATGCTACCATCTCTCCGATGGAGACCCCCGAGGAGAGCGACGAGAACCCGCCGCTGGAGCTGCTGCTGGAGGGCACCATGGTGGACGACACCTCCCCCGAGGTGCCGTCGCGGGCGACGCGGGCGGGCCTGGACGAGGCGGGGGTTCGCCGGGAGGTCCTCGCCCGGCTGCGCCGAGGGGAGCTCTCCCTGCGCGAGCGCGCCGCCGCGCTCATGCTCGGCGGCAGGCTCGACCTCGGCCAGGACATCGACGCGCTGGAGGCCATCGTGCGCGACCGCTCCCGGGGCCTGGGCGCGCGCAGCGTCGCGCTCGCCATGCTCCTGTCGAACCCCGCGGGCCCGCCGCGCGTCCAGGCCGCGGCGCTCGCGCTCGGGGACGCGGAGTTCACGCGCCTGAGCGACGAGAAGCTGGTGCTGGAGCTCGTGCTCCAGCTCCCCGCGCCGGGCCTGGCCGACGGCCTCGCCCGCGCGCTCCTGGGCGTCCCCGCCCCGCTGCGGGACGGCGTCTTCGCGCGGCTGGAGCGCTGCCGCCGCCGCGCGGGGCTCCTGGCCCTGGTGGCCTGGCGCCGGGCGCTCTGCGGGCCCGAGCTCGCCGCCTTCCACGACCGCATGGCCGCCGCCGTCATCGATGAGGCCGGCGAGGGCTCCTCGGTGGCGCTGGAGATGCTCTGGCAGGGCGCCCCGGACGACGCCTCCCGGAGGATCTGGGGGAGGATCGTCGCGGCCCTCGCGGCCCGCCAGGGGAGGAAGAACCTCCTCGCCGTGGAGGGCAGCACGCACCGCGTCGAGACGCCCGGCGAGCCCACGCAGTGGATGGTGTGCATCGCCCACCCGGAGCGCATGACCATGGTCGCCAAGGCCCGCGAGCGCGAGGGCACCAGCCTGGAGGTCGAGGGCGTGTACGTCATGCCCTCCACGCCGTCGGTGAGCATCAGCGGCGGGGAAGGCCCCATCACCCTGAGCTACCGGGTCATGTCCCTTGAAGAGACCCGCGAGAGGGCCGTCAAGGCCGCCCTCGCCATGCGCGGTGAGACCAAAGGGCTCCCCCACGACCTGTGCCTGCTCCTGTGCCTGCTCGACGGCATGCCCGCGGCGGAGCCCGCCAGCCCCGCCTCCGCGGCGAGCTAGGCGGAGGGCCTTGACCGATTTGCGTTGACCCTCCCTCCGCGAGGGCGTTCCCTTGAGCGATGGGCCCCGCGAGAGCGCTCCGGGTGTCGCTGCTCCTGTGCGTCGGGGGGTGGGCGCTGGGCTGCGACCGCGGCGCTCCCTCCCCGGACGCAACGCCGCCTGACGTCCCCACCATGGACTCCAGGACCCCCGAGGACCAGGCGGTAGACACCGGGACACCCACCCCGGACTTCACTGCCCTACAAGACACCACATCCCCCGACACGGACGCGACGGTGTTGGACACCCTCGGGGTGCTCGATGGGACCGATGTGACGGACGCCAGCGCACCGGACACCTCCTTGGCAGCGCCCGACGCGGACCCGCGGGACCTTCCCATGGACGCGCCCCTGGACGCGCCCCCGGACGCGCCCGATGCACACGCGGACGCGGTGTCCGAGGGCTACGTCCGACCGCCGGCGGTGGACGTGCCGACCCTCCCCCCGCGGGACGCCGACGCGCTGCCCTTCCCGCGCACGGACGCCGGGACGCTGGTGGTCTACCGGGGCTCCGGGGTGCGCATCGAGCTCGACCCCACCCGGCGCAACGCCGTCTCGGCCCACGCGGCGTGCCTGGAGCTGGTGGTGACGTGCGTGGCGCCGCCCGCGCGCTCCCTCGACGCGTGCGCGACCTCGGCGCCGCGCTGCGGCACGGCGAGGCCCTGGGAGGAGAGCGCCGCATGCTGCCCCGCCGGCTGCGCGGACCAGTACGAGGCCGAGCGGCGCCGGGGCCTGGACCCGCTGGCGGCCTTCCGCGAGGTGTACATCGAGCGCAGGACGTGCTTCCCGGAGCTCCTGGCCACGCTGGGGCTGCGGCCGTGAGGCGCCTGACGCTCACCCTGGCGCTCCTCCTCCTGGGCCTCCCGGCGCAGGCGTGGCAGTCGTTCTGCTACGTGTACCCCGACGGGGTGGCGCCGAGCTTCACCCACACCGGGCCCCAGTGCGGGCCCGGCCCGGAGTCCGCCCGGCAGCGCTGGATCGGCCAGGGCGACGAGCACCGGCAGCTCTGGAACCGCGCGCGGTACCTCGCGGGGCTCCCGCGGGAGTTCACCGACGAGGACCTCCGGCTCCGGGTGTACACCTCGCGCCGGGACGTGACCGTGGGGACCCGGACCCAGACCTCGCTCCTGCCGGTGCCCTTCGAGCGCGCCGAGCGCGCCCAGACCCGGGTGTGGCAGGTCGCGGAGTTCACGCACCTGCCGGATTTCAGCTACTCCCTCTGGGACTGGGCCACCGGGAACGAGACCTGCCCCCTGGCCGACGAGACCGCCAGCCCCGAGGCATGCCACAACTACATTGACCACCTCGGGCCCACCAACTCCAGCCATTTCCTCCCGCAGGCGGGGCTGTTCTATCGGCACATCCACGCGCTCGCCATGACCCGCGCGAGGGACTGCGCGGCCCTCGGGGACCGGCTCCGCGCGGGCGGCGCCCTGGACCGCTTCCGGGACTACGTCCATGACTGCGAGCTGGAGGCCTACACCCTGGAGGCCCTGGCCCAGCACTACCTCCAGGACGCCTTCGCCATGGGGCACATGTGGGAGCGCTGGGGGGGCCCGGAGCTCTCGGACTACGGCCCCCCGGGCGGCGACCGCGTCCAGCGAGCGGCGCTGGTGGCGGCCATCACGGGGCTCATCCACGGCGCGCGGGACATCGTCCAGGCGCTGGCCAACGAGCACCTGAACAGCCGCTTCCCGGGGACGACCCCCCTCGTCGACGCCAACGACGCGATGAATTTCCCGCACCCCGGCGTGCGCTACCTGTCCTTCACGGACACGGCCATCGTGGGGCCCTTCCGCGCCTCCGGGGACGCGTACGTCTCGATGCCGCTGGCGCCGGACCCGGACTTCGTCGCGCAGCACGACCTCATGTTCTCGTGCACCACCACGGGCATGCTCCAGGTGTACCGCGCCGCGGGCCACGCGGAGCCCCTGACGGTCCCCGTCGAGGGCATGCGGCTGCGCGTCATCGACCCGTCGGTGGAGGGCTCCGAGTGCTTCCGCCAGCGCGCCACGGACTCGGCCATCGCCGCGGGCGCGCGCATCGACGCGATGATCACCTCGCCGGTGTTCACCGGGCAGCTCTCGGTCCCGCTGGAGTCCTTCGGGCTCCTCCTGGTGGCCGCGGCGGACCGGATCGGGTCGGAGATCATGCGGCCGGTGCCGCTCACCATGGCCCTGCAGTTCAGCGACGACGTGGCCCGCGCGTCCGCGTACGCGCGGCTCCGCGCGACGCTCACCCCCAATGACACGGGCCTGGCCAGCGGGGGCCTGCCCACCATGCTCGGCATGCGCAGGAACGCGGACTACCTCCGCCCCGCGCAGCCCTCTACGTACGCGGACCCCGCCCTCCCGTGGCCCGCCACCACGAGCGCCGCGGCGCCGTCGCTGGCCCTCCCGCCGCGCGAGCGGGCCGAGGCCCTGGCCCGGGTGTTCCACCGCGCCCACGCGGCGGACTGGTGCGGGCAGCTCACGGACCTGGAGCTCAATTTCCTCCGCGCCCACGCGCGGGACCCGAGCCTCGACGCGCCCACCCGGCGCGCGGCCTGCGAGGCCTGCGGCGAGTTCGCCGTGAGGCACCTGCGCGTCGGCGCCGACGCCGCCAGCTATGACACCATGGCCGAGCCGCTGTGCCACTTCGCCACGCCCCCGGGACGCCCCCGGGCGTACCTCTATCAGGCGCCCCGCGGGGCGGCCTCGGCGTCGTCGCTGGCGGCGCAGTGGTGCGGCTGCGAGAGCGAGGCCCTGGTGCTCACGGACCGCGGGCTCACCCGCGTCGCCCTGGCCAGGGGCGCCGTGAGGCCCCTCGGGATCGCGGGGAGCCCCACGGGCTTCGTGGCCGTGGGCACCAACCCCCGGGCGCTGGGGCTCACCACCCGCGGAGGCTCCCGGGCGGTGGTCACCAACACCACCGACGGGAACCTCTCGGTGGTGGCCCTGGACCGCGACCGCGAGCGCGAGGTGGACACCGACGGCAACGCGATGACCACCACCACGGGCGCGCCCGCGGGCGTCACGCGCATCGCCGTGGGGCCCTTCCCGACGGGGATGGCCCTCTCCGACGACGGCCGCTACGCCCTGGTGGCCGTGAGCGGCAACGGGAACCTGGCCGTGGTGGACCTGGACACCCATCGGCTGTGCAAGAGCTTCTTCGTGGGGCCCAGCGCCACGGAGAACCCCTACCCCGAGGACGTGGCCATCGCCCGCGGGAGGAACCGGGTGTACGTGTCGCTCCTCGGGACCATCGCGTCGCCGGGGCGCTCCCTGGCGGTGCTGGACCTGGCCCGCACGCTCGACTGCGGGCGGGTCGGGGGGGAGGTGCTGCGCCACCTGGAGGGCTTCGGCGCCACCAGCCGCCCCGGAGGGCTGGCGCTCTCGCCGGACGGCCGGCGCCTGGCCGTGGCCTGCCGCGGCAACGACCGCGTCGGCGTGGTGGACACCGCCACGGACACCCTGCTGGACCTGCGCCCGATGGACCCGTCGCGGGGGATGTTCCTGGCCGCGAGGGCGCCCCTCGCCCTGGCCTGGCGCCAGGACGGCGCCCAGCTCTTCTACGGCCACCTCGGCGGCACCTCGGGCAGCCGCCTGGCGCTCAACGGCACCGTGCGCATCGGGATCCTCGCCGACGGGAACGACTACTACGACGTGGGCGTCCAGGGCGCCGTGCGGGCGCTGCTCCTCGGCCGCGACGAGGACTACGTCTACGTCGGGGACACCCTCGGGAACATCACCGCCCTCGGGGTGGACCTCTGGGACGCGAGCCCCCTGCACTACTCCCTGAGCGGCGACCACACCGGCGGGTGCATCAACGCGTCGAGGCTCACCGTGCCCTGCGCCGCCACGGCCAACGTCGGCTCCCTGGTGCGCGCCATGGTGGAGTTCTGACGCGAAAGGACTGAAAATCCCGACCCTCCCGCGATCGTTACGGCGCGGTAACGCCTCCCACGGCCGAGCTCAGGCCCCGGGGCGCCCGCGCCGTTGCCGTGGTGGATGACCCGCCGCAACACTCCGGCGGCGCCGTCGAGGTGACCGACGAGCTGGAGTAGCCGGAGAAGTTGTCCCGTGTGGGGGGGCGTGGGTACTCTCCCGGGATGTCCGAGCGACGCAAGCCCGCGCAGGCCCCGCCCCGGAAGGTCCCCACCGTGGCCGAGCTCCCGGTGACCCGCGCGATGCTCCTGGGGGTCCGCGACGAGCTCCGCTCCCGCATCGACGCGGTGGACGCGCGCTTCGCGCAGGTGGACGCGCGCTTCGCGCAGGTGGACGCGCGCTTCGCGCAGGTGGACGCGCGCTTCGCGCAGGTGGACAGGCGCTTTGAACAGGTGGACGCGCGCTTTGCGCAGATGGAAGCGCGCTTTGAACAGGTGGACAGGCGCTTTGAACAGGTGGACGCGCGCTTCGATCAACTGGAGGCGCGCATCGCGGAGCTCCGGGCCGAGTTCATGGCGGAGGTCCATCGCCTCGGGACGCTGATCGAAGAGCAGGAGGCGCGCAACCGCGTGGTCCTGGAGGTGGTCCAGGGTCACAACGCCCGCTTCGAGCGCATCGAGCGCCGCCTCGATGGCTCGGACGAGATGCTCCGAGAGATCCTCGACGCGGTCCGGCGGCGGCCCTCCACCTGACCATCGAGGGTCTCGCGCATTGGCGCAGGTTGAGCGGTCACCCCCGTCGGGTCCCTCCCGTGCGATGATGGCCCCAACCACATGCGCATGGCTTCACTCCTGCTCGTGTCCCTCGGCGTGGCCTGTTCCTCCCCGGCGCCTCCCGCGGACGCTGGGATGGACCTCGGCCCCAGGGACGCGCCGGACGCCTCGGACACTGCGCTGGAGGACCGCCCCGCGGAGGACGCCGGCCCTCCGCCCGAGCCGGGCTCCACCGAGGCCCTGCTGCGCGAGGTGTGCGCCGGGCGCCCCCGGCGTGGAGCCCCCACCCGTCTCGCGTACTCCACGGCGCCGGAGAACATCTCCGGCGGGGTGAGGGACCTGCGGCCCGGGGACCTGGAGGCCGTGCACCTGGTGCTCGAAGCGCCCCTACGGATCGAGCGCCTGCGGCTACGCTTCCGGGGCGGGGACGGCGGCCGGGTGCGGGTGAAGCTCACTGAGGACTACGGCCGCTCGAACCCCGACCCGGAGCGGGACCTCACGGCCCCGGTGGAGGTCACCTATCGCGACGCGGAGCCCGTGGAGCTCACGCTCCCGCAGCCGGTGGAGTTGCACCCCGCGCGCCACGCGTGGGTGGTGGTCGAGCACCTCACGGAGCCCATGGGCCTCGCGGTGGCGGCCTCCCGCGGGGGGAACTACCGCTCGTACTTCCGGAGCGCGGCGCTGATCGAGCGGCTGCGGGCCATGGGGGGAGACTCCGCCACCTTCCGCTGGGTGCAGCTCGCGGGGATGAACATGACGGTCCTGGAGTACGCCGTGGAGGTGGAGGGCGAGGCCCTGTGCCCGCGGCAGGGGACCCTTTGGTTCCAGGAGGCGACGATGGCCACGGGGCTCCAGGGGACCACGCACCAGACCAGCGCCGTGGACCTGGACGACGACGGCTGGGACGACCTCGTCGGCGCGCGCACGGGCATGGACATGACGGACACCTTGCAGGCCTGGCGAAACCGCCGGGACGGGACCTTCGAGGACGTGTCCGCGCGCACGGGGCTCGGGCGGGCCCAGGGGCGCCTCGGGCTCTTCGGGGACTACGACGGCGACGGCGACTTGGACGTCTACGCGGGGGTGTACCGCGACGGCCGGGGGCCCTTCACCCCGGAGTTCCCGTCGCGCCAGTGGGTGCAGGGCCCCGACGGGACCTTCACCGAGGCCCCGGGGAGCTTCGAGCCCGCGGGGCCCACCGCCGCCGGGAGCCTCGGGGACTGCGACAACGACGGCAACCTGGACCTCTTCGTGGGCCAGTGGCTGCGGCAGTACCCCATGAACCCCGCGCCGGACTTCCTCTTCCGGGGCCTTGGTGGTGGCCGCTTCGAGAACGGCTCCGTGGCCGCGGGCCTGCCCGGTCGCCCCGACGGCAGGCCCACCTACGGGGTCACCTTCGCGGACTACGACAACGACGGCGACCGGGACGTCTTCGTGGCCAACTACGGCGGCTCCCTCAATGACCTCTGGCAGAACGACGGGCGCTGCCATTTCGTCAACGTCGGCGCGGACACCACCGTGGATGCGGACACCCGCGGGCGCCCGGGGACCTCCTTCGGCTTCGCCCTCGGGGACTACGACAACGACGGGGACCTCGACGCGTACGAGACCAACATCGCCCACCCCCGCTACGACCAGGCCGGGCTCTTCACCGACCACCCGCGCCTCCTACGCAACACCGGGGCGCCGGACTGGCGCTTCGAGGACGTGGCCGAGGCGAGCGGGCTCCTCTACAACGAAGGCGAGATCTCCTCCGCGTGGGGAGACTACGACAACGACGGGGACCTGGACCTGTACGTGGCGTCTACGTATCCGTTCCAGTACTCCCGGCTCTACCGCCAGGAGGCCGACCACCATTTCACCGACGTGACGTACCTGGCCGGGGTGGCCACGGAGTTCAACGGCCGCGCCCTGTGGCTGGACTACGACCGCGACGGCGACCTGGACCTGGTCACCGCCCCGCAGGGCGCCTGGACCGTGCACCGGAACGACCTCCGCGGGGGCAACCACTGGCTGGAGCTCAGGCTCTCGCAGCCCGCGGGGAACACTCGCGCCCTCGGCGCCAGGGTCACCGTGAGGGACT
This sequence comes from Deltaproteobacteria bacterium, assembly GCA_016218725.1. Taxonomy (GTDB): domain Bacteria; phylum Myxococcota_A; class Polyangia; order Polyangiales; genus JACRDB01. Next base: position 28,567 of record JACRDB010000068.1, read on the forward strand.
CCCTCGGCGTCGAGCGCGTGCGCGAAATCGACGGCGGAGGCGCCACCTGGGGCACCCAGGCGTCCCCCACGGTGCATGTGGGTCTGGGCGCGACCAGCGGTCCCGTGACCGTGCGGGTGCGCTGGCCGGGCGGGGAGCGCACGGAGTACCCGGACGTGGCGCCCGACGCGCGCTACCGCATCGTCCGAGGGAGCCCGCCGCAGCGGATGGAGTGACCGTCCCGGCTATGCGCCAGCGCGTCGGCGCGGTAGCCTCGCCGCCCACGATGTTCATCGAGAGCTTCCCCGTCATGGCGCGCAGCGATGCGCAGGACTCCGAGCTCCGCGCGCTGCTCGACGCGCTCGACGGCGGAGAGCAGGACGACAGGGCCGAAGAGGCCGCCGCGGCGCTCGGGGTCCACCGGTCCAAGGACGTCCCCGCGCTCCTGCGCGCGCAGCTCCGACGCGCGACGGAAGAGGTCGGCCCGACGGAGCTCACCCGCGCCCTCCGCGAGAGGCTCACGGAGGCCGAGGCCGCGGCCGAAGAGGACGCCGCGCGCGGGCTGTACTTCGCCCTCGGGGCGCGGCGCTCGCTCGTCCGGCGCATCGCCGAGGCCCTGGCCGAACGGAGGACGGAGGAAGGGTGGAGCGACCTCGCCCGCGTCGCCACGGAGCACCCCTCGGCCGTGGTCCGCGCCGCGGCCGCCGGAGCGCTGCTCGGTGTGCGAGGCGACGACGGGAGCGACGCCCGCGCCCCGACCGCGCCGAAGGAGCACCTCCAGGGCCTGGTCGCCGCGGTGGGCAACCGCGAGAACGACACCTGGAGCATCGAACTGCGGCGCTACGGCGCCGAGGCCGCGATGGTGATCGACCCGAGGACCGCCTTCGATCGCCTCGGGCGCTACCTGGTCCACGGAGCGCCTGGCGACGCCGACAACGATGGCACCGTCCGCGGGATCGCGTCGGCGTGGTACTCGCACATGAAGCCGGGCGACGACCCGCGCTTCGCGGTCGCGCTCTGTCAGCTCCTCGACGCCGAGCTGGGAGTCCCGCTCCATGCTAAAGGCGCGTTGAAGCGTGAGGAGACCCCCGAGGCCGTGACGGCCGCGCTCGCCGCGCTGGAGCGCGTGATCGCGGGTGAGCGCAGGGCCACACCGTACCTCTTCGAGGCCCTCGACGGGTGCCACGACCCGAGGGTGGTCCCCGCCCTCTCGCGCGCGCTTGAGAGCCCCCACCGGGACGGCGTGGTGATCGCGATCCTGCGGGCGCTCGAGAAGCTCGACGACCCCTCGGCGCTCCCCGCGGTCGAGGCGCGGGGGGCCTCGCTCGCCGCGGGGGACAAGCGCCTGAAGTTCTTCAAGGCGGCCCTTAAATCCCTGGGGAGGCATGGCCCGACGAAGCCGAAGGCCACGAAGGCACCGAAGGAGGCGGAGCCGCGACCCGTCGCGCCAGGGCTGCCGCTGTGGTACGCCCCGCCGGCGCTGTCCGCTCCGCGCGGCGACGACGCGGACCTCGCGGCCCTGCTCGCCGCGATGCCCGCGCAGGACGCGCAGAGGAAGCTCGCGAAGCGCCGCGACCCCGCCGCCGCGGCCGCCGTCCGCGCGCGGCTGCTAGAGGCCGCCGACGGGCTCTGCGACTACACCTGGGACGAGGCGCTGGTGCAGACCCTCGCCCCAGCGATGAAGGGCAAGGCGCGCAAGGCGCACACCGCCCTCTACGGCCCGATCAACGAGCGCCTGGCCCTCGTGCGCGCGCTCGCCGTCGACGTCGCGCGGCGCTGGGACCCCGAAGGGGACGCCGCGCTCGTCGGGATGCTGGCGGGTCATCGCTACCCAGCGCTCGCGGACGAGCTCGCGCCCTCGCGAGGCTCGCCGACCCCGCGTGCGTCGACGCGATCGGAGAGGCGATGGCGCCGTTGATGGATCACGGCGTCGCCCTCGAGTGGGCGGTGCGCGCGCTGGTGTCCCTCGGTGACCCGCGGGGGGCCGAGCACATCCTGAGGGTGCTGGAGAACCCCAAGGTGACGGTGTGGTTCGGCGAGGCGGTCGAGGCGCTGCGGAGGCTGGGCGGGCCGCAGCACCTCGAGCGGGTGCGGGCGCTCCAGAGGTCCCTGCACGAAGGCAAGGGCTCCTATCGAGACCCCGCCGCGCTCGATGCGATCCTTCGGGAGTGGACCCAGGCGCTCCGTAGCCGTCCCCCGGCCTGACCCCGGGCGGCGCGGGGCACGCAACCTCCGTCCCTCTCCGCGCGACAACCGCCCCATGGACATGCTCCGCCCGGCGCTGGTCGCCCTCTACCTCCTCCTCGGCTGCGCCTCGCACCCCCTCCAGCGCGAGGCCGCGGCCCTCAACTCCCGCGGCGCGAGGCTCCTCTCCGAGGGGCAGCTCGCCGACGCCGAGGCGTCGCTGCGCCTGGCGGTGGAGTACAACCCGCGCTACGCCGAGCCGTACAACAACCTCGGGCTGGTGCTCCTGGCCCGCGCCGAGCCTGGCCTCGCCGAGCCCTTCCTCCTGCGGGCGGTGAGGCTCAACCCGGACTTCGCCGAGGCCTGGAACAACCTCGGGGTGGCCCGCCTCCGGGCGCTCCCGAGGGACGCCCCCCTGGAGGCCCAGGAGCCCGCCGTGGAGGCCTTCCGCGAGGCCCTGTCCATCAACCCCGGGCTCCTCGACGCGAGGATCAACCTCACGCGCAGGCTCCTCGCCCGCAGGGACCCCGAGGCCCTGGAGCAGGCCCGCCGCGCCGACCAGCTCTCCGAGGGCCGCGACGAGGCCTCGCTCACTGCCCTCCTGCGCGCCGAGGCCGCGCTCCAGGCGAGCCTCACCGACGAGGCCCTGGGCGCCGTTGCCAGGGTCCTGGAGCGCGAGCCAGGGTCCCCCGAGGCGAGGCTCCTGGGGGCGCGGGTGGCCCTGGCCCGGGGGCGCCCGGGGGAGGCCCTGGCCGCCCTGGACGGACTCACCGAGGGTCCCCTGGCGCAGGACGCCCGGGCCTGGAGGGCCCTCACGCTCCTGGCCGTGGACGACGTCGCCGGGGCGCGGGTGGCCCTTGGGGCCCTGGGCCCCGATGGGGCGGGGCACCCCGTGGCGCGCTACGTCCGCGAGGCCCTGGCGTCGCGCCCGTAAGGGTCTACGGCGTGGGGGTGACGGTCCCGCGGGTGTTCCCGACGGCGAAGGCCAGCACCGCGCCCGGGACCGGGTTCTCGGGGAAATCGTCCGCGGTGGTGATGTCCAGGTGGGTCAGCCGCGGGACATGGAGCGAGCGGAAGCCGTTCTCGTCGGAGCGGGTGGCGCCGGCGCGGGGGCGGCCCGCGCCCACCGCCGGGGCGAGGCGGCCACGCACGACATCGAAGGCCGAGGCCCGTCCCACCAGCGCCGCGGAGATGCCAAGGACGGGCACGTCCGTCTCGCCGCCGTGGCTGGCCCGGAGGCCCTCGCGCCAGGGCCACGAGCCCTCGCGGTTGCGCAGGTCCCCGACGGCCGTGACGTCCAGCACGAGGCGCGTGGGGAAATACCACTCGCCGAAGTTCGTAGGCGTGGCCGCCCAGGCCCTGGCGCCGTTGGCGATGGAGGTGAACTCCCGGGGGCTCGCCGCGGGCGCGTCGCTCCAGGTGTAGCGCTCCGTGCGGCTGCTGGGCACGGAGACCATTTCCATCGGGGCGAAGGGGTTCGGGCGCAGCGCCAGGGGGCCTCCCTGCGGGGCCCCGAGGCTCATCCGGGCGAAGGCCAGCGGGCACGAGGTGTCATCGAAGGCGATCCCGAAGGCCGCGGCGTTGGACAACGGCGGCGGGGACGCGCCGAGGAGGAGGGACAGGAGCCGGTCGCGGGAGGCGTCCTGGGTGAACGCCCCGGGGTCCCGGAGGGCGCGCCTCGCGGAAATCTCCGACAGGGCCTGGACGGCCACCCCGAGCACCGGGAGGGCTACGAAATACGGCCCCTGCGCGCGGAGGGTGGTCACCGCGGGGAGGCCGAAGCCCCCGATGCCGGGGCTCCCGGCGGTGAGGTACTGCGCCTCGGTGATGGCGCTCCCGCCGAGGACGCCGTCGAGGAGCACCAGGCCCGCGATGGAGCGGTACCCCGCGACGCCGTCGAAATCCCAGGCGGCGTAGGCCTCTACGATGCTCGCGCCGAGGGAGTGCCCGACGAGCACCACGTGGTCCCTGGGGTCGGGCACCCGGTCGATGACGGCCTTCAGGTCCCCGAGGGTGACCGCCAGGCCCCACTCACTCAAGGGCGAGAGGTCCCGGTCCGAGGCGTCGCGAAAGCCCGAAAACCCCTGCCCCCCCAGCGTGAGGGATTCGTTGAAATAGTAGTCCGCGGCGAGCTCCGGGTCGCTCATGGCGTCCGCGGCGTCCATGCCCCGGAGGTCCTCCAGGAGGTTGGCGCGGCGGTCGATGGCCCACACCTCCACGGGGGCGTCCGTGGCGGCGCTGCGGGCCACCAGGGCGCGCGCCAGGGGGTCGAAGCCCGCGGCGCCTCCGAGGAAGCCCGGCATGGCCACGACCACCGCGCGGGCGGGCCGCGGGGGCGTCGCGTCCACGCGGTAGCGCAGCACCAGGGCGGTGCTCTGGGCCATGGGCGTGGCCATGGAGGTCGTGGGGTTCGGGGGCGGGGTCACCCCCGGGAGCCGGAGGTACTCCCTGGCCACGCCGTCGAACACCCGCCGCGAGGGCGGGGCCTGCACCGGGAGATCCCTCACCGGCGGCGCCGTGGGCGCGGCGTCCCCCGGGGCGTCCCCGGACGCGTCCGTCCTGCCCGCGTCGCCGGGGGTGTTGCCAGGGGCGCAGCCGGTGGAGCCCGCGCAGGCCAGGGCGCCGAGGAGGAGCGAGACCCCGAAGGCCGGGCGCAGCGTCATCGCGCGGACATGCCACACCCGGGGGCGCGGTGGAAGTGTTACGGTCTCGGGCGTCATGGCGATCGAGTTTGAGCTCACGGCACAGCAGCAGGCGCTCCTGGAGATGGCCCGCTCGCTGGCGAGGGACGTCCTGCGGCCGATCTCCCTGGAGGCCGACCGGAAGAAGTGCTTCCCCGAGGAGCTGCTCTTGAACCTCCAGCGCTTCGGGGTGGGCGCGGGAGGCAGCACCCTGCGCGGGGTCACGGGCGGCGAGGAGCCCTCCGAGCGGGACCCGAAGAGGCCCCGGCACACGCACCGCACGGCGGTCGTGGGGGCCGAGGAGCTCGCCTGGGGCGACGCGGCGCTGCCCCTGTCCCTCCCGGGGCCGGGCCTCGGGGGGCCGCCGATGCAGTCCCACGGGACCCCCGCGCAGCGGGAGCGGTTCTTCGCGCCCTTCAAGCGCGAGGGGGAGCTGCACTGGGGGGCCTACGGGCTGACGGAGCCCGGCGCCGGGAGCGACGTGTCGGGCATCGCCACCACGTGCCGCAGGGACGGGGACCACTGGGTGCTCAACGGCCGCAAGTGCTTCATCACCAACGGGGCGCGCGCCGACTGGGTGGTGATCTTCGCCACCGTGGACCGCTCGCTGGGCCGCGCGGGGCACCGGGCCTTCGTGGTGGAGAAGGGCACCCCGGGCTTCTCCGTGGGCCGCATCGAGGACAAGCTGGGCCTGCGCGCCAGCGAGACCGCGGAGCTGGTCCTGGACGACTGCCGCGTGCCCGCGGAGAACCTCCTCGGGGGAGAGGCCCGCTACGAGGGCTCCAGCGAGGGCTTCCTGGCGGCCATGAAGACCTTCGACGCCACGCGCCCGTTGGTGGGCGCCATGGCCATCGGGATCGGCCGGGCCTCCTACGAGCGCGCGCGGGACCTGTTGAAGGCCCGGTACGTGCTCTCCCGCCCGGTGCCGCGCTACGGCGCGCTGCGGGCGAAGCTGGCGGAGATGAAGGCCCGGCTGGACGCCGCCCGGATGCTCGTCTGGCGCGCGGCGTGGATGGCGGACCTGGGGCTACCTAACGCCCGCGAGGCCAGCATGGCCAAGGCCGCCGGGGGCGGGGCGGCGGTCCAGGTCTGCGCGGACGCCATCGAGCTCGTAGGGGCCGACGGCTGCGCCACCGAGGGCGACGACGCCTTCCTGGAGAAGTGGTTCCGGGACATCAAGGTGTACGACATCTTCGAGGGCACCGGCCACATCCAGCGCATTGTCATCGCGCGGCGGCTGCTCCCGGGCCTGCGCGCGTTCTAAACCGCGTCTACGCGACCTCTAGCACCAGCCTGGTGATCTCCGCGAAGGTGCCCAGGCGCATCGGAGGGCCCCAGTAGCCCGTCCCCTGGCTCACATAGACGTGCGTGCCCTTGTGGCGGTGGAGCCCCTTCACGAAGGGCTGGTCGAGCCCCACCAGCAGCGTCCAGGGCCAGAGCTGGCCGCCGTGGGTGTGCCCCGAGAGCACCAGGGAGACCCCGTGCTCCGCGGCCTCCAGCGCCGCCTTGGGCTGGTGCGCCAGGAGCACCACGGGGCGCGACGGGTCCCGGCCCTCCAGCGCCCGAGGCAGGTCCGGCCCGTGGCCCCGGCCGAAGCGCCCCGCGGACCAGTCGTCCACGCCGGCGATGTCCAGGAGCGCGCCGGGCTCCCCCACGGTCACCCGCTCGTTGCGCAGGACCCTCACGCCCAGGCGCCGGAGCTCCGCGATCCAGGCGTCCGCGCCGGAGTAGTACTCGTGGTTGCCCGTGACGAAGTACACCCCGTAGCGGGCCCGCAGGTCCCTCAGGGGCTCGACGTGGGCGCGGAGTTCCTCCACCGGGCCGTCCACCAGGTCCCCGGTGATGGCCACCAGGTCGGGCTCCAGCGCGTTGGTGCGCCGCACCATCTCCGCGATGAAGGCCCGGCCGATGGTGGGCCCTACGTGAATGTCCGTGAGCTGCACGATCTTGAGCCCCGCCAGCGCCGCCGGGAGGCCCTCCACGGGGATCGTCACCGGCAGCACCGCCAGGCGTTGCAGGGCCGTGCGCACGCCCACCGCCGCGGCCAGGCCGCTGCCTCCGCCCACCACCGCGGCCACGACCCTCGCCACGAAGAGCCTCCGGGACGGGTCCTCGCCGCCGGGGAGGTGCTGCGCCGCCCAGCGCAGGAGGTCCCCGGCCCCGACGCCCACCAGGAGCAGGAAGGCAAGGCCCATCCAGAGGTACATCACCCAGGCCCAGCTCGTGGTGAGGGCCCGAGGGAGCGCCCGGGACGCGAGGAAATACAACGGCATCGCCAGGGCCATCCCCCAGAAGCCCACGGCCCCGAGGCGGGCCCAGGGCCCGGGCCAGGCCGGGTCCCGGAGCAGCCTCGCCCAGAGGTAGTAGTGTCCACCGGCCACCAGGGCGGTAAACACCCCAAGGAACACCAGCAGCGAAGCGATCCGAGCGCTCATGCGTGACCCTCTCCAGGCACTTCTACACGATCCAGCACTTGCGGCCTTGGATGCCCTCACGCCGCCCTTTGATCCGTTGGGGCTCCTCGGGGTGGCCAGCCAGGAGGTCGTCTACACCCGCTTCGTGGCCTGGCTCCTGGACCCCGGACCCCACCCCCCGGGGCAGGACCATGGCCTCGGGGAGCGGGTCGTCCAGCTCCTGGCCCGCGCGGTCTTCGAAGACGCCCCCACGGTGGGCGTCGGCTCCGTGGCCCTCTGGCGCGAGCGCCCCGCGGGTGACGGGGTCCGGGCCACCGCCCGCGCCCCGGACCTGCGCTGCGCCTTCACGGACACCCTCGGGCGCGAGCACCTCCTGGTGTTCGAGCACAAGGTCCTGGCCCCGGAGGGCGACGGGCAGGTGCGGGACTACCTCCTCTGGGCCCGCGCCGAGCACCCCGAGGCCCGCCGCGCGGCGCTCTACCTCACCCCCGACGGGCGCTCGCCGAGGGAGACCCCCGCGGGGGAGAGGGTGCTCTCGTGGACCTGGGCCGAGCTCGCAAACACCGCCCTGGGCGCCCTGGGCGAGTCCGGCTCCACCCCCGAGGCGCCCGCCCGGGCCTTCGCCCGGAGCGTGCTCGGTGCCTGGAGGGCGCGCTTCGGCGGCGACCCGGGCACCGTGGAGCGGGTCCGGGAGCTCCACCAGCGCCACCCCCGCGAGGCCCGCCGGGCGGCGTCCCCGGGGGCCTTCGACGATCCCTCCACGGAGCCCCTGCGCCGCGCTCACCCCGCGGCGTACTGGTACCTTCAAACCATTCAGTCCAGGCATTTTCCATGGACCAGAGGGTGGGTGGCTCGGGTGGCCGCCGCCTTCCGGGGCAGCGCCCCCGGGGCCCCGGGGCTCGGGCCCGGAGCGCCCCACGAGGCCGCCCCGGACTGCGCGAGCTGGTCCCTGGAGGGCGTCTCCGACGCGCTGGGGCTATATGTGCTCTGCGTCCGCGAGAGGGGCGTCCCGAGGCTCCGGGTGGCCCTCCGGAGCCCGGGCCTCGGGGCGCGGGAGCTCCTGGCGCGCAGGGACCAGCTCGATCCCGTGGAGGCCTGGCCGGAGCCCCAGAGGGGGTGGCTCCTGGGCGCCCGCCCCGTGGAGGACTCCCCGGGCTCCTGGCGCTGGCTCCAGCTCGGGGACTCGCCGCGGGTCCCCCGGGGCTTCACCGTCGAGGACGAGACGCGGCGCGTGGCCGAGGCGCTCCACGGGCTCCTGGGCCCGCAGCTGCCGACGCTGGCGGCGTTCGCGCGGGACCCTTCGCAGCGGCTCTACGCCGCGGACCTGGACGGGGACCACCAGCAGCCCGTGGACGCCCGCGACCGCGAGGACCTCGCCCGCGACGCCCGCCCCGACGCCCGTCGGGTGCTGGTGCTCCTCAGGCAGCCCACGGGGCACCTCTGCGAGCGCCGCCCGGAGGGCCTCCTGGGGGCCGCCTGGAGCGCGCTCTACGGCGGCACCGGGGCCTTCGCGTACGAGTACCTCACCGCCCCCGGGGCGGTGCCCCGGGGCTTCGAGAGCGAGCTCGTGGCGAGGCTCTCGCGCTTCGACGGCCCGGAGGACCCGACGCTCGCGGCCGCGCTCCAGGCGCTGGACGAGGCGGTCGCGAGGGGCGCGAGGGTGCTGCTCCTCGGGGACCGCTGCGACGCGAACACGGTGGCCCGGAGGCTCGCGGCCACGGCCCTCGGAGCGCCCTTCGGCGCGGGGCTCCTGGAGGGCCGGCTGGTCCTCGGGGGGGCGTCCCCGGCGAGGGTGGAGCTCGCGCCGCGCTCCCTCGACGGGGCCGCGCCCTCGTGGGTGGCGCGCTGGCGCGCGGGCGCGTCCCGGGTGACGCTCTGGGCCGGCGGCGGCGTCGGTCCGTCCGCGGGGCCCTCCCTGGCGAGGCCCGAGGTCTTCGCGCGGTGGTGGCGGGCCCTCGGGGAAGGTGTCACCCTCGGCGGGCCATGACCCTGAGGCTGCCCAGGCGGAGGTTCCACCCCAAGACCCTCGCGCTCCTCCAGCGCGTGGTGGCCTCTCCCGAGGCCGTGCTGGACGGCGCCGGCGTGCGCGAGGTGGTGATCGTGGACACGGAGACCTCCGAGGCCGGTCGCGGCGCGCGGCTGGTGGAGCTGGCGGCGCTGTGCGTGAGGGACGGCGCCGTGGTGGAGGAGTTCCAGACGCTGGTGAACCCCGAGTCCCACATCTCGGGCTTCGTGACCAGCATTCATCACATCACCGACGCGATGGTGGCCCGAGCGCCCACCGTGGGGCCTGCGCTGCGGGCGTTCCTCGCCTTCGCCGGGGCGCGGCCGCTGGTGGCCCACAACGCGCCCTTCGACCGCGGGGTGCTCTCCAGGGAGCTCCTGCGGGCGGAGCTCCCGCGCCCGGCGGTGCCCATGTACTGCACGCTCAAGCTCGCCCGCAGGGTGTTCCCCGACGCGCCCAACCACCGGCTGGAGACCCTGGCCCGGTGGCTCAAGGTGCCGGCCATGCCGTCGCACCGCGCGCTGGCCGACTGCCGCGCCACCCTCGGGGTGTTCAACGCCGTCACCGCGAGGCACCCGAAGGGCGCCTGGGTCACGGTCCACGGCGCCGCCAAGACGCTGTAGCCGCGCTCACCCCGCCCGCTCGGCGTTGGCCTCCAGCATGAGCTCCAGGGTGGCCTCGTCCAGGTCCCGCGCCGCCGCGCGGGAGAGCGCCTCCCTCGCTGGGGCGCTGGCGCAGGACTCCACCACCACGCGCACCCGCTGGCGCGTCTCGGGGTCGTCCCGCAGGGCCAGGGTCCACGCCGCGGCCACCCGGCGCTCCACCGAGGCGTGAGGGTCCTCCAGCACCGACGCCACCGTGGCCTCGTCCAGCGCCACCCGGCGGTAGGCCCCCCCCGCGTCGTGCGACAGCGCCTGGAGCTTGCTCCGCCACGCCTCGGGGTCCCGGCCCTGGCGGTCAAGGAGGGACCCGGTGCCGCCCGCTTCCTCCGTGTCCGGCCTGGTCCTCCACGCCGCGAGGCCCTCGCAGCAGCGCTCCAGGAGCAGGTCCCGGCGCGAGAGCGCCGCCGTGGCGTCCACCTCGTCCGGCGCCCGGAGGTCCTCGGGGCTCACCAGCGGCAGCGCCAGCTCCTCGCCGTCGGTCAGCCGCAAGAGCACCCCGCACTCGTCCCAGTCCACGTCCGCCACGCACGAGAACGGCACGAAGCGCCGGGCGCCATCGATCACCACCTCCACCCCGTCGCTGCCCACCACCGCCCGGCGCTCCCGCTGGCGCCGAAAGCGCGCCACCACCGCGGGGAGCCACACACAGAGCACCAGAATCCAGAGGGTCACCGACATGGGAGACGGTGTAAGCATGGCTGCTACAAAGAGCCCCAGGCCCGTGGAGACGCGGGTGGGCCACGGGGGCTCCGGGGCCCTCAGGGGCACCACCAGGGCCCTCAGGGCCACGGCCTCGCGGGCGGCCAGGACGAGGGCCCGCGCCTCGAGTCCATGTCCAGGGTCCGTGTCCAGGGTGGCCTGCCAGAGGTCCCCGTCGAGGGTCTCGACCCGGAGCTCGGTCCCCTCGCCGCGGGCGTCGGCGTTGGCGCCGATGCGGGCGATGGAGCGCCAGGGGAGGCGCCAGGACGGCCCCCGGGCGGGGAGGAACGAGAGGCCCTGGGCGCTGGCCCCGAGGGCCCCTTCGCGCTCGCGGGAGAAGACCCCGGAGAGGGCCTGGGCGAGCATGCCCACGGCGGCCAGGAGCAGGGCCCCGAGGCCCGCGAGGGCCAGGGCGCGGCCCGGCAGGGCGAGCCCGAAGCGGGCGAGGGCGACGCCCGCGGCGGCCAGGAGCGGCGCGCCGACGAGCAGGGCGCTGGCGGCGCGGTCCAGGGCGCGGGCCTTGCGATGGCGGGTGCGACGCCACCGGGCGGCGACGCGGACGGATCCCGAGGGGTCGGTCATGGTGCACCTCCGAGGGCGTTCCTTCTCATTGTGCGGCCTCTCCGGTGCCGATGCACGCATTTCCCGTTCAACGGCGGGCGCGAGGCTGCGCTTGACGGTGGAGGCGTGGGGCCGGTACCCTTTTGGCGGCCCGAAGGTGAGCATCGACCGCCAGAAGACCATCGAAGCGGCGCAGAAGTTTGCCGCCAAGGGCCTGTTGGACCGGGCCATCGCCGAGTACCAGCGGATCCTCCAGACGGACCCGAACGACGTCCGGATCCTGCTCAAGATCGGTGATCTCCAGGTGCGGATGAACGCCCGCCCGGCCGCGGTGGAGACCTACTCCCGGGTGGCCACCAGCTACGACCAGCAGGGCTTCTTCTTGAAGTCCGTGGCGGTCTACAAGCAGATCCTCCAGATCGACCCGGGGATGCTCCAGCTCCACGCGCGCCTGGCGGACCTGTACGTCAAGCTCAACCTCCCGGCGGACGCGGTGCAGCAGCTCGACGTCCTGGCCCAGCACTACCAGCGGGCCGAGAGCTGGGACCACCTCCTGGCGCTCTACCGCCAGATGGTGCAGATCGCGCCGGACAACGTCGCCACGCGGATCCGCCACGGGGAGCTCCTCTCGCGCTTGAACCGCGCGGAGGAGGCCGCCCGGGAGTTCGAGGCGAGCTGCGCGCTCCTGCAGCGGGCCCGGCGCCCGGACGACTGGGCCCGCGTGGCCGAGCGGCTCTTCTTCCACCGCCAGGAGGACCCCAACCTGGCCCGGGACCTGGCGCGCTACTACCTAGACCGGGAAGACGCCAAGCACGCCCTCCCGAAGCTCCAGGTGGCCTACAAGGCCAACACCCGGGACATTGACACCCTGGAGCTCCTCGGGCGCGCCTTCCGCTCCCTGGGGCAGCTCCCGAAGACCGTGTCGGTGCTCAAGGAGGTGGCCCGGATCCACGGTGACGCGGGCCGGGTCAAGGAGCGCAACGAGGCCTACCAGCGCGTCCTGGAGCTCTCCGCCACGGACGCCGAGGCGCGGGACGCGCTGCGGTCCTCGTCGCGGGTGGGGCGGCGCCCGGCGTCGGTGCCGCCGGGGCCGGGGCCCAACGGGCAGGCGCCCTCCAGGGTCAAGCCGAGCGCCCCGCCGGGGGCCAACGCGAACGCCCCGGGGCCGCCCTTGCCCGCCGCGGCCCGCGAGGCCGACGTAGACGACGACGTGATGATCGTCGAGGCCGACGAGGACGTGGTCTTTGACCTGAAGCCGTCGGTGCCGTCCGCGGCGCCGCCGCCCCGGGGGCAGGCTCCGGCCCCCGTGGAGCCGCCAGGAGGGGGGGGGGGCGCTCGGAGGGACCGAGGCGCGGGCCCCTCGGAGCCGCCGGTGAGCTCCCGGAGGCCCCCGAGGCCCACGGCGCCGGTGCTTCCGGTGTCCAACCGGGTGGTGCCCCGCCCCATCGAGAAGGGCCCCTCGGTGGAGGCCGCCCGGCTCATCAACGAGGCGGAGATCTTCTTGAAGTACGGGCTCAAGCCCAAGGCCTCGGCGAACCTCGCGCGGGCCGCGGAGCTGGAGCCCTCGTCCCTGGAGCTGCACGTGCGGCTGCGGGACCTCTTCGCGTCCATGAATGACGGCGGGGGCGTCCTGCGCGAGTGCATCACCCTGGCGAGGCTCCTGGCCTCGCGGGACCCGGACGCGGCCATGGCCGAGGCCCTGCGCGCGCTGGAGATCGACCCGGGAAACGCCGAGGCCCGGAGCCTCTACGACCGCCTGCGCGGCGCCGACGGCTCCGAGGAGACCATGATCGACGACGAGGAGGTGGTGCTGGCCTCGGCGCCGCAGCACCGTGAGAACCCCTACGAGGTGGACACGCACCAGGGCGCCCGGGGCCACTACCGGGAGGAGATCGCCTACCCCGAGGAGCCGCAGGCGTACAACGAAGCCGAGGAGGACTTCACCGCGCGCAACCCGCGGGTGGAGGAGGTGCCCTTCCTGGACGAGCCGGACCACGGGGAGCTCGGCGACGCCTCCCTGGACCCGCTGGACGATCAGGGCGACCAGGGCGACCAGGGCCAGGACGACGGCGGCGCGGTGGAGACGGGCCCCACGAGCGTCCCGGGGGTGCGGGAGATCGAGGCCGGGCTCGACGAGGCGGAGTTCTTTGTCACCCAGGGGCTCTACGAGGACGCGCGGGAGACGCTGGCGCAGCTCCTGGACCTGTACCCCAACCACCCGCTGGTGCTGGACCGCTGGGGCGAGGTCGAGCAGCTCCTGCAGATGCAGGCCGAGGGCGCTGGCGAGGGCGACCAGGACGGCTCCTTCCGGCTGGCCGAGAAGCTCGCCGAGGAGGTCGACGGGCTCCTGCCCGCGGACCGTCAGGAGGCCGACCAGTTCGACGTGGACACGGTCTTCGCGCAGTTCAAGCAGGAGCTCGGGCGGAGCGTGAGCGTCGAGGACTGCGACACGCACTACGACCTGGGCATCGCGTACAAGGAGATGGGGCTCTACGACGACGCCATCGCGGAGTTCAAGATCGCCACCATGAACGCCGCCCGGCAGTGCATCGGCGAGACCATGATCGGGCTGTGCTTCCTGGAGAAGGGCGACCCGGTCAGTGCTGTGGAGCACTTCAAGCGCGGGCTCCAGGCGCCGCAGCGGACGGACCGCGAGGAGCTCGGGCTCTACTTCGAGATCGGCGCCGCCTACGAGGTCCAGGGCGACGCCAACGAGGCGCTGTATTTCTTCCAGAAGGTGCACAAGCGCGACCCGAGCTTCCGCAACGTGACCTTCATCGTGCAGCGTCTCCAGGCGCTCCTGGCGGGCACCCCCTACGCGCCCCCGGACCACGAGGACGTGGACCGCGCCTTCGACGACCTCCTCAAGGACTGAGCGACCTCAGTACACCGGCGTGCCCACCACGGGCCCGGACGACGGCGAGGCCGGCCCCTGGTAGCCGGAGCCCCCCGCGGGGCCCTGGGGGTGCGGGGCGTACACCGCAGGGGGCGCGGCGGGCTGCGGTGGCGGCGGGGGCGGTGGAGGTGACGGCTCCTGCCCACCCCAGGGGTCTCGGAGCCCCGAGCGCGGAGGCGTGCGCGCTGGAGCAGGCGGCGGGGGCGGTGGGGGCTCGGGCGAGCGCCAGGGCTCCCGGAGCGCCGCTCTGGGCGCCGGGGGTCGGGCGCTCGGGCGGGCAGCGGGGCGTGGGGCCTGGGTGCTCTCCTGAGGCAGCGGGGCGCACACCTGCGGGTCGAGGCACACGCACGCCCCGCGGTCGGGCACCCAGGCCTCGCCGGGGTTGCAGCAGTGCCCTCCGCTGGTGTGGCGTGGCGCCTCGCAGGGCGTCGGCGTCGGCGACGCGGGCGCTCGCGGGGCCGCCTCCGGGACCGCCACGGGGGTCACCGGGTGGGGAGCGGGATCCTCCTCGCGCGTGGCGCGGAGCTTCCAGAGGCCCGCGAAGGCCGTCCCCGCCAGGAGGAAGCCCCCGAGGCCGAGCGCGGCGGGTACCCAGCGGGCGCCTCGGGGCCGTGTGGGAGTCCGCGGGTCCGGGGGCTCCACGGTCCACGCGACGGTCCTGGGCATCGGCGTCGGGGGCGCCCGGGTGGGCGGCGCAAGGGGAGGCGCCGCGGCGCCGGCCCACCACCCGTGGGTCCCATCGAGCGCCTCCTGCGCGCTCTGGAAGCGCTGCGAGGGGTCCCGATGGACACAGCGGGCGAACCACGCGTCGAAGCCCGGAGGGAGCCGCTCCGCGAGCCCGAAGGCCAGGGCTCTCGCGGACGCTGGCTCCAGGGGCTCGACCAGGAGCTCGACCAGGAGCCCCTGGAGCGTGCTCCCTGGCGCGTCCACGGAGCGCCAGTAGGAGCGCCCCAGGAGGAGGTTGAAGGCCAGGAGCCCCAGGGCCCACACGTCCGTGGCGGGCGAGGCGGCCAGGGCGTTGGCCTGCTCCGGCGCCATGAACATGGGTGACCCCAGCACGCCGGTGGTGCTCCGGCTCGCCCCGGCTTCTTCCAACACCTTGGCGATGCCAAAGTCCAGCACCTTCACGGTGAAGGCCACGTCGCTGCGCCGACCGACGGCCAGGAAGACGTTCTCGGGCTTGACGTCCCGGTGCACGATCCCGAGCCGGTGCGCCGCCGAGAGGGCGTGGCAGAGCTGCCGGAGGAGCTCCAGCACCTCCCCCGGGGCGAAGCACCCCCGGCGCGCCAGGGCCGCCGCGAGGTCCTCGCCCTGGAGGAGCTCCATGGCCAGCCACGGGGTGCCCGAGGCATCGTCTACGCCCGCGGCCACCACGTCCACCACGTGGTCGCTCTCCAGCCGCGCGCCGAGGCGGGCCTCCTGGAGGAAGCGCGCCCGATTGCGGGGGTCCCGCACGAGCTGCGGGTGCATCACCTTCAACGCTCGACGCTTTCCGGTGCTGCGCTGCTCGACCACATGCACCGACCCCATCCCACCCTCCGAGAGGGGGTGGAGGACGAGGAACTCACCGGCGAAGAGGGTCCCTGGGGTGAGCTGTGTGGCGGCGCTCAAGAGTTACGCCTCCCTCGGGGGAGTCTCAGGTTCCACGGCGGAAGTCCGAGGGGAACCTCCCGGCATGTGGCATCGTACGACAAGAGCGGGTCAGGTTCAGCAGGAGGGTACGGCGACCGATGCAAAGAAGGTACATCAAGACTCTCGCGCTGGTGTTGGCGCTCGGGGGCGGGGCTTCGGGCTGCCTGGTGACGGACTCCCGCGGGGGGGGAGGGGGCGTGGGGCCCGGGGGGCTGTGCGCGCCCGGGGCGCTGGCGGCGTGCGCATGCTCCGACGGGTCCTCGGGCACGCAGCAGTGCAGCGCGGCGGGGGACGCCTTCGGGCGCTGCGCGCATGGCTGCGCCTGCGCGGACGGGAGCCGTGGCACGCGCACCTGCGACGGTGCCCTCGGGGCGTGCGCCTGCGCGCCCACGGCGGTGTGCACCCCGGGCCAGACCCGGGCCTGCACCTGCGCCGACGGCCGCGCCGGGGCCCAGGTGTGTGACGCGCTGGGGGCGGGCTTCGGGCTCTGCGCATGCTCCGTCACGCCGCCGCCCCCGCCGCCGCCGACGTGTACGCGCGCGGTGGACCAGGCCTGCAACAGCTCCGCGGAGTGCTGCCCGGCGGGGGGCGTACCCACCCTCTGCGTGAGCTACGAGGGCGCGGGGCAGCGCTGCGTGGCGCGCTGCACGCGGGGCACGGACTGCGCCACCGGGTGCTGCGCGAGGCTCGCCGACGGGAGCCTCGCTTGTGGGCCCGTGGCCCAGTGCGGGGCGGGGCGCTGCTCCCCGGGGCAGACCCGGGCCTGCACCTGCGCCGACGGGGCCGCCGGGAGCCAGACCTGCGACGCCACGGGCTCGGGCTTCGGGCCCTGCGCGTGCATCTCCCCCACGTGTACGCGCCTGGCGGGGCAGAGCTGCGCGCGCTCCACGGACTGCTGCCCCACCGGCGGGGTGGCTTCCCTCTGCGTGAACTACACGGGCGTGGGGCAACTGTGCGCGGCCCGCTGCGCGCGCAACAGCGACTGCTCCAACAACTGCTGCGCGCGCCTGGCGGACGGCACCATGGCCTGCGGCCCGACGAGCGCATGCGCGGGGACCGCATGCACCCGCACCTTCGGCCAGAGCTGCGCGGGAGACGCCGAGTGCTGCCCCGACGCTGCCACGGGGCGCCGGGCGGTGTGCACGGACTACAGCGGCGCGGCCACCTGCTGGGCCACCTGCGTGGTGAACGGCGACTGCGCCAGCGGGTGCTGCGCCACGCGCACGGACGGCGTGCGCACCTGCGGCCCACGCTCGGCCTGCCCGTAGCGGAGCCCCGGGGCGGCTGGAGGCCCTGGAGTACGGGAGATGACCCCCGTCAAGCCGCCTCCAGCGGTCGAACGGCATCCTGCGCCCGTGAGGATCTCGGTCACCAGCGGGTTCTCGGGCGCGGTCGCCGCGCTGGCGCTGTGCGCGGCGCCCCGGGAGGTGTGGCCTCAGACCGTGGTGGTCACCCAGCGCGTGGCGCTGAGCCCGCCGGGTGAGCCCGCCGCGCGGAGCGCCTTCGGCGGGGTGTTCCTCCGCCCGAGGATGGGCCCGGGGCTGGAGGTCCAGCGCAGCGCGCTCGGGGGCTGGATCGGGGTGCTCGCGGGGTGGGAGAACCGAAGGGGCCTCGCGCTCGGGCTCTCCCTCGGCGCCCGCTACCACGCCGCCGCGGACTACGGCCTCACGGACGTCGGCCTCGCCGGGATCTTCCGCGTGGCGGCGCTGCCCGCCGAGCGCTTCCACCCCTTCGGTGAGATTGGTCCGGCGCTCCATCTGTCGTCGGTGACCGCCTCCGGCGCGACGGACCGGGCGATCCATTTCGGCGTCGACGCGGCCCTGGGGCTCACCATCGACCTGTCCCGTAGCTTCGCGCTCGACCTCGCCGGACGCGGGGAGATCGTCGTCCGCGGCGCGGGCCCCGTGCAGGTGGTGCTCACGCCCATGGTGGGCCTCGCGCTGCGCCCCTGACCCGCTGGGGTCCCTCCCCGACGAGAAGGCACCGGACCGACGCCGACCAATTGACCACGGTCATGACGGCCGCGGGCGCGGGGCGGAAGATCCCAAGGGAGGGTGCCGTGACCGACCGCCAGCCCGAGGCGTCCCAGAAGTTCGCGGTGCTGTGCGACATCGTGCGCGCGCAGCACTTCGCGTGGAGGCGGGCGGTCGAGGAGGCGTGCCCCTCCGTGGATCCGTCGGCGGTGGTCCTGCGGATGTGGCGCCTCACGGGCGAGCAGACGGGACGCGCGTACCTCCGGCGCATCGACCGGAGCCGCCCGCTGGGCCCGCAGCTCGCGCGCAGCATCGCGTGGAGCAGCCAGTGTATGGGTGAAGACGCGGCCTTCGAGCCCGGCGCCAGCGACGAGGAGGGGCTCGTGCGGCACCGGTCGTGCCCGTGGGACGCCTGGCACGGGCGCCACGCCCTCCGCGAGGAGTGCCGACGAGGCTGCGACGAGTGGTTCCGCGCGACCTGCGCGGTGGTCGGCGCCGAGACCGGCACGGACGTGCGCTTCGAGACCCTGGAGAGCCTCCCCGAGGGGGGCGCGAGCTGCCTCCGGCGGATCACCTCGGCGCCGCGCTGAGGGCACCATGCCGAGCGCCACGGACCATCCGCTCCTCCGGCACGAGACGGGAGAGCTCGTGGGCCTCGGCGCTGAGCTGAGGACGTCGACCATGCGATCGTGTAGGTTGGAGCATGATGGCGAAGCCGAAGCAGAAGACCAGGACGACGAAGGCGAGGCTGAAGACCGCACCGAAGGCGACGGCCGCGACGGTCGTGACGGTCCACGGCCTCGCGCCCTTCGGGCTCGTTGAGACGGGGCCTGGGAGGTACAGCCTGCTGCTCACGCAGTTCGAGCCTGCGTCCGAGGTGTTCGACGCCGCGGGCGTGGAGGGCGGGGGTTACTCGTGGGCGGGCGTCGCGCGCCATGTTACGACGGTCGTCGCGCCGGAGCTGGCCGAGGGGGTCGGCTTCGATCCCGAGGCGAGCATGTTCTGCGCGTACGGTGAGGACCGCGGGGCCCTCGAGCGGCTCGGGGTGGAGCTGGCTCGTTTGTTCCACGACAAGGCGGCGCTCGCCGCGGTGATCGAGGAGGTCGGCCCCGACGGCTTCGAGGATTGAGCACAGAAACAGGGCCGTCTCCCGGTGGGTGCCCTCTCAGGCCCCCGGGCGCACGATCCAACCCTCGAGCTGCACCCTGGCGGCCAGCGGGCCCGAGTACGGCGGCGGGGCCCACAGCCCCCGGGTGGCCAGCGCCGCGGTGACGCAGCACAAGACCGCGTCCAGGGCGTCCCCGTGGGTGTCCGTCACGCATGCGTTCACCACGAACGCGGGCACCTCCAGCCGGAAGCCCAGCGCGCCCACCGCGGCGGGGAGCCCCGTGAGCACCTGCATCCGCGCGGCGGCGCTGTCCGAGGGCGACGGCGCGGGCCCCCCCTCCGGGGCGCCGCGGTACGAGAGGTACGGCAGCCCGAGGAGCCGGAGGGTGCCCGTGGGCAGCGCCTCCAGCACCATGGAGCGCGTGGGGAGGAGCTCCAGGGTGTCAAAGGGCACCAGCGCGACGCGGTCCCGCAGCCCCGAGAGGATCCGGGCCAGGGCCCGGAGCGAGCGCCACACCGGCGGCCGCGGGGAGGTCACCGACGGGGCCCCGTGGGTGAGCGCGTCGGTGAGCCTGAGGGCCCCGGGACACTCCGTGGCGAAGCGGGCCCAGGTGGTGTCCAGCTCCGCGGGCGGCGACGCCACCAGGCGCTCCAGCACCTGCGAGCCGTTGGCCGCGAGGCCCACCAGGAGCTTCGCGAGGCCCTGCGGGACCCCGAGGGGGCAGTCCACCGCGAGGACCTTCGGGAGCTGGCGCCCGAGGGTGTCCGCCAGCGTGGCCCCCACGGGGTCCAGGCCCTCGACCACGAAGGCCCCGGCCCGCTCGGTGCCCCAGGCGAGCCAGGTGGGGTTCGGTGGCTTCGCGGAGCTGAAGCGCGCGCCGGCGATGTCCATTACTTTGTATAGCGCCGGCGCACGGCCGGGACGAGGTACTCGTCGAAGGCCCGGTCCACGCCGTAGAGCGGGCTCCAGCCCCAGTCCGCGCGGGCGCGCGCGTCGTCCACGTCCTCCGGCCAGGAGTCCACGATGCGGGCGCGCATGGGGTCCGGCTGGTAGGTGATCCTCCCCTCGGGGAAGGCCCGGAGCACCCGCTCGGCGATGGCCTCGGCCGAGAGCGAGAAGGCCCCGAGGTTGTAGCTCGGCGCGGTGAGGCCCTCCCGGGGCGCGTCCAGGAGCAGCATCAGGGCCCGCACGGCGTCAGGCATGGCCATGAACGGGATCGTCGCCGAGGGGCCCACGAAGCACGTGTAGGGCCTCCCCTGCGCGGCGTGGTGGAGCATCTCCGGGCCGAAGTCACTGGTGCCCCCGGAGGGCACCGTGTCCGAGGAGATCAAGCCCGGGAAGCGCAGCGCGCGGAAGTCCACCCGCGGCGCCTGCGACTGGTGCCCCGTGGCGTGGTAGTGCGTGGAGAAATACCGCCCGAGGTGCTCGCAGTAGAGCTTGTTGCAGCCGTACATGGTCACGGGCACTGTGTGCTCGTGCTCCTTCACCCGCCCCGCGAGGGCCTTGGTGTGCAGGTCCGGCAGGCCGTACACCGCGATGGAGCTCGGGAAGATGAAGCGCACCGCGCGCCCCAGGCGTTGGGTCTGCTGCTGGGCCACCCGCAGGAGGTGCAGCGTGCCCTCCACGTTGATCTGGTGCGCCAGCTCCGGGTCCCGCTCGCCGCGGGTGGAGAGGAGCGCCGCCAGGTGGAACACCACCTCGATCTCGTGGTGGGCCGCGAGCTGGTCCAGGAGGTACCGATCAAGGATGTTGCCCGCGTAGCTCTCCTGGCACAGGTGCCGGTGGCGCTCGGGCAGCGGGGTCAGGTCCAGGGTGACCAGCCGGTAGCGCCCCTCGGCGGCCAGGCGCTCCAGGAGCGTCCGCCCGATCTCGCCGTTGGCGCCCGTGATCAGCGCGACGAGTTGCGACATGGCGCCGTCATAGCACACCAGCCCCCTCCACCGCGCCGCGTGGTGCCCCACCTGCGGACCGCAAGGAGGACGCGCTACACTCCCGCCGTGCATCGATCCCTGGCCTGCGCCCTCCTCCTCGGGGGCTGCTTCCCTACCTTCCCCGACAGTTCATTACATCCCCGCGACGCCTCTCCGGGCGAGCTCTCCGCGGAGGACGTCGCTGCGGTCCCGGACACGGAGCCCGCGGACACGCGCCCGGTGATGGACGCCTTGGACACCCCGGACGCGCAGGATACGGCGCCGCCACCTCCTGTGGACAGCGCGACGGACACCGCCGTCGCCCCGCCGGACGCCGAGGTCGACGCGCCGGAGGACGCGGCCATGGTGGACGCCGGGCGCCCGCTGGACCCGTGGGAGGCGCTCTTTGCGATGAACTTCCGGCCCAGCGCGTCGCCCACCCGCTGGGCCAACGCGCCGGACGCGGCGTACCACTGCCTGGCGGCGGCCAGCGCCCTGCGCCGGGGGCAGCGCGGGGCTGCGTTTACACCCGCGTTCCAGGCCCAGCTCCGGGACGCCACGGAGGCCTCCGTGCGGTGGCTCGCGGACAACGCCCCGCGCTGGGGCGGCAGCGGCTGGGGCCTCACCGCGGCCTTCGACGCCTTCGGCGACGGGACCACCAACCCCGCGGACACGGTGTACGCCTTCGAGACGGGTCTGGCCGTGTGGTGCCTCGCCGAGGCCGCGGACGTGCTGGTGGTGCCCATGCACCGCACGCGCGCCCAGAACGCCCTGGCGGCGTACCGCAGGGCCTTCGTGACGCGCGCCCAGGAGCCCCGCATCGGCTGCCTGGAGTGCGGGTACTTCTGGCACTCGCTCAACATGAACGACCACGGGCGCTTCGTGAAGTACAGCAACGTCGCCCTGGCCGTGGCCTCCCTCGCCGTGGACCGCTACGGCGCCGACGCCACCGCGCGCTCCCAGGGGCTGCTCTCCGCGGGCTCCCAGCGCCGCGAGGTCCAGGCCGACAACTATGGCTACCTCGGGCGCTTCGATCGGCTCTACACCGCCGCCGAGGGACGCAGCTTCGACGACCACAACGCCTTCGAGGCCTACGCCCTCCTGCGGGCGGGGGAGCTCGTCGGGGACGACGCCCTCCAGATGTACGCCCGGCTGCACTTCGAGGCCTACGCCGCGCGCGGGAGCGCCAGCCAGGTGGCCTACGCGGCGTGCCACTTCGCCCGCACGGTGCCCTCCGCGGACCGCACCTGCCGCGCCTACATCGACGCCAACGGCGCCACCAACGCCGCGGGCGTCGGGCTCGTGATGGACTACCGGAGGTAGGGGGCCTACACGGCCTTGCGCTGCGCGCGCTCCAACCACCAGCAGAGGAAGCCCACGAAGGGCGGTTGGTCACCCCGCGGAGATCGGTAGAGTTCCAGCAATCTCTTGACCTGTACCTTTGGGAGCGTTCTGGCTCCGAACCTCTTGTTCAACTCCAGCTGCACCACCGCGAGGACACGAGTACGACGCTCCCGGAGGGGCAGAACATTCAGGTTCAACACTCCGTTGATCTCGTCCTGATGGTTCGGTCGAGAGGATCGCAACGTTCCGCCAGGTTCATAGAATAGACAGGCGATGTGGGTGGCGTTGGTCGGATCGATATCGATCGCCTGATCGCCCTTGGAAGAGTCGCAGTGTAGGACGTTGGCGCCCCGCCCTGACGGGCTCGAAAGCTCGCCGCGGCAGGCACCGAGGAGGTTGGACCATTCCAGGTCGCGCGCCTCATCCATGCTCTGCGCGACGCGGTGTTCGATCTTCATGCCACTCGGGTCGCTCCTGATTCGATCATTGCAGTAGCAGCAGACGCCGCGCTGTTCCAGCGCGAGAGCCTCACGTATATCAGGCTTGACTGCCTCAAAACCAGGACCGTCGTAACGCGCAGTCCGCGGCGGATCGACGCTGGTATCCAACTGCCGCGCGTAGGTCACCAGCGCCGAAGGCGGAGGCCCTTTCCGGATATGGATCACAAACCGGCCTCGGCGAAGTCGAGTCTGGTGCGTAGGGAGAGTACGGCATCATCATGCTCGCTCAAGGTCACTGCGAGCCTGGTGAGACGCCCTCGAGCCTCATCAAGCTCAAGAGAGTCTATCAACCTGGTGATCTCTGCGATCTCCTGAACCTGCTCCTCGGGACGCTCTGGCACTCCGAAGACATCGCGCAGGATCGCGTTCGTGTCGCGCCCTCTGGTGGCCTCCGTGAGCGCATGGGCCTCGAAGTCGTGGAGGAGGACGATGGACGATGCCGCAACGGAGGACAACACCTGAGGGGAGTGCGTCGTCACGATGAACTGCACCTTCGGAAACGCTCGCTGCAGCGCGGGGAGGACCTTGCGCTGCCACGCGGGGTGCAGGTGCTGATCGACCTCATCGATCAGCACGATCCCCTCCGCCTGGCGGGGCTCGGCCTTCGGCCCATGCGCGGCGACGAGACGCCGCGCCAGATCGCCGGTCATGGCGATGAGGTTGCGCTCACCGTCGGAGAGTTGGTCAAGACGAAACTCGAGTCCGTTCTTGGTCACCACCATGACTGGTGTTGGTTTGCGCAGGATACGCAAGCGATCAAAGCCGGGCATGAGCTCAGCCACGGCATCGCGCACGGCGCGCAGCTCGGGGTCCTGCGTGCTCAGGTCGCCCGTCGCGACGCGTTGTTCGTTCTCGATGTCCTCGTGCTCCTTGAACCACTCAAGAAACCGAGCATAGCCTGGGTACGGTGCGAAGACACCCAGGTCTTCCGCCTCGGTTGGCGGTGGAGGCGCGGAGCGCTCCACGACAGCACCCCATCGAAATCCAGTCTTGGGCTTCCAATCGGGGAGCGTTGCCGTCGTCAATGAACGGCTGGCATCCACAAGAAACAGGAACAGGTGACCTGGCTCAAAGAAAATACCAGGGGGGAGAGCGACAAAGCTACCGGACCACGGCGTGCCCATGTCAGGCTTCTGGATGCAATAATCGAGGTGGAGACCCTGATGTAGAAAGGTGCCGAGGGCCCTCCCGCTCTTGGCCCCCAGGCGCAGGTCATTTGCGCCTGGTCGGAGCCAGGGCGCTGGTATCGGAGGAGTCCCTCCGTGCTGAATGGTCGAGACGAGACCCGCGATGGCTTGCAGGATGGTACTCTTGCCCGATCCATTCGCCCCTACGAGCACCGTAAGCGGACGATCAAGGTCGAGGTCCAGCGACACGAAGCCGCCGAAGTTCTCAAGCTGAAGTCGCTTGATCTGCATCAATCAGGAAGCCTAACACACCCTCACGCCAGGTCCACCCCGCCCGCGTAGCCCTTCGCCCTACGGCGCGCGGCCGGGCTCCATGATGGCCCTCACCGCGGCGTCTTCGTCGTCGGCGCGCAGGGAGATCACGTCCGCGCCGAGGACCCAGCGCAGGTCCGTGCGCACCCGGAACTCCAGCTCATCGTAGCCGCTGCTCTCGAAGCCCAGGGGGATGTCCCTCCACCCGCGGTCCGGGAAGTCCCCGGGGGCGAGCTCCCGCTGGGCGAGCATGCGCCCCCGGGCGTACACGTCCACCCGGCCGATGGAGCCCTCGAAGCGCGTGGGGATGGCCTTGAGCCGGAAGCGCACGGTCCAGCGCCCTCGGGGCAACCGCACCTCGGGCCCGTGCACCACCCACCCCGGGGGCCTCGGGTCCGTGGGCCACACCACCCGCGCGCGGCCGTCGCTCGCCGCGGGGTCGCGCTCCACGCAGTTCGGGAACGACGTCTGCTGCGTGCCCTCCACCTCGTAGGTGCGCCGCAGGAACAGCGCCCGCAGGGCCTCCTCGTTGCGCCGGCGGTCCGCCCCGCGGCGCAGGAGCACCGCCCCGCCGCCGTAGTCCACCACGCCCCAGGCCGAGCGCAGCATGGTCTGGAGGTACTCGTCGGTCTGGGCGCCGGAGATGGGCCACGCCGGGCGCTGCAGGTCCACCTGCACGTACTCCGCCTGCTCCAGGCCCTCCGGGAAGACCCCCACCCACGGGCGGTTGGAGAACATCGCCCCGCCGAAGGTCGCCGCGGAGATGCGCGCCCCGGGCGGCACCTGCGCGGCCAGGGCGTCCACCCGGCGCGTCTGGGCCGTGACCGCCAGGGGGTCCCGCTCCCGCAAGCGCGCCAGGTACGCCGTGGGGTGCACCAGGTTCAAGACCACGCTCCCCACGGTGACCACCGCCGCCACCGCGTCCCGCGCACGCTGGGGCCGGGAGGCGTTGCCGACCAGGAACGCCCCGCCGTAGAGCGCCAGGGCGAACATCCCCGGGTGCTGGATGGCCCCGTAGTGGTACCCCAGGGACACCAGCTCCGGGTTGTCCGACAGGAGCATCAGCGCCAGCGGGAAGAGCATCGGCAGCCGCCGCGGGGCGAGCAGCGGCAGGAACCCGAGGCCCCCCACGAACACCAGCACCGTGGTGAGCCTGCCGTGCGTGAGGGCGTACACCAGGAACCGGAAGGGCTGCCGCAGGAGCGCCGCCACGGGCCCCCCGGGCTCCCCCGCCAGGTGCGCGTAGTACCGAAGGAACTTGTACCCCTCGGGGCCGCCCATGTACACCCGCACCCCGGGCGGGGGCCCGAAGCGCTTGAGCAGCACGAACATCGCGAAGGCGCAGTACGCGGTCATCACCACCGCCAGCGCCGCCGCGTTCAGCCTCTCCTTCGGCTCCCGCCGCGCGAGGAAGTGCGCCAGGAGCATGCACCCGGCGACCAGGAACATGTCCTCCTTGCAGGCCGCCATGAGCGCCGCCGCCGCGCATGCCTGCCCCCAGCGGCCCCGGTGCAGCGCCAGGAGGAGCCACGACAGCGCCGGGACCGCCAGGAGGTCCATGTGCCAGTCGTAGAGCACCGCGCAGTGCATCGGCGGGCAGAAGATCATCGCCGCGGCCACCGCCGCGGAGGCCCGGCGCCCGAGGCCCAGGTCCACGCCCAGGAGGTACAAGGGCCACGCCGACAGCGTGATGGCCCCCACCTGGAGCAGCAGCAGGCACTCGCTGGTGGGCGACAGCGCGTAGAGCGGCACCAGAAGAAACAGCACCGGCGAGAAGTGCTCGCCCAGGAAGCTGTAGCCCACCGTCGGGGAGAAGAGCACCCGCCCGTGGAGCGTGTTCCACAGGGCCTCCTTGAAGATCCCGAGGTCCACCGTGGCGCTCCAGTGGGCCCGGTCCCGCACGATGGTCAGGTACCCGAAGAGCGCGAAGTGCACAGCCATGATGGCCAGCATCGGGCGGTGGCCTCCGCGCTCCACCGACTCCGCGGGCGCCCCCGGGGCGCCGTCCCCCGGAGGCTCCTCGGGTCGGAGGTACACCGCCAGCGCGAAGCTCCACCCGAGGAGCGTAGCCAGCATCGCCCCGCGGCGCACCCCGTCCTCCTGGGCCAGCACCGACGGCGTCAGGAGCCACGGCGCGAGCACCAGCACCAGCCTGGAGAGCCCCGTGCGGGTCAGGGCCCGAAAGCTGCGCCCCACGCCCTCGGGGCTCCCCGCGATGGCCCTCGCCCCGAGCCCGAGCGCCAGGAGAAAGGGCGCCAGCATCCAGAGCAGGAACACGCTCCGGGGCCAGGTGGTGTAGGGCCCCACGGACAACATATCCATGAGCTCCGGGCTCGGCACCCCGAGGTGGATCTCCGCCGTGGTGAACGCATACGCCGCCAGCGCCGACAGCCCCACCCAACAGAGCGCCGTCACCACCGCGCGAAGACCGCCGGTGTGAGTGGGTGTCATGCGCGTGCCCAGAGCACCCTACAGCTCCCTACAGCTCCCTACGGCTCCCTACCCGTCCACCCGCACGAGCACCGTGGAGATGTTGTCCGGGCCTCCGCCGTCGTTGGCGGCCTGGATGAGCTCCCGGCAGCAGAGCTCCAGGTCCGGCTGGCGGGTGAGAATCCGGGTCATTTCCTGCTCCTTCACCACGCCCGAGAGCCCGTCGGAGCACAGGAGGTAGAGGTCGCCGGGGACCAGGCTCTCGGGGTCCCGGACGGAGGGCTCCGTGTCCGGCGAGGTCCCGATGGCCCGGGTGATCACGTTGGAGTAGCCCCCGAGGGCCGCGTGGGCGATGGGGTCATCGCCCGCGAGCTCCTCGATGAGCGAGTGGTCCCGGGTCATCCGACGGAGCACGCCCCCGCGGAGCTGGTAGCACCGCGAGTCCCCCACATGGACGATCCCCGCGTGGTCGCCGTTCTGGATCATGGCCACCAGGGTGGAGCCCATGCCCTTGCGACGGCGGTTGCGGTTGCCCTCTTCGATCACCCGGGCGTTGGCCTGGCGCACCGCATCGGAGAGCACCCCCGTGCGGTCGCCCCCCTCGCGGTCCCGGACGTACTCCACCACCGTGGCGATGGCCAGGGCGCTGGCCACCTCGCCGGCCTGGTGGCCCCCCATGCCGTCACACACGATGTATAGCCCAAGGGCGTCCTCCAGGGCGTACGAGTCCTCGTTGTGGTCTCGCTCGCGCCCGACGTCCGAAAGCCCTGCGCCGACCAGCTTCATCCCGCGTCCTCGCCGCTCTCTCGCGCGCCCTCGCGCCGAAGCCCGTTGAACCTACGTTCGCCCACGTCCCCCGGTCAAGCCCCGTCACCGCGGCCGACCGTAGAGGCACACCCCGCCCTCCCGGCGGAGGCGCTCCCAGCGCTGGAACGAGCGCTCCGCGCGGGTGCCGCAGCGCACGACACCGTACAGGGTCCCGCGGGCCTCCAGCCTCCGTCGGGCCTCCTCCGGCGCGAGGACGCCGTCGTTCAGGTCCAGGGCCTCGCGCAGGAGGCCCGCGGGGTAGCAGTCATTGCGGCTGTCCCAGAAGACCGTCACCCGCGGGGCGCCGAGGTACAGCACGTACCCCCCGAAGGGCAGGGCCGGGTACACCCGGGCCCCGTCCGGGAGCGAGCCCACCATCGCCCGTACGGCCTCGTCCTCGCCCGACGGATCCGTCCAGGCGCCCTCCGTACGCACCCCGCGCGCCAGGAGCCAGGCCCCCAGGGCCAGCGCCAGGGCCACCGCGCCCACCCTCCGGAGGGCCTTCTCGGGCTCCCCGGGCGAGAGCCCCAGGCGCTCGGCCAGCGGGGCCACGGAGAGCGGCAGGCCCACCAGCCCCGCGAGCTGCAGGTGCCTCCCGTGGCGCAGCGCCAGCGCCAGGAGCCCGAGGCCCAGGATCGCTCTGGGGCGCCAGCGAGGGCGCCCGAGGCACGCGACCCACCACCCCCCGAGGAGGGCGCCCACCATGAGCTCCAGGGGCGACGCCAGGCGCAGCGGGGCCTTCCACAGGGGCCACCACTCCAGGATGCGCGCGTGCACCACGGAGACCGCGTCGTCGGGGGCGCCCCGGAGGTACCTCGCCGTGAGCCCGGCCACGCCCCAGCCGTAGGGCGTGAGCGCCAGGGCCAGGGCCCCGAGGAGCGCGGCCAGGGCCCTCCAGCGACGGTCCCCGGGCTCGGCGGCGGCCACCGCCAGCAGCCCCACCCCCACCGGCGCGCTGCCGTGGGCGTTGGCCCAGAGCGCCATCACCAGGCCCAGAAAGAGCGCCCTGCGCGGGGTCTGGGTGCGCTCGAAGGCCAAAAGCGCCACCAGCGCCACCAGGGCGTAGACCACCCCCACGGGCCTCGGGGACCCGAAGCGCTCGCCGAAGACCACCAGCGCCACGAGCCCCGCGAGGCACCCGAGCCTCGCCCCCCCGTCGCGCGCGCCCCGGGCCGTCACCGCCAGGGCCACGGTGACCAGCGCGAAGACCCTCGGGAGCGCCAGGGCGCTCACCCCCAGGAGCCGCACGAGCCCCGCGTAGAGCGCCCCGAGGAGCCACTCGTGCATGACCCAGGGGTGCCCCGGGGCCGTGAATGAATAGCGGTTCAGTCTCGGGAGCCTCGCCTCGCGGAGGGTGTCCTCGCCGGCGCGCAGGAGCCACCACAGGTCCGGGTCCCAGAGGGACGAGAGGGCCGCGTTCAGGGCCCCGAGCGCGCACACGGCCCCCAGGGCGAGCCAGAGGGCGCGGTCCAGGGTATCCCTCGTCGCGTCGCGCGCCACGGGGGGCGATGCTACCCTCTCGCGGTGCTCCTCCGGTGGCTGGTGCTCTTCTCGGCGCTGTGCTTCCTGTCGGCGCTGGCCCTGCGGCGCCTCCTGAAGACCCTGGGCCCGCGCTTCTGGGCCCGCCATGAGAGGCTCCTCCAGCGGGCCCTCGGGCTCCTGGTGCTCGCCCTGGTGCTCGCGGAGTTCACCGCCAAGCGCTACGCCCCCGTCGGCGGAGGCCCCTGGCGCGTGGCCCTGGCGGTGCTCCGAGGGGGCTTCCTCATCGCCTGGCTCGGGGCCCTGGCGAGCCTCGTAGGGGCCCTGGTCTCGCGGCTCGTGGTGCGCTTCTGGAAGGAGCCCGCGCGCCCGCTCCCCGAGGCCCCGGGGGCGCCCCTGGAGCGCTCCGGCCTCACCCGCCGCGAGGCGCTGGACCGGGGCTTCACCGGGGCGGGGCTCGCCGTGGCCTCGGCGGTGGTCCTCCGGGGGGGCATGAAGGCCCGCTACGGGCTCCGCCTCACGGACGTGACCCTCACGGTCCCGACGCTCCCGCCGGAGCTCGAGGGCTTCACCCTGGTGCAGCTCACGGACCTCCACGTGGGGCTCTTCACCGGCGCCCCGGAGCTGGAGCACCTGGTGGACGAGGCCCTCCGCGCCCGGGGCGACGTCATCGTGCTCACCGGGGACCTGCTCGATCACGCCCCGAGGCACATCCCCGAGGCCCTCCGGCGGCTCTCCAGGCTGCGCGCTCCGCGCGGGGTGTACAGCATCCTCGGCAACCACGACCACACCACCGGGGCGCGCCAGGTGGCCCGAGGGCTCCAGCGCGCGCGTCTCCACCCCCTGGTGAACGCCGGGCTCACGCTGCCGGGCACCGCGGGGCGCCGCCCGGGGCTCTACCTCGCCGGCGTGGACGACGTCTGGGCCGGGCGCTTCGTCCCCGGGGCGAACCCCGACCTGCCCCGGGCGCTGGGTCAAAGAGCCCCCGAGGAGCCCGCGGTGCTGCTCGCGCACAATCCCGTTTTCTTCATGGAATCCGCGGGGTTGGTAGATGTGCAACTCTCTGGCCACACGCACGGCGGGCAGGTGAACCTCGGGGGGCTCCCGGGGGCGCTCCTGCCGTTCATCGCGGGGCGCTACACCCGCCGGGGGTCGGGGCTCTTCGTGTCCCGGGGGGTGGGCGTGACGGGCCCTCCGGTGCGGATCAACGCGCCGCCGGAGCTTGTCCGGATCGCGCTGACGGCGCGGAGGGTGTGAGGGCGCGTCCCACATGGCGGGAGGGCCGTGGATTCTTGTGCGACCGTGATAAGGTGGCGGGAGAGGGTGCCCTGGCAGGGCCTCGGAAAAGGTGACGCGAGTGAGCGGCAGGGCATCGGATCCCCACATCGGGCGCGTGGTCGCGGGGCGCTATCGTCTGGAGGCTCGCCTGGGCGAGGGCGGGATGGGGGTGGTGTACCGCGCCCGTCACGTGCTGATCGACCGGGTGGTGGCGCTCAAGCTGATCCGCCCGGACCTCCGGGGGGAGACGCACCTGCGGGCGTGGATGCTCCGGGAGGCGCGGGCCGCCAACCGGGTGGACCACGCCCACATCATTGACATTCATGACATCGGCGAGACCGAGGAGGGCGAGCTCTACCTGGTGATGGAGTACCTGGTGGGCACGCCGCTGTCGTCGGAGATCGCCAAGGGGCCGTTCCCGCTGGCGCGGGCGGTGGACGTCCTGGAGCAGATGGCCGCGGCGCTCGGGAGGGCCCACGACCTCGGGGTGGTGCACCGGGACCTGAAGAGCGACAACATCATGTTGACCAACCGCGGGGGGCGGAAGGACTTCGTGAAGATCCTTGATTTTGGCCTCGCGCACCTTGCCCGGGACCCTCGGCTGGCGCCCAAGGGGGCGGTGTTCGGCACGCCGGAGTACATGTCCCCGGAGCAGGCTCGGGGCGAGGAGGCCACGGCCTCCAGCGACCTCTACGCCCTCGGGATTCTTCTGTATGAAATGACCACCGGGCAGCTCCCGTACCGCTCCCACGACCGGGACCAGCTTCTGGAAATGCAGCGGGCGGCGCCGTGCCCGAGCCCGAGGCTCCTGCGGGTGGACCTCTCGCAGGACGCCGAGAAGATCATCCTGAAGCTCCTGCAGAAGACCACGGAGAAGCGCTACAAGGACGCCCACCACCTGTCCGAGGACCTGAAGAGCCTCCAGCGCTCGCTGCCGTCGACGCCGTGGGAGGCGCTCCAGGCGGGGGAGGCTCAGGGGCCGATGCCGCAGCCTCCGCCGGCGCCCTCGGCGGGGGTGGCCGAGTGGGCCACCAGGGCCGCGCATTTCGGCCGGATGATGGCCCGGGCCTACCCCGGCGGGGACGCCCCGCCGGAGGTGGCGGCCGCGCTGGAGGAGTGCTGGCGCCTGGCCAACCGGGCGTCGAGGCTCGAGGGCGAGGTGGCGTCATTGATGCGCAAGCTCGAGGCCCTGGAGCGCCGGGGTCGGGCGCTGCGGGCGGAGATCGGCCGCAAGGTGGAGGAGCTGGCCCACGAGGAGTCGCGGGTCTTGCGGGACTCGTCCACGGAGAACGAGCTGGTGGCGCAGCTCCGGGAGCGGCTGGTGGCGGGGGAGCGCAACGTGTCGCAGGCGCGCATGCAGGCGGACGCGGCGGAGAAGCAGGGCCTCGGGGTGCAGGCGCTGCGGCAGGTGTTCGAGCGCGCCGGGCAGATGCAGGCCTTCGTGGACGCGCGGCGCGAGGCGCTGGCGGAGCACGAGCTGCGGGCGGCCAAGAAGGACGCCCAGGCCAAGGACCTGCGGCGGCAGATCGAGGAGCTGCGCGCGCAGCTCGCGCGCTACGCGGAGGCCCTGGAGGAGGACATCGCCCAGGGGCGCGAGCGCGTGGCCCAGCGCACCCGCGAGGGGCTCACCTACGAGAAGAGCTTCGCGGAGGCGAGCGAGGTCTTGATGCGGCACCTGCGCGGGCGCCCGGAGTGCCGGGACCTCTTCGAGGAGCTGGCGCGGGACCTGGCCCGGGGGGCGGGGCACGCCCCTCGGGAAGAACCGCGCGCGGGCTGAGCGGTGTCCGGCGGCGCCACGGCGGCATCGAAGCCCCGCAAGCGAGAGGACGCCCCGCGCCCCGCCGGGGACAAGCGGGACCGGATCCTGCGCGCGGCGGTGAAGGTCTTCGCCCGCAAGGGCTTCTACGCCTCGCGCGTGTCGGAGATCGCGCGCGCGGCGGGCGTGGCGGACGGGACCATCTACCTGTATTTCAAATCCAAGGACGAGCTGCTGACATCGCTCTTTGAAGACCGCATGGTGCGGCTCCTGGAGCGTATGCGCGCGGCGGCGGCGGCGCACCCCAGGGGCCCGGACCGGCTCCGGGCGGTGCTGGAGCTCCAGCTCGGGCTCCTGGCCGAGGAGCGGGACCTCGCGGAGGTGATCACCGTGAACCTCCGGCAGAGCACGCGGTTCTTGAAGCAGTTCGCGACGCGGCGCTTCGCGGAGTACCTGGACCTGATGGCGACGATGGTGGCCGACGGGCAGCGGGCGGGGGAGTTCCGCGCGGACCTGTCCCCGCGGGTGGTAGCCCGGGCGCTCTTCGGCGCGCTGGACGGCGTGGCCATGACCTGGGCGCTCGGCAACGGCGACCCGGAGAGCCTCCGGCGCGCGAGCGCCCAGGTGGCCGAGCTCTTCCTCCGGGGGCTGGTGTCCCCCGGGACCTCGTCGGCTTGACACGCCCCGGGCGGGCTCGTACCCCGACGGGGATTTGTCGGTCCCGGGCCGAGCGTGTGCGACGCCCTCGCGGTGCTCGGGCGTTTGACGCTGGGGCCGTGGGTCCGCCACCGTCCCGACGAGGACACGCATCCCGCACGCCGTCA
>JACRDB010000070.1 GCA_016218725.1 Deltaproteobacteria bacterium
GGAGAGGGGGAGAAGGAGCGTAAATTTGTAATAATTACTAATAGTTACCTTGTTTCACCGGGGTCATTGCGCGGCGCCGGGGCGGTGCCCTACGATCGGGGAATGTACGACCCGATGACGCCCTGTGAGCGCTGCGGCAGGCACCTGCGCCGCACGGAAGGCCGCTGTCCCTTCTGTGCCGCGGCCCGCGTGGCGGAGCCGTGTGAGGCTCTGGAGGAGGCCCCTTCGAGGCTCAGCCGCGCGGCGCTCCTCCTCGGGGCGTCCATGGCCATCGGGTGCCCCCTCGCGGCGGCCTATGGGGGCCCCCCGGTGCCTGCACCCCACAACACCCAGGACGCGGCCGCGGCGCAGCCTACGCCCGCGCCGCCCACACCCCCGCCCGCGCCGGCCTATGGGGCGCCCCCTGCGGCCATGAACCCCGCCACCCAGGACCCGGCGAGCCTCGCGGGGGCCTACGGGGCCCCTCCGGCGAGGAACCGCCCTTAGGCTCTGCGCGAGCTCCGGGGCGGTGCTATACCGCCCGCGGTTTGAACGATGGCAAGCCCTGACGCCCTGGAATGTTCCGTGGTCATCCCCTGCCTCGACGAGGAGAAGACCATCACGCTGTGCATCGAGAAGGCCCTCCGGGCCATGAAGGAGGCGGGCATCCCCGGCGAGGTGGTGGTCTCGGACAACGGCAGCACGGACCGCAGCGTGGAGGTGTCCACGGAGGCCGGGGCGCGGGTGGTGCACTGCCCCGTGCGCGGGTACGGCGCCGCGCTGCAGTTCGGCTTCGCCAACGCCCTCGGGCGCTACGTGGTCATGGGCGACGCGGACGACTCCTACGATTTCCTGGAGACCCCGCGCTTCGTGGCGAAGCTCCGGGAGGGGCACCGCTTTGTCATGGGCACGCGGCTCAAGGGCACGGTGATGCCTGGGGCCATGCCCACGCTCAACCGCTACCTCGGCACGCCGGTGTTGACGTTCCTCTTGAACCGCCTCTTCGGGTCCAGCATCTCCGACTGCAACTGCGGCATGCGGGGCCTCCACCGGGAGACGTACCTCTCCCTGGGGGTGGTCTCTCCGGGGATGGAGTTCGCCTCGGAGATGATCGTCAAGGCGCGCGTCCACGGGGTGCCCATCGTGGAGGTGCCCATCACCCTGCACACGGACAAGCGCGGCAGGCCCCCGCACCTGCGCCCGTGGAGGGACGGCTGGAGGCACCTGCGCCTCCTCCTGTGGCATGCGCCCGACGCCACCATGACCATCCCGGGCCTCGGGGCCCTGGCGCTGGGCTTCGGGCTGGTCCTGTGGCAGCTCTTCGGCCCGTACCACTACGGCGGCTGGACCTTCGACCTGCACTACATGATCCTCGGGCTCACCCTCGCGGTGCTCGGGATGTCGTCCCTGTCCATGGGCGTGGCGGTGCATGCGGTGATGCCCCCGGGGATGCTCTACAACCCCCGCTTCCTCGGGGACGCGCGGCGCTGGTTCACCTTTGACCGCGCCATGCTCGGGGCCCTGGCGCTGGTGCTCGGCGGCGTGGCGTGTGACGGGTACGTGCTCGCGTGGTGGCTCCTGCACCACCGGGGGGCCCTCACGCCGGACTTCACGCGGCTGTCCCTCTTCGGCCTGGTGCTCCTGGCCTTCGGGTTCCAGTCGGCGCTCCTTGGGCTGCTCGTGGGCTCGGCCAGCAGCGCCATGGCCCGCTCCGTGGTGCCCGTCGGGGAGAACGGACCCTCGCGCCCTCCGCAGGCGGTCACCGCGCCCTGAGCGCTGGCGGGGTGGTTGCCAGCGGCGACGCTTTCGGGGTACCACCCCGAGGGAACCCAGAAGGGTCGGTCCGTCCATGTCCATGAAGCGCACCAAGAAGGCCTCGGGCTCCTCCCGAGGTGGCTCCAGCGAAGGGTCCCTGGGCTTCAACCCCCCCACCAGCAACGTCCCCGAGTGGGAGAAGGTGGTGAACGAGAAACCCGAGGAGAGCTTCATCCCGTACACCCTGGCGCGCGGCTTCGTCCGGAACGACCTGCTCCTTCACAAGACCTTCGGCAAGGGCGTGGTCCTGGCCACCGACGGCGCCCGGATCGAGGTCCTCTTCGCCGAGGGCGTGAAAAAGCTCGCCCACAGCCCCTCCTGAGCGCCCGCGGGTTGTACGCCGCCGGAGCCGGTGCTATCACACCCCTGCCCGTGGGGTTTGTTGGCCCCGCTGGTGTCGGAGGCGTGGCCGAGTGGCCTAAGGCGGCGGCTTGCTAAGCCGTTGATCGGGCAACCGATCCGCAGGTTCGAATCCTGCCGCCTCCGCAAGACGCAAGCCTGGATCTGGTGTTTTGTGTCACCACCCTCGCCTGGAGCTCCGCCGCGCGCTGACCCATAACCCCAGCGCCCAGACACCCACCACACCCCACACCCCACCCGAGGCCCCCGCGCCGGGTACGACACAACTGCACCGCCCGCGGCGGCGCCGCGGGGGTTTGGGTGGCGTGGTCGGGGGCGGCTCCGGGGCCTCGTCGCAGCGCCAGCGAGCGTGGTCCAGCACGCAGCGATCGAGGACGGCGCCGTCGATGCGCAGGGCCGTGAAGGTCACGTGGTCCCCGTCGAGCTCGCCCCGGACGTAGTGGTGCTCCGAGGCCGCGAAGCGCGTGGCCGCGCTGCGGCGGCGCACGGGGTACAGGGGCGCCCCGGCGCCGCCGGAGACCAGGTAGCGCAGGCCCTGGTCGTCCCCGCGCTCGTACAGGTGGTCGTGGCCGGCGATCACCAGGTCCGTGCGGTGGCGCCGGAGGATCACCTCGGCCTCGCTGCCCCGGAGGGCGCGGTTGGGCCCGTGGGGCCCGGCGGACGACAGCCCCCAGTGGAACACCACGAAGAGCCACCCGGAGGGGTCCTCGCGGCGCGCGTCCCCGAGGGTGCGGTCCAGCCACCGCAGGCGCTCGGGGTCGTCCCAGCGCTCGAAGGCGTGGGCCAGCACGACGCGCAGCGGCCCCCAGCGCACGCTGGTGTCCACCTCGGGCGAGGGCCCCGACGGGTCGGCCTCCACGTAGCGACGGTAGTTCGCGATGCCCTCGCGCTCCGACGAGATGATCTCGTGGTTGCCCAGCACCGGGATGAACACCGTGCTCCGCAGGAGCTCGCGCTCCAGGGAGAAGAACTCGTCCCACTGCTCGCCCTCGCGGCCGTCGGCCACCAGGTCCCCGGTGTGCAGCACGAAGGCCGCGCCCCCGCGGGCGCGGGCGCGCGCGGCCAGCGCGTGGGCGTCCACGACGCAGCGCGTGTCGCCGTACACCACGAAGCGCCCGGGCCCCTCGGGGGCGGGCACCAGGAAGCTCCCGCCCGCGCCCGAGAGCCCCGGGCCGGTGACCTCGTAGCGGTAGCGCACGCCCGGGAGGAGCCCCGAGAGCCGCACGCCATGCAGGTGCGACGCCCCAAAGGACTGCACGGACACCACCGGCCCGCGGCCGCCCTCGGGGGTGGCGGTGACGGTGACGGGCCCGGGCTCCTCGCGCTCGACCAGCACCGAGAGGGCGCCTCCCTGGGGGTTCATCACCCAGGGCCCCTTGCGCAGGCCCCCCTCGGCCAGGGCCTCCGCGGCGAGGCCGAGGGCGCCCGCCGCGCAGGCGAGCGCCGCGGGCGCCCGCGGGCGCGTCACGACCCCGCCGGGGCCGCGAGCACCGACGCGTCGCCGTAGGTCACCGGCGCCCCGAGGAGGGCCACCTCCAGCCGCGCCCGGAGGGCCGCCAGGGCGCGCTCCACGGCGTCGGGCCCCGAGGCCTCGAAGGCCAGGCCCGCCACCAGCGCCCGGGGCGCGTCGGCCCAACCCTCTACGATGAAGTGTCCATTGAAACGCTGATTCCCTTGTGAATCCAAGGAGTTCCAGCGCTGGATCTGTGCCCTTGCGGTGAGCCCCTCGGGGGGGGCCTTGAGGCTCCCGTCGGCCACCAGGCGCTGCAGGTCGTCGAAGGTGAGGCAGAGCTCCTTGGGGCGGGCGCTCCCGTCCTGGCGCTCCAGGCCGTAGACCTCTCGGTTGACCTCGGACACCGTGGGGCGCAGGAGCGGGAAGAACAGCACGTCATCGATGTTCTGCTGCTCCAGCATGATCATGGCCATGCGCTCGATGCCCGGGCCGATGCCCGTGGTGGGGGGCATGCCGTACTCCAGCACCTCGAGGAAATCGTAGTCGAGGGGGTGGGCGTCCCCGCGGGCGACGGCCCTCGGGTCGTAGCGGTCCTTCCAGCGCGCGAGGAGCTCCACCGGGTCGTTCTGCTCGGACCAGTTGTCGCCGCACTCCATCCCCCCGATGAAGATCTCGAAGCGCTCGGCGTAGCGAGGGTCTGAGGCCAGGGGCTTGGCCAGGGGGGAGATGTCCACCGGGTGGTTGTAGACCAGCGTGGGGTCCCGGAGCGTGGGCTCCACGGCGAGCTCGAAGGCCCGCACGAGGCCGAGGCCCACGGTGGCCTCGGGCCCGGCCCCGAGGCGCGCGAGGACGGCGTTGGCGGCGTCGAGGGTGAGGCCCGAGAAGTCCTCGCCGGTCTTCTCTCGCACGGCGTCCACCATGGTGACGCGGCGCCAGGGCTGGCCCAGGTCCACCTCGTGGCCCTGGACCTTGAACACCGTGCGCCCGAGGGCCCTCCTGGCCACGTGGGCGAAGAGCCCCTCCACGAGGTCCATGTTGTAGGTGTAGTCCTCGTAGGCGGTCATGGTCTCGACCATGGAGAACTCGGGGTGGTGCCTGGCGTCGATGCCCTCGTTGCGGAAGTAGCGCCCGATGGTGAACACCTTGTCGAAGCCCGCGACGATCAGGCGCTTCAGGTACAGCTCGTGGGAGATGGACAGGTACACCTCGGTGTCCAGGGCGTGGAGGTGCGTGGTGAAGGGCCTGGCGGTGCCGCCGCCGTACTGGGGCTGGAGCACCGGGGTGTGGAACTCCAGGAAGCCCCGGGCCGTGAGGAACTCCCGGATCGCCTGGAGCATGCGGGCGATGGCCTCGAAGGGCGCGCGGCGCTCGGGCTCCAGGGTGGTGTCCAGGTAGCGCCGCCGGAGGATGGCCTCGCGGTCCGTGAGGCCCGCCCACTTGTCCGGCAGGGGGCGGAGGCTCTTGGTGAGGACCCTCACGCGGATGGGCAGCACGCTCACCTCGCCCTTGTTGGTCTTCCCGAGGGGCCCGGTGGCCTCGACGAGGTCCCCGACGTCGAGGAGCTTGAGGTCGGCGTACCCGAGGCCGCCGTCCTCGGCGCGGGTCTCGCCGAGCTGGTTCTTCCGGAGGAAGAGCTGGATGCGCCCGGACTGATCCTGGACGTGCGCAAAGGAGAGGGCCCCGTGGTCCCGGAAGGACATGAGCCTGCCGCAGACGGTGACGGTCTGGCCCTCGTGGGCGGGGTACTGGGAGACCAGGTCCCCCGCGAGGTGCGTGCGCCCGGCGCGCGACGGGTACGGCAGGAGGCCCAGCTTCCGCAGCGCGGCGACCTTGTCGAGGCGGACGTCTCGGAGCTGGGCGAGGGTGCTCTTGGCCATGGCGGGGGCGCAGCATGGCACACCCTCCGCGGGCGCTGTCAATCAGCGCACGTAGAACTGGATGTGGTTGCAGGTGTACCCGGTGTTGTGGGTGCACACGAGCGGCCAGTCGGAGTACACCGCGAGCTGGCCGACGGCGTGGGTCCAGTTGGGGCCGTAGCCGTTGATGGCGCTCTCGCCGTCGGGCCCCGGGGTGTACCCGCAGAAGAGCACCGGGGAGTAGCTCCCCTCGACGACCCGGGCGCCCGGCGGGCACCCGCGGTAGTGCGTCCGGGCCAGCGGTGAGGTGCCCTGCGTGGACACGAGCTGCTGATCGAACTGGCGGTTCCAGTAGAGGAACTCCCAGGCCCCGTCGCGGGCGAAGAGCTCCACCCGCCCGAGGATGCTGTAGAGCCCCGCGGTGGGGTCCGAGGCGTTGAACTCAAGCGCCCTCGCGAGGGTCCCGAAGAAGCCCGCGGAGGCCTGGTGGTTGGTGAGGAGCGTCCAGCCACCGCCGCGGGTGGTCATGTCGCAGCGCACGCGCAGGGGCGGGGCCCCCGCGGGCCCGTCCGGGTCGATGGTGTAGAGCCCCGACGGGAGCGCGGGCAGCGCCGCGTGGAGCGCGAAACACGACCGCGGGACCGCGCAGGCCCCGGCGATGCACCGGGACCCGTCGGCGCACGGCGCGCCGCAGGCGCCGCAGTGCAGGTCGTCGGTGGCGGTGTCCACGCAGAGGCTCCCGCAGAGGGTCCTGCCCGCGGGGCACAGCGGGCGGCATGCGCCGTCCGTGCAGCGCTCGCCGGCGCCGCAGCGCCGACCGCAGACGCCGCAGTGCGAGTCGTCCGTCTGGGGGTTCACGCAGACCCCCGCGCAGGCCGTCTGCCCCGACGGGCAGTAGAGCCGGCACACCCCCTCCAGGCAGCCCTCGCCCGCGGCGCACGCATTGCCGCAGCGCCCGCAGTGGGCGCGGTCCGCGCTGGTGTCCCGGCAGCGCCCGCCGCAGAGGGCCTCCCCCTCGGGGCAGCGACAGACACCCCCCGCGCAGCCCTGGCCCGGCTCGCACCGCGCGCCGCAGGACCCACAATGGAGCGGGTCCGTCATGAGCGTGACGCAGCCCCCGGCGCACACCGCCTGCCCGGTCGGGCACGACAGCGCGCAGGCCCCGGCCGCGCAGAGCTGCCCCGCCGCGCAGGCGCCGTCGCAGCGCCCGCAGTGGGCCCGGTCCGTCTGTGCGTCCACGCAGCGCCCCGCGCAGAGCGTCTGCCCCGGAGGGCACTGGCAAGCCCCCGCCACGCAGCGCTGCCCCGCCGCGCAGGCGTTGTCACAACGCCCACAATGGGCAGGGTCCGCACCCACAGTGACACACACCATCCCACACGCAGTCTGTCCTGCGGGGCATGCCAGGGCGCAGCGGCCTTCGAGGCAGCTCTCGCCGGCGGGGCAGGCGTTGTCGCAGCGGCCGCAGTGGGCGCGCTCGACGCGGGTGTCCGTGCACCGCCCGGCGCAGGCGGTGAGGCCCGCGGGGCAGGCACATGCGCCCGCCTCGCAGCGCTGGCCGGTGGCGCACGCGGTGTTGCAGGCGCCGCAGTGGAGCGGGTCCGTGGCGAGGGTGACGCAGCGGGTGGCGCAGGCGCTCTGGCCCTCGGGGCAGGCCAGCTCGCACCGCCCGGCGCGGCACACGTTGCCCGCGGGGCAGGCGGCGCCGCACATGCCGCAGTGGGCGCCGTCCGTGGCGGTGTCCGTGCACCGCCCGGCGCACTCGGTCTGGGGGGGAGTGCAGCGCGGGGCGGTGTCCGCGGGGCCGTCCTGGGTGGTGCTGTCCGCGGGCGGCGGAGAGGTGTCCGGTGGAGGGGAGGAGTCCATGGGCGCGGGCGCCGTGTCCGGCGGGGGGGCGGTGTCGGGTGGTGGGGCGGTGTCCTGCCCGGCGTCCTGGGGCGGCGGGGTGGCGGCGGGCGGAGTGCTGGAGCACGCGCCCAGCAGGAGCAGCAGCGGGAGACCGAGCGGGAACAGACGGGCCATCGTGGGCGCCTCCTGCCCCTCAGGGTACCTGCAATTGCGGGGCGGCGGACAGCGCGCCGGTGCGTGTATCCTCCGCCGCCAGAGAGGCTCGACCCATGCGTGTGATTCCCCTGGTGGTGGCGATGGTGATGCTCCCCGCGGCGGCGCGGGCGCAGGCGGCGGACGCGGCGCAGGCGCCCGCACCCGCGGCTCCGGGGCCGACCCCCGCACCCGCGCCCGCGGCGGAGACAGCCTCGCCGCCGGAGGGCTCGGTGCAGGGGGCGTCCCGGGCGAGGGTGACCCTGGCGGGCTACGTGGAGGCGTTCTACCAGTGGAATTTCAACAACCCGTCCAACGGGATCACGAACCTCCGGGGCTTTGACACGCGGCACAACGCCTTCACGCTGAGCAACGCGGTGCTGGATGCCACCGGGGTCCTGGGGCCCGTGGCCCTGAGGCTGGCCCTCCAGGTGGGGCACACACCGGAGACGTACTACCTCGCGGAGCCCGACCGGGGCGCCTCGGCCGGGAGCGGGGTGTCCAACCGGGACGTGTGGAAGTACCTCCAGCAGGCCAACGTGGGCTGGAGGGCCAGCGTCGGTCGGGGGCTCCTCCTGGAGGCGGGGCTCTTCACGTCACCCATCGGGCCCGAGGGCTTCGCCGTGAAGGACCAGTGGAACTGGTCCCGCTCGAACCTGTTCTTCGGGCTGCCCTTCTACCACGCGGGGCTGCGGGTCTCGTACCCCTTCAGCGAGGCGCTCACGGTGACCCTGGCGGGGTACAACGGCTGGAACTGCGTGGTGGACAACAACGACGAGAAGAGCGTCTCCCTCGGCCTGGACTACGTGACCGACCGCTGGACCTTCCACGCGCTGTACTTCGGCGGCGTCGAGCGCGCGGCGGACGCGCCGGAGCGCCAGGGGACCCTCCCCTGGAGGCACCTCCTGGACGTGTACGTACAGGTCAACCCCAGGCCGTGGCTGTCGCTCCTGGCGCACGGCAACGCGGGCGTGGAGCCCAACGCCTTCGGGGCGTCCTGGTGGGCGGCGGGGGCGCTCTACGCGCGCGTCAGGGCCCGGCGGTGGCTCTTCGTGACCGCGCGCGGGGATGTGTTCTACGAGCGCTCTTCGACCAGCGGGATGAACACCGCGGCGAGCATCTTCTGGCCCGGGGGATGGGTGAGCTCGGGCACCGCCACGCTGGACGCACGGCCCCACGACAACGTCTCCCTCCGGCTGGAGTACCGCCACGACGAGGCCGGCGGCGACACCTGGTTCCGGGGAACGGTGAGCACCCCCCCGGGCGCCACCGCCCCGGCGCCCAACAGCCCCCGGCAGGACACCGTCACCCTCGGGATGACCGCCTGGTTCTGATCACCGGCACGCGCCGCGGACGCAGCTCTGGCCCGCGGCGCACCGGACGCCGCAGGCGCCGCAGTTGCTCACGTCCGAGGCCGTGTCCGTGCAGCTCATCCCGCAGCGGGTGGTGTTCAACGGGCAGCAGAAGCCGCTGGAGCAGTACTGGTCCGCGGGGCACGCGCTCCCGCACCCTCCGCAGTTGCGCGCGTCCGAGGCCGTGTCCACCTCGCACCCGTCGCCGTAGGTGCCGTTGCAGTTGGCCGTCCCGTTGGCGCACTCGGTCCGGCACACGGCGGTGACC
Source organism: Deltaproteobacteria bacterium (assembly GCA_016218725.1). Lineage (GTDB taxonomy): Bacteria > Myxococcota_A > Polyangia > Polyangiales > JACRDB01. Next base: position 9,121 of record JACRDB010000070.1, read on the forward strand.
ATCCCCGTGGGGATCCCGCAGCGGTGGGCGCTATTCGGCACCACCGCGCAGCGGTTGTCGCAGCGCCCGCAGTGGGCGATGTCCGTGCTGACCACCACGCAGCGGGACCCGCAGCGGGTGGTGCCCGCCCGGGAGCACATGCCGTTCATGCACATGGAGCCCGCGGCCGCGCCCCGGTCACACGTGGCCCCCGCCCGGGTGCACGGCGGGCTCGCGCAGCTCGTGCCGCAGTGGGTGGTGCTCCGGAGGTCCGTCTCGCACCCGTTGGACGCGTTCCCGTCACAGTTCGCGAAGCCCTCCATGCAGCTCAGCGCGCAGGCAGGCATCCCCGCGGTGGTCAGGCACGACGACACCTGGTTGCTCCCGGCCGCGGCCGCGCACTGCACCCCGCAGGCCCCGCAGCGGTTGCTGAGGTTGCCCCGGGCCTCGCACCCGTTGGCGCGGTTCATGTCGCAGTCCAGGTACGGCGCCACGCACGCCGACAGCGCGCACGCCCCGTCCATGCACGCGGCGTTGGCCCGCGGGAACCAGCAGCGGTTGCCGCAGCGCCCGCAGTGGAACAGGTCCGTCTGGAGGCTCACCTCACAGCCGTTGGCCGGGTTCAGGTCGCAGTCCGCGAAGCCCGCGTTGCACCGGAAGCCGCAGGTGCCCGCCACGCACGTCGCCGCGCTCCCCGCTGGAACCGCGCAGCGATTGCCGCAGCGCCCGCAGCTCGCCGTCGTGTTCAGGTCCGTCTCGCACCCGTTGGAGGCCAGGCCGTCGCAGTCCCCGTAGCCCGCGTCGCAGGCCTCCACCTGGCACGTCCCGGCGCCGCACCGGGGCCTGCCGTGCGCCACCACGCACGCCGCCCCGCAGCGACCACAGTGCGCCACGCTCAGCGACGTGTCCACCTCGCACCCGTTGGACGCCACCCCGTCACAGTCCGCGAAGCCCGTGTCGCACAGGAACCCACACACACCTACCGCGCAGGTGGCGCTGGCGCGGGGGGGCGCGGCGCACACGGTGGTGCAGGTCCCGCAGTGGGCGACGCTGCGCTGGAGGTCCGCGCAGACGCCGCCGGCGCAGCGGGTCTCGTCCGTGGCGCAGGCGCCGGCGCAGCGACCGTCCGCGCAGACCTGCCCGGCCATGCATGCGGTGCCGCAGGCCCCGCACGCGGTGGGGGTGTTGAGCTCCGCCTCGCAGCCGTTGGAGGCCATCCCGTCGCAGTCCCCGAAGCCCTCGTTGCAGGTCGCCACGGCGCAAACCCCCGCGGCGCAGCGCCCGGCGCCGTTGGCCACGCGGCAAGCGCTCCCGCAGGCGCCGCAGTGAGCCGCCGAGGTGTTCAGGTCCGTCTCGCAGCCGTTGGCAGGGTTGCCGTCGCAGTCGCCGTAGCCGTCCTCGCAGGGCCCATGGCCGCAGGCGCTCATGGCGCACGCGGCGGGCGCCCGGGCCGGCATGCACCGGGTCCCGCAGGCGCCGCAGTTGAGCGGGTCCCGGTCCAGCGCGGCCTCGCAGCCGTTGGAGGCCATCCCGTCGCAGTCCGTGAAGCCCGCGCGGCACGCACCCCGGGAGCACATGTAGCACGTCCCCTCGGGGCACTCCGAGGCCGCGCAGAGGGGCGCGGCGTTGGGGTAGCTGCACACGTTCCCGCAGCCACCGCAGGCGTCCGCGCGGAACAGGCTCGCCTCGCAGCCGTTGGCCATCATCCCGTCGCAGTCCCCGTAGGAGCCCTCGCAGGCCCCGAGCTGGCACGCCCCCGCGCGGCACGTCGCCGCCCCGTGGGCGAACGCGCACACGTTCCCGCAGCGCCCGCAGTGGGCCGGGGTGGTCGTCAGGTCCGTCTCGCAGCCGTTGGCGGGGTTGCCGTCGCAGTCCCCGTAGCCCGCCTCGCAGGCCCCGAGGACGCAGGCCCCCGCCGCGCAGGTGGCCGCCCCGTGGGCAAACGCGCACGCGTTCCCGCAGGCGCCGCAGTGGGCCGTGGTGCCGCGCAGGTCGGTCTCGCAGCCGTTGGCCATCATCCCGTCGCAGTCCCCGCGGCCGGGGCTGCACATCGCCGTGCCGCACACGCCCGCGGCGCACGAGGGCGTCCCCGTGGAGCCGTCGCAGGCCCGGCCGCACATCCCACAATGGAGCGCGGACACGCTGAGGTTCACCTCGCAGCCGTTGCCAGGCTCCCGGTCGCAGTCGGCCCAGCCGGCCTCGCAGGCCCCGAGGGCGCAGGCTCCCTCCCGGCACACGGGGGTGGCGTGGGCCACCTCGCAGCGCTGGCCGCAACGGCCGCAGTGCATGGGATCCGTGGCCAGGCTCGCCTCGCAGCCGTTCCCGAGGGCCCCGTCGCAGTTGCCGAAGCCCGGGTCGCACATGCCCACCACGCACGCGCCCGCCACGCAGCCGCCCACGCCGTGCTCCACCCGGCATGCGTTGCCGCAGCGGCCGCAGTTGGCGGCGTCGTTCTCGACGAAGGTGCAGCGGCCCGCGCAGGCCCGCTGGCGCTCCGGGCAGGTGGCGTCGCAGCGGCCATCGACGCAGCCCTGCCCCGCGGGGCACGCGCTCCCGCACGCGCCGCAGTGGGCCGGGTCCGTGGCCAGCGCGACGCAGGTGTCCCCGCAGGCGACCCTCGGCTCGTCGCAGCGCACGCAGAGCCCGCCGATGCACGCCAGGCCCTCGGCGCAGGGCGTCCCGGCGTCCTGGGCGCAGCAGGCCCGGCCCGCCAGGCCGCAGGGGCCCGCGCCCAGGTCGTCCCCGGTGTCCCCGCCGTCCCTCGGCCGCGAGGGCAGCGACGAGAGCGTGAAATCGGTCGTACACCCGAGCGCCGCAAGGGTCCCCAACACCAGGAGGAGCCTCCAAAGGAACATGATCACCCCGTAGCGTACCAGACGCCCGGCCGCCCTCGGCGTGTTTCCTCCACCCTGGCAGAGGTATACCCTCAGGTCCGTCATGGAAAAAGTTCCTCCCGCGCTCGCTTCCCACGAGGTCACGGACACCGACGGCGCGGCGCTGCGCCTCGGGTCCCTCTGGGCCGAGCGCCCGGTCGCCCTGGTGTTCGTCCGGCACTTTGGTTGACTGCTCTGCCGCGAGCAGGTGGCGCAGTTGCGCCACGAAGAAGCGCCCGCCCGGGACGCCGGCGGTGAGCTCGTGGTGCTGGGCTCCGGGGACGCGCGCTACGCCCGGCGCTTCCGGGAGGACCTCGGCTGGCAGGGCCGGGTGCTCTCGGACCCGGGCCTCGGGGCCTTCGCCGCCGCGGGGATGAAGCGCTCCATGGTGGACACGGTCTTGAACCCCAGGGTTCTCGGCCACGCGGTGCGGGCCTTCCGCGCTGGAGCCCGCCAGGGCCCCACCCAGGGCGACTCCTGGCAGTTGGGTGGCGTCCTGGTCGTGAGCCCCACGGACGAGCTGGTCTGGCGCTACGCCAGCCGCGAGGCCGGAGACCACCCGCCCCCGGCGGAGGTGCTCGCCGCGCTCCGCCGCGCGGTCCCGCCGGTCCCGCCGGGCGCGCCCCCTACGGCGTGACCGCGCAGGTGGCCCCCACCGCCGTCGCCGCGGGGCTCCCGGGGTGCGCCTGGAGCACCCTCTGGCCCCAGCGCCTCGCCTCGCTCGGGCGGTGCTCCATACACAACACCCTCACCCGCAGGAGCCACGCCTCGGCTTGAAGCGCCCCCCGCGGGAAGCGACGGTCGTAGCCGTCCAGGAGCGCCAGGGAGCCTGCCCCCGACGACGCACTCCGGGCCCGCCGCAGGAGCGCCGCCTCCTCCAGCACCCCGACGGGGTCTTCCCGAAGCCTCGGGGCGCGCGCTTCTGAAGCCCCGGAGGCAGGTGCGGTCACCCTCGTCGCGGGGGCCTCCACCCTCGCAGGCCCCGCGGGCGCAGGCGGCGGCGTAGGCAACGCCACCACCGACGGAGAGGACGCCATGTGGGTTGTTGTAGGCACGTGTACGCTTGGTGGTTGTGGGTGGGTGTTGTCACGCGGGGCGCGCAGGGCCACGACGCCCGCGACCACCAGCGCGGCGGAGACGAGGCCCAGGGGGACCTTGAGGGCCGCCAGGGGGCCCCGCGGGGTGGGGGGAGGCGGGCCCTGGGCGATGCGGGTCTTGAGCCCTTCAAGAATGCGCTCCCGGGCGTCGAGGGGGAGGCGCTCCTGGCGGGCGGCGTCGACGAGGCGACGGGCGTCGGGGGAGAGCTCGGTCATGGGGTCCTCCGGCGGAGGCGGGCGACGGCGCGCTCGAAGTCCGCGCGGGCGAGGCGGAGGCGAGAGTACACGGTGTTGAGGTTCACCCCGAGGGCCGAGGCGATCTCCGGGGCGGTGAGCTGTTCGATCTCCGTGAGGACGAACACCGCGCGGCGGGGGTCGTCCAGGGTGTCCAGGGCGGCGTCCAGGAGGCGCAGGTCCTCGCGCTGGGAGAGGGCCTGCGAGGGGTCCGGGAGGGGGTCCCGGAGCGTCTCCGGCAGGGGCTCGGCGAGGCCCTTGCGCTGGGCGGCGCGGCGGTGGTCCCGGGCCACGTTGAACGCGATGGCGAAGAGCCAGCTCCGGACGCCCTCCGGGGCATGCAGGTCCCCGAGGCGCCGGTGCACCACCAGGAACACCTCCTGGACGGCGTCGTCGAGGTTGGCGTCGCGCACCCCGAGGCGCCGCAGGCACCGCCAGACAAAGTCCGCGTGGCGGTGGTAGAGCGCCTCCAGGTCGAGGGGCTCCGTCGCGGCCTGGGGGGCCGAGTCTTGCAGCGAGGTCTCCATGGCCAGCGTCGCCACCCCTGAGAATGGCCCCGAGCCCTCCCCTTCCGTTACGGAAAGCGCAGCTCCAGGCCCAGCACCACCCGGAGGGCCCCCCTCCCGCTGGCGAACACCGGCTCGGCGTCACGGAGCTGGAAGTCCCCGCCGTGGAACACCCAGGCCTCCTCCAGGAGCCCGAGGAGGTGCCAGCGCCCCAGGAGCCTCGCGCGAAACAGGAGCCCCAGGGAGGCGGCGCCCCAGAAGGCCGTGCCCTCCTCCGGGCGGCCTACGCCTACGCCCCGGCCGTGGAGCCAGCCGAGCTCGAGCCCCACGCAGGTGCCCGCCTGGAGCGCCCCCAGGAGCGGCAACCAGCAGCCCCGGAGCTGCCCGGTCCCGCGTTGAAAAGCGCCTCCTGCGCCGTCCCGGAGCCTTTGGGTCTGCGGTGCCCACCACCAGCCCTGGAGCTCCACCCGGAACCTCCCGCGCTCCCAGGCGCCGCCGAGGCCGAGCCCCACCGAGGGGCCGGGCAGCGAGCCCACGTCCAGCGCCGTGCGCGCGAAGAGCCACCACCACCGCGGGGGCGCCCTCGCGGGCCTCGGCGGGGGCTCCGGCACCTCGGGGTCCCAGGTGGGGAACGCCAGGCGATACACCGGGAGCACCCTCGCGTCGCCCGGAGGCGCGCGCCGCGGGGCCTCGCTCACCACGCCCCCATCGAGGAGGAAGGCCAGCACCACCGCGGTGGCCTCGGCGGCCTCGCGGCAGGAGCGCACCCAGAGCGTACGCTGCCCTTCGCCCTCGGCGGTCACCGTCCGGAGCCGCAGGTGCCAGCGCCGCGGTGCTTGACGCTCCACCTGCACCTGCGCCTCCACCGGGCGCCCGGGGCCCGTCTGGAGCGCCTCGGCGGCGGCCCGTACGAGGCCCTCCCGAGGGCACTCCTCGGGGGCCTCCCAGCGAAGGTTCAGCCCCTGGGCCAGGAGCGGCGAGGGCCACCCCAGGAGCCCCAGGGCGCACCACCACACCCCCCTAGTAGAACGGGAACCCGTGCGAATGGCGCCTCCTACGGGACGAGCGATCGCCCCCCGCAGCGCCCCCGGCGTCCTCGGCCACCGGCGGCGCCTGCGCCGCCGGGCGAAGCTCCTGCGAGGTCGGCGCCAGAGGTTGCGCCACGGGCTGCCCAGACGGCGGCGCCGTTGGTGTCGTCGGCGGTGTCGTTGTCGGCGCGAGGGGCTGCGCCACGGCCCCCTGCGGCGTCGCTGCCGCACCCGTGATGGCACCCGCGGCGGGGGTGGAGGTGGGGCGTGAGGCGACGGGGTGAGGCGACTCCGAAGGGCCCGCGAGGAGCATGGCGCCGACAAGCAGCATGGTGACGCCCACGGCCACCGGCACGACCCAGCGGCGCCGACGTGGAGCGGGCGGCGGTGGTGCGCCGAAGACCCCGGAGGACCCGCCGGGGAAGACCCCAGGGGCGCTGTCCATCATCACCGTGGAGCTCACCGCGGGAGCCGGCGCAGGTGGAGGAAAGAACGCCTCTGGGGCGCGGAGCACGGTGGAGGCGCCCACTTCGGGCGCGGGCGCCGGGGCTGTTGGCAACGCGTCGCGCGAGAAGGCGCCCTCGCCGGGCGCCAGGGTGACCTTCGGGGGCGGGACAAAAGCCGGGTGCAGGGGCGTGCCGGGCGCCATGGCCACGGTGCGCGCGCCGATGTCCAGAGGCTCCACCGGGGGACCGAAGCCCGTGGGAGGGCGCGAGGGTCTGGCCGGTGAGGCCGCGGGAGCGGGGGCGGGCGCGGGCGCCGCGGGCGGCGGCGGCTGCGAGGTGCGCGCGGGCGGCGGCTGCGACGCGCGCCCGGGGCGGTTGGCTTGCGCGGCGCGGGCCACGGCGTCCAGGAGGGCGGTCACCGTGGGGAACTGCGCGGTGCGGTCGCGGGTGGTGGCCCGGAGCACCACGGCCTCCACCGCGGGGTGCAGGCTGGAGGTCCTCAAGGCCCTTGCCATGAGGTCCGAGGAGCGCACGGTGCCCTCGTCCTCGTCGGCCTCCAGGGGGCGGCCGGTGAGGCACCACCAGAGGAGCTCCCCGAGGCCCCGGAGGTCCACGGTGGGGTCGAGGTCCAGCCTCGGGAGCTCCCGGGCGATGTACGCCAGCTCCGGCGAGACGCCCACCAGGGACGCGGTGGTGTCCCCCACCTGGCACAGGACGCTCCCCGGAAGGAGCCTCGGGGCGAGGGTCCCCTGCGGCGAGCGGGTCTTCAGGACGTGCGACGGCACCAGCGCCCGGTGCAGGCGCCCTTGCCCATGCAGGTGCGCCACGGCGTCCCCGATGGGGCGCAGGAGCGTGAGCAGGGGCTCCACCTGGAGGGGTCCCTCGCGCAGCACCAGGGCCTCCAGGGACTCGCCTTCGAGGTACGGCGCGGCGACGCAGAGCACGCCGCCGTTGTTCCTTGGTGGGCTCACGGGCACCAGCACCGGGTGGCGGTTGGCGGCCAGGAAGCTCGCGCGGTTCTCCAGGCGCACCAGGAACTCCGCGTCGTCCATGGACGCGGCGTGGAGCACGTTGAGGGCGCCGACGCTCCCCGAGCGCGCGTGGCGGGCGCGGTACACCACGCCGGTGGTGCCCTCGCCGAGGAGCTCCTCCAGGACATACTCGCCGAGGGCGCTCCCGGGTGCTCGGTGCTCGGAGGTCACGGCGCCCTCAGCTCCCCCGGTAGGTGCTGTACCCGAAGGGGTTCAGGAGCAGCGGCACGTGGTGGTGCTGGGACGGGTCCCGGACCTCGAAGAGCACGCTCACCTCGGGGTAGAACCCGGCGGTCCCGAGGGCTTGAAAATACACCCCGGTGTCGAACACCAGGCGGTACACCCCGGCCCCGGGGAGCCCCGCCGGGGTGAGGGTCCGGAGCCTCCCGTCGGCGTCCGTCCGCCCCTGCCCCAGCAGCGCGAAGGCCCCGTCGTCCCCGCGGCGCTCCAGGCGGATCGGGACGCCCTCCGCGGGGCGTCCCCGGGCGGTGTCCAGCACGTGGGTGGTCACCCCGCTCACGACGCCCCCCGGGCGAGCCAGCGCCCCGTGGGGACCGGCGCGAAGCGAGGCCCCCCGCTCCGGGTGTAGACGCAGCGACCGCCCACCCAGGTCTTGTGCACCACCCCGTAGAGGCTCCTGCCGAGGTACGGCGTCACCTTGTGGCGGTGCTCGATGAGGTCCGGTGTGAGGGTGAAGCGCGCCTCCGGGTCCCAGAGCACCAGGTCCGCGTCGTAGCCCGGGAGGAGCCTCCCCTTGCGGTGCGCGAGCGTGGCGAGCGCCGCCGGGGCCTCGGCCATCCAGCGCAGGAGGGCGCTCGGGTCGTGGCCACGGGCGCGGGCCTCGGTCCAGACCACCGGGAGGCCGAACTGCAGCGAGGCGATCCCGCCCCAGGCCGCGAGGAAGTCACCGCGCTCCGGGAGCTTGAGCTCGGGTGTACACGGCGAGTGGTCCGTCACCACCTGCCCGAGGAGCCCGCTCCCGAGGGCCTCCCAGAGCCGCTCCCGGTGGCGCTCCTCTCGGATGGGAGGGGCGCACTTGTACGCCGTGTCCCCGTCGGGGACCGTCTCCGCCGAGAGCGAGAGGTAGTGGGGGGTGGTCTCCGCGGTGAAGGGCAGGCCCTCGTCCCGGGCCCGGGCCAGGAGCCCGAGGGCTCCAGACGACGCCAGGTGCACCACATGGACGCGCGCCCGGGTCCGGCGGCACAGCCCGAGGAGGAGCGCGACGGCCTGGTCCTCGGCCTCCGTGGGCCGGGAGCGCAGGTACGTCTCGTAGCGCCGCGGGTCGGGGGCGGCCCCGAGGGCCTTCAACGCCGCGTCCAGGGGCCCCTGGAGCTCCGCGTGGACCAGGAGCGGCGCCCCCGTCTCCGCGAGGGCCCCGAGGGCGCGCTCCAGGTCCGGAGGCTCGACGTGCGGGAACTCGTCCACCCCGGAGGGCACCATGAAGCACTTGAACCCGAGCGCGCCGGCGTCGAGCATGCGCCGGAGCTCCAGGGCATTCCCGGGGATGGCCCCGCCCCAGAGGCCCACGTCCACCCAGAGGTTCCCGTCGGCGGCGCGGACCTTGGCCTGGAGGTTCTCCACCGTGGTGGTGGGAGGGATGCTGTTGAGCGGCATGTCCACCACGGTGCCCACGCCCCCCGCGGCGGCGGCCCGGGTGGCCGTGGCGAAGCCCTCCCACAGGGTCCGACCGGGCTCATTGATGTGCACGTGCGAGTCCACCAGCGCGGGCATGAGCAGCCCCGCGCCCACGTCCTCCGTGGGGACGCCCTCCACCGTGGTTTCGTAGGGCAGCACCTGGTGGATTTTCCCACCCCGCAGGTGCAGCGCCCGGGGCGCGGGTGGAGCGCTGGCCTCCGTGGTCACCCGCCGCCCTCGAAGCACGACTTCCGTTGCGCCCGTCACGGTCCCCGGAGTTTACCACAGCCTCGCCCGGTGGGCCCTGCGGTGTTTTCGACGGGGCCCCCGCGGCATGCAACGCTCCCTCCATGGCGCCCTCGGCGCTCCTTCGCACTCAGGGGTGGACGCGCGCGGTGGTGGCGCTGGGCTTCGTGGGCCTCACCGCGGGGCGCTCGCTGCCCCCCACCGCGGAGCCCTCGGCGCCGCGGTGGACGCCCGCCGCGCGCCGCGCGCCGCCGCCCGGGCCCCTCGCTGCGCCGCGAGGCCCCACAGAGGCGCTCACCGCCCGGCTCTCCCTCCGCGCTGCGCCCTTCCCGGGGACTCCCTGGCCCGGCGCGCTGGTGTACGTCCCCGCGGGCCTCCGCCCCGAGGAGCCCCTGGACGTGCTGGTGTTCTTCCACGGTTGGCACGGCTGCGCCGAGGCCGTGGCCTCGGACCGGCCCGTCGCATGCCGCCCGGGGGGCCACCGCCGAGGGGCCCTCGGGCTCATTTCCGGGGTGCGGCGCAGCCACCGCAGGGTGCTCCTGGTGGTCCCTCAGTTCGGCATGGAGAACACCTCCAGCGCGCCGGGCGCCCTGGGCGAGGACGGGGGCCTTCGACGCCTCCTCGCGGAGGTGCTCCTGGCGCTCCGGCCGACCCTGGGCGAGCGCTCCGTGGAGGGCCTCGGGCGGGTGCTCCTGGCGTCCCACTCGGCGGGCTATGTGCCGCTCCAGGCGTGTCTCTCGCGCGGAGGAGTGCCCGTGGACCAGGTGGCCTTCTTCGACTCGCTCTACCTGGGCGACGAGGTCGTGGGCCGGTGGCTCCTCTCGGAGCCCTCGCGGCTCGACCCTCGGAGCGCGCTTCCCCGGAGGGTGCTCAGCGTGTTTCGCGAGGGCGGCACCGAGGGCACGTCCCTGAGCCTCGCACGAAAATTCCGCGGGGCCCTGACGCGCGCCGGGGGCCCTCGGGCGGTGTACGTCCGCCGCGCGGCGAACCGCCTGGAGCCCTGGGAGGCCTCGCGGCCGGTGGCCCTGGTGAGGGTCCCGGGCGACCATCAAGACGCCGCCCGGGACAACCTCCAGGCCTTCCTCGAAGGGTCCCTACCCGCGCCGCGGTGAGCGCCGCCTGCGCGCGAGCGCCAGCGCCGCCAGGGCCAGGGCCCAGGCCAGGGCCCCGGGGTTCCTCCCGGGCGCTCGGCAGCCACACCCGCCCGTGTCGCCGCCGGTCGTGGGGGCGCCGGTGTCCACCGGGGCGGTGTCCGTCGGCGCGCGGGTGTCGGGCGCTGTGGTGTCAGGTAGGGTCGTGTCGGGCGAGGTGGTCGGGTCCGGGGGTGGTGCCTGGTCGGGGCGCGTGTCCGCGACCAGGTCCTGGGGCACGTCCATGGCACTGGCGTCCGCGGCGCTGTCCGCCGCGGGGGCCGTGTCCGCGGGGGTGCTGTCGGCGGCGGTGTCCACGGCGGCGTCGGAGCCGGCGTCCACGGGCTCGGGCTCGCAGGCGCCCTGCGGGGCGCCCGCGGGGACCGCGCAGCGCATTCCTTCCGGGCAGCCGTTGCCACCCGAGGACCGGCACCCCGGCGCGCAGCGCTGCATCGCCGCGACGCACACCCGCCCGGAGCGCGCCCCGCCGCAGTCGGAGTCCACGGCGCAGCCGCAGTCGCCGGTCATGAGGCACGCGGCGCCGGGGCCCTCGGCGGTGCAGCGCGCACCGCGCGTGGCCTCGGTGCATGCGACGCATGCCTGCCGGGCGGGGTCGCAGAGGACGCGGCCGTCCATGCGCCCGCCGCAGTCTGCGTCGCTGCGGCAGCCGACGCAGGTGTTCATCCCGCCGTCGCCGCCGAGGCACCGGGGGCGCTCGGGCATGGCGCGCATGCAGTCGGCGTCGAGCCCGCAGCCGGTGGTGCAGGCCCCGACCCGGGCGGTGTCCTCGCTGGTGCAGAAGGTCCCGTCGGGGCAGCCGTTGCGGCCCGGGGCCCGCACGCAGCCCGCGGCGCAGGCGCCGGTGGCCGCGTCGCACACGCGCCCCGAGGTGGCCCCGCCGCAGTCGCTGTCCGCGCGGCAGCGCACGCAGGCGCCCGCGGCGGTGTCGCACACGGGGGTAGCACCCACGCAGCGCGAGCGGTCCGCGGCGGTGCACACCCCGCAGGCGCCCGACGGGAGGCACAGGGGCGCGGCGCCGCCGCAGCCCTCGGCGGTGGTGCACCCGGCGCAGCGGTTGGTGGCCGCGTCGCAGCGCGGCGTGGCGCCGCCGCAGTCGGCGTGGGTGAGGCACCCCACGCACTGCCGTCGGGACGGCAGGCACCGCGCCGTGGGCGCGCGGCACTGGGCGTCCGCGAGGCACCCCACGCACACGCCCCCCGCGGCGTCGCACACCGGCGTGGCCCCCGCGCAGTCGCTGCTGGCCGCGCACTGCACGCAGGCGCCGGCGGCGGTGCACACGGGCGTCCCGCCCGCGCACGCCGCGTGGGGCCCGCCCGGCGGCGCCGTGGGGCAGCCGCCCTCGTAGATGGACACGTTGTCGAAATCCGCGCTCCCGGCGCTCCCGGCGGAGAAGAGCTCCAGCATCGGGACGATGTGGGAGATCCCATCGGTCATGGTGAACTCCGCGGTGATCCAGCGCCAGACCCCGTCGGCGGTCACCGGCGACACCACCGAGGGCCCCCCGGGGAAGCCCACCCCGTAGCCCATGTGGCCGATGAACCAGTAGTGCGTCCCGCTGGTGGTCCCCGCGGCGTCCGCCAGGTAGAAGCCCATGAAGGGCTGCGTCCCGGCGCTCCCCCGGACCCAGGCCCCGAGGCAGTACCGCGTCCCCGAGCGCACCGCCGTGGGCGTCCTGGCGATGATCCTCCCGCCGCCCGTCAAGATGGTCTCCCGCACATAGCGCGAGGAGCACACGTCCATGTCCGACCGCACCACGATGGGGTCGGAGCCCACGGCCCTCCAGCGGTCCGTGCCGCTCTCCCAGTCTTCACTGTAGAGCAGCGTCTGGGCCTGGACCCGAGGGGTCACCAGGGCCGCGAGCAGCGTCACCACCAGCGCCAGTGTTCTTCTCATGGCGCGATCGCAGCACGATCGCGCCACGCTCACAAGGGCCGCGCGAGGCGCTCCCAGTGCGTGGCCCGGGCGCGGTGCCAGCGCCGCACGCCCGTGGGTCGGAAGCAGCACCGCAGGGCCCCCTCCAGCGCCGGTGGCGTCGTGGCCGGGTGGACGTCCAGCACCCAGGCCCCGCCCGGCGCGCGAGCGACGAGCGCCGGGACCTCCTCGGGCGCGAGCCTCGGCACGCTCACCCCCCGCGGGAGGTACACCGCCAGGTGCGAGGGGTACGGCGCTGAGAGCACCACCGGCCCCTCGCCCCGGGCGCTCACCTCCGCCGCGAAGCGCGCCAGCGCCCGCCAGTCCGCCCGGTGCCGCGTGAGGTGCGCGTCCCTCACGCTCTCCGCCGCCCCGAGGCCGAGGAGCAGCCCCACGAGGACCCCTCGGGCGCCGCGCCCCGCGAGGCCCACCGCCGCCACGACGTGCAGCACCGCCAGGCTCCCGATGGCGTATTTCCCGAGGAAGATCGGCCTCCCCACCCAGGACGCCCCCAGCGCCAGCGCCACCGGCAGGAGCGCCGCCCCGCCGAGCGCCCGGCGCTCCCGGGGGAGCCCCCCGAGGCCGCGCCACCCCGACGCCGTAAACACCACCAGGCCAAGGACATACAGCACCGAGAGGGGCCCCTCCCGCGCCCACCCGAGGAGCCACCCCAGAGGGTCCGGGGGCGCGATCCAGAAGCCCTCCTGCACCCTGCCCGCTTGTCTCAGGGCGGTGGGCAACCACGGGAGGAAACCTACACCCACCCACCCGTAGGTGAGCGTCCAGCGGCCTCGGTGCTTGTCCTCGTGGCGGAGGGAGAGCGCCACGGCCAGGGCCTGGGCGAGCACCGTGAGGGCCCCGAAGGCGTGGGCGTAGAGGAGCCCCAGGGCGGTGATGCCGTAGCGCCCGAGGTGTTTGTGGGACGGCTCCCGGAGCGCCTGGAGGAGGCCCCCGAGGGAGAGGGCCGTGAGGAGGTGCAGGAGCGCGTAACCTCGGGCCTCCCGGGAGTAGTACACCAGGAAGGGGGACGTGGCGGCCAGGAGGGCGCCTCCCAGGGCAGCGCGCGCGCCACCCAGGAGCCCGGCGAGCCAGGCGGTGGCGGCCAGGGCGCCGAGGCCCAGGAGCACGGACAGGCTGCGGGCGCCGCGCTCACCCGCGCCAGCCAGGGCGGTCCAGGCCTTGAGGAGGAGGAAATACAACGGGGGGTGCACGTCCCAGGTCTGGAGGTGCGTAAAGAGCCCGTGGAGGTCCATGGTCGCGACGCGCACGGCGGAGAGCTCATCGAGCCAGAAGCTCTCGCGACGGAGGCCCGGGACACGCAGGAGCGCCCCCGCGGCGAGGGCGAGGGCGAGGCCCGGGCGCACGCCCCGGTCAGTGTGCGGCACGGTCCGGGGGAGGCGCTCCCCGGGGGGCGTCCGTCGGGGCGTCCGTCGGGGCACCCGCGGGCTTGTCGGCGCCTGCGACGGCGGGGGCCGTGGGCAGCCCGAGGGCCTCGTTCCATTGCAGGGCCGCGGCCCCGGGGTCCTTCACGAGGTGGCGCTGGAGGGCGGCCAGGAGCGCCGCGCGGGCGAGGGCGACGCGCTGCTCCTGGTCACCGGGGTCCGGGGCCGTGCGGCAGCGGGCGTGGAGGCGCCAGGTGACCGCGGTGCCCGTGACCTCCACGGGCCCTTCGAGGCTCACCTCGCGCTGGAGCAGGCCCTCCAGGGTGGGGTCTCGGGAGGCGTCCCGGGCGACCGCTTCAAGGAGCGTGCGCACGGCGCCCGTGGGGGCCCCTACGGGCGCGGCGACGTCCAGGGTGGTGCGCAGCCACCCGCAGGAGCGGTTGGTGACGTTGCCGACGGAGCCGTTGTGCAGGAAGTGCTGCGCGCCGGAGGCGTCCCGCAGCACGGTCACCCGGAGGGACATCTGCTCCACGACGCCGGTGAGGGCGCCGATGGTGACCGTGTCCCCCACGTCGTAGTGGTTCTCGAGGAGGATGAAGAACCCGGCGATGAAGTCCCTCACGGCGGCGTGGGCGCCGACGCCGAGGGCCACGCCCAGGATGCCCGCCCCGGCCAGGAGGGGCCCGACGTTCACGCCCACGGCGGCCAGGCATGCGACCAGGGCCATTGCCTGGATGGCGGTGCGGGCCACGCTGACGGTGACCCGCACCAGGGTCTCGACCCGGCGCTGCTGGTCCAGGGCCGTGGAGAGGGCGTCGCCGCGGGGGGCCCCGTGGCGGCCCGAGAGGCGCACCATGGCCCGCTCCAGCGTGGGGATCCCGCGCAGGACCACGGTGGCCAGGACCAGCGTCAGGCAGACCTCTCCGGCGGACCAGAGCACCCCCCGCAGGAGCGGCGGGAGCCCGAGCCACCCACGCTGGAGGAGCCTCAGGGGCCCCTCGCCAGGGAACCACCATGGGAGATGCATCATGGGCGCGGGGTTATACCCGGTGATTGACACCCGTGGGTGGAATGGGGTCTACCGAAGCCCATGGCGGACATCGGCCAGCGCAAGAGAGACCACCTGGAGCTCTGTGCCACGGGGGACGTGGGCTTCCGAGGCACCACCACGCTCCTGGAGTGCGTAAAGCTCGTCCACGACGCGCTCCCGGAGCTCCACCTGGACGACGTGGACCTCTCGGTCACGGTGCTGGGCAAGCGCCTGCGGGCGCCGATACTCATCGCCGCCATGACGGGCGGGACCGCGGAGGCCGCGGAGGTCAACCGCGCGCTGGCCTCCCTGGCCGAGGCCCGGGGCTACGCCTTCGGGGTCGGGAGCCAGCGGGCCATGCACCGCGCGCAGGAGACGTCCTGGACGTACGCCGTGAGGGACCTGGCCCCGACGTGCCTGCTCCTCGGGAACGTGGGCATGGTGCAGGCCCGGGAGCTGTCCACGGAGGCCCTCCGGGCCCTGGCCGGGGGCATCGGCGCGGACGCCCTGTGCGTGCACCTGAACCCCGCCATGGAGCTCGTGCAGCCCGGAGGCGACCGGGACTTCCGCGGTGGCGCGGAGCTCTTCCGCCGGGTCGTGGGCGAGCTCGGCCTGCCCGTGGTGGCCAAGGAGACCGGCAACGGCATCGGCCCGAGGACCGCCCGGGCCCTGCGCGCCGCGGGCGTGCGCCACCTGGACGTCTCCGGCGCCGGGGGCACCTCCTGGGTGGGGGTGGAGACCCTCCGGGCCGAGGGCGGCGCCCGGCGGCTCGGCGAGGCCCTCTGGGACTGGGGCGTGCCCACCGCCGTGGCCGTGCACCTCGCGGCCCGGGAGGGCTTCGAGACCGTCTTCGCCACCGGGGGCGTGGGCACCGGGCTCGACGTGGCCCGCGCCCTCAGCCTCGGGGCCCACGCCGGGGGCATCGCCAGGCCGCTCCTCAAGGCCTTCCGCGCGGGCGGGCGCGACGAGGCCGAGCGCTACCTCGACGGCGTGGAGCAGGAGCTTCGGGCGCTCCTGCTCCTCACCGGGTCGCGCTCCGTGGAGGCCCTGCGCCGGGCCCCGAGGGTGCTCACGGGCGAGCTCCGAGACTGGCTCGGGCAGCTCTCGAACCCCGCCGAGGGGTGACCAGGAACATCCCCCCGGGGTCGTGACGTACGGTGCAGGCGCGGGACGAGGGATCCGGTACGATCCCGCGCTGGAGCGTCGAGCATGCGTAGAGCCACCCGGTACACCCTCGGACTGATCGCGCTGTGTGCCTGCACCCGGAGCGAGCGCTCGGGCGCGCGCAACAACCGCCAGGGCGCCGTAACGCCCGGCCCCAACGGCCTCCAGGCCCCGCGCCCGGCGCCCGTGGACAACGCCCTGACCCGGCTCACCACCAGCCTCCAGGAGGGCCGCCACAAGCCCCCGCGGGACAAGCCCTACGACGACGACGCCCGCTTCCAGGTCCGCGCCGAGTGGTACCCCACCGGGCAGCCCCAGAACCCCTACCCCGCCGGCACCGTGATCCCCACGGCCCCACCGGGCGCCGGCACCGGCGTCACCATCACCCCCCTCCCCTCGCCCGGACAGCCGGGTATGCAGCCCGGTATGCAACCCGGTATGCAGCCGGGAATGCAGCCGGGGGTGCCTCCGCCCGTCACCATGACCCCCATCCCTGCGCCCGGCGTCCCTGGACAGCCCGGGATGCCACCGGGAATGCAGCCCGGTATGCAGCCGGGTATGCAGCCAGGAATGCAGCCGGGGGTACCTCCGCCTGTCACCATGACCCCCATCCCGGGGCCCGGGGTGCCTTCGCAGCCGGGGGTGCCCTCGCAGCCGACGGCGCAGCCGGGGGTGCAGCCCGGAGCGCCCACGCAGGCGCCTGGGGGCGGGGCCGCGGCGTTCCAGCGGAGCTTCGAGGGGGACCTCGGCGACACCCCGGGGCCCGACGGGCGCTTCCAGGGCGTGCAGCAGGTGACGCTCCGGCGGGGCCAGCGCGTGACCGTGGCGCTCCAGGCCAGCTTTGACACGGTGCTCCGGGTGGAGCCTCCCACCGGGGCGCCCTTCGAGAACGACGACGTCTCGCCGGACAACCTGAACTCGCGGGTGGAGTTCACGGCGCCGCTGGATGGTGCCTACCGCCTGGTGGCCACCTCCTACGAGGCGGGCGCCACGGGGCACTACCGCATGGACGTGGCCGCGGGGGAGCCCGGGGCGGGGCTCACCACGGTGGCGGGCCCCGGGGCGGGGGCGGCGCCCGGCGCGCAGGTGGGCAACGGCGGGCTCCTGGCCGCGGGGGCGCCGGTGAACGAGTACCTCTCGCCCGGGGATCCCTCGTCGGGGGGGCGCTACGTGCGGGTCTACCGCCTGCGGGGCGGGGCCGGGGACATGGTGCGGCTGCGCCTGGAGTCCAGCGCCTTTGACCCCACGCTGGCGCTGGTGGGGCCCGACGGCCACCGCTGGGCCAACGACGACACCAGCTCCGCGGACACCAACAGCACCGTGGA
The DNA here is from genome assembly GCA_016218725.1 of Deltaproteobacteria bacterium. GTDB lineage: Bacteria > Myxococcota_A > Polyangia > Polyangiales > JACRDB01. The sequence goes on from JACRDB010000070.1 coordinate 26,159, forward strand.
CGTGACGCTCCCACAGGCGGGGGAGTACCGGGTGGAGGTGTCCAGCTACCGCGAGGGGGCCACGGGGCCCTTCACGCTGACCACCACGCTCTCCGGGAGGCCCGTGGTGGGCCCCGGCGGCCAGGTGGCGCAGTTCGCCGGGCGCCAGGGCCAGGGGGTGACCTACGGGGTCTTTGTCGGCATCACGGACTACGGCTCCCGCGGGAGCCTCTACGGCTGCGCGGACGACGCCCGGCAGCTCGCCCAGGCGTACGTGAACGCCCACCTCGGGACCGCGAGCAATTTCACCGTGCTCACCGACGCCCAGGCCACCACCACGGCGGTGCGCCAGGCCTTCCAGCAGATGGCAGGGCGCGTGGGGCCCCAGGACGTGTTCATGTTCTTCCACTCGGGGCACGGCAACCGCAGGGCCTCCCAGGACCGCCAGCAGGACCCCGATGGCTTCGTCGAGACCATCGTCCTGCGGGACGGAGAGCTCAGCTCCCACGAGGTCACCCGGCTCTTCGACGGCGTCCGCGCCGACGTGCACATGCTCGCCCTGGACTCGTGCTTCTCCGGGGGCTTCGAGCGGGCCTTCGCCTCGGCCCCCAACCGCTACGGGATGTACTCCTCCGAGGAGGACGTGCTCTCCCAGGTGGCCCAGCGCTACCAGGCCGGAGGGTACCTCTCGTACTACCTGCGCCGCGCCGTCGAGCGCGAGGGTGACGGAAATCACGATGGAACCCTGCGCTCCGGGGAGCTGGCCAACTATTTGCATGACCGCTATCAAGCGGACCATGCGCAGCTTGGAACCAACGACGGGGCGGGGCAGGACACCTGGCAGCGGCTGGTCTTGAACCGGTCGGGGATTGCGATCAACGACATGCTCTGGCGGTACCCCGCGGCGCGGTAGGGGATTTCGGGCTGTTGACGCTGGCTGGGATGGTGCTATGGTGGCCGCGTCTCGCCGTCCGGGTCCGTTTCTCCTCAGGTAAGGTTTCTCCTTTGCTCACGGGAAGGCTGCTCCGACACGAGGCGCCACGGCGCGCATAGCGCTGATCAACAACCGCCCATCAAGGGCATCGCGTGGGTGGCGCCCACGCACGGCTAAGGTAGGAACCCATGGGTACGAGGCTCTACGTCGGCAATCTCTCCTTCCGCACCACCGAGGACCAGCTCCGCGCGCACTTCTCGACGGCGGCATCGGACATCGTCCGGGTCCAGGTCATGACCGACCGCGAGACGGGCCGCCCCCGCGGCTTCGCCTTCGTGGAGCTCGGCACGGAGGCCCAGGCCCGCTCGGCCATCGAGGCGCTCCACGGCACCGAGCTGGACGGTCGGACCCTGGTGGTCAATGAGGCGCAGGAGCGCCAGCCCCGCGGCGGCGGCGGTGGCGGTGGTGGTGGTGGCGGCGGCGGCGGCGGCGGCGCGTGCTCCGGCGGACCGGTGAGCGTCAACGCATCCGCCACGGATAACGCCCTGTGCTTCGGCGAGA
>JACRDB010000073.1 GCA_016218725.1 Deltaproteobacteria bacterium
CTGTCTGGACGCGGTCACGCAGGCGACCACCACCGTCACGGTGACCTACCAGACCTCGAACACGGGCGAGGAGCAGGACTGGAAGGACTCGACCTTCTCCAAGACCCTCGTGGCGGTCAACACCTCCGACACGCCCAAGTCGTCCTTCGAGACGATCTCGTCGCTGGCGGACCTGGGGGCCTTCGGGCGCTTCAAGGTGGTCTCCGACAAGGCCATCGCCACGGTGCGCCTCGTGGTCTGTGGCCGGGGCTGACGGGGGTCCTCGATGAAGCCCTACGAGATGCTCCCAGGTGGACTGCCAGGCGCGCCGGGGCCAGCGGACCTGAGCGGCATCCTCAAGCAGCTCGCGGGCGTGGCGGCGAGCGCGGCGGGGTCCCCCGGGAGCCCCACCTCGGGGTGCGGCTGTGAGGCGAAGCTCCAGCACGGGGGAGGCGCGGGTGGGGCGATCGATCCCGCTCACCTGGTCAACCTCCTGGGCACCGCGATCGAGCATGCCGAGCGCGTGGTGGGCGGTGACCCGGCGATCGATCCGAGCGGGAACCTCCGCACGATGCTCTTCACCCTCCGGTCCTCCCTCGGGCGGATGCGCTAGACGGCCCGACGGCCGCACACCCCGAGGTGCACCCATGCCTCTAGGACTCGTCACCGCAAGGAGCATCGCGGATCCCTCGGATCCCGCCCGGCTCCTTGTCACCATCCACGCGGAGACCACGCCTGGACCGCCGGATCGCATCGTCGCCACCGCCGCAACCAACACCAGGTCGGTCAACGTCATGGTGCGACGGCCTTCACCGTGCCTCGTGACGGTTGAGCGCACCGAGTCCATCAGCGCAGATCTCCTTCCGGATCTCCTGCTTCGAGTCGCTGTCACGCTCGATACGGAGCCCTGCGGCGTGCGAACGACGACGACCGAGGAGCGTGAAGTCCCGCTCCAACCGGGTCCCCTCGTGGGCCCTGGGCTTCGCTGCCCGCCCCCTTCCGTCGGCGGAGGATGCACCGCGGAGTGTACGGCCGCGACCAACTCCGCTTCGCCTCTGGCCAGAGCGCGCGAAGGGCTGCTGGCGCGATGCAGGGCGAGAGACCTGTTGGCGCTCGTGGCACTCATCTTCTTGATCATCGCAGGCATCGCCGCTAGCTTTGGCGCTGCCTTGGCAATCGGTGAGCGCGACGATCGCGGCGGGAGACCGGTGAGACCACCTCCCTTGCCGGGCGTTACTCCTCCGCCGACACCGTCTGGCGTCCTCCTGCTGATCGCGTTCTTTGCGGCCGTCCTGTGGGCCATCTTCAACGCCCTGGCGGCTCACGAGAACGATCTGGTCCGAGGTCACCTTCGCGACTTCCAGCGGCTGCGCGACGAGTTGCTTCGCTCTGGGATCTGCTGTGCGGGCTGCTTCGCGGATCCCTTCATCACCCGAGAACCCTGCGGGCCGATTTGAGCCATGGCGCGCTCTCCCTCGTGGAAGCTGGCGTGGTTCGGAGCCCTCGCAGGGTGTTCGGCGAGTCTCGAACAGTCATTCTCGCGGATGGATGGTGGTTCGGATACCATCGGCGAACCTCGGCCTACAGACAACAACCTCCCGACGCCACGCGTGCCAGTCGAGGTCGTTGCGGGTGAGGAGCATACATGCGCACGTCTGAGCGATGGGGTCGTTGCTTGTTGGGGATTGAACGACGCTGGACAACTCGGTACCGGCGATACCAGAAGCCGATCCCGTCCGGCCTGGGTGGAGGGCCTGTTGGCGGCAGGATTGGCGGCAGGGATCCAGACAACCTGCGCCTGGACCATGACCGGAGCGAGCTACTGTTGGGGTGTAAACCGGTGGCGAGCTCTTGGTGATGGGACGACGATTGACCGACAGCGACCGACACGCACTCTCCTTGCTTCGCCACCACGCGCGATGTCAACTACCTACAACGGAAGCCTCGCGCTGGGCCAGGACTCCACTGTCTACCTCTGGGGATCCTCGGGTCTGCGTTTGCGAGGCCCCACACCGCAACGCCTGGATCAGTTCCGTAATGTCACACACGCAGCCTCAAGTCTTCTTGGGGTCTGGATCGTCCTGGAGCGTGGCGAGGTGTGGAGATGGGGAGAGGTGGGCGGCAGGACTCTAGGAAGTCCCGAGGCAATGGTCATCTACAATCCAACGCGGCTCGCAGGAGTTCCTCTGGTCTTGGAGGTCGCCCCAAGTAACTGTTCCACCTGCGTACTCACTGAGGACCGCCATGTCTGGTGCTGGGGCGACAACGACTTCGGCGATGTTGGCGATGGCACCACGGAGATCCGGGCGACACCCGTGCCGGTCGCCGGGCTGGAGCGGGTCCGCCATGTTCGCACGGGGCTGTGTCACAACTGCGCGCTCCTGGAGGACGACACGGTCTGGTGCTGGGGCTGGTCCAACGAGGGGCGCGTTCGGGAGGAGCCGGGGCGGGCGATCCTGCGTCCTACGCGCGTGATGAACCTTCCACCCGCACGCTCCCTGACGGTGGGCCGCAACCATGACTGCGTCGTGACGACGGACCAGGAGGTGTACTGCTGGGGCCAGAACGACCACGGACAGCTCGGTGATGGCACCACCACGGACCGCCTCGTCCCTCGCCGCGTGGAGGGCCTCCGGTGAGGTGGGTGCCCCATCGTTCCAGCGCCGGGGCAGACAACGGGCGCCTGCTGCACCCCGGTCGGCTTGACACGCCCCGGGCGGGCTCGTACCCCGACGGGGATGCGTCGGGTGTGGCTCCTCGTGGGACTGGCGGCCGTCGTGGGATGCGCGGACGTGCGCTCGCGGGTGCGGCGCGCGGGCCCCCAGCGGTACGCACCGCACCGCGGGCCGCTGGTCGTGAGCGGCACCCGGGACCCGCCGGGCGGTGAGCTCCTGGGCGAGGTCGAGGTCTCCGGCATTCCCCCCAACGGGAACATCGAGGCCCTGATGCCGGAGCTCCTCCGCCGCGCCGGGGGCATGGGCGGAAACTACGCCCGGATCGATCACATCCAGACGCGGCTGGAGTGGCGCATGGTGCCCGTGACCAGCACCTACAACTGCGGCTACCGGGTGTACACCCCGTGCACGACCACCTCGTGGCGTAGCGAGGAGTTCGCCACCACCCGCATCGAGGGACGGGCCTTCCGCGTCGAGGCCGGGCCGTGAAGACGTGGTCGCTCCTGGCGCTCTCCGTCGCGCTCCTGGGCTGCGGAGCCACCCAGGGCTGGCGCGTTCCGACCAACACCCCGAGGCCGGCCCGCTCCGGTGGGGTGGTCATCTATCGCATGGGGGACGCGCTCCCGGCGCGCTTTACGGAGCTGGGCCTGGTGCAGGCCCAGGGCGTGGGCACCCACGCGGACCTGGAGCACCTCTACGAGGGCCTCACCGAAGAGGCCCAGGCCCTCGGGGCCGACGCCGTGGTGCGGGTGGAGGTGAATGTAGGCGCGACCCAGGCCTGGGCTGCGGGCGTTGCCGTGCGCACGGGGGAGGGGCCTCCGGGGCCTGCGGCATCGACCCCGCAGGGGGAGGGCGAGGAGCCAGGGGCCTCTGCGGGAGGTGGCGTGGCGCCCCCCTGGGGGCGACGGTAACGGTGGTGGTGCTGCGTCAGCGGGTGTAGCGCACGCAGGCGCCCATCTCGCCGACGGCCCAGATGTCGCTGGCGGAGCGGCCCCAGAGGGCGCGCAGGTTCTGCGTGGTGCCGCTGGGGATGGCGGTCCAGCGGGCGCCGTCGAAGTGCACGATGGTGCCCATCTCGCCCACGGCCCAGACGTCATTGGCGGCGGCGCCCCAGATGGCGAGGAGCCGCCCCTGGGCGCCGGTGCGCACGTCCCGCCACTCGGTGCCGTTCCAGCGCCGGGCGACGCCGGAGCCGACGATCCAGACGTCGCTCGGGCCAGAGCCCCAGATGCCGAAATAGAAATCCGACCCGGGCTGCGGCTCGGCGGTCCACGTGGTGCCGTCCCAGCGGTAGACCGAGTTGCCCACGGCGCGCACGTCGTTGGGCCCCGAGGCCCACACGGCGTACAGGTCCGGCGTGGGCGAGGACCCCCGAAGGCCCATCATCGCCGTGCTGGTCCAGCGCATGCCGTTCCACTGGAACGCGCCGTTCTCCCCGACGGCCCAACCCTCCATGGCCGAGCGGAAATAGATCCCGTGGAGCTGCACCCCGGCGGCGTTGTGCATCACCGGCGAGAGCCCCATGCCCATGGCCCGGAGGAACACCGGGACGCCCGTCTTGGCGCTCCCCGCGGTGGGCTCCGTGTTCCCCACGGCCACGGCGGTCCCGTCGGCGCCGTGGATCGCCCGGAGCGTCACCCGGGTCTCGCCCGCCGAGGGCGACGGACCCTCGCTCCAGGCGCTGCCGTTGTACCTCCGGGTGACAAAGGCCCCCACCGCCAGGAGCTCCGTGGCGGAGGTGCCATAGACCCCGTAGAGGTCCGCGTTGGTGCCCGTGGGCACGGCCATCCACCGGCCGGTGACGGTGGTGGTGCCGCCATCACCAGGAGGCGGCGGAGGCGGAGGGATCACCCTCCCGTCGGGCAAGACGGTGCCGCTGTCCGTGCCGGGGTTGCTGATCCCCGGGCTGTTGCCTCCGCACGAGGCCGCCGTCGCCAGCGCCCCGAGCGCCGCCAGCGCCCGGGACCGAACCGAGAAGTAAGCGCGCGTCATGGTGCCCGGAAGGTAGCACCGTTCTTCGCGCTCCGCGCCCGCCGACGGCCGACGAGCCCAAGGCCCAGGAGCACCCCGCCGAGGGTGGCCAGGGCGCGCGTCCCGGCGCTGCCCGTGGCGCCCGGCGCGTCGCAGACGCAGCCCCCGCGACCCCGCGGGCCGAAGGTGCCGCCGCCGCCGCCGTCCGCCGCGCCGCCGTCGGCCGCGGTGCCCGAGTCCTGCCGCGGGGGCACGCCCGTGTCCGCAGGGCGGCCGCCGTCGCCCGGGCGGCCGCCGTCGCCCACGCCGCCGTCGGGCCGGGGCATCTCCCGGGAGGCTACGCACTGGCCCTCTTCACAGCGCTCGCCGGAGGGACACAGGCGCGTGTCCGGGCCGGTCTCGCAGGCGTCCCGGCACATCCCACGGTCGCAGTAGGCGCCGGTGGGGCAGGTGACGCCCACGCAGTCATCCTGGACGCAGTAGCCGTCAGGCTGGCACTGGAGGCCCATGGTGCAGGGCCTGCACTGGCATGCCGGCACGCACAGCCCGTTGACGCACACCTCCCGGGGGTTGCACATGACCCCGGCGCAGGGCTCCACGCAGCGCCCGGCGCGGCAGAGCTGCCCGTGGGGGCACACCACCCCGGAGCAGGGCTCCACGCAGGTGCCGCCCACGCAGCGCTGCCCCACGGGGCACATCACGTCCAGGCAGGCCGTCTCGATGCAGGTCCCGCGCATGGTGCAGGTGCGGCCCGGGAGGCACCCGAGCTCGGGCTCGCAGCGGTCCACGCAGGCGCCGCGGTCGCACACCTGGCGCTCGGGGCAGAGCTCGTTGCCCTCGTCCACCATGCCGTCGCAGTCGTTGTCAAAGCCGTTGCAGCGCCGGGTGCGGGGGAAGTTCACCTGCACGCAGCGCACGCCCATGCCGAAGCACTGCGTCACGCCCTGGGCGCACACGCCCTGGAGCGGCGCGGGCATGGTGCAGGGCATCCCCGCCCCCATGCAGCCGCCGGCCACGCCGCCGCCGCGGATCTGGAAGCGCCAGAGGCCCGGCGCCCCGCCCGGCACGTTGGACATCCGGCACACGTCGAGAATGGCCATGGTGCGGGACATCGGCAGGGACACGAAGTCCGTGCGGTTGCCCGCGTCGAAGCCCACCTGCGCGGGCGTCCCGCCGAAGCCGCCGGAGCCCCCGGAGGCGTCCCCGGTGGTCCACTCGCAGCGGTTGTAGCGGAACTCCACGTCGAAGTCCCCGGTGGTGGTGCACGTGGAGCTCGTGGACAGCACGAGCTGGAAATCGTTCTGACGGTCGTCGTGGGAGGCGAAGTACCCCACGTTGTGCCACGTCATGATGATCCGGTTGCTCTCGATGTGGAAGCACACCGCGTTGCGCGAGGGGAAGCCCCCGCCGCGGGTGTCCACGTCCCCCCACCACGGGGCGATCATGGGCTGCATCGCCACCGGGAAGGGCGTGGGCGTAAACTGCCCGAGGGGCCCCCGGAAGGTGATGTTCCCGTTGTTGTTGAAGTACGCCGCCCGGTGCGTCATCCCGAAGAAATTGAGCCCCATCGGGAAGGCCGGCAGGATGTCCACCGCCCCCATCGCGTCCGACGGGACCATGGTGTCGCGGAACCCCGGGCCCCCCCGGACGTTCGTGTACCAACCGTCGTCGTTGGGCACCAGACAGTTGACGCCGTAGCCCGCTGGACCGCCGAAGCCGGTCAACAACGGGATGGCCCCGGCCCGCGGGGCCGCAAGGACCATTACCAGCAGAATCGCAAGCCGGGCGGCCAGACGCATGGGACGCTCTCTCCTCAAGGACCGAAGGACTCCCCACAGGCGCTTCCTGTGGGCCTCTGTAGGCAGGGCACGATACCTGACCCTGGACACCACGTCCACGGTGCCCCGGGATGGCCACCCCGTCCCCCTTCCATCACAAATTCCGTCAGGTGTGTGAATGTAGGCGCAGGTCGGTGCGCCAGCCACCCACGGGCAAGGGCCCTGAGGGGCCGAGGACGCAGCGGCGGGGGGTTGCGTGGTTGATTGACCGTGCGGGGGCGCTGGTATAAACCCGTGCACGACGACCGTCGCGCGCGACGATCAGCCAATTTTTCCGGGCGGGGCGGAGGGTCGGGTCGGACGTGGAATGCGGGGCGATGCGACGACAGGAGACAACGCTGGGCGGGGAGACGTTGCGTGGGATCGCGTCGCGGACACGTCCAACAGGACTGCGGGCCCTTTGAGCCTTTGGAGCGATCCATGAAGAACAGTCGGAAAGGCCTGGTGTGGGTTCTGGCCCTGGTGGCGGGCGGTGTGGGACTCCCCGGGACCTCCCTGGCGCAGCCAGCGGTACCCGCGCAGCCAGCGGTACCCGCGCAGCCAGCGGTACCCGCGCAGCCAGCGGTACCCGCGCAGCCAGCCGCGCAGCCCCCCGCGCCACCCGGGACGAGCCCCGCGGGGCACCTGGTGGCCCTGCGGGACATCGACCGGGAGGTGACCGGGCTGTCCAACGACATCACCGCGTCGCACACCCGGCTCCAGCAGATCACGGCCATGGTGCTGGAGCGCTCCGGCGGCGGGGGGCTCCTGCTCCTGGAGCACCAGAACGACATGACCTCCACCTTCCGGCTGGTGCGGGCCACCTATGCCCTGGACGGGGTCACCGTGGCCACCCGCTCGGACGACAACGGCTCCCTGGCCGAGCAGGCATCGTTCACGGTGTACAACGGCCGGGCGGCCTCCGGGGAGCACCAGCTCACGGTCACCCTGGAGTACCAGGGCAACGGCTATGGGATCTTCTCGTATATCCGCGGGTACACCTTCCGGGCCCGGAGCGTACAGACCTTCACCCTCCCGGAGGGGCAGGGCCTGCGCCTCACGGTCGTAGGGTACGAGCGCGGCGGCGCCACCACCGCCGTGGAGGACCGGCCCGCCATTCGGTACCAGCAACAGGCGACGTCCATCGCCGCGCTCCAGGCCCAGATCGCGCGCAGCAACACGGGCGCGGCGCCTGCGGCGACCACACCGCAGGGCGCGCGCCCCGCGGCGGCGGTCGCGACCACCCCCGGCGTGGTCACGACGACGGCGCCTCCGGGCGGGGCTCAGGCTCCAAGGCCGTGACACACACACCGTACCGGCGCGCGGCCGCAGCCGCGCGCTGGAGACTCGATCGGGATTCGTAGAGAGGACGGACGGCAATGCGGGGTTCCTTTTCGTGGATGATCTTCCTGGCGTTGATGCTCCTGGGCTCCGGCGCAGCGGCCCAGCCCGCGGGGGACGGCGGCGCCGTGACCCCGCCGGCGACCGCCGCCACCGGAGGCACCGGGGACGGCGGCGCGGCCACCGGGACGGGCCTGGGCACCAGCCTGGGGAGCTCCTTCGGGTCGCTCTCGGGCACCAGCGACGCGGGCGGGGAGCTCAGCGGTGAGCAGTACCTGGTGCGCCTCCGGGACCTGGAGCAGCGCATCAACGAGCTCAAGGAGGAGATCTTCCGGTCCAAGGCGAGGCTGAGCCTCCTGGCCGAGAGCGTGCTCCAGAACGTGGTGGGCGGCTCCCGGGCGATCATCACGCACCAGAACGAGATGGGCGCCAGCTTCCAGCTCGTCAGCGTGGTGTACTCCCTGGACGGGGCGCCGATCTTCACCCGCACGCCGGAGACCGGCAGGCTCTCCGAGGACCGCACCTTCCCGGTGTACAACGGCCAGATCGGCAGCGGGGACCACACCCTCGGCACCACCCTGGAGTACCTGGGCGCCGGCCTGCCCTATATGAAGGGCTACCGCTTCCGGGTGCGCTCGTCGCAGAGCTTCTCCATCCCCGAGGGCAAGGCCATCATCCTGCGGGGGGTGGCGTACGAGAAGGGAGGGCCCTTCGACCCTCCGGAAAACCGTCCGGCGATCCGGTACGTCCAACGGATCATCTCGCTCCGTGACGCCGCGGACCTGGCGAACGAGAACGAGGGCGGCGGCAGCGCCGCAGGGACCACGGGCAGCGACTCCGCAGGCGGCGGGGAGCAGGGACGATGAAGCGCCAGGGGCGATGGTTCAGCGCGGTGGTGGGGTTGGCGGCGGCGCTCGCGGCGCCGGCGGCGGGCGCCCAGAGCGAGGACGCCGCGGACGCCGTGGCCCAGGCCGAGGCGGCCCTGCGCGGTCTGGAGACCCAGACCCGCAACGCCTCGGGGGCCATCGTCCGCCGGGGGCCCGGCTTCGAGGAGCGCTTCGCCGACGCGGAGCTCCTTTACCGCCTGCGGGACTACGCCCGGGCCTCGGTGCTCTTCACGGACATCGTGGAGAACTACGCCAACACGCCCGCGTTCCCCCAGGGGCTCTTCCTCCTCGGGGACTCGCTCTACCTGGCCGGGGACTACTACGGCGCCCGGACCCGCTTCCGGCAGCTCATGCAGCACGCCGGCGAGCCGGTGTTCCGGCCCTTCGTCCAGCGCTCCCTCGGGCGGCTCCTGGAGATCGCCCTGCGGCTCAATGACTACACGGGCATTGATGACATCTTCTCCCGCATCCGGCAGATCCCGCAGGGGGAGCTGGAGGCGGAGACCTCGTACGTGCGCGGGAAGTACCTCTTCCTCCGGGACCCGCCGGACTACGACGGCGCCCGCCAGGCCTTCGAGGAGGTGGGTCAGCGGGCCACCATGTACCCCCAGGCGCGGTACTTCCTCGGGGCGATTCTCACGGCCCAGCAGCACTACCCGGAGGCCATCGAGGCCTTCCAGCGGGTGCTCCAGGTGCAGCCCGAGGGGAGCGACCAGCAGCAGGTGCTGGACCTCGCGGCGCTGGCCATCGGGCGCCTCCAGATCGAGCGCGAGAACTACGACGCCGCGGTGGAGTCGTACCAGCGCGTCGGGCGCACCTCGCCCTTCTTTGACAGGGCGCTCTTCGAGCAGGCCTGGGCGCACATCAAGGCCGGGGACGCGGTGCGCGCCGAGCGCGCGCTGGAGATCCTGTCCATCTCGTCGCCGGACAGCCCGATGATCCCCGAGGGGAGGCTCCTGTGGGGCAACCTCCTCCTGCGCACGGGGCGCTTTGACCGCGCCCAGCAGGTCTTCGAGGAGGTCCGGGCGCAGTTCGGCCCGGTGCACCAGGAGCTCCAGCGGCTGGACCGGGAGAACCTCGGCAGCGAGCGCTATTTCCGGGAGATGGTGCGGTCCAACACCAACGTCTTCGACGCCGCGGGCTTCCTCCCGGCCCCCGCGGTGGCGTGGCTTCGCCACGATGGCACGCTGGAGAGCGGCATGCACGTCGTGTCGGACCTGTCCCTCTGCCAGACCTACGTGCGCGAGGCGCAGGAGATCATCGACCAGCTCCTGGCGGCGCTGGAGGCCCCGTCGCGCTCGCACGTCTTCCAGGACCTCGGGCGCGCGCGGCAGACAGTGTTCACGCTCACCAACCGGGTGACCGTGGCCCGGGACCTCCTGGCGCGGGCCATGGACGGCCAGGCGGACGCGGCCAACGTGGAGCTCCAGGGGGTGATCAACCAGCGCCGGGCGCTCGCCCAGACCATCCAGCGGCTGCCCACGGACGACGTGGCCGTGCGCCGCCGGGACCGGCAGGTGGAGCAGGAGTACCGGGCGCAGTCCCAGGCCCTCCAGCGGAACCAGCAGCGGGTGGAGACCCTGGACGCCATGGTGGCCGCCCTGGAGCGCTACCTGGCGGACCCGTCGCACCGCGGGGAGGCGGTGGACACCACGCAGATCCAGCAGGAGCTCGACGCCCAGCGGGCCAACATCGCCCGGTACCGCGAGCGCATCTCCGCCGTGCGGCGGCAGATCGTGCAGGGCCAGGCCCAGATCGGCCCCGGGGACCCGCGCTTCGCCCACGACGCGCAGGTGTCCGCCCAGGTGCGGGACCTCGTCCAGCGCGAGGCGGACCTCGTGCGCACCGCGGGGCGCATGCCCTCCGGCGTGGACGGCATGCTCGGCCGCCTCGACGCCGTGGACCGGCGCATCGCCGAGCTCGACGGGGTGATCAACGGCCAGGTGGACACCCGCGTCGCCGCCCTGCGCGAGCAGGTCCGCGAGGAGGAGGTCCGCGTGGCCGGCTTCCGCGAGCGCCTCGCCGCCCTGGAGAACGAGAGCGCCCAGGTCGTGGGAGGACTCATCCGCCAGCGCATCCGGGACGTGCAGGTGCACTTCTACCAGATCGTGATGCGCGCCGACCTCGGCCTCGTGGACGTCTCCTGGGAGCAGCGCGAGGAGCACCACAACCGCGAGCGCATGCTGGCCGAGGAGATGAACCGCGAGATCACCGCCCTCAACGACGAGTTCGCCGAGGTCACCGACGGCGCCTCCCCGGAGGACCGCGCCGCCCTCGGCCAGCGCCCCGCCGGCGGGTCGGGCTCCGGGAGCTCCCTGGGCGGAGGCGCACCTCCCACCACACCGCCCGCCACGCCCTCACCTTCCCCCACACCAGCCCCCACCCCTCCGGGGGCTGCCCCCTCCACCCCGCCGGCGACCACGCCCGCGCCGCCTTCGGGCGGGGCGCCGCCGGCGCCCGAGGACCGTCGATGAAGCGTCTGTCGTTCAAGCTCGCAGGGATCCTGGCGCTGGCCGTGGCGCTCGCGGCGCCGCGGGGGGTCCTGGCCCAGCCTCTGGGTGACGCCACGGCGGCGCCGACCACCGCCGGGGACGCGTCCGTGGCGCCGGTGCTGGACGCCGACGCCGGCTCGCCGATGGTGACCTCCGGGGCGCAGACGGGTGACGCCGGGGGCGCGGTGACGCCAGTCTCCAACACGGCCGCGCCCTCGCACCAGAACGTGGAGCCCCGGCCCGCGCCGACGGCGGGGCAGCTCACGTCCCTGCGCACGCTGGAGGAGGAGGTGGACTACTTCCTCGGCCGCGGGCAGCAGTACCGGGCGAGCATCAACGGGCTCCTCCTGCGCGAGCACGAGCGCCAGGTGGGGCGGCTCCAGCGGGGCTTCGAGCGGCAGATCGCCGCCGAGCGCACCGCCGAGGGCGAGGCCCGGCGGCGCGCCATTGACGTGTTCCTGCGCTTCGTGGAGCTCTACCCCGAGGACCAGGAGCGCACGCCGGACGTGATGTTCCGCCTGGCGGAGCTCTACTACGACGAGGCCGCGTACGCGAACCTCGACGCCCAGGACCGCGCCCAGGAGCAGGGCCTGGCGCCGCCGCCGTCGGATTTCCGCTGCTCCGTGGTGCTGTACCGCACGATCCTGGCGCGGTTCCAGAGCTACCGCCTGCTGGACGCCACGCACTACCTGCTCGGGTGGGTGCTCAAGGAGATGGGCCACGAGGACGAGGGCATCTCGTCGTACCGGGGCCTGGTGTGCCGCAACCATTTCCACTACGACCTGGAGCACGGCTTTGACCTCCTGGCGCCGCTGCAGGCCGGCCAGGACACGCCGGTGCAGTGCGCGCGGCTCTTTGACATCCTGCGCCAGCGGGTGCCGCAAGTGATCACCCCGCCGGTGTCCGCGGGCGGCGCCATGGGCGACGCGGGGGCGGCCACGGACCCGGACGCCGCGGCGGCCCTCCAGGCCGCCCAGGCCGCGCTCGCGCCCACGCCCGTAGGCGCGGACCCGATCCCGATCCCCACGGACCTGCAGGACTGCCAGGCCATCCCCGGCGCCAACGGCCAGGCCTCCCGGTACACCGGCGAGGTCTGGTACTACCTCGGGGACTACTACTTCGACACGGCCCACGACGACCTCGGCAACGCCCAGGCCATCGCCGCGTACCAGCAGGCCATGCGCGCCAGCGAGCGCCGCCGCCCGGTGGTGGTCGCCGCGGCGAGGCCCCAGGTGGCCCTCCAGGGCTCCTCGGGCACCGGCTCCGAGCTGGTCCAGCCCGCCGCCGCGCGGGCCCAGTTCGACGAGAACCTGGAGTACGGGGCCTTCTGGTCCAAGGCCCTCTACAAGATCGGCTGGGCCTACTTCCGGATGACCAACGGGTACCCCCAGGCGCTGCGTAACTTCTCGTACCTGTTGGACTATTTCGATTTCATCGGGGCCGACCAGAACAACCAGGGCAACCGCACGGACACGCTGAAATGGATCGGCGTGATCTTCACGGAGAACGAGTGGGGCGCCGGGGGCGGGGACGACCAGACCCGGTGCCAGCAGGTGGTGGAGCAGATCGCTCACCCGCCGCCGACGGCGCGCAGGCCCTTTGAGTGCGGGGGCATCATGCGGGTGGTGTCCCCGGCGGACCCGATGGCCCTGGCGGCGATGCGGGACCCGAGGCAGCGCCCGCCGCCGGTGCCGGGGAGGCCGGCGTACATCCCGCAGGACCGCCCGTGGACCACCGAGGCGTACCTGGAGCTGGCCAACGACTACTTCCAGCAGACGCTGTACTACGAGGCCATCACCCTGTTCCGGATCTTCCTGGCGATCGACCCGCTGAACTACCGGGCGCCCCGCGTGGCCGAGAGCATCGCCATCGCGTACGAGCGGCAGAACCAGTACGACCAGGCGATCTCGGCCCGCGGGCGCCTGGCGCAGTACACCGAGGGGACCGAGTGGTGGAACGCCAACAACAACCACCCGGACGCCCAGCGCAGCGCGGACCAGGTGGCGCGTAACTCCCTGCACGACACGGCGATCCAGCACCACCGGGCGGCCAGCCAGCTGCGGCAGGAGGCCAACCGGCACCTGGCCGCGGCGAGGAACCCGCAGAACCGGGCCACCGCGGCGACGGAGCTCCAGCAGGCCGCGGACGCCTTCCGCCGCGCGGACGTGGAGTACCAGGCCGCGGTGCTGGCCTACACGCAGTTCGTGGACAACTACCCCAACGACGAGGCCGCGTACGAGTTCCGGTACAACCGCGCCGAGGCGCTGTACTACTCCCGGCGGCACCAGGAGGCCTCGCGGGCCTACGCCGACGTGCGCGAGTCCAACGAGAACGACCAGTACCTGGCGCCCGCGGCGTACATGGCCGTCAAGGCCATGGAGGTGCACGTGCGCACGCTGGCGCTCCAGGGGCAGCTCAACCCGTGCCTGGCGATCCGCGCGGGGATCCCGGCCACGGAGCTGGTGAGCGACACGGGGCAGCCCTTGATCGACGAGGCCCAGGCCGCCCAGTGCCTCCTCCTGCCGACGGCGCCGGGGGTCAACGGGCAGTCCGGGGCGCCGCAGACGCTCCCCATCCCGGACAGCGTGCAGGGCTTGATGGACGCGAGGAACGCCTACCGCAGCCGGGTGCCGCCGCCGTTGGACAGCCCCGAGGCCCTGCGCGAGGTGGTCCAGACGGACAGCGAGCACCCGGAGAACAACCCGCCCTTCCGGAGCAAGTTCGACTTCCTGAACGCCCGCACGCTGTACCGCTACGGGCACATCACCGAGGCCGAGACGGAGTACCGCAGGATCCTCCGGGAGCACTGCCAGGACGCGCTGGTGGCCGGGGCGGCCTTCGCGGACCTGCAGAACATGCTCGTGGCGCAGAACCGCCAGGACGACCTGGAGGCCCTGGCCCGGGAGCAGAGCGAGCAGCGCTGCCGCGTGGGCGACGACCGGGTGACGCCCATCCTCACGGACGCGCGCTTCCGCCACGCGATGGACGTCTACCAGCAGGCCGAGCGGGCCCCGGCGGACCAGGCCCGGGCCCTCTACGAGCGCGCCGCGCGGGAGATGGAGGAGGCCGTGCAGAGCAACCGCTCGCACCCCCAGGCCGCGCTGGCCACGTTCTACGTGGCGCTGTGCTACGAGCGCACCGGGCGCTTCGACACGGCGACGCAGACCTACATCCGGATCACGCAGGACTTCAACAACACCCGCGCCTCGGGCGGGGCGGAGCTCACCGGGGACGCCCTGGCGCAGCGGCTGAACATCCTGGAGCAGTCGAACTACGGCGCCGGGCGCAACCTGGAGCGCATCTTCGATTTTGACAACGCGATTCGGTACTACACCACGGTGGCCACGGACGCGCGCTTCGCCAACGCCCAGGACCACGGCGCGCACGTCCACGACGCGCTGCTCTCGGTGGCGCAGATCACCACGAACCTCAACCGCTGGGACCGCGCCCAGCAGGCCTGGCGGGACTTCATCCCGCGCACGGCCAACCCCCGGGAGCGCGCCGAGGCGGAGTTCCGCCTGGCGGAGATCCCGTACCGGGCCAGCAACTGGAGCGAGGCCATCCGGTCGCTCCAGGGGTACCTCCGGCAGAACGCCGCCAGCGGGGACAACGCCCAGTACCGGGTCCAGGCGCAGTACCAGATCGCCCTGGCGTACCGGCGCCTGAACGACGACACCAACTACCGCCGGAGCCTCCGGGAGGTGGTGAATGTCTTCCGCCAGTCCGGGCAGCAGCCCGGGAGCGTGGCCGCCGCGCGCGCCGCGGAGGCCCTCTACCGGGACCTGGACGACCAGGTCACGGCCTTCAGCCGGAGCGCCTTCACCCGCGGCGACGCGGTCGCCCTGCGCGCGCAGATCGACCGCTTCAACGCGCAGCTCCGGGAGATCGACAACGCCGCGCGCGAGGTGGTGGCCCTCCGCGGCGGGGAGTACTCCATCGGCGCGCTCACCCGGCAGGGCGAGGCCCACGAGCACCTGGCCACGCAGGAGTCCCGCATCGGGGACCTGATCGTGACCAGCCGCGCGGACGAGACGCGCTTCAACAACGTGCGGGCGCAGATCGCGCGGCTGCGCGCGCTGGCGGACCGCATCGAGCGGCAGAACCCCGACGCGGCGCAGCGCCTGCGGGACCAGGCCCAGCAGATCGAGGACCAGCTCCAGACCGCCCAGGACGAGGCCCGCGCGGGGGTGCAGCGGACCTTCGACCAGGAGTCCGAGGCGCAGCGCAAGCTGGCGATCATCAACTACGCCACGGCGGTGCACACCGCCCGCAGCCAGAACATCCCGACGGCCTTCGCCGCCCGGGCCCTGGAGCGCCTGCGCACGGAGGAGAACCAGCCCCTGATGCAAGACGCCCTGACGCACCAGAACGTGTTCCAGTACCAGCCGGGGATGTTCGACGCGGAGGCCCCCGGCGTAAACGTGTCGGAGACCCGCCTGGTGGCCACGCCGCCGGTGGTCCCGGAGGCCCAGGCACCATGAAGCGCACGCTCCTCCACCCCGCGGCCCTGGCCGCGCTCCTGGGGGCCTTCGGGTGCTCGTCCAGCAGCGACCAGCCCACGACGCCCAGCAGCAACAACCAGAGCTCCGGCGGCGACAACACCGACGACGCCGGGACGAGCAGCAACCGCCTGCCCGACGAGGCCACCACGGACGCCGGCGCCACGGCCACCGCGGACGCCGGGGCCGCCACCCCGCCGCCGGCGCCCCCGCCGCCGCCCGCGTCTCCGCCCGCGCCCGCGGCGCCGGTGACCGCGAGCCCCGGCACGGGAAGCGTGATCCCGGGCGTCCCCAGGACCGTCTCCGAGGCCGCGCGGGGGCCCTTCCGGCGCGCCGTGGAGGCGTCCAACCAGGGCCAGTACGAGCAGGCCCTGAGGCTCTTCCTGGAGGCCCTGGAGGAGGACAGCCGCGCGTCCCTGGCGGCGTACAACGCCGGGGTGGTGTGCGAGCGCCTTGGGCGCGACGCCGAGGCCGACCAGCACTACCAGCGGGCCCTGGCGATCCAGCCGGACCACGACCTGGCCCTGCGCGCCAGGGCGCGGCTCCTGGTGCGCCAGCGGCGCCAGAACGACGCCCTGGCCGTGCTCGGGAGCGTCGCCCGGAGCTACCCGAACAACCTCGGGGTGCGCATCGAGTACGCCCGCATGCTGGTGCTCAACAACCGCGGCGAGGAGGCCATCACCGAGGCCCGCCAGGTGCTCCGCGGGGACGAGCGCAACGCCCAGGCGCGGCTTGTCATGGCCGAGGCCCACCGCGCCCTCGGGCACAACGACATGGCGCTGTACATCGTGAACGAGCTGATCAACGGCTCGGACCCGACGCACCCCGAGTCGGGCCTCGGGAGCCAGGTGGCCGACGCGCACTTCCTGCGCGGGGTGTTGCGTCTGGACGTGGACCGGGACGTACCCGGGGCCATCGCGTCGTTCCGGCGGGCGGTGGAGCTGGACCCGCAGCACGTGGAGGCGCGGAACAACCTCGGGGTGCAGTTCCTCCAGGCGGGCAACTACCCGCAGGCCATCGAGCAGCTCCAGGCGGCGGTGTCGCTGGCGCCCGCGTGGGCCAAGGCGCACCTGAACCTGGGCGACGCGCTCCGGGCCACGCAGGCGTATGACCGCGCGCGGGCGGAGTTCGACAGGGTGGTGCAGCTCGACCCGGGGCTGTCCGACGTGCACTACAACTTCGGGCGGATGTACCTGGAGCAGGCCCGGGCGCTGCAGCCCACCTCGGTGGAGCTCGCGCAGCGCAGGCTGGACCTGTTTCGTCAGGCCCAGCAAGCGTTTACGCGCTTCCGGGACGCCCTCGGCGCGGCCTACGCAGGCCACGCCCGGCACGACGACGTGGAGGCATCGCTCCCGAGGATCACCACGCAGATCGAGAACACCCAGCGGAGGCTCCAGCGCCTCCAGAGCCAGGGCCGCAGCACCGGTACCACCCCCGCCGGCGGTGGTGGCGCCACGCCGTCCGCGGGTGGCGGTGGGCCTACCCCGCCTGCGGGTGGCGGTGGCGCGACGCCGCCCGCCAACGCCCCGGCCACCCCCCCCGCGAACCCGCCGGCGAACCCCCCCGCGAACCCGCCGGCGAACCCCCCCGCGAACCCGCCGGCGAACCCCCCGGCGGCCGAGGGCGGCGGAGCCAACCCGTGATGTCCCAAGGAGAGCGAACGATGAAGCGATGGATCGTGACCGCCGCGGTGTTGTGCGCGGCGCTTGGGGCGGGCGGCGCGGCGAGCGCGCAGAACGCGGGCACCGAGGCGCCGTCGCCCGCGCCTGGCACGCAGCCCCCGTCGGCGGAGGCCGCCGGGAGCCGTCTTGAGGGGGGCCGCCGGGTGTACACCAGCACGGTGATCGTGGTGACGGGGGAGATCCAGCGGCCCTACGCGTTCTCCGTCTCGAGCCGCTCGAGCCTGGGGTACACGTACTTCGACGCGCCGATCTCGTTCCTGCGGGAGATCCTGGACGCGGTGCGCCGCGCGCCGTTCTGACCGGGGGTGCGTTGGGCTGAAGTGGTTTGAGGTGAGGGACCGCGGTGCGAGCGATCCCTCCGTGGAAGTGCACCCGCCTGGAGGGGGCACCCGGAGCGGGTGTCTCAGGCGGCGGGCGGAGCGCTCTCGAAGAGCGAGAGCACCGCGCCGGTGGGGTCTTGCGTGACCGAGAAGCTCCCGACGGTGGGCACATCGATGCGCTCCATGAGCACCTTGCCGCCGTTGCGAGTGACGCGCGCGTTGGCGTCCGCGAGGCGGTCGACCACTACGTAGGTGGCCCAGTGCGGCGGCGCGCCCGGCGGCGCGGTGAAGACGCTCCCCACGGGCGCGCCCTCCCACTCGAAGACGTCCATGGCCCCGGTGCTGCCGAAGGGGCGGCTCTGCCAGCCCACCACGGCGGAGTAGAACGCCTTGGCCGCGGCCGGGTCCGTGGTGTTGAGCTGCTCCCAGCAGAACTGCCCTACCTCGGCCTTCTCCGGGAGCTTGCGGTCGACCTGGTCCTTGAAGACCGTGAACGCCGCGCCCTGCGGGTCCAGCGCCACGGCGAAGCGGCCGATGTTCGGGATGTCCTGCGGGCCCATCATCACCTTGCCGCCCGCGGAGGTCACCCTCCGGGCCGCGGCGTCCACGTCGTCCACGCCGACGTACACCGCCCAGTGCGACACGGGCACGCCGGGCGGCAGGCCCATGATCCCGCAGACCTCGCGCTCCCCGGCGCTCACCAGGTGGTAGGCCATCCCCTGGAAGTCCACGGTCTTGTACTTCCAGCCCAGCACCTCGCCGTAGTAGCGCAGCGCCGCGGCTGGATCCGCCGTGAGGAGCTCGCGCCAGACAAACCTACCCGCTTGATTGCTCATGGTGTTCCCCTGTGTGGTGCCCCCGGAGGGCGGGCGAACATTCGTCCAGGTACCCCCCTGTGTCAAATTTTCGGCATGCCGATTTTTCCTGGAGCTCCAGCGCCGCTGCGAGGCCGTCATTGACGGGCCGGAAGGAAGGTTGTTAGCGTGGGGCCCAGGCTTTCCGTTCAAAGGGCAGTGCTTCATGGCGCGTGGTCGATGGCTTCTTCTGGCGGGCCTCTGGGCCCTGGGAGCATGCAGCGACCCGGCCCCACCGGACACGGACAGCGCCCCACAGGACACCACAGCGCCGGACACCACCCCACAGGACAGCACACCCCCGCCGGACACGGCCGCGCAGGACAGCGGCGCGGACACGGGGGCGCCGGACATGGGGGCGCCGGACACCGGACCCATGGACACGGCGCTGCCTGACACGGCGGTGCTGGACGCGCCCTCGGACACGGCGGTCACGGACACGGGGGCCACGGACACCGGGCTCACGGACGCAGGCGGGGATGTGTGCGAGGGCTCGGCGTGCCCCGGGGCGGGGGTGCGGGGGCACACGGCGACGGGGCTGGTCGGGGTGGGGGACCTCTTGCGGTCGCCGAGCTACCGGCTGGTGTCCACGCTGGGGCAGGGGTCCATCCATCAAGCGGTCCTTCGGTCTCCGAGCTATCGCCTCCAGGGCGGCCTGGTCGGGGCCAGCGGCGGGAGGCGATGACGGTGTTGTCAGAGAGAACACGGGAGCGAGCGATGAAGAGGTCAAGCGGGGCTCTGGGCTGGGTGGCGCTGGCGCTGGCGCTGGCGTGCGCTCCGCGCGAGGCCGGGGCGCAGGTGCCGCAGACGCTGGTGCACCAGGGCCGGCTCCTGACGCCCGCGGGCGCGGCGGTCACGGGCATGCTCATGGTCACCTACCGGATCTATGACGCGCCCACGGGTGGCATGGCGCTGTGGAGCGAGACGCACTCGCTCACCTTCGATGACGGGTATTTCTCCGTGGCGCTCGGGAGCATGTCCATGTTCCCCAGCACGCTGTTCAACGGGCGCCCGAGGTTCCTCGGGGTGACCGTGGGGACGGACCCGGAGATGACCCCGCGGGAGCTCGTGGCCAGCGTGCCGTACGCCCTGATGGCCGGGGACGTCACCGGGGACATCCACCCGGCGAGCGTGTCCGTGGGCGGGCGCACGGTGATCGACGCCATGGGGCGCTGGGTGGGCGGCTCCATGGGCGGCTCCGAGGCCTTCTCGGGCTGCCCCGAGGGGCTGCTCATGAGCGGCGTGTGCGTGGCCCACATCGACAACTCCACGGGCACGGACTGGAACAGCGCGGCGTCGACGTGCGCGGGCTTCCGCTCGGACCTGTGCACGGCCACGCAGTACCTGGCCGTGCGGGACGACCAGTACGGCGGCGGGCGCAACCTCTTCCTCGGGGCCTCCGGCCGGCGCACGCCGATCTGGAGCGCCCACTTCTCGGACAACGACGCGGACCGCCTGGGCTTCATCCTCCGCACCGCCGACGACCCGACGATCTCCAACATGTACGGCTTCGCGTGCTGCGTGAACAACACCCCGCCGGAGTTCCGGGCGCGGGGCTTCCTGGTGCCCGCCATGGGCATGACCGACCGCGGGATCCTGGTCACCTACCTCAACAACCGCGAGGAGACGCACCTCCAGACGGCGGTGTCCATCTGCACGTCGCTGCGCTCGGACCTGTGCTCCACGGCGCAGTACGTGACCCTCAACGACGCCGGGCGCTTCGGCGCCACCGTGCGCCGCCTCGCCAACAACCTCTCGGACGACGACTCCGAGCGCTTCGACCCCATCCTGGGGACCAACACCTCGGACAACCCGAGCCTGTCGGACAACTGGGCCTTCGCGTGCTGCGCGTCGCAGCGCTCGTCGGACCCGTCGTGCCCGGGCGGGATGAACCTGAACAACGTGTGCGTGGTGGAGCTGCACACCACCGAGGACTCGAGCTTCATCGAGGCTGCCCGGGCCTGCGCGCGCCGCGGCGCGGACATCTGCACCAACAGCCAGATGCAGGGCATCCGGAACGCCGGGCGCTTCGCCGCCGTGCGCGCCTGGACCAACAACGGCGCCGACAACGACTCGAACCGCGTCGGGGGCCTGCTCTCCTCCATGCCCGACGACCCGAACCCCGTCACCGACCGCTTCGGCTACGCCTGCTGCCAGTAGGCGGCCGCTATGCGGCGCGCGTGACGCCGCGCACGGGCGTGTTGCGGCGCGCGCGCGTGGCGCCGTCCACGAAGGACAGGGCCTCTTCTCGCGAGGCGAAGGACAGGCTCTGCACCCACGGCAGCAGCACCGTCGCCACGCGCGTAAAGGCCGCCACCGTCGGGCTCCGGGTCACCAGCGCCGAGGCGCGGACGCCCCGCGCATGGGCGCGGGTCCACTCGATCCCCAGGGCCACCCCGCCGGCGTCGTAGCCCGTCACCCCGGCGGCGTCCCAGAGCGTGGCGCCCACCGCGGGGTGCGCCTCCAGGAGCGCCGCGCCCTGCGCCAGCGCCCGCTTGAGGAGCCCGCGGGTCACGTACCCCCGGAGCCGGAACTCCAGCACCTGCGGCGTCAGGAGCAGCACCTTCACCTCGCCCTGGAGCAGCTCCTCCCTCGCGGCCATCGTCCTCGCCTCCCCCTGCGAGGGTGTCGGTACCCCACCGAACCCCTCCACCCTTCAACCATGGCACCATCGCTGACCCGCGCGCAAGTCCCTCGCTGCCTACCGCACGAAGATCGAGCTGCCCCGAGGCCGCATCGGAATTTCCAGGCTGCCGCCCCGGGCCGTGACCGAGGGCCCCCCCAGCGCGTCCCGGAGCACCGTGCCCTCGGGCACCCCGAGCTCCCGCGGGAGCCGCACGGTGACCATCCGGGCCGTGGTCCCGCGGTTCAGGGCCACCAGGGCCACGTCGGCGCTCGCGCCTCGGGCGTAGACGTACCCGTCGCCGTCGGTGTGGAGGGACCTGCGGGCTCCACGCCGCAGGCCGGGGTGCGTGGCCCGGAGGCGCCCGACGGCGCGGACGTGCTCCAGGAGGCGGGTCTCCTCCGCGGTGAGCTGCGCGCCGAAGCGCATGGGGCGGCGGTTGTCGGGGTCCGCGGCGCCGGTCATGCCGAGCTCGTCGCCGTAGTAGATGAGGGGGACGCCGCGCTGGGTGAGGAGGAAGGTGAAGGCCAGGGCGACGCGCTCGTAGGGCTCTGGTCCCGCGGGGGCGCCGGGCGGGGCGCGGTAGCCCTGCTCGCGGGTGTCGCCCATGAGCTGCCCGGCGGCGTGGGACATGAAGCGCTCGACGTCGTGGTTGCCGAGGAAGGGAGACATGACCGCGTCGCCGTAGGCGCGCTCGCTGGCGGCGACGGCGTTGTCCAGGTCCCCGAGGGTGCCGCGGTTGCGGGCGAAGGCCTCCAGGATGGTCCAGAAGAGGGGGAAATCGAACTGGGCGTGGAGCTCCCTGGGGGAGACGTAGGCGCGCACGAGGTCGCGCCCGTCGGCGCCGGTGAAGGTCTCGCCGACGGTGTAGTACCGGGTGTTGCCGCGCTCCAGCTCGGCGATGCGGGCGCGGAGCGTGGTGCTGGCGATGTGCTGCATGTGCTTGACGGCGTCCACCCGGAAGCCATCGAGGTCGGCCTCGACGAGCCACCACAGCGCGTCGGAGATCATCTGGTCGACGGCGGGCATGGTGGTCCAGTTGACGTCCGGGAGGTAGTCCGTGAACCAGCAGTCCAGGGCGTGGCTGTCCCAGTCGCAGCCGGGGCCGCCGCAGACGCAGCTCCCGTCGCCGTTGAACCACCGGTCCCGGGCGTGGTCCCGGTAGTACGGGTGCTCGCGGTGGAGCTGGTTCTGCACCAGGTCCACGAGCACCCGGATGCCCCGGCGGTGGGCCTCGGCGGTGAGCTCCCGGAGCGTGGCCAGCGTGCCGAAGTGGGGCTCCACCTCCCGCGGCGCCGAGGGCCAGTACCCGTGGTAGCCCGTGTACATCCGCCCGTCGCTCCCGCGGCCCAGGGCGTGCGTGTTGCGGTTGGCCGGCGACAGCCACAGGACCCGCACCCCGAGGCGCTCGAAGTACCCGTCCCGCAGGGCCGCCAGCGCCCCTGCGAAGTCCCCGCCGAAGTAGTCCGCGCGCGGGTCCGTGCCGCCGACGCGCCCGTCGTTGGTGGTGTCCCCATTGCGGAAGCGGTCCGTGAAGACGAAGTACATCGGCCCGTCGCCCCACTCGTAGGGCTCCTCCTCGACCCACATGGGGAGGATCACCTCCCGGGCCTGACGCCCCGAGGCGCTCCGGGCGTTCACCCGGAAGGTGTACTTCGTCCGGGGGAGGCCGGTGACGCGCACCGTGGCCCGGCCCGTGGCGCGGTCCGTGGTCACGCTCCCCGCGGGGAGCGCCCCGGGGGACACCGTGGCCGTCACGCCCGCGGCGTCCAGGCCCCGGCGCTCGGAGCCGTCGAGGTACTGGAGCTCCAGGGTGACGGCGCCGTCGGGGGTGGCCTCGGCGCGGAGCACCTGGAGCTCCGGGTCACGGCAGTCGGGCACCTCCACGCGGGAGTTCTCCACGTCGCCCACGTACCTGGTCAGCCCGTGCGAGGGGTCCAGCGCCCAGGCGCCGTCGGCGAAGAACTTGTAGCCGTAGTCCCCGGGCGGGAGGTTCAGCTCCGCGCGGTACGTGTTGCTGAAGAGCCCGTCGCTCATCGGGTCCGCGGTGGTGGAGAAGCGGTTCCACTCGCCCGCCACGGCCACCCTCGCGGCCTGGCGCCCGAGGGCGTAGGCGAAGCTCGTCCCGCAGTGCCTCGCCGGGAGCCCTCGGAGGCTCCCCGCGTCCCCGGGCGCCGCGTCGGCCCCGGGGGGCCCGTCCTGCGGCGTGAGGGAGGTGTCCGCCCCGCCGTCCGTCGGCCTGTCCGTTGAAGTATCTATTGAAATATCCGTTGAAGTATCCGTTGAAACGTCCCCAACGACGTCCTCCGTAGGGATCCCGGTGTCTGGCAGGAGGCGCTGGGTCTGGTCCTCGCAGGCGCACAAGCCGAGCGTGAGGGCGAGGGCGGCGACCTCACCCCCCCGGCCCCCTCTCCCTGTCGAGAGAGGGGGAGCCAGAGGGTCCGAGGGTCGGCCGCTCCTCCCACTTCTCCTCCCGCTTCTCCTCCCCCCTCTCTCGACAGGGAGAGGGGGGCTGGGGGGGTGAGGTCGCCGCACAAGAGCCGCCACCACCAGGATCACCCACCAGGGTGCGCCCCGGGGGACGCCGGGGCGCGCGTCGCAGCGGGCCTCGGCGCCGGGGGCGCCGGGGGCATCTAGCGCCGGGCGGTACTCCAGGGCGCTCATGGTGGAGCGGGTCTCCGGCGGGAAGCACGGGTCCGTGGCGGGCGGTGGGTCCGCGCGCTCCTGCAGGGCCAGCAGGTACGCCCCGGCGCCAAAGCCCACCATGGGGATGGCGCCTACGTAGTCCGCGTTCTCGCGGTGGTAGAGCTCCGCGTGGAGGTTGAGGTTGTGGGCGGCCTGCTGGGTGACCCAGGCCAGGAGCTCGTCGGCCTCCTCCGCGCGGCCCATGCGGCGCAGGGCGGAGGCCACCCGGAGGTCGATGAAGACCCACTCCTGGTTGTCGTAGCCGCCGCCGTCGTCGTTGCGGAAGTACCCGCGGCCGCCGGGGGCGCGGAGGTGACGCAGCTCCGCCACGGTGTCCCGCGCGAGGGCGCCCCGCGGGTCGATGAGCCCGAAATTGATGGCCTCCACCACGGCGGCGTCGCGCGCCCCGCGCATGCCACGGAGCTCCTCCAGGCTCTGGGCCAGGCCCCCGCTGGGGAGCACCAGGTGGCGCACGATGGCGTCGCGCAGGGCGCGCGCGGCGGGGGCATCACCCGCGTCGCAGAGCCCGCGGGCGCCGGTGATGGAGGTGTAGGCGAACTGCTTCTGCTGGCCGTTCCAGTGGACCTCCCAGATGGACGAGTCCGGCGCCAGGAGGCCGTTGGGGGCGACGAGCCCCCGGAGCGTCTCGGCGGCGCGGTCCAGGTCCCGGCGCCCGGCGGCGCGGGAGGCCCAGAGGGCGAGGCCGAAGCCGTCGAACTCGATGTTCGGGCCGTTCTCGTTGAAGTCCGTCTCCTCCTCGCCGTTGCCGAAGTAGCGCACCACGGAGACCGGGTAGTCCCGGCCGACGTACTCCCGGTAGCGCCCCACGCGGGCCCCGGCCCAGAAGTCCACGGCGCGGGCGGCCTCGTCGCGGTGCCCGGCGCGCTGGAGGGCCACGGTGGCGTAGGCCATGTCCCGCACCCAGGAGATCCACCAGATGCCGGGCGGCAGCGACGCCACGATGGCGCCGCGGCCCATGCCCGGCTCGCGCACCTGGCCCATGCGCAGCACCGCCTCGGACTGGCGCCACACGCGCGCCTCCAGCGCGTCGAGGCCGCGCGGAGGCGGGGTCCTCCAGGCGGTCCATTGCGCGCGCTCGGCCTCCAGGAGGGCCTCCGCGGAGCGCCCCGAGGTGTAGGCGCGGGCCCGGGCGTCGTCCGCGAGGGTCACCAGCACGCCCACCCAGCGCGAGGCCCCGGGGGAGAGCTCCGGGAGCGCCCACTGGTAGCCCGGGACCACGTCGTCGCGAGGGCCGGAGTCGTCCAGGTCCGTGAGGTCCCCGCCCTGGAGGCCGATGGTGTAGGGGTTGTCGGGGGAGACCCCGTGGTGCGTGGTGGGCACAAGCGGGAGGTAGCGCAAGGTGAGCCCCGAGGGCCCCGTCTCGGTGAAGGCGCCGGTCATGGGGTCACGCCGGGCGCGCTCTGCGCGGGCGTCGGGGACCGGGGCGTCGCCGGGGCCTCGGCGCTCGGTGCCCGCCCCGAGGTGGAAATTCAAGAGGGCGTACACGGCCGCGTTGCGCTGGACCGCGCCGGAGACGTTGGTGACCCGGAGCGCGAGCACCACCGCGGGGGCCTCCAGGCCGAAGGGGGAGAAGACAAAGGTCTCGGCGCGCAGGGGTCCGACGCGCTGGGTGGCGTGGACGATGCCGCTGTCGTCCAGGTACTCCAGGTGGTCGATGGGCGCGGCCCCGAGCCAGCGGGAGCCCCCGCCCGCGCGGACGCCGAAATAGGCGTCGTGGGCCAGGTTGCGGGTCTCGGTCCGGGCGTCCACGGCGCGGTAGGGGTGGTCGGTGAAGAGGTCGAGGCGCTGCGAGTCCCCGTTGAACACCGCGAAACCAAAGCCATTTCCGGTCGGGAGCTGGCGGAAGCTCGGGTGCGGGTGGACGGCCCCGGCGGGGCGGGCGAGGAGCACCGTACACAGCGCCGCGAGGGCTCGAAGGAAGCGCATGGCCACAACCCAACCGCGCCCCGGCCCCGAGGTCAAGCGCCCGTGCGAGGGCGTCGTTGCGGCGGTGGCCTCCGCCGCGGTAGGGTCTCAGGGTGGCGGCGGCGCGCATCGACCTGTCGGAGCTCGCCCGGCGGGAGAGCGAACAGATCGAGTGGAAGGAGAACGTCGCCGACCCGGACGACGTGGTCGAGGCCCTCGCGGCCTTCGCCAATGACCTGTCGAACCTCGGCGGTGGCTATGTCGTCTGTGGCGCCCGCGAGGAGAAGGACGAACACGGTTTTCCGAGGCTCCTCCGCGCGGGCTTGACGGCGAACCGCTTCCGCGAGATCGAGGGCACGGTGCTCACGCGGTGCCGGGAGCGAGTGTCTCCGCCGCTCGCCCCGCTCCTGGAGGAGCTCGAGGGCGCGACGCCCGACCGACGGATCCTGGTGTTCATCCAACCCGCGACCGGCGCCGCGCACGCCTTCCGTCGAGGGTCCGAGGGCGGCCGGTACCCGGTGCGCATTGGCCGCTCGACCCTCGAAGCGCGCAACGGACTGCTGCGGGACCTCCTGGTCCGCAAGGGCTCCCTGGAGCCCTGGGATCGGCGCCCGAGCCTCAAGGCCACGATGGAGGACCTGGACCTGCTGGTGCTGCGGGAGGTCCTCCAGCGCATGGGCCTGGCCGCGACGTCCCGGGACATCGGGGCCTACCTCTCCGCCGACGAGCAGCTCTCGCCCTTCGTCCCACCGCTCTGCGCCCGCGAGCCCCTGACGGGGATCCTGAGGCCACGCAACTTCGCGGTGCTGCTCTTTGGGAGGCGGCCACAGCACTTCATTTCTGGGGCCTTCTCTATCTATTCCGCGTACCCTGGGATCGACCGCGCGGACCCCAGCGCGCAGCGGACCGAACTCCCAGGGACCCTCCTGGAGCAGGCCCGCAAGCTCCAGGAGCTCCTGGGCGCCGAGGCGATCACCCTCTTCGACAAGACCGACCCCACGCACCCGAACGCCGAGAAGTACCCCCGCCGCGCGCTCCAGGAGGCCATGGTCAACGCCCTGGCGCACCGAGATTATGAGCTCGTGGACCCGGCCCGGTTCACGCGCTACGCGGACCGCATTGAGTTTGTCTCCCCGGGAGGGCTCCCGTCGGGTGTCACGCTCAAGGGCCTCCGCGCGGGGGCGGTCACCCCGCGGTGGAGGAACCAGGCCCTCGCGTGGTTCCTCTCGCGCATGCAGCTCGCCCAGGCCGAGGGCCAGGGGATCCAGACCATCCGACGCGCAATGAAGGCGGCAGGGTGCCCCCCACCGCGCTTCGACGCCACCGAGGTGTCCGTCACCTGCGTGCTCAAGGCGCACCCTCGCTACCGGGCCACGGCGGCGCGGCGCCGCCGCGCCCCCGCGGCCCGGTAGCGCCTACAGGAGCACCAGGCCTCGCCGCGCGGCGCGCACCACGGCCTCCGTGCGGCTCCCGGCGCCGAGCTTGGACAGCACCGCGTTCACGTGGAACTTCACCGTGTGCTCGGAGATCCCCAGCCGGTGCGCGATGAGCTTGTT
The DNA here is from genome assembly GCA_016218725.1 of Deltaproteobacteria bacterium. Taxonomy (GTDB): domain Bacteria; phylum Myxococcota_A; class Polyangia; order Polyangiales; genus JACRDB01. Next base: position 27,308 of record JACRDB010000073.1, read on the forward strand.
GGGCAGCGCCTCGGCCAGGAGCTGGAGCACCTCCAGCTCCCGCGCCGTCAGGGGCTCGACCCGCGCGCCCTCGTCGGTCCCCAGGGCGGGCCGGGGCCGGGCGGAGGGGACCATCGCCGGCTCCAGCACCACCAGCCCCGAGGCCACCGCCGCCAGCGCAAGCACCAGCGCCCGCACCTCGCCGCCCGCCAGGAGCACGCCCCGGGCGCCCTCACGGAGCGCGTCCTCCGCGGCGTGATCTTCGTCCACCAGGGCCAGCCAGGGCGCGCCCAGGGCGTCCAGGCCCCTCACCGCGCCGCCGCGCCAGTCCACCACGGCCACGTCCGCCAGAGCGCCTCCCGCTTCGGTCACGGTGACGCCCTCCTGGCGCAGGAGCAGCCCCAGGCCCGCCCGCACGATGGGGTCCTCCGCGAGGACCTGGACGCGCAGGGTCGGGACGCTCATCGAGAGTCACAACGTGGCCACCGTCCGCGCCCCGTCAACCCACCCGAACGGGCAGGGCACTCCCACCCCATCGACCGATGGCGCCGCCCGCTCGGGAGCGCCACCTTGGGCCCTACGCGTCGCTCTCGACGCGCGAAGGGACGAAATGCCATGAACCTCTCGGAACTCTCGGACGGCCTCGCCCAGGTGGTGCGCGGCGCGGGTGACGCCCTCGCCAGGGTCGAGGGCCGCTGCGTGGGGGCCTCGGCCACGGTGTGGTCCTCGGACGGCGCCCTGGTCACCGCCAACCACCTTCTTGAACGCGACGACAGCCCCACGGTGCACCTGGGCGACGGCCGGAGCTTCACCGCCCGGGTCGTCGGTCGGGACCCCGGCACGGACCTCGCCCTGCTCCGGGTGGACGCCCAGGACCTCACCCCCGCCCGCTGGGACGACGGCGACGGCCTCGCCGTGGGCCACCTGGTGGTGATGCTCGGCCGCCCCGGGCGCTCCGTGCGCGCCACCCTCGGGATGGTGAGCACCCTCGGGGAGAGCGTGCGCACCGCCAGCGGAGCGCGGCTGGACCGCTACCTGGAGGTCGACGGCAGCCTCCCCAGGGGCTACGGCGGCGGCGCCCTGGTGGACGTCCAGGGCCGGGTCCTCGGGATGAACACCCCGGCGCTCCTCCCGGGCGGCGCCACGGTCCCCACGGTCACCCTCCGGAGGGTGCTCGCGGAGCTCCAGACCCATGGGAGGGTCACCAAGGGCTACCTCGGGGTGGGTGTCTACCCTGTACGTCTCTCGCCGGAAGACTCTGGAAAGGTCGGACAGTCCGCCGGGGTGGTGGTGGTATCCCTGGAGGGCGGGGGCCCTGCGGAGAAGGGCGGTCTGGTGCTCGGGGACGTGCTCCTGTCCCTGGACGGGCACCCCACGGCGGGCCCGGGGGACCTCCTGGTGGCCCTGGAGGGCCGCGTGAACGTGAGCGTCACCGCGAAGATCCTCCGCGGCGGGGTCGCCCGGGAGGTCACCCTGGTGACGGGCTCCAGGCCCGCTTGAGGGCCTCTCGAAGGCGCCGCCGGGCCGGGTCTTCCCACAGGGCATCGAGGTCCCCGAGGGTGGGCGCCGCCCTCGGTGGGTAGCGCCGCCGGAGGGCGTCCACGCGGCCGGCTGCTTCTTCCAGGCGCGCGCGGAAGTCCTCGCGGGCCCCCGCGAGGGCGGCCAGGTGCGCGCGCACGCGAGCCTGGGCGGGGCGGTCGGTGCACACCAGCAGCGCGTCGCAGCCCGCCGCGAGGGAGCGCTCGGCGCACTCTTCGAGGGAGAACCGGTCGGCCACGGCGCGCATGTGGAGGTCGTCGGAGAAGGCCACGCCCTGGAAGTGCATCTGCCCTCGCAGGAGCCGGGTCATCACCGTGAGGGACACGGTGGCGGGCTCCTCGGGGCAGAGGGCGTCGTAGACGACATGGGCGCTCATCACCGAGGGGACTCCCGCCCGCACGAGCGCGCGGAAGGGCGGGAGCTCCACGGTGTCCAGCCTCCCGAGGGTGTGGCGCACCCTCGGGAGCTCCAGGTGGCTGTCGGTCTCGGTGTCTCCATGGCCGGGGAAGTGCTTGGCGCAGGAGGCGACCCCGGCGGCCTCCAGGCCCTCGAAGAAGGCCGTCGCGTGGGTGGCCACGGTGGCGGCGTCCCGCCCGAAGGAGCGGTCGCCGATGATGGGGTTCTCGGGGTTCGAGTCCACGTCGCACACCGGCGCGAAGTCCAGCGTGAAGCCCAGGGCGGCGAGCTCCTCGCCGAGCACCCGCGCGGCCTCGCGGGTGAACGCGGGGTCGCCCCGCGCACCCAGGGCGCGCATGGGCGGCAGCGTCGTGAGGGGCGCGCCCAGGCGCGCTACGCGGCCGCCCTCCTGGTCCACGGAGACCAGCAGGGGGAGCGCCTCCGGGGCGCTGGCGTGGAGCGAGGCGCAGAGGTGATATACGTCGGCGAGGCTCCCGAGGTTCCTCCGGAAGAGAATCACCCCGGCCAGGAGGCCGTCGCGCGCTTCCTGGAGGAGGTCCTCGGGGGCCGCGGTGCCGTCAAAGCCGCCGACCAGCACGCGCCCCGCGAGGCGCCGGAGTTCGTCCGTGGGCATCAGGGTCGGGAATATACCGGTCCGGGGGCGACGTTGCCCAAGGGGGGCGGGATGGTTATACTCACCGGGTCGTGAGTCGCTCCGCCCTGGGTGTCGCCGTGCTCCTGTCCCTGGCTGCCTGTACGGGCGCGGCCTACGATGGTGGTGGCGTCACCGACGCGGACGCGCCCTCGGGGCCTCCGCGGGTGACGGGCGTGCTCTTTGTCGAGAGGGTCCAGACCCTCCCGCATGGGGACGTGGGCACGGACGCGGTGCAGGTGGGGGCTCGCTTCTTGCGGGTGGTGGGGGTGGGGGAGGAGGCGCTGCCGGACCTGGTCGGGATGCCTCGCATGCCGCGTGCTCTCGGGTGCCATGTAGACGCCCCGCAGGGCGCGCCCCTCCTCGACCCCGCGGAGGCCACGGTGTCCGAGGTGCGGCTTTTGGACGTGGGGGCCCTGGAGGTGCGGTCTGGAGAGCGGGCGCTCATGCTGTCCCCCCGGCGCTTCCCGGACCTGTGGAGCGTGGTGAGCGGGGTGACCTACGGCGCGGACGGCGCGCTGCCGCTGGGGCGCCTGCGCTTCTCCGCGGCGGGGGACCGGGCCTCGGGGGTGGGGCCCTTCGAGGTGGAGGCGCAGGCGCCGGAGCCCCTCTCGGGCGTCACCGTGGGGGAGCTGGCGCTGCCGGCGCCCGAGGGCGCTGCGCTGGAGCTCCCGCGCCGCGGGAGGCTCTCGGTGCGCTGGGCGCGACCGACCACGGCGCAGCCGGACCCGGAGCGGGATCGCGTGGCCATCGTGTTCGAGGGCGCCGGGGTGGTGGTGTGTGGCGCTCGGGACGAGGGGGTCTTCGACGTGGACGCGGCCACCACGGAGCGCCTTCGGGAGCTCCTGCGCGGGGGTGGGAGCGTGAGAGTGCACCGCCTGCGCACGCGGGCTTTTACGGCCCCGGGGCTGGACGCGGGCGCGCTGGTGTTCGACCTGTCGGTCGCGGGCCGAGTGCGGTAGGGCTCTAGGGCCTCGCCGGCCCGCCCCTCAACGCGAACTGCACCCGGGAGGTTGCGTGGTGGTCACCACAGAGGACGATTTCATCTTCGGGAAGGACCCCAGGGATCCCCGGAAGGTGTCTGGCGGCGCCGAGAGGAGCACCCGAGGTCGCCTCGGCAGCCCTCCTTCCAGACAGGAAGTGCTCCCCGGGCGCCGCAGAGGCTCCTCCCTGGGTCGGGAAGGGCACCCGTGGACCCCTTGGAGGCGCCTCACCGATCGAGGAGGACCCCCCTGGGCGCCTCGGGAGGGATTCCTGGTATTGGAATGGCGTTCGGGGCCACCTCGGGAGCTCTTCGCTGCTTTGGGAACAGCATCGGGGGTGAGCTAGCTCCCCTTACTTCCCGAATCTTTGACCCCGCCCCTGCGCCTGGGGTCTCCTCCCCGGGGATGGACGGCGCCCGGGCAATCCTTCCGCCGGGCCCCTAAGATACCAAACGCCCGAGGAACAGGACGATGGCAGTGAGCCTGGAGCAGTTGGTAGCGGGGCTGGCCAACCGGAACGCCGCCCGGACCGAGGCGATCGTCCAGGCCGATGTCCGGGCCTTGCTTCTCTCCGCCCCCTTGGACCTGACCGAGGAGGTGCTCCTGGAGTCCCAGGTGGGGGACCAGCGCCGCATTGATGTCGAGGTTGGGGCGACCGTTATCGAGGTCAAGAAGGACCTCCGCGTCGGCAACGTCCGCGCCGATGCCGTGATCCAGCTCCAGGGGTACGTCGAGAGCCGCCAGAACAAGTTCAATGTCCGATACGTCGGCATCCTGACCGACGGAGCCGAGTGGCGCTGCTACCACCTGAAGGCCAAGGCGCTTGTCGAAGCCTCGGTCCACGTCGTGTCCCACGCGAAGCCGGAGGTGGACGCGCTTCTCGTCTGGCTCGAAGGCGTGCTCGCAACCGCCCGGGACTTGAAGCCCACCCCCGACGAGATCCGCACCCGACTCGGTGCGACAAGCAGCTCCTACGCCCTCGACCGAGCGACCCTCGCGACCCTCTACGAAACCCACCAGGACCGCCCGTCGGTCCGCACCAAGCGGAGGCTCTGGGCGCGGCTCCTTGAGACCGCGCTCGGCACCCAGTTCGAGGACAGCGATGCGCTCTTCGTCGAGCACACGCTCCTTGTGAACTCCGCCGAGATCATCGCCCATGCCGTGCTCGGGCTCGCGGTTGAGAACATCGTCCCCCAGTCGCTCCTTGCGGGTACCCGGTTTGACGAGAGCGGCATCCATGGGGTCGTCGAGGCCGATTTCTTCGACTGGGTGGTCGAGGTGCCCGAAGGGGACCGCTTCGTCCGGACCCTCGCCCGCAGGCTCTGCCGGTTTGACTGGAGCGCGGTCGAGCACGACGTGCTGAAGGTCCTCTACGAATCCATCATCGGCGCCGAGACCCGGAAGAAGCTCGGGGAGTACTACACCCCGGACTGGCTCGCCGAGCAGGTGGTCACGAGAGCCGTCCCGAGCCCTCTCACGGAGCGGGTGCTGGATCCGGCCTGTGGCTCCGGCACCTTTCTCTTCCACGCAGTTCGCCGCTACCTCCGGGAGGCTGAAGCCCAGGGGACCTCCCTCTCGGAGATGCTCGACGGGGTCACGAACCATGTCTTCGGCATGGACCTGCACCCCGTGGCCGTCACCCTGGCACGGGTCACCTATCTCCTTGCCATCGGACGGGAGCGGTTGAGCGGCGAGCGCGGGGATATCCGGGTGCCTGTGTTTCTGGGCGACTCCATGCAGTGGCTCCGGAAGGATGACCTCTTGGACTCGAAGGATCTCACGATAGAGGTCAACGACCAGCGCGAGCTCTTCGTGGCCTCCGAGTTCAGGTTTCCGCACGAGCTCCTGAAGGACACGCGCCGCTTCGACGAACTCATCGAGCAGCTTGCCCAGCGTGCCTCGAAGCGCCAGCCCGGGTCGGCGGTCCCTTCGGTCGCTCCCGTCCTCACGCTCCTCCATATCACCCCCGAGCATGGGAAGACCATCGCTGCGACGTTCGACACGATGTGCAAGCTCCACGACGAGGGGCGGGACCACATCTGGGGCTACTACATCCGGAACATGGCCCGCCCAGCGTGGCTCGCCCGCGAGGAGAATCGGGTTGATGTCCTTGTAGGCAACCCCCCGTGGCTCTCGTATCGCTTCATGCCGGAGGCCATGCAGAAGGACTTCCGGGCGCTCTGTGCGTCGCGCAAGCTCTGGCACGGGGCGAAGGTTGCGACCCACCAGGATCTCTCAGGTCTCTTTGTCGCCCGGGTGCTCCAGCTCTATCTCGGCGATGGCGGTCGCTTCGGGTTCGTGATGCCGGACGCTGCCCTTGATCGTGCTCAGTTTGAGGGCTTCCGGGCGGGCGCCTACCCTGACGGCTTCTACCCGGTGCAGGTCGAGTTCGGCACGGCCTGGGACCTGCGGCGGCTCAGGCCGCATTTCTTTCCTCGGGGTTCGGCCGTGGTGTTTGGCCGACGGGCAAAGAGGGCCACGGCCCTTCCTTCACCTCCCGAGGTCTGGACTGGTCGACTGCCCCCAGGCAAGACAAGCTGGAAGGAGATCGGGCCCGCGATCACCCGGACGACCTCAGAGAAGAAGGTCTCGAAGGAAGGCCCCCGCTCGCCCTATCAGGCAAACTTTCGCCAGGGGGCGACGCTTGTTCCGAGAGTGCTCTTCATGGTCGAGCGACGTTCTGCCGGCCCCCTTGGCCTCGCCGCCGGAAAGGCTTCCGTGCGCTCGGTCCGGTCCGCGAGCGAGAAGAAGCCCTGGAAGGAGCTGTCAAGCCTGGAGGGCATCGTCGAGACCGAGTTCCTCCGACCGGTGCACCTTGGAGCCACGGTGCTGCCGTTCCGGGTGCTCAAGCCCGTGCTCGCCGTTCTGCCTGTCACCCACATGGGGGAGATCCTCGCCGGTACGGATGATCTCGGCCTGTACCAGGGACTCGAAGCATGGTGGCAGCAGGCCGAGAAGCTCTGGGAGACCCACCGCGAGAAGAAGGATGGCTCGAAGGAGTTCTCGCTTGCAGAGCAGATGAATTTCCATGGAAAGCTCAAGAACCAGTTCAAGATCCAACCCCAGCGTGTCGTGTACAGCAAGTCCGGGATGCACCTCTCGGCCGCGAGGCTCAAGGACGGCCGCGCCGTGATCGACCACACACTCTACTGGGCCACGATCTCCGAGGAGGCCGAGGCTCACTACCTCTGCGCCGTCCTGAACGCCGCTTCGACGACGAAGGCCGTACGCCCCTTCATGTCATACGGCAAGGATGAGCGGCACATTGACAAGCACATCTGGCGCCTGCCCATCCCGGCCTTTGATGCGAAGAAGGCCCTGCACGCGGAGCTCTCCGCGCTGGGGATGGAAGCCGAGGGCACTGTCAAGGACCTCAAGCTCGACGAGACCAGGCACTTCGCGTCCGCTCGTCGGGTGATCCGCACCTTCCTCGCAGAGAGTGAGACCGGAAAGAAGATCGAGAAGCTCGTCGAGAAGCTGCTCAAGTAGGCGCCCGCTCTTCATCGCACACGGCGACCTCACCCCCCGGCCCCCTCTCCATTCATGGAGAGGGGGAGTAAGAATGTGAATTTATTACTGTTTCCTTCCCCTCTCAATTCATGGAGAGGGGGTCGGGGGGGCATAGGCATTAAGCGCCATCACGTAGCGGTGTCCTCGGGACCGATTCCCCAAGGCGCCGTGGAGCTCGGACTTCGCCTGGGTTTGGGCGGTGGAGGCCGGGGTTCGCCAGGTATAGGGTCCATGAGGTCGCGTCGCTCACC
>JACRDB010000071.1 GCA_016218725.1 Deltaproteobacteria bacterium
CCCTTGAAGTGCACCAGGGTGTGGTCCGCGAGGCCCGCCACGAGGCTCGGCAGGAGCGCGCCCGGCGGGTTCGCGGCATGCTTGCGTCGAAGCACGACCACATCGATCCGCAAGGGTTCGCGCGTGAGCTGGTACTCGCCCACGACGTCCCAGGCGTCGCGAGGCAGGAGGGCCCGCAGGAGCACCACCAGCAGCGGGTGCCACGCCGTCCGTTCGCTCCCCATCACAACCTCCTGCCATGGCCTCCCTCGAAGCGTCAAGGACCGATCCGAAGCAGCTCGCGGGAGTCCAGCGCGGGCTTCGGCGACTGCGACGGCAACGCCCGCTGCGCCAACTGCTTCACCGCCTGCCCCGCCGACACCAACTGCTCCCTCGGCCGCTGCCGGTGAGCCCCCGCCCGGCGTCCCTCCGGCGCCCCCCGTGTGCCGGGTGGGCGCCGGGCGTCCCCTGGCGCTATACCTCGTCGGTGCCTCCAAAACGCGCGTCCCGGGCGCTCCCGGTGCTCTGGTCCCTGAGCGGCGTGGCGCTGTGGGCGCTGGCCCTCTGCGCCCTGGCGCTCCTGGCCGAGCCCCGGGTCGGTGTCCGACCTGCGTGGGCCCTGGCCGCGGCGGCGCTGGTGGCCTCGCCCCTCGGGCTCACCGCGCTCCTCCTCAAGGCCCTGCGCCGCGTGGAGCCCGGCACCACCCTCCTGCGCAACGCGCCGGGGATGGCCGCCCTGGTGGCGCTCCTGGCGCTGGCAGGCTTGGGCTTCGGCGCCCGCGGTCCCCTGGCCGACGCCCTGGAGGGTGCCCCCTCGCGGCACCCTTCGTGGCCTTCGTTCCTGCGCCGTGGGGTCCTGGCCCTGGGCGCCCGCCTCCGCCCGGCGCCTCCGCCTCCCCCGCCGCGGCGCCCTCTCCCGGTGCGTGACGGAGGCGCCGCGGTGCCCTCCTCGCGGGACGCCTCGCCCGAGCCAGACGCCCAGGGCCTCGCAGGTGGCGACGCCGCCGCGCGCTACGACGCCATGGACGCCGCCCCGCCGGACGCCACGGACGCGCCGACCGCCGAGCGCTCCGCTTCGGACGCTGCGCCTGCGGACGCCCCCCTGGCGCGGCTGGCCTCGGTCACGGTGTGCGACCGCGTCCACGCGGTGATCCCCGTGCGCCTCCGGGAAGACCAGACCGACTCCCTGGTGGTGTCCTGCAGCGACGGCGTGCACGTCCTCTGGTTCCAGGGTGTCTCCGGGCTCCTGTTCGAGCGCACCCGCGTGGTGCTCACGCCGCCCCCGACGCTGGAGGCCGTCACGGCCCCCGCGCAGGTCTGGGACGTGGATCAGGACGGCCACCCGGACCTGGTCCTCTGCGCCCACTGGACCACCCAGCGGGGAGGCACCCGCGGGGGTGGCGTCTGGTGGGCCCGGGGCCTCGCGAGCGGGCAGTTCGCCCCCCTCGCCAGGCTCGTCCCGGACTTCCCCTGCGGCGCCGTCGCGGTGGGAGCCGTGAGCGCCCCGCGGGTCCGCGAGCTCCTCGTGGCGGACTATGGCAACCCCTACCAGGAGAATCACCCCAACGGCGCACTGCGCTGGTATGCGCGTGTGGGGAGCGCCTGGGTGCCGCGAGGCCGCCTGGAGGTGCGCCCCATGCCCTACCGCCTCCGCATCCTCGACGTCGACGGCGACGGCCACAACGACGTGGTGGTCCACCACGACGACGACGGCACCCTCGTCGCCCGAGGCGGCCCCGGCGGCCCCCGAGCCCTCGACCCTGCGCTCCACGCCGAAGACCCGCTGGAGTCCACCGCCGCGGCCGTGGACCTCGACGGCGACCAGGCCCCCGACTGGGTCGCCAGCTCCACCTCGGACGGCTCCCTGGAGCTCTCCATCTCCGGCGTCGCCGCCCCACCCACCACCCTCACCCGCGCCCTGGATTACACGGAACTCACCCTGCGGCGTTGATGCCGCACTTGTGTGGGTTATGCACCTACATTGTGGGTAACGCTCAACGGAAGTCGTGGGAGTCCGGGAGGGCCACGGGTTCGGTGTGGTCGTCGAGGGGCTCCGCGGCGTGGACCTTGACGCTGACCACGCCGTCCTGGTGCTGGAGCGCGCCGTGGACGAGCAGCACCGCGCTGTCCACGAACAGGGCTCGCTGGGCCTCGAAGACCCTCGGGGCCACGATGCCGTTGGCGATGCCGGTCTCGTCCTCCAGGGTCAGGAAGAAGAAGCCCTTGGCGGTCTCGGGCCGCTGGCGGGTGATCACCGCCCCGGCCACCTGCACCGAGGCCCCGTCTCCGAGGCGCGAGAGCGCCGCCGTGGGCACCGCGCCCCGGGCGCTCAGCGCCGCGCGGTAGAGCGCCAGCGGGTGGGGTCCCACGGTCATCCCGCTGGTGCGGTAGTCCGCCGCGAGGCGCTCGGCCAGGGTCATCGCGGGCACCGGGGCGTCCTCCCGGGCGGTGTCCCCGTGGGAGAAGAGCCCCTCGGGGGTGGCCGTCATGGCCCGCACCTGCCAGAGGGCCTCGCGGCGCTGGTACGGGCGCCCCAGGTCCACCCGCGCCAGGGCCCCGAGCTCCGCCAGGGTCTCCAGCTCCCTCGCCGTGAGCCCCGCCCGCCGCCGCAGGTCGTCCAGGGACGCGAAGGGAGACGCTCCCCGGGAGGTCTCCAGCGCGGCGGCGGCGGTCTCCCGCAGGCCCTTCACGTAGCGCAGCCCGAGGCGCACCGCGGGGCCCTCGCGGGTGCAGGCCCAGCGCGACGTGGTCACATCGATGGGCAGCACCCTCACGCCGTGGCGCTGCGTGTCCTTCACCACCGTGGCAGGGTGGTAGAAGCCCATGGGCCAGTGGTTCAAGAGGGCCACGCAGTACGACGCCGGGAAATGGGTCTTCACGTATGCGCTGGCGTACGCCAGGAGCGCGAAGCTCGCGCTGTGCGACTCCGGGAAGCCGTACTGCGCGAACGAGAGAATCCCCCGGAGCACCTCCTCCTGGGCCTCCGGGGTGTACCCGTTGCGGGTCATGCCGTCCCGAAGGCGCGAGGACAGCGCATGCATCTTCTCCATGGAGCGCTTGGAGCCCATGGCCCGCCGGAGCGCCTCGGCCTCGCCGCCGGTGAAGCCCGCGGCCACCATCGCCACGCGCATGAGCTGCTCCTGGAAGAGCGGCACCCCCAGCGTGCGCCGCAGGATGGGCTCCAGGTCCGGGTGGGGGTAGCGCACGGGCTCGCGGCCCGCCCGGCGGTTCAGGTACGGGTGCACCATCTTGCCCACCACGGGCCCCGGGCGGATCAGCGCCACTTCGATCACCAGATCATAGAAGCACCGGGGCTTGAGCCTCGGGAGCGTGGCCATCTGCGCGCGGCTCTCCACCTGGAAGACCCCCACGGTGTCCGCGCGCTGGAGCGCCGCGTAGGTCTCCGGGTCGTCCTGCGGCAGGTGGGCCAGGTCCACGGTGACCCCGTCCGCGGAGCGCACCAGCGGCACGGCCTCCTCCAGGAGGGCCATCATCCCCAGGCCCAGGAGGTCCACCTTCAAGATCCCGAGGTCCGCGCAGTCGTCCTTGTCCCACTGGATCACCACGCGGCCCTCCATCGCCGCGGGCTCCAGGGGCACCACGTGGTCGAGCCTGCCGCGGGCCAGCACCATCCCCCCGGAGTGCTGCCCGAGGTGCCTCGGCAGGTCCTGCACCTGCCCCACCAGGGCCAGCAGGGACTCCACCCTCGCGTCCCTCGCCGAGAGCCCCGCGTCGGTCACGCGCCGCTCCAGGGTCTCCCGGTCCGCGGGGCTCCAGTGCCCGAGCGCCCGGGCGAGCCTGCCCAGCACCACCTCCGGGAAGCCCAGGGCCCGGCCCACCTCGCGCACCGCGCTGCGCGCGCGGTAGGTGATCACGTTGGCTGTCATCGCCGCGCCGCACTCGCCGTAGCGCGCGTAGACATACTGTATCACCCGCTCGCGCTGGTCCCCGCTCGGCAGGTCCAGGTCGATGTCCGGCCACTCGCCGCGCTCCTCGGACAGGAAGCGCTCGAAGAGCAGCCCCATGCCCACCGGATCCACCGCGGTGATCCCAAGACTATAGCACACCGCGCTGTTGGCCGCGCTCCCGCGGCCCTGCGAGAGGATCCCCGCCTCGCGGCAGAAGCGCACCAGGTCCCACACGATCAGGAAGTACCCCGCCAGGCCCAGCCTCGCGATCAGGTCCAGCTCCCTGGCGAGCTGCTTCGCCGCCTCGCGGGTGAGGGGGCGGTAGCGCTCCCGGGCGCCCTGGTAGGTGAGCTGGTGCAGGTACGAGAACGCCGTCTCCCCCGCGGGCACCGGGTACTCCGGGAAGGCGTAGCCCAGGTCCTCCAGGGTGAACGCGCAGCGCGAGGCCAGGCGCTCCGAGGCCACCACGGCCTCCGGGAGGTCCCGGAAGCGCGCGAGGAGCTCCCGCGGAGAAGCGATGCCCCAGGCGTCGTTGGGCGGGAGCCTGCGGCCCGCGTCCTCCAGGGTGGTGTGCTCGCGGATGCACGTGAGCACGTCGTGGAGCCGCGCGTCCACGGCGCGGGCGTAGCGCGCGTCCCCGGTGGCCACCGCGGGGACCCCGAGGGCCCCGGCCAGCGCCACGAGCCGCTGCGTGCGGCGCTCCTCGGCGCGCAGGAGGTGGCGCCCGAGCTCCACCGCCAGGCGCTCCCTCCCGAAGACCCCCCGCAGCGCCAGGGCCCACGCCCAGGAAGCCTCCCGGTGGCGCCCGGGGCTCCTGCGGGACAGCCTCGCCAGGGGCTCGTCCGCCGCCAGGAGGAGCGCAAAGAGCCCTCCCTTGTGCGCGCGGAGCTCCGCCAGGGTGACCGCCGCCAGGCCCTGCGTCGCTTCGGATTTCGTCACCCGGAGCTTCGCGATGGTCACCAGCGCCGAGAGGTTCTGGTACCCCTCCCGCGACGCCACCAGCAGCCCCACGCGCCCCGAGAGCGCCCCGTCCCGCACGCACACCGTGGCCCCCACCAGCGGCCGCAGCCCCGCCTCCCGCGCCGCGCGGAAGAACCTCGGAGCCCCGTAGAGCCCGTCGTGGTCCAGGAGCGCCAGGGTGTCGATCCCAAGCTCCGCCGCCCGGGCCACCAGCGCCTCCGGGCTCGACGCCCCCCGCAGAAAACTGAAGGCGCTCCGGGTGTGAAGCTCCACCGGCACCCCCAAAGACTGTCCATACGTTCAGCCATGGCGCAAGGTTACGCGATAGGTGTGATGTTTCCCTACATCACCGTGAGGAATTGCTACGCAGGGTGGTGAGGGGTTGTGTTAGGGTCCTGCGCCGCCGGGGCCGCCGCAGGGTCGGGAGGCTCGAGGCGCGTGAGGAGCGGAAGGAACGCATGGACGCAGCGCACGTTCGGGACAAGGTTCGGGCCTTCGTGACGTCGAACTTCCCGGTGGCGGACCCCTCGGGGCTGGCGGACGAGACCTCGCTGCTGGACACCGGGGTGATCGACTCCACGGGGGTTTTGGAGATCATCAAGTTCATCGAGGAGGACTTTGGGATCAAGGTCGCCGACGATGAGATGGTGCCGGACAACCTGGAGTCCGTGGCCAAGGTGACGGCCTACGTAGGCCGCAAGCGCGCGGGCTGAGGGCCCAGCGGGTCCTCCGATGGGAGACGGCTTCTTCTTCCAGCCCGCGGGCGACGGCCCGAGGCTCTACGGCTTCCTGCACGGCGTGCCCTCGGGCGTGACCCCTCGCGACGAGGGCGCGGTGCTGGTGCACCCCTTCATGGAGGAGCGGCAGGACTCGCACCAGGTTTCGCGCAACCTCGGCGAGGACCTCGCCCGGGACGGGTTCCCGGCGCTGCGCTTTGACCTCTACGGCGCCGGGGACTCCGCGGGCGAGTGGCACGAGGGCACCGTCGAGCGCTGGGTGGACGACGTGGTGGGCGCCGCGGCGGAGCTCCGCCGTCGGGCGGGGGTGGCGCGGGTGGCGCTCCTGGGCCTGCGCTTCGGGGGCACGCTGGCGGCGCTGGCGGCGCGGCGCGCGGAGGCCTCCAGGCTCGTGCTCTGGCAGCCGATCGTGAAGGGCGAGGCCTACGCCCAGGACCTCCTGCGGGCGCACCTCTCCGCGGAGATGGTGCTGCACAAGCGGGCGGGGATCTCCCGCGAGGTGCTGGTGCAGCGGCTCTCCGAGGGCGAGGGCGTGAACCTCTTCGGGTACCAGCTCTCGCCGGCGCAGTACAAGGGCCTGTGCGGGATTGATCTCACGCGGGACCTCGCGGGCTTCACGGCGCCGACGCTGGCGGTGGACGTGGTGCGCACGGCGCAGGCGCGGGAGTCCAAGGATCTCCGGGCGCTGGTGGAGGCCCTGGGCCCGAGCGCCACGTACGCCCGCGCGGTGGAGACCCAGTCGCTCTACACCGAGGCCAAGGTGCACTACACCCGCGCGGACCAGGTGAGCGAGGTCACCCGCGCCTGGCTCCGCGCCTGAGGAGGGGCTCATGGAGACGGCGGTTTGCTTCAAGAACACCCGGGGGCTGACGCTCCACGGGGTGCTGCACCACCCGGACGGTGGGGTCACTCCGGGGGCCCCGGCGGTGCTCTGGATGTCCGCGGGGCAAAAAGACCGGCTGGGCGCCTGGCGCATGAACCTGGTGGTGTGCCGGCGCCTGGCGAAGCTGGGCGTGCCCGCGATGCGCTTTGATTTCCACGGCATCGGGGACAGCGAGGGCGAGCACCCCCACGGGCAGTTCGTGATGGACCTCTACGGGTACATCCAGACCGGCGGCATGAAGGACGACGTGGTGTGCGCCGCGCGGCACCTCCTGGCCGAGACCGGGGTGAAGAAGCTGGTCTTCGGCGGGCTCTGCGGCGGGGCGATCTCCGCGCTCTTCGCGGGGAGCGAGGTGCGCGAGTGCTGGGGCCACTACCTGGTGGACCTGCCGGTGACCATCTCGTCGGCGGCGCGGCAGCGCTTCCTGGAGGAGCACCCCGAGGAGATGCTTCGCACGAACCCCGAGGAGGCCGAGAAGGTCTGGCTGTTGTATTTGAAGAAGGCCGTGAACCCTACGGCGTGGAGGAGGCTCCTGTCGGGCGAGAGCGACTACAAGCTCATGGCCGAGGCGCTGCGCCAGCGGGCCCGGGGTGGCATTGACAAGGTCCGGCCGCTCCTGCCCGAGGGGGCCCGCGGGCTCCTGGACCGGGTAGTGCCCGCGCCGACGCCCGTGGTGGCGGAGGTGTCCCCGGGCGCCGACCCCGGGCAGAGCGCCACCGGCGAGGTGCGCAACGAGCGCGTGGCGCCCGCGCTCAAGGCGGTGCTCGACGCGGGGCAGCGCGTGCGGCTGGTGACCAGCTCGACGTACCACCCGACCTTCATGGCGTACTTCGGTGACCTGCACCTCCCGAAGGACCGCGCCGCGTGGCGCGGGATGGACCTCACCACGGTGCCCGACGCGAACCACATCTTCTCGCTGGAGGCATGCCAGCGGGTGCTCTTCGACGGCGTCGAGAGCCTGGTGCAGGAGGCCAGCGGGGGCACACTCCCGCTGGGCGCGGTGGCGTTCCCGCCGACGGCGGCGTAGCCGAGGGAGCGCAGGGCGGGCGAGACGGCTCTAACGACAATGCCCCTCACTGAGGGGCCCTGGCCTAACGGCGGACGCCCGCGCGAGAGCGGGTCGTCGCTCATCGGCGCAGCAACCGCTGGAGCGCGCGGGCCCGCTGTCCGAGGCGCAGCGCAAGCAAAATGCGCCCCTCGGCGCCGAGCGCGGCCTCCTTCTCCCGCTGCCTCCGACGCGCCCACTCGGCGCAGGTCTCCGCCGTGCGCGCGGCGCCTCCCTCGTCCGGCGCCGAGGACACGGGGGGGCCCCGTGGTCCCTTGAGGGTCACCATCGCGCGCGCCAGTCATGCTCTCTGGAGCCTACCCCGCGCCTGCGGGAGTGTCACGCCCCCGCCGTCGCCTCCTGCGCGAAGAACTCCGCGAGCAGCGCCCCCACCTCCTCCGGCGCGTCCTCCTGGAGGAAGTGCCCCACGCCCGGCAGCTCCGTCACCTGCGCCTGGGGCAGCACGCGCTTCACCTTCGCCATGGTGCGGGCCACGTCCGGGAGGATCCGGTCGCGCGCGCCATAGACCACCCTCACCGGCATGGTGAGGTTGGCCAGCCTCCGCGCGATCACCACCAACTCCAGCGGGCTCAGGTGGTTCACCGCGCGGAGGAGGCTCCGGGCGTCCTCGGGGTCCCGGAAGGGCGCCTGCACCGCGTCCAGTACCTCCGGCGTCAAGCGCTCCCGACGGGTCATCCCGAGCCTCATCGCGAAGCGCAGGCCCTCCGCGGAGATCATCCGGCCGCGCACGAGCGGCGCGCGACACGCAAACAAGAACGCCAGGAGGGCCAAGGAGGGCCTCGGGAACACCAGGGTGTTCAAGAGCGCCAGGCGCCGCACCCGGGAGGGCTGCCGCACCGCCCAGGAGAGCCCCACGGGGCCGCCCAGGTCGTGCACCACGAGCCCCACGTCGTCCACCCCCACGGCCCGCAGGAAGCCGTCCAGCGCGTCCCGGTAGAACCCGAAGGTGTACCGCCGGTCCCGAGGCTTGGACGAGGCCCCGAAGCCCGGAAGGTCCGGCGCCAGCACCCGATGCGTGCGCGCGATGGGCACCAGCACCTCCCGCCAGAGGTACGACGACGTCGGCCAGCCATGCAGGAGCAGCACCGCGGGGCCCTCGCCCGCCTCGCGGTAATGAATCGTGAGGTCGCCCACCGAGACGTCCCGCTCGCGCACCTCCAGGGTGTTCATACGCCCACGATGGCACGGACTCGGTGGGGCGGTCTTGCATTTTCGCCCGCGCCGGGGCCATCGTCAGGGCACCACCCATGCGGCGCTTCTCTTGTGCGTTGGTCGCCTCCGTTGTCCTCGCGTGCGGCCCCCAGCCCTCGGCCTTCACCGAGCCCGACGGCCAGGCCCCGCAGGACGGCTCCCCCCTGCCCGACGCCTCGGGCGCGGACACCCGCGTGGCCCCGGTGCCCGTCCGGGACGGCGGCGGGAGCGCGTGCAGCGAGGCCGCCCAGCTCGTGTACGTGCTCACGGACAGCAACGAGCTCTACAGCTTCCGCCCGAACCTCCGGCGCTTCACCCGCATCGGGGCCCTCCGGTGTCCGACGGCGCGCGCGCCCAACTCCATGGCCATCGACCGCGACGCCGTGGCCTGGGTCAACTACGTGGAGTCCAGCCTCGGGGACTCCGCGGGCTCCATCTACCGGGTGAACACCGCCGACGCGAGCTGCACCAGCGCGCCCCCCATCAACCTCCCGCGGCAGTGGTTCCGCGTCGGCATGGGCTTCTCCACCGCCAGCGCGGACAGCACCGAGGAGACCCTCTTCGTCACCGCCACCCCGGACCCCTTCGCCGGGCCCAGCATGGGCCTCGGGCGCATCGACCCCGCCCGCGGCGCCCTGGTCCCCATAGGGCCCTTCTCGGGCTCCCTCCGAGGCCAGAGCGCCGAGCTCACCGGGACGGGCGACGGCAGGCTCTACGGCTTCTTCACCACCAACCCCGTCCAGGTGGCCAGGCTCAACCGCGCCACCGGCGCCGTCGAAGAACCCCGGAGCATCCACGGCCTGGAGACCCCCCAGGCCTGGGCCTTCTCCTTCTGGGGCGGCGACTTCTACCTCTACACCGCCCCGTCCGCCCTCACCGGCCGCAGCAGCAACGTCACCCGCTACCGCCCCTCCGATGGCTCCGTGGACCTCGCCTACATGTCCCAGATCGGGTTTCGTATCGTCGGGGCCGGGGTCTCTACCTGCGCCCCCATCACGCCCCCGCCATGATGTTGTAACTACTTGAAATCAAACAGTTATTCATGCATCGGTGGGGAGCCCGTCCTGCGGCGAGGTTGCAGGTCTGGCGCCCGGCGTGGTAGCGCCCGGAGGCACCCTCCATGACAGCCCCGACGCTCGAAGGCTTCCGCTCGGTGCGAGGACACGCGGCCGCGGTGGCGCTGCTCCGTCGGGCCTTTGCCTTTGATCGCCTCGCGGGGGCGTATCTCTTCGCGGGCCCCCTGGGGGTGGGCAAGGACCGGGTGGCCCACTGCCTGGCCCAGCTCGCGAACTGCCGGGCCCGCACCACGGACCAGGACGCGTGCGGGCAGTGCCCTTCGTGCAGGAAGATCGCCCTGGGGCAGCACCCGGACGTCAAGGTCCTCCAGCGGGACCTCAAGGATCCCCCCAGGGACCCCGAGCGCCTGGCGGAGCATGCCCGCAGGCGCCTTGAGGACGTGCCCGAGGGGGAGCTCCGCCCGGCCATCACCGTGGACCAGGTGCGGGAGCTGGTGGCCCCCATGGCCTTCCGGCCGCACGAGGGGGGCACCCGCTGGGTGGTGGTGCGTGAGGCCGAGCGCCTCCGGGAGGAGGCCGCCAACGCGTTCTTGAAGACCCTGGAGGAGCCGCCTCCTGCGACGCATTTCGTGCTGCTCACGCACAGCCCTTCGAGGCTCCTGACCACCATCCGGTCGCGGTGCCAGGTGGTGCGCTTCGGCGCGCTGGACACCGAGGACGTGGTGGCCGTGCTGGAGTCCCTGGGGCACGAGGGCGCCGCCGCCCGGAGCCTCGCGGAGCTCGCCGACGGGAGCGTCGGTCGCGCGCTGGAGTACTCCGACGCGGAGGCCCTCAAGGTGCGCCGGGAGTGGGTGGGCAAGCTCCTGGGCTCGCTCCAGGCCGCGCGCCCCGGGGCCTTCGTGGAGCTCGCGGACAAGGCCCGTGCGCTGGACAAGCGCGACCTCGACGCGGTGCTGACGCTCTTCCAGCGGCACTTCCGGGCGGAGGCCCTGGCGCAGGCCGCGGGGCACCCGAGGGCCTCGGCGGTGCATGCCGCGCGCGCGGACGTGGTGCGCGGCGCCCAGGAGTCGCTCACCTTCGGGCCCAACCTCAACGTGCAGATGGTGCTCGAGGACATGCTGGTGCGCCTGCGGGAAGCGCGTCCGTGAACGACCCCAGGGACGGCCGCGGGCGCGACCCCAGGGCTGCGCCGAGCCCCAGGGGGCCGGAGCGTCGCCCGTCGCGCGCGCCCCCTGCGCCGTCTGGGGCGCGCCCTGCGGCGCCCGGAGCGCCACCGCCGCCGCGGCCGTCG
>JACRDB010000072.1 GCA_016218725.1 Deltaproteobacteria bacterium
AGACCTGTCCCGCCATGCAGGCCGTCCCGCAGGCGCCACAGTTGTTTCGGTCCTCCTGGAGGTTGGCGCAGAAGCCCGCCCCGCCGTCCATGCCCGAGGGCGCGCACGCCGTCTGCCCCGCCGGACACGAGGTGCGACACATCCCCATGTCACACGTCTCGCCAGGGGAACATACGTTCCCGCAGCGGCCGCAGTTTCGCGGGTCCAGGGAGACGTTTGCGCAGGCGCGCGTGCCGTCCATGGCGGCGCAGGTCTCCAGCCCCATGGCGCAGGAGGTCTGGCAGGCGCCCGTGGAGCACACCTCGCCGGGACCGCAGCGCCGGCCGCAGGTGCCGCAGTGGTTGCGGTCCGTGGACAGGAGAGCGCACACCGCCCCACCCTGACCCCCATCGGCGCCGCTGGTGCACGCCTGCTGCCCCGCAGGGCACACCGTCTGGCACGCACCCGCCATGCACCGCTCGCTGTCCGCGCACCGCCGACCGCACGCCCCGCAGTTGAGAGAGTCCGTCATCACCGACGCGCACGTCGCCCCGCACAGCAGCTGCGCGGACGTACACGTCGGCGTCGTGTCCATGCTCGCGTCTCCGCCCGAGGGCGGCGTGCTCGCGCCGGGGCACGCGCTCAGCGCGAAGGCGACGGCCGCGGCGCGGAGAAGGTGCAAGAATTCACTACGTTGGCTCATCGGGAGGGTCCTCCAAGGATTGCCCGGAAGGCGGGCAGGGACCCACACCGTAGCAGAAGCGAAGAAGAATCAAGCCGCAAAACGTCAATTGGAGGCGTTACTTGCGACGTCCTTTCCGACATCACTGCGGACTAGAAGCCCTAGCCAGGACGCCGCTGCGGCGAGCATGGCCCACCCCGCGAGGCTGCGGCAGGAAAGCAGCACCCCGCCCACCAGCGGCGCGCTGAGCTGCGCCAGGGAGGTGAGCGCCTGCGTGAGGCCCAGCACCGCGCCCTGCTCGCCTCGCCCCGCGCGCTGCGTCACCAGCGCCGTGAGCGAGGGCCGCAGCGCGCCGCTGCCAAAGGCCGCCAGCGCGGCGGCCGCGGCCAGGAGCGCGAGGCCCCCCCGCGGCGCCAGGAGCGCGTAGCCCGCGCCCAGGGAGAGGAACCCCGCGGTCACCAGGCGGGCCTCGCCAAAGCGCTTCGCCAGGCGCCCCAGGGCGCCGCCCTGGAGGAGCGCCCCGAGGAGCCCCGAGAGGGCCAGGACGTAGCCCACCTCCCGAGGCCCCCAGGGCCTCCCCTGGTGCGTGTACCGCCGCTCCGCGAAGAGCGCGAAGCCCGACGTGAACACCGCGAAGGAGAACGCGAAGAGGAAGAACCGCAGGAGGAGCCCGCGGAGCGCAGGCCGACGGAAATAGTCCAGGTATTGCCCCCAGGAGAGCACCCCGAGGCGCCGCCCCGCCTGCGGCGCTGCCCCCTCGGTCACCGCCGCCTGAGGGGCGGAGGTCCGCGGCGCAGGCTCCGCGGGCAGGAGCGTCGCCGTGGTCACTATCGACAAGGTTGAAAGGGCCATCGCAAGAATGATCGGTGCGCGGTAGTCCCGGGTCGCCAGCCAGCCCGAGAGCCCGGGACCCACCAGGAACCCCAGGCCAAAGGCCACGCCCAGGAGGGCGAAGCTCCGGGTGCGCGCCTCCGGCGCCGTGTGGTCGGAGATGTAGGCCTGCGCGAGCGAGAGGTTGCCCGCCGTGGCCCCGTCCAGGATGCGCCCCAGGAAGACCACCGCGAGGGTCTTTGCCGAGGCCAGGAGGGCGAAGCCCGCGAGGGTGCCGAGCTGGCTCAGGAGCAGCAGGGGCTTGCGCCCGTAGCGGTCCGAGAGGGCCCCGAGGATCGGTCCCGACACGAGCTGGCAGGCCGCGAAGGACGACACCAGGAGCCCCACCTCAAGCACCGAGGCGCCGAAGCTCTCGGCGTAGAAGGGCAGGAGCGGCAGGATCAAAGTCATCCCGAGGATGTCCACCAGGACCACCAGGAAGATCGGCAGGAGGGCGGAGCGGCGCACCGGGCGCTTCTAGCGCACCCTCGGGCCGTGGTACCACCGGCTCGACGCCGCGATGGACGCCCCGAGCTACCGCTCCACGCTCAAGCCCCTGGAGGTCGAGGAGCCCGTGGACCTCGCGCTGCACCGCCCCCTCGGGTACCTGGTGGCCCGGGCCTCCCTCCCCACGGCGCTCACCGCCGAACACCTGACCTTCGCGTCCATGGCGGCGGGCCTGGGCGCGGGGGCCTTCGCGTGGGTGGGCTTCTTTACCGGCGACCCGTGGCTGCGCCCGGCGGCCGCGCTCCTGGTGCTCTCCGCGGTGCTCGACTGCGCCGACGGGCAGCTCGCGCGCATGCGCGGCACCAGCTCCGCCTACGGGCGCATGCTCGACGGGGCCGTGGACCTGGTGGTGCAGCTCGCCGTGGTACCCGCCGCCGTCGCCCACCTCTGGTGGCGCCACGGAGGCCCGTCCCCGGGGTCCCCGGGGCCCTGGCGCTGGGAGGAGGCCCTCGGGTGGCTCGCCCTGGCGGTCGTCACCGTCGCCACGGGAGGCGCCCACACCACGCTCTACGACCATTTCAAGAACGTCTTCCTCCACCACGTGCAGCCCCGGCGGCGCGAGGGCGACGACCTGGAGGACGTTGAACTCCTGCACCGTGAGGCCCTCCGAGGGCCCTATGGCCTCGCGGAGCGCCTGCGCTTCGGGGTGTACCTCCCGTACCTGCGGCGCCAGGAGGCCCTGGTGCGCTGGGCCTCCCCCGCCGTCCCCAGGCGCTTTCGCGACATGGATGGCTATGACCCCGCGCGCGCCGAGCGGTACCGCGCCCTCCACCGCCGCACCATGCGGGCCTGGAGCTTCTACGGCGTCGGGACGCACATCCTCGGCCTCGCCCTGGCCTTGTGGTGGGACCGGGTGGAGTGGTACCTCCTCGGGAGGCTCTTGCCCTTCAACCTCGCGCTCCTCGTGCTGATCCCCGCCCAGCGCAGCGCCTCGCGCGCGTTCTTCCAGCGATGACCGTCGCGGTGCTCCTGGTGGCCGGCGTCGGCAGCCGCCTGAGGCCCCTCACGGACCGCTGCCCCAAGTGCCTCCTGTCCCTCGGGAGGGAGACCCTCCTGGGCCGCGCCCTGCGCGTCCTGGAGGCCGCTGGCGTCACGCATTTCGTGCTCTCCGCGGGGTACCTCGAAGGGAAGGTACGGGAGGCCGCGAGGGGCCTCCTCACGCCCGTCACGGTGGTCTCCAACCCCGACCACGCCCGCGTGCAGAACGTGGTCTCCCTGGCCCGCGCGCTGCGCGCCGCGCCCCCGGGGGAGCTCATAAAACTGGACGGGGACCTGGTGTTCTCCGAGGGCCTCGCCCGGAGGATCCTCCAGGGGAAGGGCGAGGCGCGGTGCCTCGTGGACCGCCAGAGCCCGCTCGGGGCCGAGGAGATGAAGGTCCAGGCGGCCCCCGACGGGCGCATCGCCCGCTTCGGCAAGGGCCTGGACCCCGGCGCGTGCCTCGGGGAGAGCATCGGCTTCGAGCGCTTCGGGGCCGGGCCCCGAGGGGCCCTCACCGAGGCGCTGGAGCACGCGCTGGAGCGCGGCCAGACCGCGCTCTATTACGAAGAGGTCTACAATGACCTGGTGGCCCGGGGCCTCTCCCTGGAGCCCGTCTTCACCGACGGAGAGCCCTGGACCGAGGTGGACACCCCGGAGGACCTCGAAGGGGCCCGGCGCCTCGTGGAGAGCCTCGGGGAGGGGGAGGGGCCCCCTGCCGATGGATTGCGGCGCGGCCGGGGGCTGTGATAGACGCGCGGCTGCGGTGCCGGGCCCCAATTCCCGGAAGCGGTGGTTGGAGGCTGTCCTACGATGTCCAGACGTCGGCTCGAACGAGCAATCATCCTTGCCGCAGGGAGCGGCTCGCGTCTGGCACGGGCCGACACCCCCCCAAAGCCCCTCCGGGCGGTCTCCGGCGTGCCGCTCCTGGTGCGCATCCTGCGCACGATGCTCGCCGAGGGCCTCCGGGACGTGGTGGTGGTCACCGGCTTCGAGGCCGAGCGCCTGGAGGGTGAGCTGGTCGCGCGCTGCCCCGGCGGGATGAGCCTGCGCTTCGTGCGCAACCCCTCCTGGGAGCGCTCCAACGGGCTCTCGGTGCTGGCCGCCCGCGCGTTCCTCGACCGGGACTGCGTGCTCTCCATGGCCGACCACCTGGTCGCCCCGGAGCTCCTCCGGCGGGTCCTGCGCGCCGAGCTCGCCCCCGGAGCGTGCGCCCTGGGCGTGGATTTCGACGTCGAGCGCTGCTTTGACCTCGACGACGCCACCAAGGTTAGGGTCCGGGGAACGGACATCGTGGCCATCGGCAAGGACCTCGGAGAGTACAACGCCATTGACACGGGGATCTTCCGCGCGGGGCCCGCGCTGGTGGAGGCGCTGGACGCCGTGGCGAAGGACCGCGGGGACGCGTCGCTGTCGGACGGCGTGAGGGCCCTGGCCGCCCGAGGGCGCTTCCACGCCGTGGACGTGGGCGACGCCCGCTGGATCGATGTAGACACGCCCGAGGCCCACGCCCGCGCGGAGGCCATGCTCCGGGTCTTCGGGGACACCCTGGACGACGACGACGGCGAGCGCACCGGCCCCGTGGACCCGGAGAGCCTGGAGCAGTACACCCCCACCTGGGTCCGCGGGGCTCCCGCCTACCGCGAGGACCACTTCGTCCTGGCAGACCGCCCGAGAGCCCGCCCCATCGCGCGGATGATGTCCAACGAGAGCCCGTTTCCCCCGTCCGAGGCGGTGGTCCGGGCGGTGGTGGCGGCGCTCACCCGCGGGCACCGCTACCCGGACGCCACGCTGGCCCAGGAGCTCCGCACGAGGCTCACCCGGGACCTCTCCCTGGACCCCGGGTGCTGCGTCCTCGGCGCGGGGTCGAGCGAGGTGATCGACCTCCTGGTGCGCACCTTCGTGGCCCCGGGCGAGGAGGTCGTGGTGGCCGTGCCGACCTTCTCCATGTACGAGTCCCGCACCCGCGTCGCGGGGGGCGTGCCCGTGCTGGTCCCCATGGACGAGGACCTCTCCCTGGACGTCCCCGCCGTGCTCGGGGCCATCACCGAGCGCACCAAGCTGGTGTTCCTCTGCTCGCCCAACAACCCCACCGGACGGCGCCTGGACGACCTGGCCCTCCGTCGCATCCTGCGCCTGGGCCTGCCCACCGTGGTGGACGAGGCCTACGTGGAGTTCGGCGACGACGACCGCTCCGTGGCCCCGCTCGTGCGGGAGCACCCGAACCTGGTGGTCGTGCGCACGTTCTCCAAGGCCTTCGGCCTCGCGGGCCTGCGCCTCGGGTACGCCCTGGCCTGCGAGGCCATGACCCGGCTCCTGAACCGCGTGAAGCTCCCGTGGAACGTCTCCACCCCGGCGCTGGCCGCCGCCCTGGCCGTCCTGGACGAGCTCCCGGAGCAGTCCCGCCAGCGGGACTTCGTCCGCGCCGAGCGCCGCTGGCTCGCCGCCGAGCTCGCCCGCCTCCCCGGGGTCACGGTCTTCGCCAGCGACGGCAACTTCCTCCTCCTGGACGTCCACGAGACAGGCCTGAGCGCCGACGCCGTCGTGCAGGCCGCCCTCCAGGAGGCCGTGCTCCTGCGCTCCCTGGCCAGCCACCACCTGCGGCGTGGCCACGTCCGCGTCTCCATCGGCACCCACGCGGACAACCGCCGCTGCGCAGATGTCCTGCGCCGCGTGCTGGATCGCAGCGAGCGCCGCCCTCAGCCTCCCGCGGGTTGAAGGGTATACACGGTGTATACCCTACCAGGTTAGCTCCGCGGCGAGGGCCAGGGCGAGCCACGGCTGGCCCCACCGAGCCACGGGGCGTCCGCCGACCTGGACCTCGGTGACCGCGAGGGCGCTCCCGAGGGAGAGGTCCAGGGCGAGGGAGAGGGGAGGGGCCAGGGTGAGGCGCCCGCGGGCCACGCCGGCCACCGCGGCGCTCCACGCCCCGGCGGTGAAGCGCGCCGAGGGTGTCTGCCGCGAGGCGTCCGAGGCGAGCCCCAGGGCCCGGGCGCCCAGGTGGAGCTCCCCGAGGCGCCCTCGGAGGAGCCTCCGAGCGCAGCCCACACCCACGGAGAACACCCGGAAGGTACCGTCACCCACGCCTTCGATGGCGCCCTCGGTGCTGGGCCCCGAGGCCACGAGCTCCACGGTCCAGGGGCCCTCCAGGGCGAAGCGAAACCAGGGCCCCAGGAGCGCCCCCACGCCGCCCGGAGAGGCCGTCACGGCCAGCCCGACGCCAAGGCTCCAGCGAGGCTCCCGGGCGAGGGGCGCGGGGACCACCCGCGAGGGCCCCCTCGGGAGGCCCGCCGCGAGGACGCGCGCCCGCAGGGCCTCGACCACCCGCAGGGCAAACTCCTGCGGGGGGCCCTCCACCGGCGCTTCCACCACGGCGGCGCCGGCGCCCGGGACAAAGATCACCGCCCTCCAGCGGCCCTCGAGGCGCCCGACGGTGACCGCGGCGATGCCCTCGCGCGGCGCCTCGGCCAGCGGGTGCCCGAGGGCCGTGACCTCGTCGCCGAGGCGCCGGAGGAGCGCGGCGTCCGGGACCTCCAGCCGCACCGGGAGCTCGTCGGCCAGGAGTCCGGGCGTCCAGAAGGTCAGGGTCAGAGCGCCAAGGCAACGCAGGAGGCCACGGCCCACCATCGAGGGCGTACAGCATACCATCGGGAGCGCCTCCGCGGCTTGACAGCGCGCACGAATTGCCCTCTCCCTTGGGGCCATGGAGATCTCCTTCGTCGCCACCCGGAAGAACAGCGACCGCACCGAGCGGGAGCTCTACGAGATGGACCTGCTCCTCCGGGTGCTGGGGTTCAAGCGGGCCTTCCTGGACCTGGGGCTCTTCACCGTGGCGGGGTGTACGCCGCCGGGTACGCGCGTCCACGTGGTGGACGAGTACCTGGAGGAAATTGACTACGGCCGCCCGTCGGACCTGGTGGCGCTCTCGGCCAAGACCTCGTGCGTGACGCGGGCCTACGAGGTGGCGCGGCGCTTCCGGGAGAAGGGCCGCCGGGTTGTTCTGGGCGGCATCCACGCGAGCCTGCGCCCCGAGGAGGCCCTGGAGCACGTGGACGTGGTGGTCACCGGCGAGGCGGAGACCGTCTGGCCCATGGTGGTGAAGGACCTCCACGCCGGGAGCCTCAAGCAGCGCTACGACGCCTCGGAGTACCCGTCCATGAGCGCGGTCCCGGTGCCCGCCTGGGGCGCCACCAAGGCGAAGCAGTACCTCTTCCAGCAGGTGCAGACCACCCGGGGGTGTCCCTTCAAGTGCCGGTTCTGCAGCGTGCCGGACATCTCCGGGCAGGACTTCCGGTTCAAGCCGGTGGACCAGGTGGTGCGCGAGCTGCGCGCCATGCCCAAGGGGGGCTCCACGCTGGCGCCGCGCAGGCCGCTCTACGTGGTGGACGACAATTTCATCTCCCGGACACGCTACACCAAGGAGCTCCTGAGGGCCCTGGTGCCGCTCTACAAGAACCGCGAGATCGAGGGCTGGAGCGCCGAGACCACGCTCAACGTGGCCGCCGACGAGGAGCTCCTGGACCTCTTCAAGGCCGCCGGCTGCGCCACCATGATCATCGGCTTCGAGTCCGTGAGCGAGGCCACGCTCAACGACATGGACAAGCCCGTGAACTTCTGCATCACGTACCAGGAGGCCGTCGAGCGCATCCACGCCCGCGGGATGACCGTGGTGGGGAACTTCATCGTGGGCTTCGACACGGACACCCGCAGCGTCTTCAAGGACACGCTGGATTTCGTGCAGCGCACGGGGATCCTGTACCCCTTCTTCAGCATCCTGACGCCGATGCCGGGCACCGGCCTCTTCGATGACATGAAGGCCGCCGGCTGCCTGGACCACGAGCGCTGGGACCTCTACGACACGCGCCACGTGGTCTTCGAGCCCAAGCACCTGCGCCGGGACGAGCTCCTGGACGGCTACATCTGGCTCTACGAGCAGTGCTACGGCACGGACCTGCTCCTCGATCGCCTGGAGCGCGCCTGGCGGCGCCGCACCCAGGGGGCCTCCATGGCCGAGCGCCTGGTGCTGTCCTCGCTCCTGGCGCCGGAGCTGGTCCGCGGGGACTCGGAGCTCCGAGGGCACTACAAGCGCGCGCTCGGGCTCATGAACAACCGCAAGCTCCACACGGAGCCGGGGCAGCTCCTCTTCGTGCTGGACGCGTACGACTTCGCCCGCGCCATGCGCCGCTGGAGCACCCCCAACCGCGGCGCAAACTACCAGGTGATCGCCGACCCCTCGCGCGCCCCGTCCAACGCCGACGAGGTGAGCCTCCGCGCGCTCCAGTGGGAGAACCGCAAGACCCTCGCCCGCACCGAGACCCGCAAAGGCGCCCGCACCTCCCTCCCCATCGTGTAGGGCGCTGTAGGGCGCTGAGGGTCTATTCCCTACGGCCCTCCTGAGCGCTCTGGCGCGCGGCGTCTCGGGCTGCGTCCCGGGCCTCGTAGGCGCGCACGACGCGGGCCACCAGGGGGTGGCGCACCACGTCCACGTCGGTGAAGGTGCACATCCCGATGCCCTCGACGCCGGTGAGGAGGTTCACCGCGTCGGAGAGGCCCGAGCGCTTGCCGTCGGGCAGGTCCACCTGGGTGACGTCCCCGGTGATCACGGCCTTGGAGTCGTACCCGAGGCGCGTCAGGAACATCTTCATCTGCTCCACGGTGGTGTTCTGGGCCTCATCGAGGATCACAAACGAGTCTGAGAGGGTTCTACCCCGCATGAAGGCCAGGGGCGCGACCTCGATGGAGCCGCGGGCGATCAGGGCCTGGGCCTTGTCCATGTCCATCATGTCGTGCATGGCGTCGTAGAGAGGGCGCAGGTAGGGGTTCACCTTCTCCGTCAGGTCCCCCGGGAGGAACCCGAGCTTCTCGCCGGCCTCCACCGCGGGGCGCGTAAGAATCACCCTACGGACCTTGCGGTTCATGAGGGCGCTCACGGCCATGGCCATGGCGAGGTAGGTCTTGCCGGTGCCCGCGGGGCCGATGCCAAAGACAATGTCATGGTCCCGGATGGCCTCGATGTAGCGCTTCTGGGCGAGGCCCTTGGGGGCGATCACCCGGTGCCGGGCGGACACCAGCACCACCTCCTGGAAGACCTCCTTGAGGTGCATGTCCGGGTGCTCGCGCAGCATGCGGGCGGCGCGGGCCACGTCGTTGGCGCCGAGCTCGGTGCCCTCCCGGGCGGCCTGGGCCAGCTCCGCCACCAGGCGCTCGACGAAGGCCACGTCCTCCGCGGGGCCCTGGAGGTGGATCTGGTTGCCCCGCTGGCCGATGGCGATGCCGCACTCCTGCTCCAGCACCCGGAGGTGGTCGTTGCGAGGGCCGCAGAGCGCCATCAGGAGTGCAGGGTCGTCGATCTGTACCTGGGCATTGGCGGTAGGGCCTGCGGTCTTCGGGGCCCTGGGTCGGTCGTTGTCTCGGTTTGCCATCGGCCGCCGACGGTAGCACCACGGGCCCCCCGGGCCACCATTTACGGGCTACGCCACCAGCGCCTGGAGGGCCTTGACCGTCTCGTCGAAGGGCGAGGCCTCGTCCACGGACTGCCGCAGGAACGCCTCCAGCGCGTCGATCCTGGCGATGGCCTCGTCGGTGACGCGGTCCGAGCCCCGGGCGTAGGCCCCCAGGGTGATCAGGTCCCGCTTGGACTCATAAGCCGCCAGGAGCGCGCGAAACCGCTGGGCCGCCGCCCGGTGCTCCCGGGTCGCCACCTGGTCCATCACCCGCGAGAGCGACGGGAGCACGTCCACCGCGGGCCAGCGCCCCCGGGACCCGAGGGAGCGCTCCAGGATCACGTGCCCGTCAAGAATGCCCCGCACCTCGTCGGCCACGGGCTCCTCGAGGTCGCCGCCCTCGACGAGCACGGTGTACACCGCCGTGATGGTGCCCCCCTCGCCGGGCCCCGAACGCTCCAGGAGCCGCGGAAGCAAGGCGAAAACGCTCGGGGGATAGCCCCTCCGGGCCGGGGGCTCCCCCGCCGCGAGGCCCACCTCCCGCTGCGCGCGCGCCACGCGGGTGACCGAGTCCATCATCAAGAGCACCCTCAGGCCCTGGTCCCGAAAGAACTCCGCGACCCCCGTGGCCACGAAGGCCGAGCGCAGCCTCACCAGGGCCGGGGCGTCGCTGGTGGCCACCACCACGCAGGACCTGCGCCGGCCGTCCTCCCCGAGGTTGTCCTCCAGGAACTCGCGCACCTCGCGGCCCCGCTCGCCCACCAGGGCGATGACCACCACGTCGGCCGCGCACTGCCGCGCGATCTGCCCGAGGAGCGTGCTCTTGCCCACCCCGGAGCCCGCGAAGAGCCCGAGGCGCTGGCCCTCCCCTGCGGTCAAGAGCCCGTCCAGGGCCCGCACGCCGAGCGCCAGGGGTCGCTTGATCCGCTGGCGCTGCAAGGGATCCGGCGCGGGGCGCTCGACCTCCCAGGGGGTCACGGGCCCCGTGATGGGCCCGAGGCCATCGCAGGGTTGCCCGAGGCCGTCGAGCACCCTGCCGAGGAGCCCGACACCACACGGGATGGTCATGCGTCCCCCGACAGGGCGCACCGCGTCCCCGAGGCCCACACCCGAGGGGTCCCCGAGGGGCATGAGCACGGCGTGCCGGTCGTCGAAGCCCACCACCTCGGCGAGGAGGGGCTCTGACCCGGAGCGCTGCACGGACACGAGGTCCCCGGCGCGGATCTGCGGCGCGGCGGCCCGGAGGGTCAGGCCCACCAGCCCCGTGATGCGCCCCTCGACATGGATGGGGTCCTCGGCCGAGAGGCGCCGCCGGAGGGCGTCGAGCTCGCTCATGACGTTCACCATACACGCGCGGGGTCCGTGTGCTAGGGTCCGCGCCCCGATGCGTGAAGAACCGCCGCCGCCGCGCCACGACTGGACCATCGAGGAGGCCCTGGCGCTCTACCAGGAGCCGCTGCCGCTGCTCCTGGACCGCGCCCGGGCCGTGCACCGCGCGTGGCACCGCCCCGACGAGGTGCAGCTCTGCACCTTGCTCTCGGTCAAGACCGGCGGGTGCCCCGAGGACTGCGCGTACTGCCCTCAGAGCTCGAAGCACCACACGGACGTGGGCCCGGAGCGCATGCTGGACGTGGACGAGGTGGTCTCTCGGGCGCGGGAGGCCCGCGCCGCCGGGAGCTCGCGCTTCTGCATGGGCGCCGCCTGGCGGGAGGTCAAGGACGGCCCGGCCTTCGAGCGGGTGCTGGCCATGGTGCGCGGCGTGAAGGCCCAGGGCCTGGAGGCATGCTGCACCCTGGGGATGCTCACGGACGAGCAGGCCAGGGCCCTGAAGGCCGCGGGGCTCGACGCCTACAACCACAATCTCGACACGTCTCGCGAGTTCTATGGCGAGATCATCACCACCAGGAAGTTCGAAGACAGGCTCCGAACGCTGGAGAGCGTCCGGCGGGCGGGGATCGGTGTGTGTTGTGGCGGTATCATCGGGATGGGGGAGAGCGTGCGGGACCGGGTGCGCATGCTGGTGACCCTGGCGCGGCTGGACCCGCACCCCGAGAGCGTCCCGGTGAACGCGCTGGTGCCCGTGGAGGGCACCCCCCTCGGGGAGCGGCCGCCGGTGGACCCGCTGGAGCTTGTGCGCTGCATCGCCGCGGCGCGGGTGCTCCTGCCCAGGTCGCGGGTGCGCCTCTCGGCGGGGCGCGCGGCGCTCTCGCGGGAGGCCCAGGCGCTGTGCCTCTACGCCGGGGCCAACTCCATCTTCTACGGGGAGCGCCTCCTGACCACCCCGAACCCCGACCGCGACGACGACGCCAGGCTCCTCAAGGACCTGGGCCTGCGGCCCGCCTGAGGGGCGCCACCGACCCGAGACCGCGCACGGCGACCTCACCCCCCAACCCCCATAGGCGTTAAGCGCTATCACGTAGCGATGTCGTCGGGACCGATCCCCCAAGGCACCGCGGAGCTCGGACTTCGCCAGGGGTTGGGCGGTGGAGGCCGGGGTTCGCCCGGCTTAGGGTCCCTGAGGTC
>JACRDB010000074.1 GCA_016218725.1 Deltaproteobacteria bacterium
GCGGGCGCAGCACGTGCCTCTCCAGTCCGCGTCGCCACGGCTACCCATCCCGCCTCCCCGCGAGCTCGCTCTCTGCAACCGCGCGGAGGCGCGGTGACCGCCTTCGGTAGCCCGGGGTGAGCGACGCGACCTCAGGGACCCTACGCCTGGCGAACCCCGGCCTCCACCGCCCAACCCCCAGGCGACTGCGAGCTCCGCGGTGCCTTGGGGAATCGGTCCCGACGACATCGCTACGTGATAGCGCTTAACGCCTATGGGGTTGGGGGGTGAGGTCGCCGTGCGAAGGCTTATGTCGGTGGCCTGCTAGCGCCCCGTTGCGAGCAGGATCGACACGTCCCCAACACGCAATGAGCCACGCGGTCACGGCCTCGTGGGTGGGGACGCCCGGATCGTGAGGCCCTCGTTGGCGGAGAGAGCCCTCGCGAGCTCTCCCCAGCGTGTCTCCTGGTACAAGGGCTGGAGCGAGTACAGGTCCAGAAGACCCGCCAGGGCCGGAAGGTGCGTGGATACCCCACACCACCCGGCGCTCTCAAGGTCGTCGCTTCGGCGGTGGTGCCGCTCGACCAGGTCCTCCTGGACAAAGCGCTCGAGCGCCTCGGCGAGGAGAGGCGCCCGCCCCCCCGAGGCCGTGGCCACCGCCCGCACCACCTGGAGGAGGTCGTAGTTCTGCGAGATCCCGAAGGAGAAACATGGAGCGATCCCCGCGACGCTGGAGGGCCCAGGAGTCCTCCCTCCCGAGAGCACCTCCCGGGCGAAGGCATCCACCCGAGGGACGATGCCCTCCAGGGCCTGGGTGCGTACCAGGGTGAGGCTCCGGGAGTTCCTGTCGGCCTCGAAGATCACCTCCGCGAGGTCCCTCCCCGTCGCGTCGGGGTGCGCGCTCGCGAAGGCCAGGAGGGCTTCGTAGTACGTGTTGCACGCGCCGAGGTCTCGCTGGCTGGCCAGGAGCCGCTCGCCCGTCCGACGAAAGTTCACCAGCGTCTCGATCGAGGCCCGGCCACACTGCTGCAAGAAGACCAGCGGCACCGCCTCCCCCGCGAGCTGGCGCCGTGACCTCCAGCGCCGTAGCGCCTCGCCGACACCCCTGGCCGACAACCACCGAGGCGCGCTCCCTCCGTCCGCGCGCGCGGGGCGTTCATCGTAGCCAAGCTGGTCCATGGCCCCACCGTGATCGAGGAAGACCAGCACATACCTCCGGGCAGGCCGATCCCTCGTCACCCGATCCAGGAAGGACGCGACCTGCGCGGCGTCGGCGCCGTCCTCCGTGTCGATTCGCCGCGAGCGCTCCTCGCGACCGCGGAACGAGAGCTCCCGGAGACCGTCCTGGGCGACCCCGTCGTAGAGGACACTCACCGCCACCGAGGGGTGGCGAGCCCCGCGGCGAAGGGCCTGGGTGATGGGCCCGGCGCAGCGGTCCAGGTCGTTGTCGTAGGGCATCACATAGACAAAGTGCCAGGCCAGCGAGGGAGGCCTGGGGGTCTCCCTCTGGAGGAGCCTCCACCCGACGCCCGTGGCCAGACCCGCGAGCACCACCAGCGCCCAGGGGAGCCCGAGCTTCACCCACGGTCTGGCCAACGGTTGCCTCCTCGCGCGTTGCGCACCGGAAGGAGGGCCCCTACCATCGCTCCGCCATGGCCCGCAAGCTCGCGAGGATCGTACGCGTTGACGCAATCCGCCCCATCGAGGGGGCCGACGCCATCGAGGCCGCGGTGGTCGGCGGCTGGGTGGTGGTGGTCAAGAAGGGTGACTTCACGCCCGGAGCCCTGGCGGTGTACTTCGAGATCGACAGCTTCCTGCCCGAGGGGAACGCCTCCTGGCAGTTCCTGGTGGACAAGCAGCCCAGGGTCTTCGAGGGCCGCCGGGGCCACGTCTTGCGCACCTTGAAGCTCCGCGGGCAGGTGAGCCAGGGGCTGCTCCTCGGCCTCGGGGCGCTGGACGGGACGGACCTTGACCGCGCCTCGCTCGCGCCCGGCGACGAGGTGACCCTCGCCCTCGGGGTGCAGAAGTTCGAGCCGCCGGTGCCCGCGGAGCTGGGGGGCGTGGCGCGGGGGGCCTTCCCCTCGGGGGTGCCCCGCACGGACCAGGAGCGCATCCAGAACCTGGCCGAGGCCCTGGCCGAGTGGCAGGCGCTCGGGGACTCCGGGGCGCTCCACTGGGAGGTCACGGAGAAGCTCGAAGGTACATCGATCACCTTTGCCCTGCTGGAGGGCGCGCTGCATGTGTGCTCCCGGAACCTGGACCTGGTGGAGCGGCCGGAGAGCACCCCGTGGCGCCTGGCGCGCGCGCTGGATCTGGAGGCGAAGCTCCTGGCCCTGGAGCCCGGGCGTAGCCTGGCCATCCAGGGCGAGCTGGTGGGCCATGGGATCCAGGGCAACCCCTACGCCCTGCAGGCCCAGCGCTTCTTCGTCTTTGACGTGTGGGACCTGGACCGCGCGAGCTACCTCGGGCCGGACGCGCGCCGGGACCTGTGCGCGAGGCTCGGCATCGAGCACGTGCCGGTGCTCGACCCCCGGGCGACCCTCGGACGCGAGAGCACCATGGAGGCCCTCCTGGCCCGGGCCGACGGCGAGAGCGCCCTGCGCAAGGGCCAGCCCCGCGAGGGCGTG
Source organism: Deltaproteobacteria bacterium (assembly GCA_016218725.1). Lineage (GTDB taxonomy): Bacteria > Myxococcota_A > Polyangia > Polyangiales > JACRDB01. Next base: position 2,607 of record JACRDB010000074.1, read on the forward strand.
GTCTGGAAGGCGCTGGAGCGCGTGGCCTCCTGGAAGGCGGTCTCCAACCGCTACCTCCTCAAGCACGGGGGGTGATCGTTACGGCGCGGTAACAACCCGCGTCTCGCTGGAAATACCGACCCTCCCGGCGACCCAGCGGTCCACCAGGGCCCGCTCCGGGGCCCCCAGGTCCAGGGCGTCCCCGGCGGCGGCGTCCAGGGCGCGGCGCTCCTCGGGGGAGAGCCCGGCGTTGCGCGCGCCGAGGCGCTCGCCCAGCGCGAGGAGCGTCTCCCGCGCCGGCCCGGAGAGCTCCGGGAGCGCCCGGAGGTGCTGCACCTTCACCTGCGGCATCCCCTGCCGCGCGTCGCGCCAGCGGTGGTAGTGGAACCACCGGGCGGGGGCGCTGTTCAGGTAGGCCAACACCAGCGTCCAGGGGAAGGCCTCCGCGGAGAACACCGCCAGGAGCGAGTTGCGGAAGGCCCCTCCGTCGGACGCCGCCGCGATGGGGAAGCGCGCCGTCTGGCGCACCAGCGCGCGCACCTCGGCCCAGCCGGCGTCCGCGCGCCAGCGGGCCCCGAGGCCCTCGGTCACGATCCCCCAGCGAGGGCCCAGCCGTTGGAACTCTCGCACGTCGCCGCCCTCGCGCAGCGGGCTCAGGCCCTCCCGGGAGCCCCAGGGCAGGAGCCTCCCGCGGTCCTCCGAGAGCGACTGAAAGCCCCGCTCGCCGAAGAGCCCGCTGGGCACCTTGGGTCGCGCGTCGAGCCGCGCGAGGAGCGCCCGGGAGGCCTCGTCGAGGTCCCCGCGGGAGAGCGCCCACACGCGCCCGGTGGGGGCCTCCAGGGCCTCGCGGCGGCGCGTGGACAGGAGCGCCATGGAGGGCTGGAACACCCCCGCGAAGCGCCCGTCGCCCAGGTCCGGCAGCGGGTCGTCCACGGCGCAGAGCGCGTCGTGGGCGCCGCGGGTGAAGCGGTAGCCGTCCAGGTCCGCGAGGGACGTGGGCAGCACCAGCCCCAGGCGCCCGCCGGGGCGCAGGAGCTCCGCGCTCCGCCGGACGAAGAGCCCGTGCAGCGTGCGGTACCCCCGGAACGCTGGGCTCTGTCGGGTGTACCACCGCCGGAGCGCCTCCCCCAGCGGCTGCGTGGCCCGGCCCGCGTAGGCCACCCACGGGGGGTTGCCCAGCACCGCGTCGAAGCCCGGCGCCTCCCGCGCGAAGACCCCCGGGAAGGCCCTCTCCCAGTCGAGGGCGGGGGCCCCGAGGGCGCGCAGCACGGCCTCGGGCGCCCCGGCGTCCACCAGCGAGTCCCCGCGCAGCACGGAGCCCTCGAAGGCCCCCGGGGCGGTGTCCCGGTCCCCGAAGGCCAGCGCCAGCGCGCGCTGCGCCACGCTCACCGCCAACGGATCCCGGTCCACGCCGTGGAGGCACTCCCTCAGGGCGTCCAGGTCCAGCGAGGGCTCCCGCGCCAGGAGCCAGCGCCCGGCCTCCAGCAGAAACACCCCACCGCCGACGGCAGGGTCCAGCACCCGGAGCGCCCGCGGAGAGGCCTCCCTCAGCGGCTCCAGCGCGGCGAGCACCACCGCGCGGGCCAGCGCCGCAGGGGTGTAGTGGGCCCCCGCGCCGCGGAGGGCGCGGTCTGGCTCCAGCACACACGCCCGACCCTTCGGCGTCAGGGTCCAGCCCCGCAGGGCCTCGTGGGCCTCGCCCAGGTGCTCCGGGCGGAGGCCCTCGGCGGGGAGCGCGCGCCGGAAGCGCTGGAGGATCGTTCGATACCGAACGATCTCGGGGAGCTGGCTCTCCGCCGCGCCGTCGAGGGTCCAGCGGGGCCGCCCGAGGGCGTGGCAGAGGGCTTCGAGCACCGCGTCCAGGAGGGTCGTCACCAGCGCTCCTCGCAGGGCCCCGGAGGGCTCCGCGAGCGCCGCCGGCGTGGCCATGGCGAGGGCCCTCAGGGCGCGCACGGCGCCGCGCTGAAGCTCGCTCGGGCGCCCGTGGTGCACGATGGGACGGTGCCTCTACGGGCGCGGTGCCCGGTTTGTGGGCATGTATCCCGTCGCCTCGATCCTCGCGACGACGTGGGAAGAGCTCGGGATGAAGCCGCGCGCCTCAAGCCGCGAAACGAATTCGCGGGTGGTGAGGGTCGGGACACCGAGTGCCTCCGCCGCCCGAAGGGCGCGCGCGTCATCCGCGATGACGGTCCCGCCCAGTTGTCTGGCGAGCACGACGACCTCGAGATCGGGGATCGCATGCGTCAACTGGAGGCGGCCGGACCAGGCGTAGATCTTCCCCTGGTACTCGGCGATCTCGGGGGTGCTCCCGGGCGCGCGCCTGCCCGTGGCGCGGGACTCGTACCTGCGAAAGAGCGTCTCCATTGTTACGCGAAGGACGTCATTGCTGATCGTGCACTCCTTGATCGCGGAGTGTACTCCGAGGTCTGGGACCAGCCTGGACCCGAGCTTCCGGTGTGACCAGCGGGTCTCATCCGCGACGGCGCGAGGAACCAAGGGGCGTTCGAAGAGCTCCGTGACCCTCTCCAGCACACCACCGCGGTGCAGAGCCTGGAGCGGGGAGGTATCAAAGACCGCGACGTCCCCCCTGGGGGTTGGTGCCATGAGGTGGGCGAGATGGGAATCGAACCCATAAAGTGACCCGGTTTTTAAAACCAGCGCGTCTGCCGTTCCGCCACTCGCCCGCTCCGTAAAGGGTAGCCGATCGCCGCCCAGCGTCAAGCAGGGCCAGTGCTACCCTGGCGCGGTGACCCTCGTCCGGAGGCCCCTGTGGCGGTCCTTTGACGTCCGCTGGCTGACCAGCGCCTACATGCACGTACGCGCCGGAGCCATGGCCTGGGTGCGTGATGGTGGGCGGGTGCTGGTGCCCTGTGACGAAGACGGCCTGGTGCCGGAGCTGCCCCTCTGGGCGCTCCTGGACCTGGGGCTGCGGCCGCTCACCGAGGAGGCCCCGGGCGTGCGCGCGATGGCGCTCGCCCCGAGGCTTCGCGGCCGGGTGCGGGGCTGGTGCGCGAGGGACGCGGCCACACCCGGGGCCTTCCTCTCCGAGGCGCTGGATTGCCTCTCGTGCGCGGCGTGCTGTCGACGAAACCGCGTGCTGCTCACCCGCGAGGACCTCGCCCGCTGGCGCGAAGCGGGCCGCGCGGAGCTCCTCGGCGAGGCCTACGTGACCGGGCGGCGGCGGCGCCTGCGGGTGCTCTCCAACGGCGACTGCGTGCACCTCACGGGGAACACCTGCCGGGAGTACGCGCTGCGGCCGGACAACTGCCGCGCCTTCCCCGCGGGGAGCGAGGGCTGCCTCGCGGCGCGCGAGGAGCCCGCACCGAGCAAGGCCCCTCCACGGGTATAGACTCCCGCCATCAGCTCCTTCGTGGGACACGGCCTGGCGGGGATCACCGCGGCGCTCCTGCGCCCGCGGGGAGCGGCCTCGCGGGCTCGCGCCGGGTGGCTGGCGCTCCTGGTGCTCTGCGCCTGGGCGCCGGACCTGGACTACCTGGTGCCGTTCCCGGGTACGGCCTCGGACCCAAACGCCCGGATCACCCACTCGCTCCTCGGGTCTCTGGTGGCGCCGACCGTGGTGGCGCTCGGGGCGCGGCTCTCGGGGCTGCGCGGCGCGCGGCTGCGCCGTCACACCCTGGAGGCCGCCCTGGCGGGGCTGTCCCACCCGCTCCTGGACCTCCTCGTGGGCGTGACCCCGCTGCCCCTCGGCTGGCCCCTGTGGGACGGGCTCCTGCGGCTGCCCTTCGGAGTGCTCCCGAGCGCCGGGAGAATCCGTCCCGGCAACGTGTACTTCTGGCGCAACCTGGGCCTGGAGCTCGGCGCCCTCGGGCCCCTCGTGGCCGTCGTGACGGCGTGGTCGCGCGGAGGCCTCGCCTCGCGTCGGGCGCGCGTCCTGGCCGGGGCAGGCCTCGGAATCAGCGCCGGGTGCATGGCCCTGGCCGCGGGGCTCCAACGTTGACAGAATATGTCCATCAATCGGTCTTGCAAAGGCGATGGGCGATTTCGAGAATGGGACGGGGTTTCGTGCAACGATGACGGTGATGGGTGTGCTGCGTGTGTGTCTCCTGGGCCTCGGGCTGGTGGTGTCCTCGGGCGCGTGTCTCCCCCCGGGACCCGGTGGGGGCACCGACGCGGGAGGGGACGCAGACAGCTCCGCCGAGGTAACGGCGGACAGCTCCGCCGAGGCGGCGGCGGACATCGCCGTCGAGGCGGCGGATGTCTCGCGCGGGGACACCACCGCGCCAGCGGACACGTCGACGGCCCTCGATGCGCCGAGGGACTCCGCGGGGATGGTGGACGCCGTCACGGACGGAGCGCGCGACGGGACCACGGACGCGGACGCGGTCGGTGGTGGCCCCGACGCCGTGGTCACGGACGCCGCGCCCGACGTGGGGGACGCGCGGGTCACGCCTCCGCCGTCTGGGCCCAGGCCGGTGTCGCCGCTGTCGGACCACCGGGTGACGCGGCGTCGACCGACCCTGCGCTGGGCCCTCGGGGAGGGGGACGGGGCCTTCGTGCAGCTCTGCCGGGACCGCGCCTGCGCCGACCGGGTGCTGGAGTTCGAGGCCACCGGGACCTCCGGAGCGCCGCCCACGCCGCTGGCGCCCGGGGTGTACTTCTGGCGCTTCTTCGAGCGCGTCCGAGGCGCGCGGGCGGCGACCCCGTCGATCCCCTGGCACTTCCGGGTGGACGCCCGGGACACCGCGGTGGACAGCGCCTCGGCCTTCGGGGCCGACGTCAACAACGACCGCTTCCAGGACATCGTGATGCTCGCGTCGCCCCTGCCCACGGAGCTCCCCCGCGCCGTGGTGGTGTTCCTCGGCGGCCCGACGGGGCCCGGGCGCCTCCCGGACCAGCGCCTCCCGGCGGACTACGGAGGCCCCCTCCAGGATGTCAACGGCGATGGCTACGGCGATGTCTCCGTCGCTGGAGCCCTGCACCTGGGAGGCCCCTCCGGGCTGGCTCCCACCTCCGCGGGGATGCTCCCTTCGCTGCCGTCGACGCCCGCCTTCGGGAGCCCCGTCGGGGACGTCCACGGCGATGGCTACGCGGACCTCATGGTGACCGCGGGCGCCATCGGCGGCGCGAGGCCAACCATGGCCATCTTCCCTGGAGGCCCCACGGGCTTGAGCCCCACGCCGAGGCACACCCAGAGCACGGACTTCTTCTCGTTCTCCTCCGACGTCTTCGGGCGTGGCGCGGGAGACACCAACGGCGACGGCCTCGGCGACGCGGTGTTCTCGGTGTATGTCCTGGGTGGGCTGTCCGCCGCCCGGGTGCTCCTGGCGAGGCCCGTCGGCGACTGGGTCAGCGCCCCCGGCGGCTGCTTCACGGAGGCCGGCTCCGACGGCGTCCCCGTCGGGGACGTCAACGGCGACGGCTACATCGACCTGGCCATGCACTGCGGCGGCGCCCTGGACGGCATCTCCAACCCGTACACCTCGGTGCAGCCCGGAGGCCCCAGCGGCACCACCACCACCGGCGCGTTGGACTTCGGCGTCCGTGGCGTGAGCGCCCTGGGCGACGTCAACGGCGACGGCTGCGCCGACCTCCTCGTGCGGGAGCGCATGCCTACGCCGTGGGGCGGCGCCACGGCGCTCCCGCGGGGCGCCCTCTACCACGGCGTCCCCGGCGCCACCGTGCGCGCCACCATGGTGCGCGCCGTGGACCTCACGGACGTGGGCCTGTACCCGGTCGGGGACGTCAACGGCGACAGCTACGACGACGTGCTGCGGGTGTCTCCGCGCGCCGCGGAGCTCTTCTACGGCAGCTCCACCGGGCTCGCCCTCACCCCCGGCGCCACGCTCGCGCTCACCCCGTAGGGCCATAGGCGTGAAGCGCCATCACGTAGCGGTGTCGTCGGGACCGAGCCCCCAGGGCGCCGCGGAGCTCGGACTTTGCCTGGAGTTGGGCCGTGGAGGCCGGGGTTCGCCGAGCTTAGGGTCCCTGAGGTCGCGTCGCTCACC
>JACRDB010000078.1 GCA_016218725.1 Deltaproteobacteria bacterium
CCGAACTCGGCCGTCAAGCCCTCCAGCGTCGATGGTACTGCACGGGTGACCGTGTGGGAGAGTAGAACGTCGCCGGGGTCTTTTTCCATTGCCAACGCCCGTCGGGGGAACCACCCTCGACGGGCGTTGGTGTTTCTGGCGCCCCATGGAACCCGACACCTACAGAGTCCGGCCCGCGAGGCCCGAGGACGCGGCCCGCATCGCGCCCCTGGCGGCGGCCCTGGTGCGCATGCACCACCAGCTCGACCCCCTGCGCTTCCTCTGCGTGGACGGCCTGGAGGAGGGCTACGCCCGCTTCCTGCGCACGGCCAGCGAGGACCCCCGGAGCGTGGTGCTCGTGGCCGAGGGGCCGGGGGGAGTTGTCCTGGGCTACGCCTACGGCGCCCTGGAGCCCCGTGACTGGAACACCCTCCTGGACGCGTGTGGCGTGCTCCACGATATCCTCGTGGCGCCCGAGGCCCGCGCCCTCGGGCTCGGGAGGGCCCTGGCCGACCAGGCGCTGGCAAGGCTCTTCGCCCTCGGGGCGCCCCGGGTGGTGCTCCGGGCGGCCTGGCAGAACCCCGCAGCCAGAGCCTTCTTCGAGGGCCTTGGCTTTCGGTCAACAATGGTGGAAATGACCCTGGAGAGGCCCGCCGAGGGGACTCCGTAGGCGCCTACCTGCGGGCGCGGGAGGCCGGCACGCCCAGCACCTCCAGGCGCACCGGGACCACCCCGGCCCGGAGCATGTCCAGGCGCCTCGCGGCCGCGCGAGAGAGGTCCACGATGCGCCGGGTGCCCGCGTAGGGGCCCCGGTCGTTCACCAGCACCACCACGGTGCGGCCCGTGTCCGTGCGCGTCACCGAGATTCGTGTCCCGAGCGGGAGCGTCCGGTGCGCCGCCGTCAGCGCCGAGGGGTCGTAGGGCTCCCCCGACGCCGTGGCGTTGCCCTCCAGGGAGCCCGAGTAGTAGCTCGCGTACCCGAGCTGCACGGCCCCGCTCCGGGCGCTCACCGGCGGGGCCCTCACCCCGCCCGACGACGCACACCCCAAGGCCCCCAGAAGCAACACCAGGACGAGCTGTCGCACAGTGTGGGATACGCTAGCGGACCGCCGCGGCGGGCGGCAAGTTCTCGCGCGGTTCAGAACTCCGCGGGGTCCGTGTGGGTGCCCAGGACCTCGCGCAGGACGTCACAGACTTCCTGTTCGGTGCAGAGGGCCCTGGCGGCCTCGATGATGGGCGGGCAGAGGTTGGCCGTGCCTCGGGCGGCGTCCCTCACGGCCTGGAGGGAGGCACGCACACGCTCTGGGTCTCGGGCGGCCTTGACCCGCGCGAGGGCGTCGCACTGGGTGCGCTGGACGCCCTCGTCGATCTTGAGGATGGGGATCCGCGAGGGCTCGTTCATCACGAAGTCCGTGACGCCGACCTGGACCTTCTCCTTGCGATCGAGCTGCCGCTGGAAGCGGTACGCCGCGGCGGCGATCTCGCGCTGGGGGTAGCCCTTCTCCACGGCGACGACCATGCCGCCCATTTCATCGATGCGCCGCAGGTAGCCGTTGGCTTCGTCCTCGAGCTTGTTGGTGAGCCACTCCAGGTAGTAGCTCCCGCCCAGGGGGTCCACCACGCTGGCGGCGCCGGTCTCGTGGGCCACGATCTGCTGGGTCCTCAGGGCGATGGTGACGGCCTCCTCGGTGGGCAGGGCGAAGGTCTCGTCCAGGGAGTTGGTGTGCAGGCTCTGGGTGCCCCCGAGCACCGCTGCCAGGGCCTGGAGCGCCACGCGGGCCACGTTGTTGTACGGCTGCTGGGCCGTGAGGGACACCCCCGCGGTCTGGGCGTGGGTCTTGAGCTTCAGGCTCTCCGGGAGCTTCGCCCCGAAGCGCTCGCGCAGGGCGCGGGCCCAGATCCTGCGCGCGGCGCGGAACTTGGCGATCTCCTCGAAGAAATCAATGTGCACGTCGAAGAAGAAGCTGAGCCTCGGCGCGAAGGTGTCCACCGGGAGCCCGCGGTCCACGGCGGACTGCACGTAGGCCAGGCCGTCGGCCAGGGTGAAGGCCAGCTCCTGCGCGGCGGTCGCCCCGGCCTCGCGGATGTGGTACCCGGAGATGCTCACCGGGTGCCACCGCGGGAGCTCCTTCGCGGCGAACTCGATCATGTCCGTCACGATGCGCATGGCGGGCCTCGGGCCCACCACCCAAGCATGCTGCGCGATGAACTCCTTCAAGCAGTCGTTCTGGATGGTCCCGCCCAGGGCGCTGCGGGCGAGGCCCCGCTGGTCCGCCAGGGCCACGTAGAAGCACAGGAGCACGATCGCCGGACCGTTGATGGTCATGCTCGTGGTGATGCGGTCCAGGGGAATGCCCTCGAAGAGCACGTCCAGGTCGCGCAGGGTGTCCACCGCCACGCCGCACATGCCCACCTCCCCGAGGGCCCTGGGCGAGTCCGAGTCGTAGCCCATGAGCGTCGGAAAATCGAAGGCCACGGACAGCCCCATCTGCCCCTGGGACAAGAGGTAGCGGTATCGCTGGTTGGTCTGCTCGGGCGTGCCGAAGCCCGCGAACTGCCGCATGGTCCAGAGCCGCCCGCGGTACATCGTGGGCTGGATCCCGCGGGTGTAGGGGTACTCCCCGGGCAGCCCCAGGTCCCGGAGGTAGTCCACGTTCACGTCCGCCGGGGTCACCACGTCCGGGAGCTCCAGGTCCGAGTGGGTGGTGAACCGCGGCTGCCGCAGCGGCGCCTTCTGGAGGGTCTTCGCGCGCGTGGTGGCCTCCCAGCGGACACGGGCCTCGCGGATCACCTGGAGGCCGTCGGGCACCTCTCCGTCCAGGGCGGAGGCGTCGGGGACGCGCGTGGCGGGCGGCGCCAGGGGGTCAATGGCCATGCTCGGGGCTCCTCCAGAGGGTGGTGGCTCCCACTCTGGCATGGCACCCTCACGGCCCACAAGCCACGCCGAGGTGTTTCATGGACTTCCAGGGCGGCTGCCACTGCGGCCGCGTGCGCTTCCGGGTCACCGTCGCCGAGCCCCTCCCCCCGGCCCTCGACTGCAACTGCTCCGTGTGTGCCATGAAGGGCTTCCTCCACCTCATCGTGGAGAAGAGCGCCTTCGAGCTCCTCCAGGGCGCCGAGGACCTCACCGAGTACCGCTTCGGCACCGGCGCCGCGCGGCACCTCTTCTGCCGAGCGTGCGGCATCCACGGGTTCTACATCCCCAGGTCCCACCCCGACGGCGTGGACGTCAACGTCCGGTGCCTCGACGGCGACGCCAGGGCGCGCTTCTCCGTCCAGCCCTACGATGGTCAGAACTGGGAGGCCAACATAGACCGCATCCGGTGAGGGGTATACGCCGTGTATACCCTGGCTAGAAAATCTCCAGGGCGCCCGCGAAGGTGAAGGCCGCGAAGGTGGTGTAGCCCACCATCATGTGGAGGGAGCGCATGGTGCGGGTGTACGACTGGATCTCGTCCGAGGTGGCGTTGTCCCCGAGGATGAGCGTGGGGCGCGTGGTCAGGAGCCCGAGGATGGGCAGGGCGATCATCCCGCCGGCGTGCACCCACGCGAGGATCTTGTGGAGGCGCAGGGTGCTGGCGTGGGTGCTCGGGCCCTCGGACTCCCGGTCCGGGTCCGCGGTGGTCACGGCGATCACGCCCGCGGTGGTGTAGAGCCCCACGGTGGTGAACGCGAAGACCGCGTGGAGGTCCGTGAAGTGCGACGCGAAGTCCCCACCCACGCACCCGCTCATGGTGCGGCATGCGCCGTCACCGAACCACGTCGGCTGGTTCAGGGCCTGGAGCGTGCCGAAGACCTCGGTCACCAGGAACGAGCCCCAGGCGGCCAGGGCGAAGGCCCGGTGCGTCGTCAGGCTCGCGCGGCGGCGGCGGAGCGTGTAGCGCGCCGTGGCCTCGCTGGCGCGCAGGTCGTTGTAGTCCGTGCGGTCCACGGTGCAGGGCCCCTCGGCGGAGCCCTCGTCGCAGGAGGGGGCCGCGCCGGGCGCGCCCGCCGGCGGAGGCGTGGCGTCGGTCCTGACCTGCGTGGCGGCCTGGGCGAGCCAGCGGTCCCGGCGGAGCGCGCCGGACTCCCCCAGGAGCCGGCTCCGGAGGTTCACGTTGAGGGCCCAGGGGCTCTGGGCCAGGGCCTCCCCGGTTGGCACCAGCGCCTGGTGAGGCAGGTCCGGGGCCCGGAGGTCCAGGGGCGTCGTCAAGGCGATCAAGAGCGTGGCTCCCGCGGCGAACATGGGCGTCTCCCTGCGGCGTTGAGGTCCCCCGAGGTAGCACCGCGTGCACCTCGCTCGTCAAGGGAATGTCGCGTCCATCACGCCCCGGGCGTACTCCGCGAAGCTCCCCCGGGGCCACCGGGCGAGGTAACCCTCGGCCGCTTCGCGCGAGCCCGCCGCGTCCCCCGCGGCCCGCAGCGCCTGCACCCGACGCCCGTGGGCCTCCTCCACCAGCGCCCCGTCCGGCGCCTCCTGGAGGTATACCCCGAACCACCGCGCCGCCACCGACGGCGCCCCCAGCGGCTCCAGGTGCAGCACCCCGAGGACGTACGCCGCCCTCGGACGGTCCCCCTCCGGGGCCCGCGCGCGCAGCGCGAGCAGCGCCTCACGCGCCCTCCAGGGCGCCCCCGCGAGGCGCGCCGCGTCCGCCAGGAGCCAGAGCTCGCCGGGGTCCGCGGAGGCCACCGCGCCATGGAAGGCCCCGTCGTCCAGCGCGTCCATCGCCTCCCTCCAGCGCCCCTCCAGCGCCCGCTCGCGCCACCCCGACGGGGGGCTGCGAGGCGCCTCTCCCGGGACCGCTGCGCCCACGGGAGCAGGCCGCGGTGGGGTGTGGGTGCGTGTAGGTCTTGGCGTGGGAGGCGAGGGCTCGGAGGGAGCCTCGGGGGCACCTGGTGGCGCGCTTGTGGGGGAGGAAGGTCCGGGGGAGGGGACCGGCGGGCTCGGGAGCGCCCCCAGGAGCAGGGTGCCGTCACCCAGCCGGGCGTGGAGCTCCTCGTGGCCCTGGAGCGACACGCCATCGCCGCAGCGAGGCCCCCGGACGAGCACACGGCCGTGGTGCATCGAGAGGTCCAGGGCGCGCGCCTCGGGCGTCCAGCGCAGCCCGAAGGCCGTGCCGGTGACCTCCACGGTGTAGGGCCCCGCGGCCACGGTCCAGCGGCCGTGGGGGCGGCGCCGGACGCTCACCTCCAGCGTCCCTCGCTCCAGGAGCACCGATGCTCCGCGGTCGGAGACCGCCGCGAGGCGCACCTGGGCGCCGGGCGCCAGCGTCAGGGCCGTACCCTCGGAGAAGCGAAGGGTCGTGGGCCGGTGCTCCGCCGAGGCCCAGCGGCCGGGGAGCAGCGTCTGGCCCTCGAAGCTCGCCTGGAGGGCGCCCTCCCGGTGGGCGAGGCGCCACCCGAGGACCCCGAGAAAGACCGCGGCGGCCAGGGCCAGGGCCCCTCGGAGACGCCTTGGGGGGGGTGTCCTCGTGGCGAGGAAGAGCGCCCTGCTGCGCGCGACCTGCGAGGGCTCCGGGGGGTGCTCCAGGGCGCTCCCAAGGGCGCTCCCCAGGGCCCGCAGCCGGGGGTCACGGCTCTCCGTGGGTGCGCTCACGGGCGCCTCCAACGCTCCGAGGCGGCGAGCCACGGGGCCACCTCCGGGTCCCGGATCCCAAGGGCCAGGAAGCGCGCCTCGGCCTTCACAAGTCTGCGCTTGTAGGTCGCCAGGGAGCAGCCGAGGGCCTGGGCGCCGGCGGTGAGCTCCTCGCCGTGGAGGTAGCGCAGGGTGAAGGCCAGGCGCTCCTCGACGGGCAGGCGCGAGAGGACGCCCCAGGTCGCGCGCAGGGCCGCGCGGGCGGCGGGGTCGTCCTCCGTGGAGAGCTCCGGCGGGGCCTCCTCGGGCTCTCGGAAGAAGAGCCTGCGGAGCCTCCTGCGCCGGAGCTCCGCGCGGGCCACGCGCACGGTGATGGTGGTGAGCCAGGGCCTCAGGGCGCCTTCATCGCGGAGCGAGGGGAGGCTCCGGAGGACCTCCAGGAAGGCCTCCTGCACGCGGTCTTCGTGGTCCGGGCCGCCCCCGAGGGTGCGCAGGAGGAGCCGGTGTACGAGCCCATGGAAGCGGTCATGGAGGTCCCCCCGGGCGCCCTGGTCGCCCGCTCGGAGGCGCCGGGCCAGGGCCCGATCCAGGTCCAGGTCCAGGTCCAGGGCGCCGGGGTCGCCCACGGAGGTCGGGGCTGGGTCTCGGCCCACGAGCCGTAGAGCGGGTTGTCCTGTCCGAGGGGCCATCGCGCGCCTCTCCAGTGTGGCACGGAGCGCCCGGCGGCTCACGGAACGCCTCGGGCACCCTGCGGGGCGCTTTCGTGAGCCGTGGGGGGCCTCAGGGCCCACTGGAGGGGGCAGCGTGGGGTATGTGCGAGCAACATTGACGCCCGGACGGGTCCCGCATAGCTTCCCGGCGCCTTCCACCCCGCGAAGGCCCCCCTGAGAGGCCGCCGTGCAGCTTCGAACGTTCTGCTACCTTGACGTGCTTCAGCCGCAGCTTACGGGCTTCTTCCAGACCGTGGCGGCGGGCTTCCAGCCCCTGGAGGGGCAGGCAGCGCTGATGGTGGAGGTGGCCCCGGGGATCTCCATCAATGAGCTCACGGACGCGGCGCTCAAGCACACCAGGGTGTACCCCGGGATGCAGATCGTGGAGCGGGCCTATGGGCTCCTGGAGCTGCACCACTTCGACCAGGGTGACGTGCGGGCCGCGGGCGAGCAGATCTTGAAGAAGCTCGGGATGACCGAGGCGGACCGCCTGGCGCCGGAGATCGTCTCCCGGGAGATCATCACGGGCATCGACGGGCACCAGTCCATGCTGATCAACCGCATGAGGCACGGGCAGATGCTCCTGGAGGGGGACGCGCTGTACGTGCTGGAGACAAACCCCGCGGGCTACGCGGCGCTGGCGGCCAACGAGGCCGAGAAGGCCGCGCACATCGAGCTCCTGGAGGTGATCACCTTCGGGGCCTTCGGGCGGTTGTACCTCGGGGGCCGTGAGGAGGAGATCCGTCAGGCCGCCGCGGCGGCCGAGCGGGCGTTGAAATCCATCAAGGGCCGGGGCCCCAGGGGTTCCTAGGCGTTGAGGGGCGCACCCCGCTTGTCGCGGGGCGCCGAGGCGATCGAGCGAGACGATCCAGAGGAGAACGGACGATGCGGACGAAGAACTGGCTTGGAGTGATGCTTGTCGGGCTGCTGGGCGCGTGCGGTGGGACGTCCTCGAACCCGCCGCCGGCGGTGGACACCGGCGTGGTGGACACCGGCGTCCCCACGGGGGACGTCCCCGCCGGGGACACCGGCCGGGCCGACGGGGGCGGCACCGACGCCCGGACGGACACCGCCCGGACGGACACCGCGGGCCCCCGGAGCCCCGCGGGCAACGTCTGCATGGACGACACGGTCTGCGGCGACGCGCTGCAGTGCGACACCAGCGTGGTGGGCGGGATCTGCACCAACCGCTGCATGAACGGCACGGCGGCCTCGGAGCAGGCCGAGTGCGGCGGCCGCGGGGGCACCTGCCTCTCGGGCAACGAGATGACCAACAACGGGTTCTGCACCCGCGCATGCGACCCGGAGGCCCGCAGCGAGGCCACCGGCGCCTGCCGCTCGGGCTTCGTCTGCACGGGCTTCTGGCTCCAGCGCATGATGGCGGATGACACGGGCTGCCTGCCCTTCTGCGCCAATGACATGCACTGCGGCGGCATGACCCCCCGGTGCGACGTGCGCGTGGGCACCTGCTCCACCCGCGCGGCCGACATGACCCGCCAGGAGGACGGCACCCCCTGCAACCCGATGATGACCGAGATGGTCCCCGGCGAGATGAACCCGCGCAACACCCAGTGCCGCGGCCGGTGCTTCCGGCTCTCGTCCATGCGGCCCACGCAGGGCATGTGCGGCAGCTTCATCAACCTCCGCGACGCCACGGGCTGCCCCGACGCGCCGGAGCAGATCCAGCCCCGCGCCCCCATGGGTGACGACAACCTCGGGATCTGCATCTTCCGCAACTGCATGACGGACTGCGACTGCACCGGCGCCCTGCGCTGCATCTTCCCGGAGAACGCCATGGGCATGCCCGTCACCACGGCGCCCAGGCTCTGCAACTACCCCTCCGCCGCGCAGCCCACCGGCGTGCCCTGCATGGCCACCGACGGCGGCACCGACGGCGGCGCTCGCGACGCCACCGCCACGGACACCGGCGCCGCCCCCACGGACACGGGCACCGCCCCCACGGACGGCGGCGCCGCGGACGCCGGCTCCACCGCCACGGACGCTGGCGGCGCAGGCTGAGACCACACGCGCCCACAGCGCCGTAGGTGTACGGCGCTGTGGGTTTCGCCTGGCGACCGTCGTCGAAGGGGCGAGTTCCAACGTACAGTGGGGCGTGACCATCGGGGTCTTCGCAGCGATGCCGCGAGGAACCCGGGGCCCTTCAAGGCCCCGGGGGAGCCTCGGGCTGATGCTCCTGGCCCTGGCGGCCGGGTGCGCGAGGGCCTCCATGGACGCCGAAGGCGACGGCGCCGTCGTCGCGGACGAGGACGCTGCGAAGGCCGCGGAGGCGGGCGAGGACGTGGTCCCTGGCACCGACGCGCTCCCGCCTCCGGGGATGGACGTCTCTCCGGGCGACGGAGCCCCGGTGGTGGACTCCGGCGTCTCCGACAGCGCGCCACCGGGCCCCGACCGCGTCGAAGGGGACGGGGGCGTGTCGCCTCCGCCTCCGCCCGACGGGGGACCGCTGCCTCCTCCGCCTCCGCCCGATGGGGGACCGTTGCCTCCGCCTCCGCCTCCCCCGCCGCCACCGCCACCACCGCCACCGCCTCCGCCGCCACCCGGATGCATGCTCACGACCTGCCGCGGGGAGTGCGTGGACACGGCCACGGACCTGCGCCACTGCGGCGGGTGCGGGAACGACTGCGGGAGCGTCGCCCACGTGCGCCCGGGGACCTCGCGCTGCGTGAGGGGCGCGTGCGTGCTCCCCGAAGGATCCTGCGAGGCGGGCTTCGGGGACTGTAACCGCCTCCCGGAGGACGGCTGCGAGGCGGAGCTCGCCACGGCGCGCAACTGCGGCGCCTGCGGGACGGCCTGCGCGGAGCCCACGCCCGAGTGCGGCCTGGGGCCCATCGGGCCGGTGTGCTCCGGGGGTTGCGGCCCGGGGCTCCAGCGCTGCTCCATGCGCTGCATCGACCTGGCCACGGACCCCTCCAACTGCGGGTCCTGCGGGAACGCATGCCTCGTCCCCCCAGGGGGGACGCCGGTGTGCACCGCGGGCCGCTGCGCGGTGTCGTGCCTTCCGGGCACCCACGCGTGTGGCGGAGTGTGCCTGGCCAACACCTCGGTGATGAGCTGCGGGGCCTCCTGCGCACCGTGCCCCAGCGTCCCCAACGGCGTCCCTACATGTGACGGGACGAGCTGCGGGGTGTCGTGCCTGCCGGGCTTCCACCGCTGCGGGGCGGCGTGCCTGCCCAACAACGCCACCACCTCCTGCGGGGCGGCGTGCAGCCCGTGCCCCGCGGCGGCCAACGGCAGCGCCACGTGCAACGGCGTCACCTGCGGCTTCACCTGCAACGCGGGCTTCTACCTGGCCGCGCCCATGACGTGCCGTCCGCTCTTCTGCGGCGCGCCGGGGACCTACGCTTGCGGGGCGGGGGCCTGTCCGGCCAACAGCACCTGCGTCTCCGGCGGGTGCCTGTGCAACCTCGGGTTCCAGGCCACCACCTGCGCCGGGGCGCCGTGCTCCGTGTGCCCCGGCGCGGATTTCACCTGCCAGCCCGTGTTCTGCGGCGGCGGGGTCGTGCGCTGCGCCGACGGCGGGCTCTGCCCGGCCAACACGCTGTGCTACCCCAACAGCGCCAACTGCCTGTGCCCCTCGCCCCTGCGCGCGGTCACCTGCGCGGGCGTCCGGTGTACCCCCTGCGCCTACCCCAACTGGCGCTGCATTCGCTAGCGTTCATCGAGCTCGAAGGTGGCCCCCTCGGCGCCCAGGAGCGTGGGCATCGGGGCGCCCACGGCGTCGGCGCTCATGGCCTCCAGCATCGCGTCGTCGTGCGAGGGGTCGTGGTGGAAGAACACCAGCCTGCGCGCGGCGGCCAGGGCCGCGAACTCCACCGCGCGGCGCAGGGTGCTGTGCCCCCAGCCGATGCGCGTCTCGTACTCCAGGTCGGTGAACTGCGCGTCGTGGATGAGCAGGTCCACGCCCGCGGACAGCTCGTACCCCGAGGTCCAGGCGCCGGCGAGGAGGGCCCCCCGGAGCCCGAGGGCGGGCTCGTGGTCCGGGAGGTAGGCGAGCCTCGCCCTCCAGGCGGACACGCGGTAGCCCACCGTCGGCCCCGGGTGACACACCAGCCCGGCCTCCACCTGGAACGACCGCACCGAGAACGCCTCGGAGCACACCTCGTGCACCGTGAGGTTGCACGGCAGGTCCCGCAGCCTCACCGGGAACAGCGGCGGGGACATGTACCGCCCGAAGCGCTGGCGCAGGCTCTTGGTCGCCGAGGCCGGGCCCCAGAGGTGGACCTCCAGCCCGGGGACGTACAGCGGCGCGAAGAACCCGAGGCCCTGGATGTGGTCCATGTGCAGGTGCGTGATCAGCACGTCCACCCGGCGGGGCTTCTCCAGGAGAAGCGCCGCGCCCAGGCGTCGGATCCCGGTGCCCGCGTCGAGCACCAGCACGTCGCCGTCGTCGCTCCAGACCTCGACGGAGACGGTGTTCCCGCCGTAGCGCGCGGTCTCCGGGCCCGGCGCGGCGAGGGAGCCCCGGGTGCCCCAGAGGCGGACCCTCACGGGCCGTCCCCGAGCTCCCAGAAGACCGCCAGGCCCCCGAGGAAGCGAGCGGCCTGGCCGATCAGCGGGAGCGTGGTCACCGCGAGGTGGCGCTTGCGCCCGTCCTGGCCGGTGATCCAGAAGTCCCGGTGGGCGGGGCTCCGCGTGCGGAGCGTAACCACCAGCGGCAGGGCCTCCGGCGAGAGGGCGGCCCCGTGGGCGTCCGTGGGCGAGAAGAGCGCGCTCCACTCGGCCACGCCGAGCTCGCCGGTCTCCTCGAAGCGCAGCCCCAGGATCGCCTCGGCCGGCTCGTTGTAGAACACCAGGAGCCCGTCGGGATCCACCAGGAAAATGGGCATGGCGAGGTAGCTCGCGAGCTGCCTCGTGAGGATCACCTCTAGCTCCTTCTGGGACATGTAAACGCCCTTCCGGGGTGCATCGTACCGCAGAGGGCCGGTGCCTGGGTAGTTGTTCGTGACCGAGGGAGCGCTGGCGCCCTCACGCGTTGA
This sequence comes from Deltaproteobacteria bacterium, assembly GCA_016218725.1. Lineage (GTDB taxonomy): Bacteria > Myxococcota_A > Polyangia > Polyangiales > JACRDB01. The sequence goes on from JACRDB010000078.1 coordinate 11,241, forward strand.
GCGGCCCGGTGCATGGTTGTACGCTCCCGGCACGATGCTCACCCCCTTCGCGGAAGACCTCTGGACCGACACCCGCCCCGCGCGCTTCTTCGGCCTCGAGACCGGCTCCCGGATGACCGTGGTCCGGCTCCGCGGGGGGGGGCTCTTCGTGCACTCCCCGGTGGCCCTGGACGACGAGACGCGCGCCCAGGTGGACGCCCTCGGGGAGGTGCGGGCGGTGGTGGCCCCCTCGCTCTTCCACCACCTGCACGTCGGGGCCTGGATGGCCGCCTACCCGAAGGCCCTCTACGCAGGCTGTCCCGGGCTCGAGTGGAAGCGCCGGGACCTCGCCTTCCACCGTGTGCTGGGCGACGAGACGCACCCCGTCTGGCGTGACGACCTGGAGCAGGTCTACCTCTCCGCCCGGCGCGAGAACGAGGTGGATTTCTTCCACCCCCGCAGCCGCACCTTCATCTGTGCGGACGCCCTGATCAACATCGCCGGTCACCCCCTGGCCTCCACCCGCTTCGTCGCCAGGGTCCTGGGGAACAACGCCCCCGGCCGGGGCTGGTTGGAGCCCTTCATGGTGCGGGACCGCAAGCTCTGCCGCCGCCAAGTGGACCGCATGCTGGCCTGGGACATCCATGGGGTGGTGCTCGCCCACGGCCCGATGATCCCCTCCGGGGGCCACGAGGTCCTTCGCCACGGGTACGGCTGGCTGTAGCCACGGCCCTCAAGAGGTGTACGATCGCCCCACGGAGGTGCCCGGTGGCCGCTCGTCGTGCTCTCGTCGGCGTCGTGCTCGGCCTCGTCGCCGGCGCTGCATGCAGCGGCTCCGACGCGCGCCCGGGGGTGCTCGAGCGGGACCATCGCCCGCTCGGTCCCTCGGACGCAGCGGCGCGCCCGCCGGAGGACGCCCCGGCGCCCCGGGACGCGCCGCCCGAGGCCTCGGCGATCCCGTCGGAGCCCCCGCCGGAGCCCGTGGAACCACCGGGACCGTGCGGCGCCTGCGCGAGGCTCTGCGCCCCGGAGGACCGCTGCCTCACGGACACCTGCACCCCCCGGAGCGACGGCGTGCCAAGGCTCCTGGCACCGGCCTCCCTCGGGCGCCTGACCACCCAGCGGCCCACGCTCCGCTGGATCCTCCCGGTGGGCGCCTCCGGGGCCCAGGTGGAGCTCTGCCGGGACCGCGCATGCCGCGACCTGGTCGCGCGCCACGACGCCCCGGGGCAGAGCCTGAGGCTCACCGAAGCGCTCGCGCCCGGGGTGTACTTCTGGCGCGTGGCGCCGCGGCGCCGGGGGGTGCTCGAGGAGAAGTTCTCGGCCACCTGGGAGTTCGTAGCCCGCTCCAGGGACTCCGCGGTGGACTCGTCCCACGGGCGCCACAATGACGTAAACGGCGACGGGTACGCAGATTTCGTGCTCCTCCACGACGGCCGGGCCGGGCTCTACCTCGGCGGCCCCGAGGGCCTCGGGCGCGTGGCCTCGCAGACCCTCCGGGTGGGCGCCTCGGGCCGCGCCGGGGCCGTGGGGGACCTCGACGGAGACGGCTTCGGGGACGTGCTGGCGGTTACCCCGGAGGCCATGGACCCCGCCCGGCGGCGCGTCGCCTGGCACCGCGGGGGCCCGTCGGGCCTGCGTGAGGCCGTGGAGCTCCGCGCCGACGGGCCCTGGCCCGAGGGCCTCTCCGGCGTCGGAGACCTCGACGGCGATGGCTACGGTGACCTCCTCGGGGTCGATGCCTCCCGGGACGGAGCGACCGCGAGGCGGGTGCTCTTCCGAGGTGCCTCCCGGGGTGTGGAGGCCGCGCCGGTGGCCTTCCTGGGCATGGACGAGCCCTGGCGGGGCCACGCCTCCCTCGGGGATATCAACGGCGACGGGCGCCCGGACCTGCTCCTCGGAGCCCCGCACGCCGACGGCTCCGCGGGCCGCGCCGCGCTCTGGAGGAACCGCGGAGGCTGCGCGGACGGCGCCCTGGCGCCGCTGCCGGGGCCCCCGGTCCCCGAGGCCCGCTTCGGCGAGGCCCTCCAGCTCGCGGGAGACTTCAACGGCGACGGCTACGCCGACCCCGTGGTGACCGCGCCCTTCGGCCCCGCCCACGACGGCCGCGGTCAGGCGCTGGTGTTCCAGGGCCCCGAGAGCATCTCCCTCGCGCGCGCGCTCCCCTTCGCGGGGCCGCAGCTGGAGGGCATGCGCGTCGGCGCCGCGGACGTCAACGGCGACGGCTACACGGACCTCGTGGTGTGGCTCCACAATGAAGTGCGGGGGCCCGCGATGCACGTCTTCCACGGCGGGGCTGCGGGCCTCGTCCCCACGCCCGAGGTGGTGGTGTATCCCCAGGCCTACGGCGCCGTGGAGACGGCCCTGTCCTTCGCCGTCGCCGGGGACACGGACCGCGACGGCTACGACGACCTGGTGGTCTACCTGGGCCCCGGCGAGGTGCTCCTCTCGCGGGGCGGCGCCCGGGGGCTGCGGGTGGAGCCCTCTGGCCTCCTGACGCTACCGTGACTCTCCCTCGTACTGCTTGAGCTTGCGATAGAGCGTCGCGATCCCGATCTTGAGCTGCTCGGCGGCCTGGGCCTTGTTGTTGTCGCAGGCCTTGAGCACCGCGAGGATGTACTCCCGCTCGACGTCCTCGAGGCTCCGGGCGTCCTCCGCGGCGCGCACGTCCGGGGGCGCCAGGAGCACCTCCTCGGGCAGGTCCTCCAGGTCCACCCTGGCCCCGCGGGAGAGAACCACCGCGCGCTCGATGGCGTTCTCCAGCTCGCGCACGTTGCCCGGCCAGCGGTAGCGCACGAGATGGTTGGCGGCCCGCGGCGTGAAGCCCGTGGCCCGCCTCCCGGTGCGCTCCGAGGCCTCCGCGAGGAAGAGCCTGGCCAGCGCCAGGATGTCCTCCCGGCGCTCGCGCAGCGGAGGCACCCGGAGCTCCACCACCCGCAGGCGGTAATACAGGTCCTGACGGAAGCGCGCGGACTGCACCTCCCGGACCAGGTCCCGATTGGTGGCCGCCAGCACGCGGACGTCCACGGTCCGGACGCGGTTCTCTCCCACGCGCCGCACCTCGCGCTCCTGGAGGGCCCGCAGGAGCTTCACCTGCATGGCGGGCGGCACCTCGCCGATTTCATCGAGGAAGAGCGTGCCGCCGCCCGCGGCCTCGAAGAGCCCCGGGCGGTCCTGCGTGGCCCCGGTGAAGCTCCCGCGGGCGTGGCCGAAGAGCTCGCTCTCCAGGAGCCCCTCGGGGACCGCCCCGCAGTTGATGGCCAGGAAGGGCCCCGAGGCCCTCGCCGACTCCTGGTGGATCAGCCGCGCGAAGCGCTCCTTGCCGACGCCGCTCTCGCCCGTAATCAGGATCGTGGACTCCACGCCCGCCACCCTCCGGGCGAGGTCCAGCGCGCGGCGCATGGGCTCGCTCTGGGCCACGATGCCCGAGCGGTCGGCCTCGCCGCGGGAATCCCGGGCCAGCTCCTGACGCCGGGCCCTCAGGCGCCGCTCCACGGCCTTGAGCTCCTCGGTGACGCGCTCCAGGGCGCCCTCCAGGCAGCCCCGCTCGTAGAAGGGCAGGTGCGGGGTGATGGCCTCGCCCCAGGCGGCCTTCGGGCGCGCGACTACGTGGCACACCGGGGCGCCCATGGCCCGGCAGCGCTCCTCCACGGCGTACACCTCCTCGCCGTTGCAGTACGACAGGTACCCCGAGGCGAAGCCCGTGAGCGTCCAGCACACCGCCTCGTCCGAGCGCCCGAGGAGCAGGAGGTGCTGCTCGGCCTCGTAGGAGTCATGCCAGAGGGCCTCCGCCCAGGGCCCGGGGAGCTCGCCGGGAGCGCGCGCCGGGACCTCCACCCGCACCATCCCCTGGAGCATGTGGAGCTGCCCGCCGGCCCGGCGCCACTCCGCCTCGTCGTCCCAGGGGTACGCGGTCTTCATGGTCTCCGCCGTGCGCCACCCGTGGGCGTACCCGAAGCGCGTCAGCACCCCCCGGGCCCCCGTGAGCCCCAGCGTGCGCACCAGCTCCCCGCGCAGGATCCCGATGGCCACCGCGTCCAAGAGCAGCGCCCGCTGCCCGGCAAAGAGCAGCCCCCCTCCCCGAGGGTCAAACTGAAGCAGCTCTCGAAGGTCCAGGTCCGCAGCGCGCATTTCGTGCTCCCTCTCAAAACGATAACATGTTTTTCACTTCGATCAAGGGCAGGGGCCACCGGTGCGCGTCCTCGCTGGCGGGCGTGAGGTTCCTGCGCTGGTCCGTGCCTTGCACACCACCCTGTTGAGAGCCCGCGAGGGGCTCTCGTACACAGGAGCAGGCAGATGGAGCGATGGGAGCTGGACAGCGGGCATTCGAGCGTGAACTTCTCGGTGCGTCATTTGGTGATCGCGAGGGTGCGCGGGCAGTTCGCGCGCTGGAGCGGGGCGATCCTGGCCGAGGGCGGGGACCCCGCGAAGGCCACGGTGGACGTGACCATTGACGCGGCGAGCATCCAGACCGGGGTGGCGGACCGGGACGCGCACCTGCGCTCGGCGGACTTCCTGGACGTGGCCTCGCACCCGGAGCTCACCTTCCGGGGTCAGCGGGTGGAGCGCGTGGACGCCGAGCGCCTCCGGGTGCACGGGGACCTCACGCTGCGCGGGACCACGCGGCCGGTGACGCTGGACGTGGAGTACGCGGGCCGCACGCGGGACCCCTGGGGCAACGAGCGCATGGGCTTCTCCGCCAAGACGTCCATCCTGCGCAAGGACTACGGCCTCACCTGGAACCAGGTGTTGGAGGCCGGCGGGGTCGCCGTCGGGGACCGGGTGGACATCGAGCTTGAAGTCGAGGCCGTTCGGCAGGCGAAGTAGCGCGCCACCAAGGTGCCCTTGCGGTGCGCCGGGGCGCTCCCTATGATCCCACGGTTGTGCTGGGTTCCAAGGGTCCTAGAAGCGCCGCCGAGGGGTGCCCGAAGGTGCTGGTGGTGGACGACGATCCCTCGGTGAGGCGCGCCCTGGCCTTGGAGCTCCGCGGTGACTTCGAGGTGCTGCTGGCGGGAGAGCGGGCGGCGGCCAGCGCGCTCCTGGCGCTGCATCGGGACGTCATGGTCCTGGTGTGCGACCTGGAGCTGGGCTTCGGTGGCGACGGGTTGGAGATCCTCACTGAGGCGCGCGCGACCCGGCCCCACTGCCTCCGGGTGCTCGTCTCCGGGAGCACGGCGGAGCACGAGGTCTGGCAGCTCGTCCAGCAGGGGGAGGTGGACGTCTTCGTCCCCAAACCCTGGCACCCGGGGGAGCTCGTCCGTGCGATCCAGAGGCTGGCCTGGGCGCGCGCCGCGGCGGAGGAGGTGGCGTGACCGGGCCCGAGGAACCGTTGGACTACCAGCGTCTCTTCGAAGGGGCGCCGGGGCTCTACCTCGTCCTTCGCCCGGACCCGCCGCGGTTCACCATCGTCGGCGCGAGCGACGCGTACCTCCGCGCGACCCTCACGGAGCGCAACGCGGTCCTCGGGCGGGGCCTCTTCGAGGTGTTCCCGGACAACCCGGACGAGCCCCAGGCCACGGGGGTACGCAACCTCCGAGCCTCGCTCCTGCGCGTCCTGGCGACCCACAAGCCAGACACCATGGCGGTGCAGAAATACGACCTCCAGAGGCCCGAGCACGAGGGCGGAGGCTTCGAGGAGCGCTACTGGAGCCCCGTGAACGCGCCCGTCCTGGCCGCGAGCGGCGAGCTCGCCTGGCTCCTGCACCGGGTCGAGGACGTCACTGACTCGGTGCAGATGCGCCTGAGCGGCACGGACCAGCAGGACCGTTGGGCGGCGGAGCTCGCCAGGGCCAACCACCGCATGGCCCACCAGCGGGACGTGCTCGACCGCTTCTTCTCGCTCTCCCTGGATCTCCTGTGCATCGCCGGGAGCGACGGGTACTTCAAGCGCGTGAACCCGGCCTTCGGGATCCTCGGGTACACCACCGACGAGCTCCTCTCGACGCCCTTCCTGGACCTCGTGCACCCGGAGGACCGCGAGGCCACCGTCGCCGAGGTGGCGAAGCTCGCCCAGGGCGTGCCTACCCTGCGCTTCGAGAACCGCTTCCGCCGGAAAGACGGCGCCTACCGGTGGCTGTCCTGGACCTCGGCCCCGGACGCGGCGGGCACCCTCTACGCCGTGGCCCGGGACATCACCGACCAGAAGATCACCGCGGAGGCGATCCAGACCCTGCAACGCTCGCTGGAGGTGCGCGCGGAGGAGCTCCTCCGCGCGAGGGACCGCGCCGAGCAGGAGAGCAGCTTCAAGTCTCGGTTCCTGGCCGGGATGTCCCACGAGCTGCGTACGCCCCTCAATGCGATTATTGGCTTCTCGGAGCTCCTGGAGCAGGAGGCCTTCGGGCCGCTCAACCCGCGGCAGCGGAGCTACGTGGAGAACGTGCTCTCCGCGGGGAGGCACCTCCTGGCGATCATCAATGATGTCCTGGACCTCTCCAGGATCGAGGCCGGGCGCATGGAGCTCAGCCGGGAGTGGACGCGGCTCGGCGTCATCGTCGACGCGGTCCTCGGGGTGGTGCGGCCGCTGGCGGACAAGCAGGGTGTCACGCTCACGGTGACCTGCCCGGCGCTGCCCGAGCTCTACGCCGACCCCATGCGCGTCAAGCAGGTGCTCTTCAACGTCCTCTCGAACGCGATCAAGTTCAACAGGCCCGGCGGCGCCGTGCGCCTCGCGGCTACCGCCGAGGGCAGCCAGCTCGTGGTGCGCGTCGAGGACACCGGTGTCGGGATCCGGCGCGAGGACCTCCCAAGACTCTTCCGCGAGTTCGAGAGGATCGAGTCGTTGCTCGGGCCAAGACCCGAAGGGACTGGCCTGGGGTTATCCCTGAGCCGTCGTCTGGTGGAGCTCCACGGCGGCACCATCACCCTGGAGAGCGAGCCCGAGGTTGGCACCACGGTCACCGTGGCGCTGCCGCAGTTCCGTCGCCGGGAGGCCTCGCCGGGGGACCCGGAGCGCAACGAGTCGCTGGTGCTGATCGTCGAGGACGACCCGGGCGCCATGGCGCTGCTCGCGAGCCACCTGCGCTCCGCGGGCCTCTCGGTGGCCTTCGCGGCGAGCTCCGAGGAGGCCGTGCGCCTCGCGACGGAGCTCCAGCCTTGCGCCATCACCCTGGACATCGTGATGCCCGGCCTGGACGGCTGGGCGACGCTCTCCCGGCTGCGGACCGACGAGGCGACCGCCCGGATCCCGGTGATCGTCGTGTCCGTGGCGGACAACGCGGAGCGGGGCATGCTCCTCGGCGCGACGGACTATATCACCAAGCCCTTTACGCGGGAGGCCCTCCTCGGGAGCCTGGAGGGCGTCGGGCTGCCCGTCCGCAGGGTCGCTGGCCTCCGGGTGCTCCTCGCGGGCGCCGAGGGCGCGACCATGGACCGCCTCGAGGCCGAGCTCCGAGGCGCGGGGTGCACCACGGTCCGCGCGCCGGAGCTGAGCCCCGAAGCGCTCCTGGAGCCAGCCCCGTGCGACCTGGCCATCGTGGACCTCTGCCGCGACGCGGCGCGGCGCGCCGAGGAGCTCCAGCGCGTAGCCGACCCCGCGAGGAGCCACTCGATCCCGATCCTCGGCGTCGTGGACGATGAAACGACCCAGGACTCCGCGTGGCGCGAGGACATCGAGCGCGTGTCCATGGGGCACACCCTCAGCGCCGAGCACCTGGTGCGGGTCGTGCGCCGCGCGGCCGACCGCGGGCGCTCCGGCGCGGAGCTGTGGCACGCGCCCACGGGTCTGCCATCTACCCTGGCGCTCGTCGCGAACATCCGCAGCGCCATCCATCGCGCCGAGCGCCTCGGGGACTCCCTGGGGATCGTCCTGCTGGAGGTGGAGCTCCCGACCCGCTCGGAGGGGCGGTCCTGGCTCGCGGCCCTCCGGCCCAGGCTGCGCCCCGGAGACTCCGTCGGGGTCTACGGGGACCGGGCGCTGGTCTTCGCGGCCGGCGCCGTGCGCCCGGAGGCCTCCGTGCAGCTCCTGCGGCGCTTCCGGGGCGCGGTCTACGAGGCCCTGGGGCTCCAGCCCCGCCGGGCCTCGGTGGTGCTCTGGCCCGCCGACGCCGCGAGGGCCGAGGAGCTCCTGGAGCTCGGACGGCTTCGCCTCGGGGAGCCCCTGTGAGCGTCCGGCTTCGGGTCCTCGTGGTGGAGGACAACGCGCTGAATCGCCAGCTCGTCCGCGATGTGCTGGAGCTCCGGGGCCACGAGGTGCTGGAGGCGGAGGACGTACCGACGGGCCTCGCCCTCGCCCTGGAGGCCGTCCCTGACGTGGCGGTCCTGGACATCCAGCTCCCCGGCGGGGGCGGCGAGGCGCTGGCCCGGGCGCTGCGCCGCGAGCCCCGGCTGCGGCGGCTCCCGCTGCTGGCGGTCACGGCGTACGCGATGCCCGGCGACCGCGAGAGGTTCCTGGCGGCGGGCTTCGACGGGTACCTGAGCAAGCCCATTGATACGCGCGCCTTCGGCCCCACGGTGGAGGCCTTCTGCGCGGAGAGGAGCGGCGGGGGGGATGGCTGAGCCGAGAGAGCGCGTGCTGGTCGTCGATGACAACGCGATGAACCGGGAGGTCGCCGCGGGCCACCTGGAGGCTGCGGGCTACCAGACCCTGGTGGCCGAGGACGGCGCGAGGGCCCTCGCGTTGCTGGACGAGGCGCCTCCGGACCTCGTGCTGCTGGACGTGATGATGCCCGGCATGGACGGCTTCGAGACCTGCCGTCGGATCCGCGCGTCGGCGGTCGGGGCGGAGCTCCCGGTGGTCTTCGTGACGGCCCTCACGGACCTCGGCTCCCACGAGCGGGCCCTGGCCTCCGGCGCCGATGACTTCCTCACGAAGCCCATCCAACGCACGGAGCTCCTCCTCCGGGTGCGGTCGCTCCTGCGCATCCGGCGCCTCCACGGCGAGCTCCGGCGGGGCTACGAGCTCCTCCGGACCCAGCGGGACGCCCTCCTGGCGGCCCAGCGCCAGCGCGAGGCCCTCGCTGCCTTCCTGGTGCATGACCTCAAGAACCCCCTGGCGAGCATCCTGGCCAACGGGGAGTACCTGTCCGAGGACTCCGCGCTGCCACCGGACCTCCGGGAGGCCGCCCTGGACATCCGCTGCGCCGCGGCGACCATGCACCGGATGGTGCTGGACCTCCTGGACATCGATCGCAGCGAGGAGGGGCTCCTGACCCTCGCGCCGACGGAGTTCGAGCTGCGGGCGCTCCTCGCGGAGGTCCAGGGCGCGGTGGCTCGGCGCGCGGGAGACCGCCGCCTCCGCGTGGAGCCATACGTCCATGCGGGCGCCGAGCGCCTCCTCGGGGACCGAGAGCTCATGCGTCGGGTGCTGGAGAATCTGGTCGACAACGCCATCAGGTACTCGCCCCCGGGGGGGACCATTCGCGTGACCGCGGCGGCGCCCGAGGGTCACCTGGAGCTCCGCGTCGAGGACCAGGGCCCCGGGGTGCCCGAGGCCTGGCGCGAGAAGATCTTCGAGAAATACACCCGGATCGACCAGGAAGCGGACGGCGCGGGACGCTCCAGTCGGGGTCTGGGGCTCACCTTCTGCCGCCTCGTGGCCGAGGCCCACGGCGGACGCATCTTCGTCGATGCATCGCCCGCCGGCAGCGTGTTCTGCGTCAGGGTTCCGCGGGCGCCTGACGCGTCGCCCCGAGGGTGAGGTAGGCCCAGCGCACCACGCGGCGGCTCTCCTGGGCGAGGGCTCCGGTGCGCGCCGGGACTGAGTCCACGAAGCGTCGAGCGTCCCGGAACTCCGCCTCCAGGGCGGGCCTCTCGGGCGCCAGGGCCTCGCCCCGCGCGCGCAGCGACGCCGCCACGGTGGGCGCCGCGAGCATGCGCGTACACAGCCGGTCCACCAGGAGGGACTCGCGCAGGAGCGCCGCCAGGAGCGCCAGCGCCTGGTCCAGCGTCGGGTCCGGCGCGCCCGGCTCCACGGGCTCCAGGGTCACCGTCAACAGGGCCTGGAGCGCCAGAAAGCGCGCCTCCGGCGAGGCCGACGGGTCCCCCGCGGCGTCGGCCTCCAGGCTCTCCCTCCAGGCGGCGAGGGCCTGGTCCCAGGCCTCCCGGTCGCCGCCTTCGGCCACCCTCACGGTGCGCCCCGCGGCGCTCAAACGCGCCTGGAGCGCGCGCCCCAGGGTCTCCAGGTCCGCGTCGTCGCGCACCTCCAGGACCCGGGTGAGCCCCGTGAGCCTCGCCTCCCGCGCGCGCCTCCCCAGCACCCCCCAGCGCTGGAGGTGAAGAATCGCGCGGAAATAGCCGTCTACCCTGGGGCTCCCGCTGGGGGGCACCGGCGCCTCCCGGGCCACCGCCGTGTCCCGCAGGCCCCGAAACGGATCGCCGGCGCAGCCGTACACCCCGAGGAGCACCCAGAAAATGAAGGCCCCGCGCCAGTTTGTGACCCCCTGTAGGGAGGTCTGCGACAAGAAAATACAAGTTCGAGACAACTTCCCTCGTACGCTAACGGTACCACTCTGCGAGAGCGCTCCGACGTGCCGAAAACGTGCAGCCACAAGGGTCCAGGCGGTAGGCATCGACCGCACGCCGGACCGAGAGCGCTCCGCCCGATGCGCAGGAACCATCGCCCATGACGACGATTCTGATCGCCGCCCCCTACCTCACGGTGCTCCTCGTGCTGGTGCTCTACGGGCTCCACCGCAGCCAGCTCGTGTACCTGCTCTGGAAGCACCGCCGGAGCCTCCCGGCGGCCCCTCCTCAGCCGTTGCACGAGGGGGACCTGCCACGGGTGACCGTGCAGCTGCCGCTCTTCAACGAGCCGGACGTGCTGGAGCGGTTGATTGATGCCGTGGCGGCGCTGGACTATCCCCGGGAGAAGCTGGAGATCCAGGTGCTGGACGACAGCACGGACGCCTCGCGGGAGGTGGCGCGGGCCAAGGTGGTGGAGCTGGTCAACCGCGGCATCGACGCGGTGTACATCCACCGGGCGGACCGCACGGGCTACAAGGCCGGGGCGCTGGACTTCGGGCTCCAGCGCGCCAAGGGAGACCTGGTGGCGATCTTCGACGCGGACTTCCTCCCGCAGCGGAGCTTCCTCCGGGCGGTGGTGCCGCACTTCGCAGACGCGGGCGTGGCCTGCGTGCAGGCCCGCTGGGGGCACCTGAACCGGGACACGAGCATCCTCACCAGCGTGCAGGCCCTGATGCTGGACGGGCACCACATGGTGGAGAACCGCGCTCGCTACGCCGCGGGGCGCTTCTTCAACTTCTCCGGCACCGGCGGCATCTGGCGCAAGGTGGCCATCGGCGAGGCCGGCGGGTGGCAGCACGACACGCTCACCGAGGACCTGGACCTGTCCTACCGAGCCCAGCTCGCGGGCTGGCGCTTCGTGTACGAGGAGGCCCACGTGACCCCCGCGGAGCTCCCCGAGGAGATGGAGGCCTTCCGGGCGCAGCAGTTCCGCTGGGCCAAGGGCACCGTACAGACCGCGCGCAAGCTCCTGCGGCGGGTGTGGTCCCGGCAGGACCTGCCCCTGGGCGTGCGCACCGAGGCCGTCTTCCACATGACGCCGCACTTCGCCTACCCCTTGATGCTGGCGCTCGCGGCGCTGCTCCTCCCGACGCTCCTGGTGATGCCCGCCGGGGACCCGCTGTCGCTCCTCCTGGTGGACATCCCCCTGATGATCGGCTCCACCGGGAGCCTGGCGACCTTCTACTGCGTAGCCGAGAAGGCCCAGGGGCGCACCATGGGCTCGGCCCTCTCGCGCCTGCCGTGGCTCATCGCCATCGGCGCGGGGATGAGCCCGTACCTCACCCGCGCGGTGTGGGAGGGCATGCAGTCGGGCACCGGCGAGTTCGTGCGCACGCCCAAGAAGGGCGTGGGCGTGGGCGCGGGCACCTACCGCGCCCGCACCAGCCTCCCCGTGTTCGAGCTCCTGCTCACCGCGGAGAGCGTCGGGAGCGTCATCGCCGCCGTGGCGACGCAGCACTACATCGCCGCGCCCTTCGCCATGCTGTTCGTCCTGGGCTTCGGCTTCGTGTCGCTCAACGTCTGCCGCGAGCGCCTCGCCGCCCGGGTGGCGCCCGCCTCCAGGCCGCGGGTCCTCGCCCCCGTCGAGAGCGTGGTCGCCAGCGCGAGCTTCCCGGAGGGCGCCAGCGCCACGGACTCCGCGGTGGCCTGAAGGGCCCCTCCGCGGTAGGCTCGCGCCGTGAGGCCTCCCCGCCCCGCGTGGGTCCTGTGCGCACTGACGGCCGCGCAGGGGTGTAGTTTCCTCAAGGATTTCACGCAGTTCCGGGTCCACGCAGAGGACGCCTCGGGCGCGCCGGACGCGACCGACGGCGCCCCGGGGACCAGACCTCGGAGCCCCTGGACGCCCCGGAGGACCTCCCCCGGGAGGACCGCGACGCGGCCGGGGACTCGGCGGCCTCGGACCTCGGTGACGGGAAGGAGCCCGACGCGGCGGACGGGACGGCCCTCGACGGCGCCCTCGATGGAGGGGACCGCGACGCCGCGGCGGACTCGCCGCGGGAGACCTCGACGAGCACGCCGGACGCCCCTGGAGACGGCGCGGACGGCGCGTCGGACGCTGCGGTGGACGGTCCGGTGGATCGCGCGGACGTGGCTGGCCCTCCGGCGGTGGCGCGGCTCGCGGCGGGCGCGGCGCACTCGTGCCACCTGGACGTGCGGGCGCGGCGGCTTCGCTGCTGGGGCGACAATGATTTCGGCCAGCTCGGGGACGGCTCCAACGCGCCGAGCGTCGTGCCGGTGACGGTCCCGGGGGCCTTCGACGAGGTGGTGGCCGGGAGCCAGCACACCTGCGCCCGGCGAGGCGCCCGGGTGCTGTGCTGGGGCCGCAACGTCGAGGGGCAGCTCGGCTTCGGGGACACCGGCTCCCGCAGCGATCCTTCGCTCCTCGGGCTCTCCGGGGTCGAGGGCCTGACGGCGGGGAGCCATCACACCTGCGCCCGCACGGCGAGCGCGGTCTTCTGTTGGGGGCACAACCACCGCGGGCAGCTCGGCGTGGCGCTCGGGGAGGTGATCACCGGTCCCGTGGAGGTGCCGGGGCTGCGGGTGACGGACCTCGCGGCGGGGGAGGCCCACACCTGCGGCGTGCAGGGGATGGGCTACCGCTGCGCCGGGGACAACTCCGCCGGGCAGCTCGGCGCCGGGGACACCCTGCCGGGGTTTGCGTTCGCGCTGCGGGCGCTTGCCTTCACGCCTTCGCGCGTGGTGGCGGGCGAGGCCACGACATGCGCGGCGGCGAGGGCCTCGTGGTGGTGCTGGGGACGCAACGACACGGGCCTCTTGGGTGACGGCTCCGCGGGGGTGGAGCCCCGGCCCGTGGAGCGCTTCCCTGGCGCGCTGGACGTGGCCCTCGGGCGCCACCACGCGTGCGCGCGCAACGCCGACGGCGAGGTCCTCTGCGCGGGCACGAACACCTTCGGGCAGCTCGGCAGCGGGGGCACCGAGGGGCGCCGGACGCTGGCGCCGGTGCGGTCGCTCGAGGCGACCTCTGCGGTGACCGCGGGCGCCGAGCACGCCTGCGCCGCGCGCACCGACGGGAGCGTGTGGTGCTGGGGGCGCAACAACCAGGGCCAGACCGGCGGGCGTCGGGCCCCGTGGTCCGCGCGCTTCGAGCCGGTCCCGGGGCTCTCCGCGCCGCAGGGCGTCAGCGCCGGGGGCTCCCACGGGTGCGCCGTGGAGGGCGCCGGGAGGGTCCACTGCTGGGGGAGAAATGACAACGGCCAGCTCGGGGATGGCACCACCGCAAGCCGCGGGGAGCCTCGGGTGGTGGCGCCGCTGGCGCCCTCTCTGCAGGTGTCCGCCGGGGGACTCCACAGCTGCGCGCTGGGCACGGACCGTCGGGTGCGCTGCTGGGGCCTGAACCTCCAGGGCCAGCTCGGGGATGGCACGAGCGCCTCGCGTACGACGCCCGTGGAGGTCTCCTCGCTCACCAACGTGGAGGAGGTGCAGGCCGGCGCGCTCCACACGTGCGCGCGCCTGAGCGACCGCACGGTGCGCTGCTGGGGCTTCGGGATGCAGGGCCAGCTCGGGAGCGGGACCTTCGCCGGGAGCGCCTCGCCGGTGCTGGCCACCACGGAGGTGCAGCTCCTGTCCGTGGGGGCCCACCACACCTGCGTGGTGCGGGGAGCCTCGCAGCGGGTCGCGTGCTGGGGGGCCAACGCCTCGGGGCAGCTCGGAAACCTCTCCACCATGAACCAGGCGTCGCCCGTGGAGGTGCCGGGGCTAGAGCGCGTGGTGCAACTCGCCGCCGGGGGCTCGCACACCTGCGCCCTCAACGCGAGCGGGGTGGTGTTCTGCTGGGGCGCCAACCACCACGGGCAGCTCGGCGTCGGGACGCTGCTGCCCACCGGAACCCCGAGGGCCATCCCCGACCGGGTGTTCACTGGCGTCTACGCGGGCGGCGACCACACCTGCGGGGTCACCATGGGGGACCTGTGGTGCTGGGGGAGCAACAACCGCGGCGAGGGCGGGGACAGCTCGCTCCTGGACCTGCCGAACCCCCAGGGGGTGTTCCTCGACGGCTTTACCCGGGTGAGCCTGGGGCCGCGGCACACGTGCATCCTGGCGGGCTCGGCCGTGCGCTGCGCGGGCCAGGACGACTGGGGCCAGCTCGGTCGCGGGCTCTTCCCGAGCGAGCCGCTGCCGGTGCAGGTATTCTGACTTCAATCCGGCGGCGCCAGCTCCGCCTCCAGGGCCTCCCAGCGGGCCAGGAGCTCGTCGAGCGATGCCTTGAGTGAGGCCTCCTCGCGGGTCAGGGCGTCCTGCGCGTCCCGGGGCGTGCGGGCGTAGAACTCCGGATCGCCCCACAGGGCGTCGATTTCGCGCTTGCGAGCCTCCGCCGCTTCGATCGCCGCCAGGGTCTGGTCGCGCCTCCGCGGCAGGTCCTTCAGGCGGTTCTTCCGGCGCTTCTCCTCCCGCCAGGTCTCCGTGCGAGGGGGCTCCGCGGTCGCCTGGGCCTTCTGCGCGGCCTTCGCCCGGAGCGAGACGACCTCGGCGTCCAGGTGGTCGTCGCCCGCGCGCTCGAGGTAGTCCTCGAAGGAGCCCGGGAAGTCCCTCACCCCGTCGGCGGTCACCTCCAGCACGCGGGTGGCCAGCGCCGCCACGAACCACCGGTCGTGGGAGACAAAGAGCACCGTGCCCTCGTAGCGCCGAAGTGCCTCGGTCAGCGCCTGGATGGACTCCAGGTCCAGGTGGTTGGTGGGCTCATCGAGCAGCAACACGTTGGGCCTCTCGGCCATGATCCGGGCGAACACCAGGCGCGCGGCCTCGCCGCCGGAGAGCCGCTCCACGGGCTTGTGCACCTCATCGCTGGAGAACAGGGCGTGGCCCAGGAGGGACCGCACCTCCGTCTGCGAGGCCGCCGGGCGCGCGTCCCAGAGGTACTTCAAGGGCGTGAGCCCAGGTTCATTCAAGAGCTCCCGGTGGTCCTGGGCGAAGTACCCCACCCGAGTCTCGTAGCCCCAGGAGGCCTTCCCCGCGTCGGGCGCGAGGCGCCCCAGGGCGACCTTGAGAAGGGTGGACTTGCCGAGCCCGTTGGCGCCGAGCACCGCCACCTTCTCACCACGCCGCAGGGAGAAGGTCACGTCTCGCAGGACCGTCTTGTCCCCGAAGGCGCGGTGGACGCCGTCCAGCGTGAGCACCTCGCGACCGCTGGGGCGCTCGGGGATGAAGCGCAACGACGGCGCGCGGCGAGAGCTTGAGGCCACCTCGAGCACCTCGATCTTCTCGATCTGCTTGAGCCGGCTCTGGGCCTGGCGGGCCTTGGTGGCCTTGGCGCCGAAGCGTTCAATGAAGGCCCTCCCGTCCGCGATCCGGGCCTCGGCGCGGGCCTTCTCCTGCTCCTTCTGGAGCCGTGCCTGGGCCTTCTGGGCCACAAAGGCGCTGTAGTTCCCGGTGTAGGCGGTGACCGTGCCGTAGTCCACGTCCAGGACGTGCGTGGCCAGGTGGTCCAGGAACCGCTGGTCGTGGGAGATCACCACCGCGCACCCCCGGTACGCGGCCAGGAACTTCTCCAGCCAGCGGATGGAGAGGATGTCCAGGTGGTTGGTGGGCTCGTCCAGGAGGAGCGCGTCGGGGCCACCGACCAGCACCTGGGCCAGGAGCACCCGTAGCTGGAAGCCCCCGGAGAGGGTCTTCAAGGGCTGCCGGTGCTCCTTGGTGGGGATCCCGAGGCCCACCAGCACGGCGCCCGCGCGGGCCTCCAGGGTGTAGCCGTCCAGGGCCGCGAGCTGGTGCTCCAGCTCCGCCGCGCGGGACGGGTCCACCGGAGCGCCGCCGTCCAGGGCCTCTCGCTCCCGCAGGAGGGCGTAGGTGCGGGCGTCGCCCCGCATGGCCACGTCCACCACCCGCACCTCGCCATCCAGGAAGCGGTCCTGACGCAGGACCCCCACCCGGGCCTCGGTGGGGATGCTCACCTGGCCATCGCTGGCGGGGAGGTCCCCGGCGAGCACCTGCAGCAGCGTGGTCTTGCCGCTGCCGTTGGCGCCCACCAGGCCGTAGCGGTTTCCCCGAAGGAGGTGCATGGAGACACCCTCGAAGAGCACACGATCGCCAAAGGATTTCCCAAGGTTTCTAAGCGAGATCATGGTGGAGTGAAGGGTCCGAGGGCGGCGCTCAGGGCCGCGAGGGAATGCAGAGGGCGCGCTGGCATGTGTAGCCCGCGCGGCAGCGGTCGGGGCCGCAGGCGACGGCGAGGAAGGCGCTCTCGTCGGGGTCCACGGTGACCGTGCTGGGGTCGAAGGCGAGCGGCACCGTCGCCGTGGTGCTCCGTCCGGTGAGCGGCACCGTGGCCCTTCCGCGCTGGTCTCCCCGGGAGAACTCAAGCGTCAGGGGCAGGGCGAAGCCCTCGCGGGGGCCCTGCCGCTGGGTCTGGGCGACGGTGACCGTCGCGCTCCGGGCGGCCGCGTCGTAGCGGGTGGTGACCTGGAGCTCCGGGTGGTAGCTCCCGTGGACCCACTGGGCGAAGAAGCCCGGGACGCCCGCCGAGGGGAAGGCCGCGGAGAGCTCGGTCTCCAGCGCGCGGGTGGTGGTGGCGCGGCCCCGGTGGCGCTCGAACCACCCGCGCAGGAAGCGTGTGAAGGGCTCCGCGCCCACGCGCTGCTCGAGCATGCGCAGCACCAGGGCGCCCTTCTGGTACGAGATCGCGTCGAAGATCGAGAGCACGTCGCCCTCCGGGTCCGCGGGTCGGAGCGGGTGAGGGGTGCCCCGGAGCTCCTCGCCGAGGGCCTCGGAGAGGTACCCGCGCCAGTGGGCGCGCCCGGCCTCGGGGCCGTCGTGGGCCTCGATGAAGCGCGCGGTGAGGTACTCGGTGAAGCCCTCGCTGAGCCAGAAGTCATTCCAGCTCCCGAGGGGGACGAGGTTCCCCGACCAGTGGTGCGCCAGCTCGTGGATCGCCGTGGCGCGCGAGGTCGCCGGGTCATCAAAGAGGGTCTCGTCCATGGAGACCACCGTGGCGTGCTCCATGCCCCCGCCGAAGATGGGCGCCTCGACCCAGGCCATGGTGCCCCAGGCGTAGGCGCCGAAGCGCGAGGAGAAGAAGTCCACCGCCTCCGAGGCGCCGCGGTAGAGCTCCATGGAGGCCCGGGCGTCGCGCGAGTAGGTGAGCCAGCGCACCGCGGTCCCGCGCTGCGGGGTGGTGCCGCGGGTCTCCACCCAGTCGTCGTAGGCGGCGACGTGCAGGTCGTAGGTGGGCATCGGCACCGTCGACGCAAAGGACCACGAGCGCGTCCCGTCGGGGTTGTCCGTGACGCGCTCCTGGGCGCCGTTGGCCACCACGGTCCAGCGCCGGTCAAAGGTCACGCTCCAAGCCACCAGCGCCGGGTCCCGGGGGTGGTCCCGCACCGCGAGCCACCGCCGCGCCTTGGAGGGCCAGTTCAGGCTCGCGAAGATGCGCCGCCCCGCGCGGTTTCGCTGCCGCACCATGAGCCCTCCGTAGGCGCGGAAATCGTTGGGGTTCACACTGTCGGCTTGCCCGAGGAGCCCGTGGTAGCGCACCGTCACCCGGAGCCCGCGGCCCGCGCGCACCGCGGCCCCGAGCGGCACCGTGAGGGTCCCGTCCCGACGCTGGGCCGTCACCGCGCGACCCTCGACCTCGACGCCGTCGAGCTCATTGCCCTCCAGGTCCAGGGTGAGCTGTGTGAGGGAGCGGGTGGCCACAAAGGTGCCCCTCACCGCCGCGCGAAAGGTCTCCCGGCCAGGGTTTCGGTCGTCCACCGCCACGTCGATCTCGTAGCCCACGGCGTCCACGTCCGGCAGCGAGCGGTCGTAGCTCCGGACGTTCACCCCGCGGAACACCACGTCGTCCACCACCGAGGGGTCATCCGTGGCGCCAGGGTCCAGCCCATCGGCGCACCCGACGCCAAGCGCCACCGCCGCGGACATCAGGGCTATCGTCGAGGTCGGGGCACAAATACGCATGGAGTTCCCCACCGGGTGCGGATCCTACCCACCGAGTACTACCCTAACCTACACCTCCGGCGCAAGCGCACTCTTTTGGGGTCCGGGCTGTCTGGGCCCCGCCCCGGCGGTACGGGCACTCCCGCGCTCTACTCCGGCACCGGGCGGAGCGTGGCCTGCACGGTGACCCTCCGCCCGTTGGGCACGACCTCGGACTCCTGCGGGAAGAAGCCGTCTCGCACGATCCTCACGCGGTGGGTCCCCGCGGTCACGCCCAGCCAGCGCCCCTGCCACAGCACACACGGCCCCTGGTCCACCTCGTCCACGATGAGGTGCGCGTCCGGCGGGTCGCACGTAAACCGGTACGCCCCGGCCACCGTGGGGCGCCGGGCGGCGCTACACGCCAGGAGAAGCCATGGCAGGAGCCAACGCCAACACCTCACGCCACGAACCTACACCCACCTACCTGCTGTTGTCAGGTCCGGGGGAGCGGGTAACTTCGGGCGGAGTCGTGGGCGATGGACGGTACGGGGTGGCTCCCGGCCGGGGTGGCCGAGGGAGTGGGGCGGGACCGCTCGCCGAGGGCTCCGAGCACCGACAGCGCGAGCAGGACGGACAACGCCACCTGACGGACGATGCGTGCGGTCTTCATGGTTGCTTCTCTGACGGACGCCGACCGCAGGGGATTTGTTCCGGCGAATTCTCGCTCACTCCCACTCGATGGTGGCCGGGGGCTTGGAGGAGATGTCGTACACCACGCGGTTGATGCCCCGGACCTCGTTGATGATCCGGGAGGAGATGCGCCCGAGGAGGTCATACGGGAGCCGCGCCCAGTCCGCGGTCATGCCGTCCGTGG
The DNA here is from genome assembly GCA_016218725.1 of Deltaproteobacteria bacterium. Taxonomy (GTDB): domain Bacteria; phylum Myxococcota_A; class Polyangia; order Polyangiales; genus JACRDB01. The sequence continues at coordinate 30,424 of JACRDB010000078.1, forward strand.
ACTGCACGGCCCGGACGGCGCAGACCCGGTCGTAGGTGCGGCCGTCGCCCATGACCCCGACGCTCCGGATCGGGAGGAGCACCGCGAAGGCCTGCCACACGGACTCATAGAGCCCCGCCTCGCGCACCTCGTGGTCGACGATGGCGTCGGCGGCCCGGAGGAGGTCCAGGCTCTCTTCGTCGATGGGGCCCAGCACCCGGATGGCGAGGCCGGGGCCCGGGAAGGGCTGTCTCCACAAGATGTGCCGCGGGATCCCCAGGGCGTCCCCGGCCGCGCGCACCTCGTCCTTGAAGAGCTCCCTCAGCGGCTCGGCGAGCTTGAGCTTCATGCGCTCCGGCAGGCCTCCCACGTTGTGGTGGCTCTTGATCACTGCGCTCGGGCCCTTGAAGGACACGCTCTCGATCACGTCGGGGTAGAGCGTACCCTGCACCAGGTGGGTCACGTCCCGGAGGGTGTTCGCCTGCTCTTCAAACACCTCGATGAAGAGCCTGCCGATGGTCTTTCGCTTGGTCTCGGGGTCCGAGATCCCCTGCAGCGCCGTCAGGAACCGCTTGCGGGCGTCCACCACCCGGAGGTCCAGCTTGAAGGCCTCGCCGAAGACGCGCTCGACCTGTTCGCGCTCCCCGCGGCGGAGCACCCCGTTGTCTACGAAGATGCAGGTGAGCCGGTCTCCGAGGGCCCGGTGCGCGAGCACCGCCGCCACGGAGCTGTCCACGCCCCCGGACAGCGCGCAGAGCGCGCGCCCTCCGCCCTGGAGCGCCCCCTTGAGGCGCCCGATGGCCTCGTCCACGAAGGCCCCGGCGCTCCAGTCCGGGACGCAGTGGCACACATCGAAGAGGAAGGCCTGGAGGAGCTCGCTCCCCCGCGGCGTGTGGGCCACCTCGGGGTGGAACTGCACGCCGTAGAAGCGCCGCGACGGGTCCGCCACCGCGGCGAAGGGCGAGCCCCGGGAGGTGCCCTGCACCACGAAGCCCTCGGGCAGCGCCTCCACCCGGTCCCCGTGGGACATCCAGACGTCCAGGGACTCGCCGGTCGTGAAGCGCGCCAGGAGCGCCTCGGAGCGCTCGACCAGCACCCTGGCGGGGCCGTACTCCCGGTCCCGGGCGGGGCTCACCTTGCCGCCCAGGAGGTGCGCCGCCAGCTGGAGCCCATAACAGATCCCGAGCACCGGTACGCCCAGCGAGAACACCCCCGGGTCCACCGTGGGGGCCCCCGGATCAAACACGCTGGCGGGCCCCCCGGAGAGGATCAACCCCCGCAGGGGCCTCGCGCGGAGCGCCTCCAGAGCGGTGGTGCACGGGAGGATCTCGCAGTACACGCCCTCCTCGCGGATCCTGCGCGCGATGAGCATGGTGTACTGCGACCCGAAATCCAGGATCAGGACCAGCGGACGTTCCATGGCGGTCTCTTACCTCCGGGGAGGCAATCCCGGCCAGTTACGCTCTACGCGATGAGCGCCCCGAGGGAGCGGGCCAGCGCCAGGAGCTCGGGCTCGTCCTCGGGGTCCCAGCCGACACCCACCACGGCCTCCTCGGCCCAGGCGTCCCAGAGCGCCTCCGGGAGCTCCAGGGCCCCCGGGCGATCTCGCGACGGGACACACCGGTCGCCGGCCTGGCGCACCAGGTCCCGCAGGGCGGGCTCCTCGTCGGTGGCCCCGGGGGGGAGCTCCACCACCGCCCGCACGGTGCCATCCGGGAGCACGCTCTTGAGCCTGGGGTAGAGGTACACCTCGGTGGCCAGCAGGTCCCGCACCCGAGGCTCGCACCGGCCATCGCGCCAGTACCAGCCGTCTTCCGTGCGCTGGAGCGCGCCCCCGAAGGCCGTGAGGCCCACGGCGGTCTAGTAGTTGGGCGGGAGGATGAAGCTGGAGATGGGCGTGCGCTGCGTGGTGGGCGCGCCGGCCTCCTCGCCGAGCTTCCAGGCGATGGGGCCGTTCAGGTACGTCATGTACAGGTCGTAGTAGCCCTCGTGGGAGGCGCGGTCCGGGCGGGCCGAGCCCCAGGAGTTCTTGATCCGGAAGAAGCGCAAGGTCCCCTGGAGGGCCTGCGTGCGCTGCGTGGGCGTGAGCGCCCCGAGTCCGAGGGTGCCGCCCATGACACCCGGGACGTTGTCCACCGTGTAGTCATGCAGCACCGAGAGGTGACCGCCCTGCCGGCCCGCCATGCCCGCCCGCTGGAGCTGCTGGAGCTCGAAGTCCCCCTCGCTGTCCAGGGCGTTGAAGTCCACCAGCCAGGAGATGATCACCGGGTGCCCGTCGTTCATGGCCCGGAGCACGCGGCGCAGGAAGGTCGTGCGGTCGCTGGCGCGGTAGGGGTAGGCCACCCCGCGCCAGGCGTAGGTGCCCGAGCGCTGGTCCGGGTTCCACGTGCTGCGGGCCGTGCCCATCAGGTCCGTGAGGTACAGCGTGCGGGTGCCGCTGCGCCCCGCCGCGAAGGCATTGGCCCGCACCGCGCGGCGCTCCGCCATGGTCATGTTCGTGCCGAAGGCCCGGTCCAGGAGCGCCCGAACCCGCGCCGCGGTGCGCGACGAGCGCTCCCGGAGCTCCCCCGTGCGAAGCGCCTCGTCCACCATGGTCAGCGCGCGGCGCTGCGCCTCGGACAGCTCGCTGTTGGCCTCCGAGGGGATGAAATCCCCCTCCATTACCAGGCCGTGCCGCGCGATGATGTCCGCCGCCACGCCCCAGTGACCGCCCGTCTCGATGTGGTCCGTGGCCTCGCCGTTGACCATCTGGTCGTACCAGTGCCACCAGGTCAGGTACGACTCGGAGATGTTCACGTCGTTGCCGGTCTGGCGCTTGTGGAGCGACTCCGCCCAGCCCACCGTGGCGTAGATCCAGCAGTTCCCGATGGACTGCCGACGGATCGCGGTCTGGGAGATGTCCGTGACATCGTCCGACGCGCTGTCCGTGGTGCCGTCCTCCTCCGGCCCCCCCGCACAGCCCGCCACCCCGAGCGCCAGCGCGCCCACCAGCCACGAACGACGAAGAAGCTCCGAAAGCGCCATTGGGATCTACACTCCTGTCCCACCAACAGGGTCACCATGCCCCAGTCGGGAACGCAGCGACCTTGGACTACGTGTAGGTGCAAGTCAACCATAATCGCACTTTGGTTGACTTTTCCGTTCAGAACCCCACTGGTCGCCGAGCGCCCCGGGTGGAGGGTACCTGTAGGTCTCTGTGGGGAGTTGTAGCCATGGGGCGCCCACCCCGACGAATGGGAGCATGGGGGACCGTGGGGGAGGGGGTCAGGGTGGGAGTTGGGGTGGGTTCCACGCGACGGACGGCGCCTTCGGACTGGGTGGGCGCGGGCTGCGCCTGGGGGATGGGCGGTTCTGGCGGCAGCACGGTGACGGGGGCCACGTCCCCGTCGCGGTCGATGGGCGGCACCGGCGCGACGGGAGCGTCGCGGTGGGGGGCGAGGCCCAGGGCGACGGCCAGCTCCCGGAGGCCCTGGCGCAGCTCACCTCGCTGGAAGCCCTGGAGGATCGGGCGCTGGTGGGCTTCGAGCTCCTGGGCGCGGGTGGCGCCGCAGAGAGGACCCTCGGGGGTCAGGGCCAGGGCGCCCCGCACCGCGAGGAGCTCGCCGGCGACCACGCCCGCGAGGCAGGCGATGGAGCTCGCGAGGTGCCCCCCGGAGGGTCCCGAGGAGCCCGGCGAGGGGCCCGTGGCGGGCAGCGCCGCGCCGTGTGGGAACATCGCTGCGTGCTCCAGGCCGTCGAGCTGGGGCATGGGGTTCGACGACTGCGCGCTCACGGGGCTCCGGGGGCTCATGGACCCTGAGTCTGCACCGGTCGCGCCCCCCGCGCCACCGTCACCCTTCGCGGATACGCCGCACGTCGATCAGCTCCGAGACCCAGTCGTGGTACTGCACCAGGAGCCAGCGTCCGTCGGGGGACACCGCCAGGAGCTCGCGGTCCATGGAGCCGCCGAGGACGTAGGTTTGCTCCAGCGAGAGTCCTCGGGGGCCCACGCGCCCGAGACCCAGGGTGGTGCCCCGGGAGTCGCAGGGCGCCCGCAGGACCGCGAAAGAACGATCGCCCTCGCACCACCGGGCCACGCCGCGCAGGGGCTCTGCCCCGAGCGTGGGCTCCGCGAGGGACCTCTCTTCCAGGTTCAGGAGGCGCAGCGTGGCGCCGTTCGTGGGTCTTCCCTCCTCGGGGGCGCACACAAACGAGAGGCGCGCCTCGCGGTCGATGGACACCGAGGGGAGGGCCCCGGTCCAGCGGTCCGCCCCACGCGGCGAGGACCACCGCGCGGCGGGGGCCGTTTCCCCCGGGGCCGCGAGCCAGATTTCTTCTCTCGCCGTGACCAGGAGCGCGTCGGGGCTCACCCAGGCGACCTCCGCGGAGTCCGCCTGGAGCGCGGCGGGGACGCGCTTTACGTCCCCCGAGGGCGCGCGCACATGGACGCTCCCCAGGCGGTCCGTGCCACGCGCCCGGCTCCAGCGCCCGAGGATCACCGCTACGGAGGCGCCGTCGGGGTCAAGGACACAGCGCAGCGCCCTGCGGGAGGCGCCCGCCACGGCGAGCTCCGTGTCCACGCAGAAGCGCCCCACGGGCTCCAGCGCGGCGCCCTGGAAGAGCGCCACGGCGCCGCGGCCCTCGCCCACGGGGCTCCAGCGCTGCGTGGACACCATGGTCACGCCCGCGGCCGGTGCGCAGTGCAGCACCACCGGGGTCGCCAGCTCCGGGGGCGCGCTCCAGGCAGCGAGTTCGCCCCCGTCGGGCACGGCGAGCACGACCAGCGTCGCGGCCGGGGAGCCGTCGGGCCTTGGCTGCGAGGGCGCCCGCAGGACCACCAGGGCCTCGTCGGAGACCCACCCGAGCCCGGTGACGCGCTCGCCCTGCGGGAAGGGATCGATCACCAGGGCGTTCTCGGTGTCCACCACCAGCACCGTACGGCTCGCGTTGACCGCGCCCGGCAGCCCCGTGGCCAGGGCGAGGTAGCGCCCCGAGGGGCTGAAGGCATGGCACTCCAGGGTGCAGGGCAGGTGCCACCCGCAGGGGCCCATTGGGGACAGCGCGTCCATCGGTCCAGAAGCCCCCAAGGGTAACCACGGATCGGGCGCGGGGGGTCCTTGACATGCGCGCAGTGGGGTCGCAACTTGTGGGAGATGAGCGATGTGGAGAGCCTGACCCTGGCGGTCTTGCGAGAAATCCGGGACAAGATCCAGGGCACCAACGAGCGGCTGGACCAGACCCGCACGGAGCTTCTAGCCCGCATCGACCAGACCAACGAGCGCCTGGACCGCACCAACGAGCGCCTGGACCGCACCAACGAGCGCCTGGACCGCACTATTCAAGAGCAGATCCGTCAGGCGACGGTGCTGGTGGACGTGCGCCGGGACATGGAGCGCATGGCCAACGCGATGGTGGCCTTCAACGACCGCTTCGACAACCTGCTCCTGGGCAGCCTCGGCACGACGGTGAGGGACCACACCCGGCGGCTGGACGACCTGGAAGAGCGCGTGGAAGTGATGGAAACGCAGCGCCGATAAGAAATTCGTGTGATGGGCCTTGAAGTATTTTTTTTTTCGCTACGCTCGGGGAGGAGCACAACCTCAGAAGCTCCAGAGGCACCCACCGAGGGCGAAAGTTGAACCGGGTCACAGACCAGGCACAGCTCCAACACCGCGACCTCAGGAGCCCGCCCCACACGCTCGGAGGGACGTGGTGGTGGCGATTGGCGTGGGTATTAGGGGCTCTGGGGTGTTCGTCTTCGCTTGCCTCGGGGCAGGGCGTCGGACGGGACGCGGGGATGGACGCACCCGTCTCCGCGGATCGGTCGACGGATATGTCCGCAGCGCTGCCCGACCGTCGGGAGGCCGCCGTGCGGGTCCCCCCGGCGGCGCGAGAAAGTCTCCACCTGATCTCGCCCCTCAGCGGAGAGTTCGCCTTCTCCCATCGCCCGACGCTCACCTGGTTCACCGCGCCAGCGGGAACCCCGGTGGAGGTGGAGGTGTGTCGCGACGTGGCGTGTGACCGCGTCATCCAGCGGGCGGTCACCTCGGAGAACCACCTCCGGCTTGAGGCGCCACTGTCGGCTGGGGTCTACTACTGGCGGGTCCGTCGGCGGACCGCGGAGGGCGGGGTGAGCGCGACGTGGTTGTTCCGCGTGCGCCCCACAGACGGTGCGGATACCCACTGGGGCGCCGGGCGGCACCCGGATCTCAACGAAGACGGCTTCGATGATCTGGTGATGTACTCGACGAGAGATGCACTCGTCCATCAAGGCATCACGGGGCGCTCCCCGTTTTTCATCTACCACGGCGCACCCCAGGGCCTGACGCCGCAACCCACGCAGCGGCTCGCGATCCCCACGGAGTTGGATTTTGTCAACTCACAGTACTATGCTCCCCTCGTAAGGATTCTGGACGCTGACGGTGACGGAATTCAAGACCTTGTCACCGCGCCCTTCGCGAGTCGTCGCATCAATCCCTCCCGGATCGAGATCTATCGGGGCGGCGAGGAGGTCTCACCTACACCGAACGTCTTTTCCGATCCCACCATGAACTACGGCACATTGATGTCATTTCACGGTGATGTCGACAGCGACGGATTGCCGGACCTCGTCTTCATGCAAGGGGAACGGCGGTTGGTCGAGAGCTTCTCCGTCGCCTCCAGCAGGGAGCTTCGCAGGTCCACCGCTGCCCTGTCGCTGGCTCCGGCCGTACCCAATGTCGACGATCGGTTTCGTGTCGCCGGTGACGTGGACGGAGACGGGCGCCCGGAGCTTGTGGCTGGAGTCCACGTCGGTGACAGTCGAGTTCGGACGCGGGATGGGCAGGTCACACTCGCGTTGCTGACTCGGTTGGGCGCGACGGGAGGCAGCGTTTTGCGGTCACTCAGCGCACAGGAGGTATATTATGTCTGGAGTGTCATCGCGGATGGCGATCTGAACGGAGATGGCCTTGCCGACATCGGCATGGTCCAGTCCGGAGGCTTTAGGGACGGGAGATTTTCTAGCGCAGCGCTGGACCTTGTTGTCTTCCTGGGCCAACGAGACCTGGCACAAATCAGGCCTCAGGTTGTTCCACTGACCAGCCCTGCGGACGATCATCTCTTGGCGGCCTATGCTGTGTTTGGAGATTTCAATGGAGATGGACGGGACGAAGTCGCCATACGGAACGTTCCAGTTAGTCAGGGCGGAGACAGTGCACTATGGTGTGTTGTTCGAATTTTTCCGTCTGACTTGTCAGGAGTCGTCTCGGATATTCCCATCCAAGAGTGGCGAATTCCTGATTGCATTGAGTGGAATCCAGTGCTGAGTGCAGCGGATTATGACGGAGACGGATTTGACGATCTGGCTCTCTTCGAAGTGCGTTCCACCGGCCTTACTCCTCGGCATAAACCTGGATTCTTCTATTACCATGTCACTGTTCACCCTGGTTCTCCTCAGGGCATCAGGATGCCATCCAGCGTAATTCTCCTTGACCCCTTCGCTCCACGGAGATAGCAAGCAATGAAGTGGGAGCTCCATCTCAGGCACAGCGAACTGGGACCTAGGATCGTCGCCGCGTTGAAGCGCGCCCCGTTGTGCTTCTCCAGCGAAACGGCCCGAGACCACGGGCTAACGACCCTACCCTTCGACCGTGTCCCCCGATTGGGGGAAAGTCTGGTGCAACTGGCAGGACGTTCATTTATCGTGGAACTGACTGAGCCAATTGCTGCCGAGTTCGTACTGGGAAGTTCGTCGACGGAGCCCAACCTCCCGGCACGGACTCGAGTCCGCGTGCCGAGCGATCAGGATGACTCCGCGCCTACCATGGTGCCCTTCGCGGCTCCAGTGCTTCGAGTGGTGTATCGTTTCAGACTGCGAACGCTGCCCACACTGGATCGACTGTTACCGGCCAGAGATTTCCGCAGGAATTTGACCCTCCGGGGCGAGGACCGTGCTCCACGTTGGAATCCTGGGTGATCCCAGGGGCTCTGCCCCCGGACCCCCGGGCGCCGAGGGCAGGGCTCCCTCCTCGGGACTCCCGTGGGTCTTGACGAGGCGCGTGAGCGCTTCGGGACGGTCCTCCCGTCGGTCGGCCCGTGGGCACCGCGCTCG
>JACRDB010000005.1 GCA_016218725.1 Deltaproteobacteria bacterium
ACACGCCCACCAGCGGTTGTGTATACACTAATCTTATGGCGAGCATCCAGCGCCGGGTGGTCCACGGCCGGGCCTACTACTCCGTGGTGGAGTCCCGCCGCATCCACGGGAAGCCCCGCCCCGTGATCGTCCAGTACCTTGGCACCGCCGAGAAGGTCCTGGCCCTGGCCCAGGCCGGGCAGGCCGCCCAGCGCCCGCGGGACGGCCGCGTCCGGAGCTTCGGGGCCGTCTGTTAACGCTCACCGCAAACCGTATGTATCGTAACCCTCAGCCGGGATCCTGGTCGCCAGCGGTCTTCGAGTCGGGTAGGCTATCTGCGCCCCGGAGGTGAAGGGATGAGGGCCTGGAGATGGAACCTCCAGGCCCTCGGGCCGACGCACCCCGCGGGGGCGTGGGACGACCTGCTCAGGTGTCGCTCGCCTCCGCCCCCGTTGTCCAGCCCCCCTGAGATCTCCGGGCCCGCGGGGCCGTGGGGATCCTGTGGATGTTCGCCTGCCGGCTCTGCCGGCGGCCGTTCTTCATCTGCCCCTCGTGCTATCGGGGGCACGCCTACTGTAGCGCGCCCTGCCGGCGCGAGGGGCGGGCCCGCTGCGTGCGCGCCGCGGGCCGCAAGCTCCAGCGGAGCCCCGAGGGGCGGCAGGATCACTGCAAGCGCCAACAGGCCTACCGCGCCCGCCGGCGGGCGTTGACGCATCATTCTTCCCAGGCCCCCCCGCCCTGCGGCATCCTCCCCCCGGGCCCGCCCGCGCCGCCCACGTCGGGCGTCGCTCCCGGCGGGCCAGGAGGACGCCATGCCCAGCGTAGCCCGGAGCCCTCTCGTGCGGAGCCCGCGCCGCGGTGTATCGTGTGCGGCCGGCGGAGTCGGTTCGTCCACTGGGTCGAGGACCTCTCGGGCCGGCAGCGCCCCCGCGGGTGCCGCGCACCCTGAGCGCCCGCTCGGGAGGCGGCCATGATCTCCCCGGAGCAGGTCGCCGAGATCCGCCGGCTCTTCTTCGCCGAGCACTGGCCGGTCGGCACGATCGCCGCCCAGCTCGGGGTGCACCCCGACACGGTCCACCGGGCGCTCGCGACGGAGCGCTTCGCCCGCCCGGCGGTCGTCCGGCCGAGCCAGCTCGACCCGTACCGCGCGTTCGTGCAGGAGACCCTCCAGCGCTACCCGCGCCTGCGCGCCACCCGCCTGTTCGAGATGGTGCGGCAGCGGGGCTACGGCGGCTCGGTGGTGCAGCTCCGCCGCCTCGTCCGCACCCTGCGGCCGCGGCCGGCGGCCGAGGCCTACCTCCGGTTGAACCTCCTGCCCGCCGAGCAGGCTCAAGTCGATTGGGGCGCCTTCGGCACGGTCCAGATCGGCCACGCCACGCGGCCGCTCTCGGCGTTCGTGATGGTCCTGAGCTGGTCGCGGGCGCTCCACGCCCTGTTCACCGTGGACCAGACGCTCGAGAGCTTCCTCCGGGGCCACGTCGAGGCCTTCGCGTATTTTCAAGGCGCGCCCCGGGCCGTGGCGTACGATAATTTGCGCAGCGCCGTGCTCGAGCGGCGCGGCGAGGCCATCCGCTTCCACCCGCGCCTCCTGGAGTTGTGTGGCCACTACCCCTTCGTGCCTCGCCCCTGCGCGCCGGCGCGGGCCAACGAGAAGGGCCGCGTCGAGCGGGCCATCCGCTACCTGCGGGACGCCTTCTTCGCGGCGCGGCCCTTCCGCGACGTGGCGGATCTGAACGCCCAGTTCGCCCACTGGCGCGAGACGGTCGCCCACGCCCGGCGCGTCCCCGGGGATCCCGACCGGACGGTGGCCGAGGCGCTCGCGCTCGAGCGCGCGCGGCTGCTCCCGCTCCCGGAGCACCCGTTCGAGACCGATCTCGTGCGGGCCGTGACCTCGGGCAAGACCCCCTACGTCCGCTTCGACCGGAACCTGTACTCGATTCCCCACACCCTGGTCGGCGTGCCCTTGACACTCGTGGCCGGGCCCGAGAGCCTCCGGCTCTTCCACGGCGCCGCGGAGGTGGCCTGCCATACCCGGAGCTACGACGCCGGCTTCATCGCGGAGAACCCGGCGCACCTCCACGACCTGGTGGCCGCGAAGCGGCGGGCCGCCCCGCTCACGCGTCGCGACCGGCTCCAGCAGGCCGTGCCCGAGGTCGCCCTGCTCTTCGAGCGCCTGGCCCTGCGCGGGGAGCCGCTCGGCCCGCACGCGACCCGGCTCCTGCGGCTGCTGGACGACTACGGCCCAGCGGAGCTGGCCGCCGCGCTGCGGCTCGCCCTGGCCCGCGACGCCCTCGGGGCCGGCGCGGTGGCCCATTGCCGCGAGCAGCGCCGGCGGGCCCGGGGGCAGCGGCCGCCGGTGCCCGTGGTCCTCCCCAACGATCCCCGGGTGCGGGACCTCGACGTCACGCCGCACCCGCTGGAGAGCTCCGATGGCCTCACCCGCCCCGACGACGACCCCGACGCTGTCTGACGCCCTGCGCGCCCTTGGCCTCCGCCGGACCGCGGAGGACCTGGCGGACTTCCTGGCCCGGGCGACCCGGAGCCGCTGGAGCCCCGCCGTGCTCCTAGAGGAACTCGTGCGGGCCGAGGCGCAGGACCGGGCCCGGCGGAGCCTGGAGCGGCGGCTGGCCCACGCGCGGCTCGGGCGCTTCAAGCCCATGGCCGACTTCGAGTGGAGCTGGCCGAAGAGCCTCGACCGGGACGCCGTGGAGCGGGCCTTGGCGCTCGGCTTCCTCGCGAGCGGGAGCAACGTCATCCTCGCCGCGGCCCAGGGCCTCGGCAAGACGATGATCGCCAAGAACGTGGCCCACCAGGCGGTGCTCCAGGGGCATAGCGTGCTCTGCGTGACCGCGGCCGATCTGGTCCTCGATCTCGGGGGCCAGGAGACGGCCCGGGCCCTCGAGCGCCGCCTGCGGCACTACGTCGAGCCCCGATTGCTCGCCGTGGACGAGGTGGGCTACGTGACCTACGACAACCGGGCCGCCGACCTCCTGTTCCAGGTGGTCAGCCGGCGCTACGAGCACCGGTCCATCCTCCTGACGACCAACCTCGCCTTCAAGGACTGGGGCACGATCTTCCCCAACGCCGCCTGCGTCACGGCCCTGATCGATCGCCTCACGCACCACGCGGAGATCATCACCATCACGGGAGAGAGCTATCGGCGCCGGGAGGCGGAGGCAGCCCAGAAGGCACGCCGTGCGAATCCCTGAGCGCCCCCCGCTTCCCCCGGACCCCCTTCACCCCCGCCGGGTGCCTGTCCAGAATCCTCCGTTTGGAGGCGAGCGTTAACAACACCCACGTGCCCGCGGTCGTGGAAGACGCCCCCGGCGGCCATTCGATGAGCAGCCAGCCCACCGGCTGTTCCGGAGCCCCTTCGCGGTATCCGGGGGCCGGCTGGACGCGGCAGGCGACGAACCGGCTCTCCATGGGCCCCTTGGTTCCCTCGCGCCAGCGGAGCGTCCGCCACGCCGTCCGGGGGAGCTGACGGGCTACGGCCGGGACGGCCGCGGGCGGCGGCCCCACGTACTGCGGGTTGGGGTGCGGCCCCCGGCCGCGATAGGGGACCGGTTGCCGCGTCTGCGGCGTCGTCCAGACCAGGCAGGTGCGGTCGACCTCGACGACGTAGCGGAGGCGGCGGGCCTCCAGCCCCTCGCGGAACGCGGGGACGTCCCCATAGCCGCTATCCGCCAGGACGACCCCGTCGGGCAGCCCCCAGGTCCGCGCCTGATCGCCGCAGGCCAGGGCCAGCTCCCACTTCGTCTGGAAGGGGGTACCCGGGGGCACCCCCGCCGCCGCGCACCGGGCGGGATCGACCGTCCAGCGCTCGGGCAGATACAGGCGCCAGTCCACGGGGAAGCTGCCGTCGTCGGTGGTGAAGTTCAGGGAGACGGCCACCTGACAGTTGCCCACCTTGCCCAGCGTCCCGCAGTACTGCCGGGCGACCCCGACCGAATGTTTCCCCTGCTTCGGGAAGCCGACCTCGTCCACCACCCAGGCCGCCCCGGGGCTCAACTCGTGCGCCATGCGCTGGGCGAGGTGGGCGCGCACGGGCGTCGCGTCCCAGGGGCTCTGTCCGAGGAGTTGCTGCAACGCCTGGACATCGCCGTCGGGCAGGCGCTGGGCCAGCGGCTCGATGGACTTGCGTTCCCCATCGAGGAGCAGGCCGCGGATGTAGACCTCGCCCCAGTGGCGGCGATCCTTGCGCCCGAGGGGCGCGAGGAGATCGGCGAGGAAGCGTTCCAAGCGGGCACGGCAGCGCGCGAGCTCCTTGGCGTTCATGAAGTCGTAGCATACGACAGGCTCCCGGATGAGTCAATAATAACTTAACGTAGTAGTATTAGCTACGTCCCCGAACACGTCCCCGAACGCGGGGCGCCTACGATCTCAGGCCTC
>JACRDB010000075.1 GCA_016218725.1 Deltaproteobacteria bacterium
AGGCACGCCGTGGGGCCGCACACGAAGGGCGCGCAGTCCGCGGTGCGGGCGGGGGTGCAGGCCCCCGCCCCGTCGCAGTTGGCGGCGAGGGTCGCCCGGCCCATGGTGCACGACGCCGCGGAGCACACCGTGGTGGTGCTCGGGAAGGTACACATCGTGCGGTTCATGCCGTCACAACGGCCGCCGCAGGTGGTGCCGAAGGCCACACACCCCGTGCGGGGCGCCACGGGGTTTCCCACCGTGGGGGTGCACAGGCCCACGGAGCCGGCGTTGCGGCAGGACTCGCACTGCCCCGAGCAGGTGGCGTTGCAGCACACGCCCTCGGTGCAGATCCCCGAGGTGCACTGGGCGTTCATGGTGCAGGGGCGCCCGTTGCCCAGGGTGGTGCGGCAGGTGGGGTCCCCGCCGGAAGGGTCGCGGTTGCAGAACTGCCCGGCGAGGCAGTCGGCGTCCACCACGCACCCGCCGCGGTCGTTCACGATCACCACGCCGCGGCCCGGTCCCAGGCCGCCGATGGAGTACACCCGGTTGAACGACGGCGGGTGGCGGTTGAAGTGCGAGTGCGTGAAGCACCCCCAGGCGAGGTCCCCGGGGAGGTTGATGGTGGTGGTGGGCGGCGAGATCCCGAGGTGCACCGCGTGGGTCCGCCCGAAGGGCTCCAGCATCTGCCCGTCGGTGCACCCGTCGCCCGTGACGCGGAAGTCACCGATGCCCTGGAGCCACGGCACCGGCGTGTCCGCGGGGGCCTGGTAGTAGAGGCAGCTCGTGCTGACGAAGAGCCCCGTCCCGCTCCCGGAGGTCACGTAGTGGTAGCTGTTCCGGATGAACTTCTGCGCCCCGGGGTGCCCGGAGTGCAGGTCCTGGTCGCTGCCGATGATCTCGAAGTGACCCGTGATGGCCGCGGACCACACGAGCCGCGTGTCCGTCGCGGTCTGGTACGTGGCGTTGCCCCGGTCCGAGGGCGTGGCGCAGTTGGACCCGTCGATCCAGATGGCGTTGTACCGGGCGAAGTCCGCCGTCGTGAGCGAGCGCCACATGGTGGTGGACGCCACCGTGACCACCGCCCGCTCGGGGCCCGTGGTCGGGAAATAGTTGGTCGAGACCCGTCCCCCTGGCTCGTAGAGGAGCACCGTGCGCTGCGCCAGCGCCGAGGAAGAGAACACCAGCACCGCCACCAGCGCTGACCACCAGCCAAGCATTCGTTTCATCCGCGACGCCTCCAGACGTGAGGTTGTGACAAGGGCAGGACTATCATCCTGCACCCAGGGCCCCTTGGCAACGTTCCGTGGTCTTCAGGGCCTCGGTAGCTCCACCAGCACCGCCCCGTCCGCGAGCACCCGACAGTACCTCGCCTCCGCGGCGGGTACGCACATGCACCCACGCATCGCACACCCCGCGCCAAAGCGCACGCACCGCCACGACGCTGCCCCGGCAGCCCCCCCGCCCGAGGACTGACAGTACTCCTGAACTCGATCACAGCGGCCACCGGGTCCGCATTCAAAGGTCATGCCAGATAAAATATCGGCTGTGGCGTCCGACAGCGCCGGTGCGGCGTCGCTCCGGCAGAGGCCGCCGATGGTGGCCATGGCAGGGGCCCAGCGCCTTGCCTGGCACTGGAGTTGGAGGCACGGCGCGCAGGCACAATCCGACGAGGCTGACGGAACCCCGGGATAGAGGCACTGGGCTGGGAGAGGTGTGCAGGGGGTGCCCACCAGGCCGTCCGGGCGCCTGGGGCAGCCGTTGGGCAGGAGAGGGTCCTCCGAGGGAGCGGGCTCCGTGCACGCCCCCAGCGTCAGGAGCGTCCCCAGGAGGAACCCCGGGAGCGCCCGTCGGGTCACCGCCGCGGGAGCGAGCACCAGGCGGCGCCGCCGCGGTCCGTGGTGGGGTCGTTGGTGCTGGCGCGGCCCGAGCAGGGCTCGTCCTCGCTCCAGGCGCGCCACTCGGCGGCGCGGCCCACGGTCATCGCGTGGGCCCTCCAGACATCGTAACCATCGCCCATGCCCGAGGCGCGGAACGCCGTGGGGGCCACGCACTGGCCCCGGGCCCGGGCCCGCTCCTGCTCGACGCGGGCGAAATCGAGGATGAGCTCGCCCATGGCCGCCGTGGTGGTGTTCCAGCAGCAGGTGCGCGAGCGGGGATAGTCCAGCTCCGCGAAGACGTAGTCCTCCAGGAGCCGGTGCTGGGCGTCCACTGCGGCGCGGTCCCGGCCCTCCAGGGCCTCGACCTCGTAGAGCTCCGCCATGGCGTCCTCGCGGCTGGTGCGGGCCGAGCAGCTCGCCGGGTGCGCCCGGAGGTGGGCCCTCGCGGTGGCCACGCGCTCCAGGGCCACCCTCCGGCGCTCGCTCGCGGAGAGCTGCACCAGGACCTCGCCGAAGCGCGCCGGGCGCGCGGCGATGGCGGTGAGGTTCGTGTCTTCCAGGTAGGCCTCGCGGTCCGCGGGGAGCACCACGTTGGACCACTGCCCGTCGGAGAACACCGCCGTGCGCCAGCGGCGCAGGCCCCCGCCGAGGCGCGCGTAGGGGACGCCGTCCCAGGCGTTGCCCTCGCCGCCGGTGGCGTCCAGGGTGAAATAGTGCCGCGACGAGCTCGGGTCGTCCCACACGGGCTGGCGCCGAGGCATGGAGCCCGACACCACGTCCACCGCGAAGCGCCCGGGCATCGGCTGCGACACCCGCACCACGGGGATCGTGTGGCCGATCCCCTGGCGCTGCCAGCGCTCCAGGAGCACGTCCCCGGCGGAGATCGCCTCCGGGCGGACGTGGTACATGTTGTTCCCGTCGGCCAGGTTCACGCTGCCGAAGTACAAGAGCAACAGCCGCAGGAAGTACCCCGTGCGCTTGTTGAGGAGGAGCTCATCGAACCAGGCCCCGGCCCCGGCGGGGGAGCCCCCCACCGCGGGGAGGTACGGCACGGCGTCGTCGGTGCCCAGGTGCATCCGACGGAGGCTCGCGTCCGAGGGCCAGGGCATCCCCGGGCGCCAGCGGGCCTCGTGGTCCGCGTAGCGGGTCTTGAAGGCCGGGAAGCGCGCCAGGGTCTGGCCGGTGCGCGTCACGAAGCCGAAGTGCCCCGCGTAGAACACCTGGCGGCTCGTGGAGTCCCACCCCTGGAGATAGAACGGCAGGTGGTACCAGCTCGCGAAGGTGGCCCGCAGGAACATGGCCACCTCGGCGCACTCCAGCGTGGGGGCGCGCGCCACGCGGCCCCCATAGGGCGTGGGGAGCTCCACCGTGGTCCCGGAGCCGTCGCTCCGGGGGACCCGCCGGAAGCTCGCCACCCAGCGCTCGTATTTGGCCTCCCAGGTGAGCCCCGAGGAGGCCCCCCAGGCGACGCCCGCGAGCCTGGCCTCGGCGGTGTCCGTGTCCGTCCAGGCGTTGCGCACGGCCCACACCTCGGAGGCCACCCCGGCGGCCACCCGGGGCCCGCCGGTGGACTCCCGGGCCTCGTCCGGGACCACCCCCGCGGGGCTCCCGAGGCCCGTCTCCGCGGCGAGGTCCTCCATGCCGTCGGGCTCCACGGCGCAGCCGAGGCCCAGCGCCAGGGAGCCCGCCAGGAGCGCGCCAACGCCCGGGCGGCTCATCGGGACGTGGTCGCGGGCGTCAGGGTGATGGCCCGCGACGAGGGCGTGTAGGTGTTGTCCGTCTCGCCATCGACCACCCGCAGCGGGTCGTAGTCATAGAGCCCGAGGTTGGGCACCGTGGCGACCATGCGCCGGAGCACCTGGCCCCAGCTCAGCCCCTGGCCGGAGATGAGCGAGGTGATCAGGTAGGACACCGCGTGCCCGTCGTCGCTCAGGGCCTCCAGGCCGTTGATCACCATGTCCAGGTTGCGCGTGCCGCCCGGGTGCAGCCGGTGGAACCCGGTGTTGTAGTAGTTGTACGACACGCAGGAGTTCACCATGAAGATCTGGTACCGGTTGGGGAAATCGCTCATGGTGAAGTTCCCCGGGTCCAGGGGGCCGGAGCCCAGGTGCGAGTGCCCGGAGTACACGAACACGTCCGCGTTGCGCCAGGCATCGACGTAGCGCGCCCGCGCGGAGGCGCTCCAGGCGCTGCCCTCGTCGCCGTAGTACGTGTGCACGCGCACGTTGAGCGGGTGCGAGCGCCCGCCGGAGGTGACCGTCATGGGCACCGTGAGGTTGATCGTGCGGGTCTTCCACACGTCCAGGATGGCCTGGCGCAGCGCCGTGGAGCTCACCCCGCTCGGGGGCGAAGCCCCGAGGGCCCACTCCACCACCTGGCGCTCCGTGGCGCCCGGGATGGTCGTTCCTCCCACGCGCAGCTCCGTGAGGCTCCCGGTCCCCGAGGGGGCCTCGAAGCGCGCGCCCGGCTGGGCCCTGAAGATGTTCCTGAGGACGAACATCATCTCCCGGTAGCCGTCGTCCCGCGGGTCCGACTCGCGCTCGCCGATCACCCCGAAGAACGCGTACACGTGCAGGTCGGTCTTGGTGGGGTCCGTGGCGCCGAGGAGCCGGTCGTACTCCGGGTAGCGCGTCACGTTGGACCGGATCGTGGCCAGCGTGGCCGTGGTCGGCAGGAAGCGCCGCGCGGCCTCCACCGCGGACACCTGCGTCCGGCGGTCCGTGAGCTTCCGCGTGGCCGTGTCAATCGCCCGCACCTCGCGGTCGATCATGCTCCGGCAGTGGTCGGGATCAAACGTGTACCACAGGTTCGACGTACCAAACTCCCGGTCGTGGGCGTCCGCCACGCAGTTCTGGAGGATCTCCCGCCCGTTGCCCGACCAGTCCCCCACCAGCGCCACCGTGGACAGGCTCCGACGGCTCGACAGGCTCCGGTCCAGCACCGCCCGGCCCGTGTACGTGTACCGCACCCGGAGCATCATCCGCGTGGCCGCCATGGGGTTGTCCGTGTCCACCACGGTCACCGGCTCCCGCACGAAGGTCGCAGGGTCCACCGAGCGAACCTCCCGGTCGTCCAGGCCCACCAGGTCGTTCCGCAGCGGCCCGAAGAACGTCCGGGTCTGCTGCCGCACCGTCTCAAGGATCGCGCTCGCCGACGTCGACGGCTCCACCAGCACGTAGCCCTTCAACGTGATCGTCCGGGCCACCGCGTTGGCCCCGTGATCTCGTCCGGGTCCGCCCCCTCGGGGTTGTCCAACCCCGGGTCCCCGCAGCCCCCAAGCGCCAGCATCCCCACCGACAGCCAACGCTTCCAGTCAGACATCATCGAGGTCCTCCGTTGTTGGGGGCAATGTAGGCATGGGTAGGAAGGGTATGTCAATGGGGTCAGTGTAAGAAAGTGGACGAATCCTCCCACGATCTGCCAGATGCCCTCCATGGTGAAGGGCGTGGCCTGGGGCGCCGGGCTCCTGGTGGTGGTGCTGGCAGGATTCGTCGGTTTTTCCAGGTTTCGGCCCCCACCAGGGCCTGCTCCCGGGGCGCCCGCGAGGGCCGTCCGGGCGCCGGACGCGGGACAAATTGTCGCGGTTCCCGAGCCTCCCCCGGTCCCGGTGGTGGAGCCGCCCGCCCGGGACGGGGGGGTGCCCGCGCAGCAGGTTGGGGGCGTCTGTCCCTCGGGGATGGTCCATGTACGCGGGCGGTATTGTACCGAGGTCGAGGCGGAGTGTCTGGAGTGGGCGGCCAACAGCAACCTGCGGTGCCTGCATTTCCGCCGCCCGACGCGCTGTGACGGGCGGCGCCGGGCCTTGTCGTTCTGCATGGACGAGTACGAGTGGCCGAACCGGGCGGGGGCCCGCCCGGAGGTGATGGTCACCTGGCACGAGGCCCAGGCCCGATGCCGCACCGTGGGCCGGAGGCTCTGCACCGAGGACGAGTGGACCTTTGCGTGCGAGGGCGAGGCGATGGACCCCTACCCCTACGGCTATGACCGGGACCCGACGGCGTGCAACATCGACCGGCGCTTCCCGGCGCCCGTTCGC
Organism: Deltaproteobacteria bacterium; assembly: GCA_016218725.1. Lineage (GTDB taxonomy): Bacteria > Myxococcota_A > Polyangia > Polyangiales > JACRDB01. Next base: position 5,896 of record JACRDB010000075.1, read on the forward strand.
AGCCGCCTGCACGGCCCCGGGGGGCGGGCCGAGGCGGAGCGGGTGTACACCGCCGTGCCGAGCGGGGCCCTGGCCCGCTGCGTGTCCCCCACCGGCGTCCACGACCTGGCGGGCAACGTGGACGAGTGGACCGTGAGCTCCAGCGGCAGGCCCTTCCGCAGCGCCCTCAAGGGCGGCTGGTGGGGCTTTGTCCGCACCCGCTGCCGACCCGTCACCCGCGCCCACAACGAGACCTTCCGGTACTACCAGATCGGGTTCCGCTGCTGCGCCGACGCGCGGTAGCGCCGCGCGGTGAGCGCGTCACTCCTCGCGGCGGTGGTGGCGGTGGCGGTGGCCCGGGGCGCCCTGCGGCGCCACCCCGCCGTCCGACGCCGCCATCGAGGGCGACGGCCTGTTCGGCGCCAGGGGCGCCGTGAGCGTCACGTTCTGTGGGCCACGGACGTGAGGGATCGCCGCCTCGGGGTTGAACCACCGCTGCCACAGGTCCTGCCGCCGCGCGTACACAAAGGCCAGCGAGGCCGCCGCCACCAGCACCAGCCCCAGGCCCAGGAGCACCCACCGGAGGCCGTTGCCGCGGTTCTTCGTGAGGCTCTCGTCCAGGAGCATCGCCGTGCGCCGGGAGGTGCTGTTGGCCTCCGGGCGCAGCCGGGCCCAGGCCTCCTCCGCGGGCGGGGGCTTGCGCGAGGCCGGGATCACCACCGGAGGAGCGTCCAGCGGGTTCTCCAGGAGCAGCGACGGGAGGCTCCCGCCGTTGAGCTCCAGCTCCGTGGAGAAATACCCCGGCGGCGACGAGCCCCCCGCCGGCGCCGGCAGCACGGACACCGTCCCCCCCGGCAGCGCCACCCCGCCGTTGCCCGGCGAGGCCACCGACACCACCGCCCCGCCCGCCACCACCGCCGGCACCCCGGGTGCTGTTGTGGTCGCCACCCGGATCTCCTCCGAGGGCTCGTGGGGCTCCGCGGGCGTGTCCTCGCCGGTGAAGGGTATCTGCACCACCAGCGTGGCCTCGCCCTTCTCCACATAGAGCGGGTCGTCCGGCGAGAGCCCCTCGTCCAGGGACACCAGGAGCTGCGCCACCGCGTTGGCCGCCCCGCCCCCCGCGCCCCCACCACCCCCCACCGCCAGCGCCGCCAATGGCCCGAGGGATCCCGGGGGCTTGGACGGCTCGATCGCCGAGCCCCGCTGCCCCGGCAGCCGGAAGGAGCCCGTCCGAGGCGTGTTCCGGATCTCGTACCACCCGAGGAGCGCCTCGCGCATCAACGCCGCCGACTGGAATCGCTGGTCGGCCTTCTTCGCGATGGACTTCATCACGATCGCCGCCAGCCGCGGGTCCAGCCCCGCCGTCCGGGAGAGGATCTGGATCGGCGGCTTGTTCAGGATCTCGTTGATCAGCAGGTTGTAGTTCTCGGCCTCGTAGGGCAGGCCATTGCATAGAATCGCATAGAGCACCGCGCCGGATGCATAAAGGTCTATGCGTGCGTCCTGGTCCCGGCTGCCGGCGGCCTGCTCCGGGGCCATGAACTGCGGCGTACCCATGACCGTGCCGGTGCGCGTCAGGGAGTTGAGCTCCGAGTCGTCCCGGAGCTTGGAGATGCCGAAATCCAGTACCTTGGCGGCGCCGCGCGCGCCGTCCTCGCGGTCCGTGAGGAAGATGTTCTCGGGCTTCAGGTCCCGGTGGATGACGTTCTTCTTGTGGGCGGCGTCGAGGCCCGCCAGGACCTCGACCATGATGTCCACGGCGTCCGCGGGGTCCAGGCGCCCGCCGGCCTGCTCGACCACCGTGGCGAGCTCCTTGCCGCGGAGGAGCTCCATGGCGATGTAGGGCCCCCGGTCCGAGGTGATCCCGAGGTCCACGATGGACACCACGTTCGGGTGATCGATCTGCCCGGCGGTGCGGGCCTCGCGCTCCACGCGGGCCACCAGGTCCGGGTACACGATGTACTCCGGGAGCAGCATCTTGAGCGCCACGGGCCGGGAGATGCGCGTCTGCTCGGCCTTGTAGACCACGCCCATGCCGCCCACGCCGATGATCCCGTCGATGCGGTACTTCTCGTCCACCATGGTGCCCACCGGGAGGAGCCCCTGGAGCCGCCGGTTGGTGACAGGACAGACGTAGGTGCCCCCGGTGTGTTCGTTGCCACAGAAGGGACAGGCCACCGCGGTCACTGGGCGGAAGGTTACTCAATGTTCGCGAGGGGATCTACTCGCCAACGCCCCGCCGGGGCCTACACGCCCTCCGGCAGCCTCACCGTGGCCACCCCGTCCAGGGTGCACTGGCCCTCCAGGCACGAGACCCTCCACCCCAGAGGGCCCGGCAGCGCGCCAGGGGCCCGCCGGGCGCCCGGGAGCGCCGGCTCCAACGGGGTCCAGTGGTCCGTCCTCGGGTCGTAGAGCCCCGCCCGAGGGCCCTCGGTGAGCACCGCCAGGCCCCCCTCCAGGGCCGCGTCGTCGGCCAGGAGGTCCAGGGCCTGGGACTCCAGGGGCCCTCGCTGGGGCCCGTGGACCAGCACCCTCCGCCGGGCCCGCGAGGGGCCCGCGTCCGCCAGGCCCACCAGGGACCCGTCGGGGCCAAAGCCCACCCGGTACCACGACCACGTCGGGTCCGGGAGCGTCACGGGCTGCCAGCGCGCCTCGGCGATGTGGAAGAGCCCCACCCCGGAGAAGGCCACCAGCGCCACGCCCTCCCGCACCTGGAGGAGCCTCCCGGGGCGCTCCAGGGACCACTCGGTCCAGCCGCGGGAGGGGGTGTAGGTGCATGCCCTCCCGGGCTCGTCGGCGCCCGGGGTACAACCCCGGGCCAGGGTGAGCGTCCTGCCGTCGGTGTCCGGGAGCACCGCCGCGCGGTCTTCCACCACGGCCACGTCGTCGGTGCCCCGGGTGGCGCTGTCCGGCGCCGTGGAGGGGCAGCGCACCAGCCCCCGGTGGCCCCAGCGCAGGAGCTCGCACCCCTCGGGCACCGCCGTGCGGTACCGCTCGGCCCCGGCGCCGTCCAGCACCGTGACGGCGCCCTGGGAGAGGCGCACCCGGACCCCCCGGGCGAGGCGCAGCTCCGCCAGCACCCCCTCCGGGGCGGGCTCCGTGCCCAGCGGGGGCTCCACCACGGGCCCCGCCCGGGGCGGGGGCTCCGTCGGCCCGCGGGCGGTGCGGCAGGCCGCCAGGAGCGCGAGAAGGGCGAGCGTTCGCATGGGCCGGGGAACGCTTGGGGCGGGGGGGCTGTTCCGGGTCGTGGGAGTCTTTCCGCGGGGCGCGGGCCGTGGTAGGCGCACGGCCAAGAGGTATCGCATGTACGGGTTCCAGAGCACGGAAGAGCAACAGGCGCTGGTGGACACGGCCCGGCGCTTCACCCGGGAGAAGATCATCCCCGTGGCCGCCCGGCTGGACGAGCACGAGGAGTTCCCGCTGGAGCTCTTCAAGGAGGCCCACGCCCTGGGCCTGGCCAACGGCGAGGTCCCCGCGGAGTACGGCGGGGTGGGCCTCGGGTGCCTGGACCACTGCCTCATCCTGGAGGAGATCGCCTACGGCTGCGCGGGCATCAAGACCACCCTGGCGGGCAACAACCTCGGGGCCATGCCCGTGATGCTCGCGGGCAACGACGAGCAGAAGGCGAAGTACCTCGGGATGCTCGGCGCCGAGCCCTGCTTCGCGGCCTACGCATGCTCCGAGCCCGACGCGGGGAGCGACGTGGCGGGCATCTCCACCCGCTACGAGCGCCACGGGGACGAGTTCGTGCTCAACGGCCAGAAGCGCTGGATCACCAACGCCAACCACGCCCGTTGGTTCACCGTGCTGGCCACCCGGGACCGCTCGCTGCGGCACAAGGGCATCGCCATGTTCGTGGTGGACGCGGACACCCCCGGGGTCAAGATCGGCCGCCGGGAGAACAAGCTCGGCATGCGCGCCAGCCACACCTGCGACATTCTCTTCGAAGACGCCCGGATCCCGCGCAGCGCCCTCCTCGGGGCCGAGGGCGAGGGCTTCAAGATCGCGATGCGCACCTTTGACCGCTCGCGGCCCTGGATCGCCGCGGGCTGCGCGGGGCTCATCCGCCGCGCCCTGGACGAGTCCCGGGCCTACGCCCTGGAGCGCAAGACCTTCGGCGAGCCCATCGCCCGGCACCAGGCCGTGCAGTTCATGATCGCCGAGATGGCCATTCGCTACGAGGCCACCCGGCTCCTGCTCCTCAAGGCCGCGTGGCTGGTGGACCAGGGCACCCTGGACGCCACCGTGAGCGCCTGCGCCAAGGCCTTCGGCGCCGACGCGGCGATGGCCTCCACCACGGACGCCATCCAGATCTTCGGCGGCTACGGCTACACCAAGGAGTACCCCGTGGAGAAGCTCTTCCGCGACGCCAAGCTCATGCAGATCTACGAGGGCACCTCGCAGATCCAGCGCGTGGTCATCGCCCGCAGCATCCTGGGGCGGTGATGCAAGGCGCCCCCACGGAGGACCCCGGGCTCACCCCCCTGGACGACCTCTCCCGGGCCTGGGCTACGCCCGGCCACGGCCCCCGCCTCAAGGCCGTGCTGGAGGGCGCCCGGAGCCTCCGCCAGAGGCTCCTGGCCATGGCCCCGGTGGCCTGCGTGCGCACGCTCCCCATCACCACGCTGCTCTACCCGACGAAATACGCCCTCTGGGGCGCGGCGCTGTCGCCCGCCCCGTACGTGATCATGACGCACCGGGCCCTCCTGGTGCGCTTCCTCCAGGGCGAGCGCCGCCGGACGCTGCTCTTCAACCCCACGGACCCCGAGAGGTCCCGCCGGACGCCCTTCTTCGCCCGGATGATCGAGCGCTTCGGCGAGCGCATGACCAACCTCATGGTGCGCAGGAGCCCCCCCCTGGAGACCCAGCTCCAGGCCCTCGGGGTCTCCCCGGAGGACATTGACTACGTGGCCTTCGATCACTTCCACACCCAGGACCTGCGAGGGCTCCTGGGCACCGCCGACGGAGCCCTGCGGCCCCGGTTCCCCAACGCCACGCTCCTGTGTCCCAGGACCGAGTGGGACGACTGGGACGACCTGCACCCCATGCAGCGGGCCTGGTTCGTCCCGGATGGCAAGCAGAACGTCAACACCCACCACGTGCGCTTCACCCACGGGGACCTGTGCCTGGGGGAAGGCGCCCTCCTGGTGCGCACCCCGGGCCACACCTCGGGGAATCAAACCCTCTTCCTCCGGACGGACCAGGGTGTGTGGGGCTGTAGCGAAAACGGCACCTGCGCGGACAACTGGTCCCCGAAGGCCTCCCGGATCCCCGGCGTGGCCTCCCACGCCCGCACCCTGGCCGTGGACGTGGTGCTCAACAGCAACACCGTCGAGGGCGGCGCCGATCAGTACACCTCCATGATGCTCGAAAAGACCGTCGTGGACCCGGTGCCCTCCAGACCCGAGTTCATCCAGCTCTTCCCCTCCAGCGAGGTCACCCCGGACCTCCTGGCCCCGGGGCTGTCCCCCACCTTCGTCCATGGCAGCATCTCCCACGGGAGCCCGTAACCCGCTGGAATTCCAGTGGTTACGCCCAATAGACCCCGTTTCGCACTAAATTTTTCCACCACCACTGGAATCGGTCCCTGGCGGGGGGCGTTCTTGCCGGAAATGGTGACCGGGAGGCTTCCCGGGGGGTGGAAGGTGCTAAATTCATTCCGACGTGCGCAAACTGCGCGAGCGACTCGGCCCACTGGACGCGGACGACTACCTCCGTCTGGCGCTCGGGTCGCCCTCACCCGCGGCGGCGGCGGTGTTCGCGGAGAAGGGCCTGCAGGGCAGCGGGCCCGCGGTGGACCCGGAGGTCACGGTGCTGCTCCTCCGGGAGGTCTTTCGCGCGCACCTGCAGGCCCGCAGGGTCCGCAGCGCCCACGCGGTGGCCAGGAAGATGGTGGCCCTCGGGGCCCTGCCGGAGATCGCCTACGCGGACCTTGGCCGCGCGTGCTCGGCCCTGGGCTGGTGGCCCCAGGCGGCGCAGGCCTACCGCATGGCGGCGCGCCACGCCCCGGCCCGGCGCCGGGCGATGCACTGGGAGGCCGTGGGCACGGCCCTGCACCACGCCCGCCGCCCGGAGGACGCCCTGGCCGCCCTGGAGCGCGCGGGCCGCTGGGCCCTGACCACCCGGCCCCTGCACCGGGCCCACGCGGCCCTGGTGCGCCTGGACGGTGGCGCCACGGAGGTGAGCCTCCAGGGCGTGCTGGAGGACCTGGAGACCGCCCCCTGCGGCGAGGGCTACGGGCGCTACATCGCCGGGCTCCTCCGGGAGGCCCTCGGGGACTCCCCCCGGGCCCAGCAGCACCTCCGGGCCTTTGTCCGCAGGAACCGCCACGACGCCACACGCGCCGTCACCCTCGCCACGGAGCTGCGCCGGGCCAGGAGGACGCTCCGGCGGCTGCGGCACGCCGCCGCGGAGTGACCTGCGTGCCGCAGGGTGTGGGTGGGTGATGCAGGCGCAGGACCTGCCGCTGTGGATCCTTCGGGTGTTCGCCCTGGCGTGGGGGGCGGTGTGGGGGAGCTTCGCCAACGTGGTGATCTACCGATGGCCGCGGGAGCTGTCGGTGCTGCGCCCGGGCTCCCGGTGTCCGTCCTGCGAGACGCCCATCAAGCCGTACGACAACGTCCCGGTGCTCGGGTGGCTGTGGCTCCGAGGGCGCTGCCGGAGCTGCAAGGCCGCGATCTCCGCGCGCTACCCGCTGGTGGAGGCGGTGTACGCCCTGGCGGCCCTCGGGCTCGCGGACCGGGCCTGGCGCGCGGACCCGTCGCAGCCCGCGAGCCTCGCGCTGGCGGTGTCCCTGGTGCATTTCGCCTTCGCGTGGACCCTCCTCACGGCGTCGTTCATCGACCTGGAGACGCTGCTCATCCCGGACGTCCTGTCGCTGCCGGGCATCGCCCTGGGCCTGGCGGTGAGCGTGTGGCTCCCGGCCGCCGGGGTCCCGTGGCGGGTCGCGCTCCAGGGCGCGCTCCTCGGGGCGGCGCTGCCGGTGCTCTTTCATTACGGCTGGAAGCTCTTGCGAAAGCGCGAGGGCATGGGCCTCGGGGACGCCAAGCTCCTGGCCATGATCGGCGCGCTGGAGGGCCCCTCGGGGGTGCTCTTCGCGCTGAGCTTCGGGGCGCTCCAGGGCCTCGGCGCGGTGCTGCTCTCGCAGGTCACCGGCTGGCGCCTCGGGCCCGAGCCCGAGGAGGCGCCCGCGGAGTCCCCCGCGGAGTCCCCGGAGCCCGGCTCGCTCCAGGCGGAGATCCCCTTCGGGCCCTTCCTGGGGCTCGCCGCGCTGGAGTACCTCTTCGGCGGTGACCGGCTGGTGGAGGCCTGGCTGGCGCTCCTGCGCGGGGAGTAGAGCCCTACTCTACCTTTGGGACGATGGACCAGTGGTAGGCCCCGAAGGAGACCTTCGGGCGCCGCGGAGGCTTCTCCAGGAAGGCGCGGGCCTCGCCCGGGTCGAGGAAGGGGGCCACCCACCCGAGGAGCGCGTCCCCCGGGGGGAAATCCCCGCGGTAGAGGGAGCACAGGTACGGCAGTCGGACGCGGGCCCTCGCGGCCTCCACCACGACCTCCGAGGCCAGGTACGACCGGGTGGCCGTGGTGAGCTGTCGATCGAGCTCCGCGGCCCCATAGGACCGGATGGGCGGGCACGACACGGCCCCACAATTGAGGGCGAAGTGCACCCTCGGGTCGAGGGAGGCCGGCATGGACCGGAGCCGCGGGTCGTCCTCCCGGGCGGGGCGCCAGAAGGTCCACGGGGCGGGGCGGTTCCTCCGGAGGATCGCATGCTCGATCAGGTGGAGGGGATAACGCCGCCCCTGGAGCGAGTACGCCGCGCGCTGGAACACCCCGAGGGTGGTCATGAGCGAGCCCCGCAGGCCCCACGCGGCGATGGCGTGGCGCATCAGGGCGTTGTAGACATTGACCCAGAAGGCCACCCGGGAGGGGTCGTCCGGCAGGCGCGAGGGGTCCACGGAGCCCAGCGCCCCGGAGAGTCGAGTGAGCTCCGGGGTGACCGCGCCATCGAGCGCCCGAGCCGCCGCCAGGAGCTCCCGTGAGAGCCCCACGGGGTCCTCCGGGGCGTGGGTTCCGTCGGGCTGGTTCAGGGTCTCCGTGGCCACGGTGGGAGCCCGAGCGTAGCACCTCGTCCCGGAGGTGCGATGCGTGTACGCTCCCGGCGCACCGTCGTGAGCGCGCCGCCGCAATGCCCCCGGTGTGGGAGCCCTCGCACCGCCCTCGACGCGCGGTTCTGCCAGATCTGCGGGGGGCGGCTCCTGCCGCCGGATATGCCCACGGACCCGCTCCTGGGCAAGACCGTCCTCGGGCGCTACACGCTCCAGAGCCTCCTTGGCGAGGGGGGCATGGGCCGGGTCTACCTGGCCGAGCAGCGCCTGGGCGAGGGCTCCCGCCGCGTGGCCGTGAAGGTTCTGGCCGCCGCCCGGGGCAACGACGACTACATCGTCACGCGCTTCCGCCGGGAGGCGTCCACCATCGCGGCCCTGACGCACCCGAACACCATTCGTATTCATGACTATGGTGAAGAGGGCGGGCGCTTCATTTCGGTGATGGAGTACGTCCCGGGCGGGAGCCTCGCGGAGCTCCTGGCCCGGGAGGTGGTCACGCCGGAGCGCGCCGAGTGCATCGCGTGGCAGGTGGCCGGGGCCCTCCAGGAGGCCCACGACGCAGGGATCGTGCACCGGGACCTGAAGCCCGAGAACATTCTCCTGACGCACGTCGGCGGCGTCGAGACCGCCAAGGTCGTGGATTTTGGCATCGCCCGGAGGCCCCCGGCCCCGGGGGAGAAGCCCCTCACGGTGCTCGGGACCATGCTCGGGACCCCGGCCTTCATGGCCCCGGAGCAGTTCCGAGGGGAGCCCGCGGACGCCCGGGCGGACGTGTACGCCCTGGCCCTGGTGTTCTACCAGCTCCTCTCCGGGGGGAGGCTCCCCTGGGCGGCCTCGTCCACCATGGAGTGGGCGGACATGCACCTGCACCGGGCCCCGAAGCCCCTGTCGGAGCAGCCCGGCGTGGGGGAGCTCCCGCCGCGCTATGAGCCCGCCCTCTCCCGCGCCCTGGCCAAGGACCCAAAGGACCGCACGGCCTCCACGCTGGCCTTCCTCCGGGACCTCACCGGGCAGGAGGGGCCGCCGGAGGGCCCTCGGGCCCAGAGCCCGCGGCAGCGCGTGCCCACCGTCGTCGGGGGCCCGTCGGCCCCGGCGCTGCCGTCCGAGAGGCCCCCGGCGGTGCCCCTCAAGGGCTCCAGGGCGGGCTTCCTCGCGGTGGTGCTGCTGAGCGTCGCCCTGGGCTATGGACTCGTTCGGCTCTACCAGCGCTGGGCGAGCCGCGCGCCCGCGCCCACCCCCGTGAGCCTCGACGCCGCGCTGGATGCATCACGGGATGCATCGCAAGATGCATCGCTGGAGGTCGCGAGGCACAGGGCCCGGCGCACGCTCCAGCGGGGCATGACCGCGGTGGACGCCCTGGACCTCGCGGGCGCCGTGGCGGCCCTGGCGGAGCTCCAGGCGCGCCCTACCTTGCCCGCCGCGGAGGTGGAGCCCCTGAGGAGGGCCCTGGAGGCCCAGGGGAGCGCCGAGGTCCAGCGCCTCCTGGCGGCCGAGTGCTCCAAGGCCCAGGAGCAGGCTTGCCTACTCCGTTCGGTCCGCGCGGACAGCGCCGCGAGGCGGCGCTTCACGCGCCGGTGCCCGGCGCCGACCTGTCCGGCCAGACCCCTGCGGCGTTGACCCCACACCCTCCGAGGTGGTCCAGACGGCGCCCCTGACGCCTCCGGGGCACTTCGTCGCGGTGATGATTACCTGGAAGAAATACCGACGACATGGCGCCGCGGTGACAGGAAGTGTCGCATGACTGACACTTCCGGTCGGCGGGAACCGGAGGTAGAGTACGCAGGTGGGCGTGGTCGTGAGCGTGTGGTCTGGCATCATCCCTGCTAGAGGTTTTTGGATCGTGAAGCGCGGGAGCTGGCCGGGTCGGGCGTCTGCGCTGGGATCGGGCCGGAGCGGCGCGGCGAGGTGTCGAAGGGAATGCATAGGACAGCGCGAGATGGGGTCGCCGTGAGCGCGGCGGCGGGCTTGACGGCGGTGGAGCAGGCGGCCATCGAGGGGATGCATGCACGCATTGGCCAGACCCACTACGAGCTCCTCGGGGTGGGCACCGGGGCCACGGTGGAGGAGGTTCGCCACGCGTACTACGAGCTGTGCAAGCGCTTCCACCCGGACGTGTACTACCGCCGGGACGTGGGGGCTCACGCGGCGCGGCTGTCGGAGATCTTCCACGCCTTGACCACGGCCTTCGAGGCGCTGGCGAACCCTACGCGGAGGACGCAGTACGACATACGGATCGGGCTTCGGCCGCCGCCGCCGGTGGTGGCGCCGGGGATGGGCGGGGCGCCGTCGGGGACCTGGGTTCGGGGCGGGCGTCCGGGGAGCGGGCCTCAGCCGATCCAGCCTTCGGCGGCGATGGACCCGGAGGCCGAGGCCCAGCGCAGGGCCGAGGCGGCGCGGCGCTTCCAGCAGTTGCAGCCGAAGCGGCCCTCGTCGCCGAGCGTGCGGGCCGTCCAGGACGAGGCGACGCCGACGCCGATGGCCGCGCCGCCACCGATGGTGGCGCCGCCGGGCGCTGGGAAGCTCCGGGGTGCCAGGGCGACGCCGGGCTCCTCGCCGCGGGTGCCCATGGTGGGGTCCGGAGGTACGCCGGGGACGGCGCCGGGGGTGGCGCCGAGGCCGGCGCCGATGACACCCCGGCACCCGACGCCCACGGCGCCGATGGCGCCGGTGCCCTTAGCCCCGCAGGGGAGCGCGCCGCGGGCGAACACGCCTCCAGGGCCCCTGGCGCCCGCGGCGCCGCGCGCGCCGGACGCTGCCGCCGTGGCGCCCGCCGCGGCGCCCCAAGGCACTGCGGGCCAGGGGACGGCGTCCGCGCCCACGCCTCCATCCCCCGTGGCGCCTGCGGTATCGGACGGCGCGGCGACCACGGGCCCGTGGGCGGCGATCCCTGCGGTGGCGGGGCCTCCCACGCCGGGGCCGCTGTGGGAGAACCGCTCGGCGACGCCGGAGCCCTCGGTGGCGATGCAGTCGCTGCTCCGGGCCAGGGTGGAGAAGGCCAAGGCTGAGCGCGGGGCACAGGCGCGGGGGCTCCTTGACCAGGCCGAGCGGGAGCTGGCCGGGGGTCGGGGCCAGGAGGCCCTCGGGCTGGCGCGCCAGGCGGCGGAGCTCGCCCCGGACGACGAGGCCATCCGCCAGCGGGCGTCCAGGGTCGAGCGGGCGCTCTCGCAGAGCAACGGTCAGACCGCCGAGGGCTCGCCGGAGGGTGCCTCACTGGGGAGTGCCTCGCAGGGGGGTGCTTCGCAAGGGGGTGCTTCGCAAGGGGGTGCTTCGCAGGGGGGTGCCTCGCAAGGGGGGGGGGCCAACGGGGAGCTCGAGCGCTGCCTGACGTACGCGCGGCGCGCGGAGGGGGTGTCCAACTGGAGCGCCGCGGCCCAGCTCTGGGAGGCCGCGGCGAAGATCCGGGACACGGACGCGGACCTGTGGCTCAACGCGGCGCGGTCGCTGCTCCAGGCGGGGGAGCGCACCAACCACGCGGTGGAGCTCTGCCGACGCGCGGTGACCCTGGCGCCGGAGCGCCTGGAGCCCAACGTCTGCCTGGCGCAGCTCCTGCTGCGGGCGGGGCTGGTGGCCTCGGCGAGGGCGGCTTATGAGACGGCGCGGAGGCTTCAGCCCTCGGCCCCGGCGGTGCTGGAGCTGGCGGCCCGGTTCTCGCGCTGAGCCCAAGGCCCCTAAGCCTTTCTGAGGGGCATCGCCCTTCGGGGGTGCCGGGCGGTTGCGCCGGGGTGCGGCCGGGGTCATGCTCGGCGGCCATGCGTAGACGCATACAAATTGGGGGCCTTGCCTGGGCGCTGCTGCTCTCCGGGGCGTCGGGGTGTCGGGAGGCGCCGGGGACCTCGGCGGCGCGGGTGGCGACGTTCAATATCCGGCGCTTCGGGGTGGAGGCGACGGACCTGGGACGGCTGTCCTCGGTGCTGCTGGAGACGCGCGCGGCGGTGGTGGCGGTGCAGGAGATCGAGCGCGAGGCGCCCTTTGAGGCGCTGGAGGCGGCGCTCGGCCGGGCGCCGGGCGGGGGCCGCTGGGCGCACGTGCTGTCGCAGTGTGGCGGCGGGCGGGGCATGCGCCTGGGGTTCCTGTACGACGCTTCGCGGGTGGCGCTGGTGGAGGCGAGGGAGTACCCGGAGCTGGACCCCGGGGGCGGGGGTCGCTGCGGCGAGGGGGAGCGCCCAGGGCTCCTCGGGGTGTTCGCGGCGCCGGGGGGGCCGAGGGTGCACCTGGTGAACATGCACCTCCCGGCGGGGCCGGAGCCTGAGCGGGTGGCGCGCCGGAGGGTGCAATGGGACCGCGCGCTGGCGGTGGCGGCGGGGCTCCGTCGCGGGGGGGCGTCGCGGGTGCTGGTGCTCGGGGACGCCAACTCCACGGGCTGGGCGCAGGACGCCCAGGGCGAGCGCACGTTCATCGAGGGAGCGGTGTCCGACGCGGGGCTGGCGCTGCCCTCGGGGGCGCTGCGGTGCACGGAGTACTGGCGGGGCGCCCCGGGGGTGCTGGTGCCGTCGCTGCTGGACCACGTGGCGGCCACGCCGGGGGTGGTGGCGTCGGCGCGGGTGGGCGGATACTGCGCGCGCCTCGCCTGCGCGCGGATCGCCGAGGCCGACGTCCCGGAGGACTACCGCACGGTGAGTGATCACTGCCCCGTGGTGCTGGAGCTCCGGTGACCGGTCATGCACGGTTGCATGGGGCTTGGCGGGGTGGTAGGATGTAGTCGTCATGAGCGAGGCATCAGCGCGCGGGGCGCGGGGCGGCGGGCTCGACGGCGTGCGGGTGCGCGCGCGGCGGCTGGAGCTCCGGATGACCCAGGCGGAGCTGGCGCGCCGCAGCGGGCTCTCGCAGGAGGCCATCTCCCGGCTGGAGAGCGGCAAGATCAAGGGGCTCATGCAGTCCACCCAGGAGGGCCTGGCCCACGCCCTGGGGGTCACCGTGCCCTACCTCCGCGGCGAGGCCGAGGAGCCCCTCCCGGAGGGCCACGGACCGGCGGGCGGCGGCGCGCCTCCGGGCCATGGACCCGCGGGGGTCAGCGCCCCGACGCTCGTACGAGACGAGGTGGACCCCATGAACCTCGCCCTGGATCGGGCCTTTGACCCGCGCCGTCATGAGCTCCTCGATGCGCTCTCCGTTCGGGAGGCGCTGCGGGACACCGACCGTCGTCTCCAGGACCGCGTGGACCTCCTGGCCGCCGCCCGCCAGTGGCTCGACGCCGCCGCGGAGCTTCGACGGCAGCACATCCCCGTCACCAGCGAGAACCTCCTCCTGCACCTGGGCACCACCCCCAGGGCCGCGCAGGAGCGCGCCAACGCGGCCAACGCCGCGGGGGACGCCCGCGCCCGGGAGCTCGGCGTCGAGCCCGGCAGCGCCCGGGTGCAGCTCCCGACGCGCCGCCGACGCTAGCGCGCTAGCGTCGGCGGGATATGGTGGGCAGCATGGACATATCCTGACCATGCATTTCGTGCCCGGAGCTCCAGGGCTCAGGGGGCGCTTGTGGGGCCTCGGGGTGGACTCCCGGTGCGGAAGGAGACGTTGCATCATGCCCCCCCGCGGAGCCACAGTAGCGGTCGTAGTGTCCAGGTTGAGCGACGCAGAGCGTGAAGGGATCGCGCGCCACCTCCTGGTGGCCGCCCGGCTCGACGCGCCGGACCGCGTGCCCCTCGACGCCGTGGCGCGCACCCTCGGCGTGGACCTCGCCCCGGGCGCTCCCCCGGGCTGCGCCGGGACCTTCGAGGGCAACCCCCTGCGCATCCGGTACAATGACCGGGGGCACCCCGCCCAGGTCGCCGCCGTGCTCGCTCACGAGCTCGCCCACCTCGCCGCCGAGGTCGCCGGCGTCGCCAGGCCCCACGACGAAGAGGACATCGACGGCATCGCCGCCGCCCTCCGCATGCCCCGGGCCGCCGTCCTGCGCGCAATCCGCACCGTCGGCTGGAACGCCGAGCGCCTCGGCGGAGCCTTCCCCGACGTCGAGCCCTCGGCGGTCTTCGCCCGGGCCGCCCGCGTCGCCGAGGGCGTCGCCGTCTTCCGCGCCGGCGCCGGCCGCACCATCGTCGCCGACGAGCGCCTGGAGGCCCCCCCGGTGCGCGCCTGCGAGCGCCGCCTCGTCGCCGCCGTCCGCGCCACCGGACGCCCCGCCGTGGACCCCTCGGGCCTCGGCGCCTGGCCCTTCGTGGACCCCGGCGACCGCGGCGGCATCGTCGTCCTCGGCCCGAGCCTCGCCTGGCACCTCGCCCACCTCGCCGAAAGCGCATGATGCATATTTCCCTTGCGGAACTACATGCATATATGCATATTACCCTTGTTGGAGGTGAGCCGATGGTGGACGCGGAGCTGGTGTTGAGCGTCGGGGGCCTCTGGGGGCGCTGGAGCCTTTGGCCCGAGCCGGAGCCCCCGAGGGTGCGGGAGAACGACGGCGAGCGGGACGTCAGGAGCCTGGACAGTCGTCGGGCTCGAAGCGCCAGCGCGCGCACGAGCGCCCCCGGGGACCCGAGGACGTGCCGCTGAAGCACTGGTTGGTGTCCGAGCACCAGCCGCAGCCCTCGCGGCTGGCGCAGCGGTCACAGCGGGTGGAGGAGAGGCACGGGTCCGTGGGGGTCGTGGTGCAAGCCGAGGGAAACCACGCCCAGGACGAGTCCCCGCAGCCGCTCCCGAAGGGGCCGCTGCTGGTCCCCCGCTGGCAGCGGTTGGTGCTCCGACACCAGCCGCAGCCCGACCGGGAGGCGCAGGAGGTGCACGTCGTGTCTCCGGCGCAGGGGTCTCCGAAGGTATCCGGCGGCGCATCCGGCGGCCGCCCGGTGTCCACCGGCGCCGTGTCCGGCGGCCGGGCGGTGTCCACCGGCGCCGTGTCCAGCGGCGCGGCGGTGTCGGGCGGCGCGGCGGTGTCCAGCGGCGCGGTGGTGTCGGGCGGCGCGGTGGTGTCGGGCGGCGCCGTGGTGTCCGGTGGGGCCGCGGAGTCGGGTGGCGCGGCGGTGTCCGCGGGGGGCGCCAGACCCGTGTCCGCCGCGCTGGCGTCCTCGGCGTCGCCCGGGGTGGTGTCCGGGAGGGCGGCGTCCCCGGGCGGTGTCGTGCTGTCCTCCGGGGGTGTGGCGGCGCTGTCCTCGAGGGCGCCCCCGTCCGGGAGGGCCGTCAGGGCGCCGCGGTCCACGCCGCCACACCCGAGGAGCACGAGCGCGAGGGCAAAACCCGTTCGGGACACCTCCGCACTCTACCCTCGCCGAGGGCGACCGCCAACCGCGGTCACTCCCCAGCCGAGAGGCTGTCCAGGAACTGCTGGGCCTCCGCGAGGGCGCCGTCCTCGGCCAGCGCCTTGCGGGCGAAGAACGTGGCCTTCTTCGGGTCTCCCTGCGTCTGGGCGATCTGCCCCTGCCGCAGGAACGCCACCGCGCGCGGCATCGGCGCCGGGGTCTTCATCATGGTGATGGCCCGCAGGGCCTTGAGCGCGATCTCGTACTGCGTGAGCTCCATGGCCACGTCCGCCAGCTCCGCCGCCACCTGGCCGTTCTGCATGTCCGTGTCCAGGGCCACGTTGAGCCAGGCCATCTCCACCTGGTGGTCCCCCGCGGCGTACGCCAGCCGCCCCATGCGGTGCTGGAGCACCGCCAGCTCCCGCGAGCGCCGTCCCTTGTGCCCCGCGATCCCCTCGTTCAGGAGCTTCGAGGCGTCCTCCAGGCGCTCGGCCATGGTGTACGCGTCCGCCAGGAGCACCGTGCTCTCGTGGTCCAGGGGCTTGAGCTTGAGCGCCCCCTCCAGCGCAGCGATGGCCTTCTCCGCGTCCCCCACCAGGTCCAGGTAGAGCTCCCCCGCCTTGCGCAGCTTCTCGAAGCGCGCCGCGTCGTCCCGGGCGTGGGCCGCGTCGTCCAGCGTGAGCCCCGCCAGCTCCCGGTGCGCCTCCGCCGCCTGGTAGAGCGCCCGGAGCTTGCCCCGGAGCCCCTCGTGCGCGCGCGCCCCTGCGTACGCGCGCTCGAGGCCCTCCCGGGCGTCCGCCGGGCGCCCCGCCTTGTCGCACGCGTCCGCCAGGCGCAGCGCCGCCTCCACCCGCGCGTCGCCCTCGGACGCCGCCACCAGCCGGTGGAGCACCTTGGCCGCCTGGTCCCAGCGCCCCGCGGACACGTCCAGCGCGGCCAGCCGCTCCAGCGCGTCCCGGTCCTCCGGCGAGCGCCCGATCCACTCGGTCAAGAGCGCGTGGGCCATGTCCGCGTTGCCCGCGTCAGGCAAGACCTCCACCAGCCTCAGCGTGGACGCGCGCTCCGCCGCGCGGTCCTCTACCCTGGCCGCCTGCGCCCGGAGCCGGTCCAGCCCCGACGCCAGCTCCCGCGCCAGCGCCTTGCCCCCGCGCGCATACGCCGCCTCCAGGTCCGCCACCGCCCCGGAGTCGTCCCCGCCCGCCATCCGGAGCTCCGCCCGCAGCCGGAAGAGGTCGATCCAGAGCGACGGGTCCACCCCCGGCGCCTCGATCGCGCTGGTGACCTCCTCCACCGCCGCGGCATGCTCCCCGGCCGACGCAAGCGCCCGCGCATGCTCGGCCAGCACCGTCGGGTCCTCGGGCATCGCCGCCCGGGCCTCGCGGAAGAGCCTCGCCGCCCCGGCCGGGTCCCGCAGCCGGTCCCGGAAGAGCGATGCCGCCTCGCGGAAGCCCGCGCAGCGCGCCTCGCGCCCCGCCCGGTGCCGCGCGTCCAGCTCGCGCACGGCCGCCAGCTTCGCCCAGTCGTCCCGGCCCAGGTACCGCGCCTCCAGCCGCAGGAGGAGCCGCGCGCTCGTGGGCTGCGCCCGGAACCCCAGCTCCAGCGCCCGCTCGGCCCCCGCGTCGTCGCCCAGGGACTCGTAGAGCGTCGCCAGCGAGTCCCCGAGGTGCGCCGCCGCCTCGCCCTCCTCGCAGCGCAGGAGGCGCTCCTGCAGCGCCGCCTGGTCGTGCAGGTCCTCCTCCGCGGGGCTCAGCGCCACCAGGCTCCGGAGGAGCTCCCGGTCCTCCGGCACGAGCTCCAGCGCCGCCCGCAGGTGGTCCCTCGCGGCCTCCCGGCGCGCGGGCCCCAGGAGCGCCACCAGCCGCGCCGCCAGGGCCTTCACCGTGGCCCCGTCCCGGCGGTCCCGCGCGGTGTCGAACTGCCGCGTCAGGAGCTCCGCCAGGTCGTCCCCGCGGCCCTCGCGGTCGTACAGGTCCGCCAGCGCCGTGGCCGCCGTCGCGTCGTCCGGGTCCTCGTCCAGGACGTCCCGGAGCGTGGACGCCGCGTCGTCCGCGCGCGCGCGGTCCCCCAGGAGGATCCGCGCCCGCTCCATCCGCAAGCGGTTGCGGCCCTCGCGGTCAAACACCGAGTCCACCGTGCGCGAGATCAACGCCTCCAGCTTCGCGTCGTCGTTCAGGAGCCGGTACACGTCCAGCAGGGGCTCCCAGACGTTCCGGTCCGTGGGGTCCCGCGCCAGGAGCCTCTCGTACGTGTCCGCCGCGAGCTGCAGGTCCCCGAGGCTCCCGGCCGCCAGCGCCGCC
Source organism: Deltaproteobacteria bacterium (assembly GCA_016218725.1). GTDB lineage: Bacteria > Myxococcota_A > Polyangia > Polyangiales > JACRDB01. Next base: position 23,443 of record JACRDB010000075.1, read on the forward strand.
ACCTGGAGCCCGAGGTGAAACGCCTCCGTCGGGTCCGCCACCTCCGCCGCGTCGCGCATCCACTGCACCGCCCCGGCCACGTCCCCCGCCGCCTGGCGGCGCTCCGCAAGGGCCACCAGCGCCCACACCGCCGAGGGCAGCGTCCCGCGCGCGCGCGCGACCTCCACCGCCCGGCGAAGGAACATCTCCCCGTGCTCCAGGTCCCCGAGGGAGCTGGCCAGCTCCGCCCCCTCGCGCAGGGCGTCCGCGGGCACGTCGTCCCGCCCCGCCCGCCGCACCAGGGCGTCCAGCAGCACCTCCGGGTTGTCCGTGGCGCGCGCCACGTGGTCGTACTGCACCAGGAGCCCCTCGTGCGTCGGGTGGGCCTCCGCCGCCCGCCGCAGGAGCTCCGCCGCCCGCTGGTGCTGAGGGTCCCGCTCCAGCGCCCAGGACAGCCAGGACAGCCCCTCGTTGCGCGCGTTCTCATCGTCCGAGGCCAGCTCCAGGGCCGAGAGCCGGAAGAGCACCTCCGTCGGGCTCCCGCCGGCCCCGTCGCCGCTCTCGGCGTCCACCAGCCGCCGGAGCACCCGGGCCTGCCCCGCGGGGTCCCCGATGACGCCGTACACCCGGTCCAGGGCCTGCCACACCTCCACCGCCCGCGCGTGCGTGTCCTCCGCGCGCTCAAGGCACCGGGCAGCCCCGGGGGCGTCCCCGAGGTCCTCCTCCAGCGCCGTCGCCAGGCGCAGCCACAGGGCGCACGCCAACGCCGTATCGTGCGCCTCCGCCGCGCTCTCTGCGCTCCGACGGAGGGCCTCCGCGTAGCGCCCCGAGGCCCCCTGCACCCGCGCCGCCGCCCGCGTCGCGCCCTGGAGGTTCGCGTCGCCGGGCGCGAGCGTGAGCGCCCGGAGCCTCGCCTCCAGCGCCTCCTCGGGCCTCCCGAGGACGTCCAGCACCGCGGCGATGTCCGCGTGGGTGCCCGCGCTCCGGGGGTCGTCGCCCTCCAGCGCCAGGCGCCCCTGGAGGGCCCTCAGGAGCAGCTCCGTCCTGCCCTCGGCGCGCAGGACGCGCTCCAGCCTCCGGGCCTCCACCTCGCTCCGGGCCGCGGTCTCAAAAGCGCTCTCCAGCACCTCCCGGGCGCGCTCCTCGCGACCCTGGGCCTGGGCGATGGTGTGCAGCGCGAACTGCACCTCGCTGGTGCCCACCGCCTGCGGGTCCTGGGCGTCCCCGGGCGGGTGCCTGCGCACCACCAGGAGCAGCGCCCGGTAGGCCTTCTCCGCCCGGTCGAGCTGCCCCGCCTCGCGGGCCACCTCGCCCAGCATCCGGTAGGCCCCCGCGTGGGCCATGTCCATCCCCGCCGCCAGGTCGAGCTGCGCCAGGGTCTCGTTCACGTCCCCTCGGGCGCGGGCGATGCTCGCCAGGAGATAGTGCGCCACGGCCCTCTCCGCCGGGCGCTGGCGCCCGTAGGACTCCACCAGGGCCCCGAGGAGCGCCCGGGCCTCGTCGCCCCTGCCCGCCGCGCGAAGGGCGTCCGCCAGGGACAGCTTCACCCCGCGGTCCTCGGGCACCAGGGCCTGGGCCTGCGCCAGCACCGGGATCGCCCGCTCCGGCGCGCCCACCCGCCGGGTGAGCACCTCCGCGGCCTCGCGCAGCGCCGCCACGCGCCCGGCCCCGGCGCCTTCAGGGCCCTCCAACAACAGCGTGGCGAGGCTCTCCCAGGCCTCGGCCTTGCGGTACACCTCCGCCAGCAGCGCCCGGACCTCCAGGCACGAGGGGTCCCGGGAGAGCCCCGCCTCCAGGCACTGCCTGGCGCGCTCCGGGGCCCCCTGCGCCTGGTGGGCCCGCGCCAGGCGCACCACCGTGGCCCCGTGCTCGGGGCCCGTCACCAGCTCCAGCCGCTGCTCCAGGTAGCGCACCGTGGCCCCGTGGTCCCCCCGGGCCGCCTGGAGCCTCGCCAGGGCGTCCAGCGACGACGAAGACGACACCAGCGCCACCACCCGCTCGTGGCACGCCACGGCCCGGGCCGCGTCCCCGAGGCGCGCCTCGGACAGCTCCGCCGCCCGCGCCCATAGCGCCGCCGCCTGGGGGCCCTCGCGCCCCTCGGTCTCCCGGGCCTGGGCACACAAAAGCGCCACCAGCTCCTCGGTGCGACCTCCCCGCTCCAGGAGCGCCCCGAGGGCCTCCACCGAGGGCGCATGCCCCGGCAGGTCCTGGAGGTTCTCGCGCAGCGCCTGCGCGCGCCCCTCGGTGTCTCCGCGGGCCTCGTGCACCCGCGCCAGCTCCAGCCGCAGCGTCAGGCGCCGGGCCTGGGTGTCCGCCAGGCCGAGCTCCGCGCGGCGCAGGGCCACCAGCTCGTCCATGCGCCCGGTGGCCTCGTAGAGCCCCGCCAGGCGCTCCAGGGCCCGGAAGTCCGCCGGGGCCTCTTCGAGGATCCCGCACAGGAGCGCGATGGCCCGGTCGTTGTCACGGAGGTCCCTCGCCGAGCGCTCCGCGGCCTCGAAGCGCAGGTCCCGCGAGGCCTCCGGCGCAAAGGGCATGCGCGCCCCGGCCACCAGGAGCCCCACCGCCTTGCCATGCTCCCCGTCCGCGCTCCAGGCGTCCACCAACGCCCGAAGGCCCCAGGAGGCCTCCGCCCTCGCAGCGTCCGCCGCCCCGAGGTCTCCCGCGTCCCGCGCCGCCGTCCAGTGGGCCGAAGCCCGCTCCAGGAACTGGGACAAAATGTCCCGTGCGCGGGTACCTTCCGCCTCCAGCGAGAGGGCCACCTGGGCGGCCTCGTGGAGGGCTTCGAGCCCTGGGGGGGCAGCCTCGGAGAGGGCCACGAGGGTGTCCACCAGGTCCGTGCCCGGTGCGCGGCGCTGGAGCTGAGCCAGGAGCCCGAGGGTGCCCGCGTCCGTGCGGTCGTGGGCAGCAGCCCGCCGCAGGGCCTGCTCGGCGTCCTCCGGGGCATGCCTGTGGTCTCGATGCCACAGGGCCACACGGGTCTCCAACTCTCGGAGCACCGCGGGCGGGGTCCCGGCGGGGAGGGCGGCCACGGCGCGCTCCAGGGCGCTGGGGGCCTGGTCCCAGGTGGCTCTTTCATCACCGAGGACGTCCTCGACGACGCGCACCAGGGCCGGGTCCAGGGCGCCGCGGTGCCGCGCGGAGCTCACCAGGCCCCGGGCCAGGGCCTCGAAGGCCCGGGTGCGGGCTGCGACCCGCACCACCGCCAGGGAGGCCCCGAGGTTGGACGGTTCGAGCCCGGAGACTGCTTGATAGGCCTCCAGGGCGAGGGGCAGGGCGTCGAGCTGCTTCTCCAGCAGGGTGCCCTGCTCGAAGGCCAGGTGGGCCTGGCGCGAGGGCTCCAGCGCGCCCTGGCGGGCGTCGGCGTAGGCCTGGACGGCGTCGCTCCAGCCGCCGGTGGCGGCGGCGAGGCGCTGGAGCTCGCGCTCGACCTCGGCGCTCTGGTCGTTGTCGCAGCACGGCAGGGCGCGGCACAGGTCCCCGAGGGCGCCGGCCAGGTCCTCGGCGCGGGCCTCACGGAGCCGGGCGGCTTCGCGCAGGAGCTCCGCCCGGGCGCGCGGCGAGGGCGCCACCTGGAGCCGGTGCTCCAGGACCCAGAGGGTGCGGGACCAGTCGTCCGTGGCGGCGAAGGCCCGGGCCAGGAGGGCCACGGCCTCGGGGCGCGAGGACTCGTCGGAGAGCAGGGCCTCCAGGCCCTCGCGGGCGCCGGGCTCCCGGGGGTCGCTCTCCAGCGCGCGGCGGTAGCGCTCCAGGGCCTCGGCGGGGCTCTGGGAGCGCGTGCGGTGCACGTCCCCGGCGGCGCGCAGGAGTCGCGCGCGGCGGGCGGAGTCGCGCTCGGCGTCGGCGGCGCGGTCGAGGAGCGCGAGGAGCTCCGGGAAGCGCTCCGTGGCGTGGTAGAGCGCGGCCAGGGCGTCCACCACCTCGGGGTCTTCCCCGAAGGCGTCGGCCACGCGGGTCCAGGTCTCGATGGCGTCCGCGGGGCTCTGGCGCTCCTCGGCCTGGACGCGGGCGACGCGCACCAGGTCCCGGCGCCGGGAGGCCGTGTCCGTGGCGCGCTCGGAGCGCTCGCGCAGGGCGTCGATCAGGGCGTCCCAGCGGCGGTCCCGGGCGAGGAGCTCCACGATGGCGTCCAGGGCCTCGGCGTCCGAGGGGTCGTCCTGGCGCCGGAGCCTCCACGCGGCGAGGGCGCGGTCGGTCTCGCCGCGGGCGTCGGCCAGGCGCGCGGCGCGGCCCAGGGTGTCCCTCCGCGCGGAGGGGTCGGGCTCCAGCGCGGCGAGGCGCTCCAGCACCGCGAGCTGCTCGGCCCCGAGGGAGGCGTCGCCGTAGAGCGGGTCGAGCCTCCGGGCGACCTTGAGGAGCACCGCCGGGGGCACCTCTCCGTCGGGAAAGGCCAGCACCCGGGCGAAGAGCGCGATGGCCCCGGATGGGTCCTGGAGCACGTCACAGCGGACCTCCGCGGCGTCCACCAGGAAGGCCGTGCGGAGGCTCCCGTCCCGGGTGACCTCCGCGGCGCGGGCCAGGGCGTCGGCCAGGCGGTCGTGCTTGCGGGTCACCTCGGCCAGCTCCGCGAGGCGGGTGCGGTGCGAGGGCTCCTCGGGCTCCAGCACCACGAGGGCGGCGTAGTGCTCCACGGCGTCGGCGCCGCGGCCCGCGCGGTCCAGCCGGGCGGCCAGCTCGCGGTGGACCTCGGCGCGCTTCGGGTCATCCTCGGCGAGCGCGAGGTGCAGCGCGAGGGTGCGCAGCACGTCCTCGTCGCGGCCGAGGGCCGCGTAGCGGCGCGAGAGGTGCGCGATGGCCCTCCGGGCGGTGTCCTGGGGCTCTCCGAGGGCGGCGATCTTCTCCAGGAGCGCGAGGGCGTCGGGGTCCCGGTCCCCCTGGAGGGCCTCGGCGACCTCCAGGGCCTCGCGGGGCTCCCGCAGGGGGTCCAGCCAGGTGTGGGCGACCCGCAGCCGCGTGGCGCGGCACTGGTCCTCGGGGAGGAAGGGCAGCCTCAGGGTCCAGAGGGCGATCAGCTCCCGGTGGCGCTCGTGGCGCTCGTAGAGCCGCTCCAAAGAGCGCGCCACCTGGGCGTCCGAGGGGTCCAGCGTGAGGAGCTGGGCCAGGTACCCGATGGCCCGCTCGTTCTGCCCGGCGAAGTCCTTGGCGACCCCGGCGGCCTCATCGAGCAGGGCGATCCTGCGGGCGTCGTCCTCGGCGGCGGAGAGGGCGCGGTCGTACACGTCCAGGAGCTGGTCCCAATTCTCGCGGTTGGTGAGCACCATGGACATGCGCTCGAAGGCCCAGCCGGTGTCCGGCGCGGCGATGAGCACCCGGTCCAGGAGGGCCACCAGCTCGTCGGCGCTGTCGCTCCATTCGTCATGGAAGGCCACGGCCCGCTGGCCCAGGGAGGCCACCAGGCCCGGGGCGCTCACCTTCCCCAGGGCCTCGCGGTAGGCGTCCAGCACCGGGTCCGGGGCCTGGGCCTCGCGGGCCAGGGCTTCGGCCCGGTCCCAGCGGTCCTGCTCTTCCGGGGCTTCGAGGGCGGACGCGAGGGCTTCTACGACGGCATTGCTCATGGTGGGGGGCCCGCGCGTGGGTGGTCGCGCGGGGCGCAACCATAGCAACACTCAAGCCCCGGCGAGAGCCCCCTTGAGGGCAGAAAATTCATCAATTATTTCAATGGGTTATGCGAGGGCCCGGGGCGCCGCGGGCGGGGCAGAGGGTACAACCGACGGGATGTTCTTCGACGACGAGGTGCAGGCGAGGGCCTCCGAGGTGCTGGCGGCGTGCCGGGCGCGGGGCCTGAAGGTGGCCACGGCGGAGAGCCTGACGGGCGGGGCCATCGCGGCGGCGCTGACGGAGCTCGCGGGCGCGTCGGACGTGGTGGAGCGGGGCTTCGTGGTGTACTCGTGGGAGGCCAAGACGCAGCTCCTGGGGGTGCCCTGGGCGCTGTTGGAGGCCCACGGCGCGGTGAGCGAGGCGGTGGCCCGGGCGATGGCGCTGGGGGCGCTGTCGGCGGGGCACCCTCGGGTGCAGCTCACGGTGGCGGCGACGGGGGTGGCGGGGCCCGGGCCCTCGGAGGGGAAGCCCGCGGGGACGGTGCACCTGGCGTGCGCGCGGGGGGGCTCGCTGGAGACCGCGCACCGGGCGCTTGCGTACGGCGCCTCGGGGCGGGACGCGGTGCGCCGGGCGGCGGTGCTGGACGCCCTGGGGATGCTCCTGGCCTGCGCCGAGGGGTGAGAGCCGCTACGGGTGGTAGTAGAACACCATGGCGAAGATGACGTAGACCGCGAGGAACATCACGCCTTCGAACCAGTGGCTCTCGCCGTCCTGGAGGGCGAGGGAGGCGATGAGCACGCTGGCCCAGAGGGCGACGACCTCGACGACGTTGAAGTCCAGGCTCATGGGCCTGGGGCCGATGAACTGGGACATGAGCACGAGCATGGGGGCGACGAAGAGGGCCACCTGGATGCACGAGCCCATGGCCACCTGGAAGGCCAGCTCCATCTTGTTCTCGCGGGCGACCCAGATGGCGACGGAGCCCTCGGCGGCGTTGCCGACGATGGCCACGATGACCACGCCCATGAAGGTCTCGGTGAAGAGATGGTAGTCGTGCACCATGGACTCCAGGGAGGCGACGAAGACGTCGCTGAGCCAGGCCACGAGCACGGTGATGACCAGCAGCGACGCGATGGCGAAGCCCTTGGGCCATTTGGGCTCCTCGGGCTCGTCGTGGGCGTCCGTGGTGAAGATGAACTTGTGGGTCTTGAGGGAGAACACCAGGCTCAGGAGGTAGACCACGAGCATCACCACGGAGATGCCGACGCTGGAGCGGTGCAGGAGGCGCTCGGTGAAGGCGCTGTCGCGCAGGGCGGGGTCGAACTGGGACCCGTGGGCGATCACCGCGGGGACGACCAGGGCCACGAGGCAGATGGCCAGCATGGACACGTTGATGGAGCTGCCCACGCGGTTGAAGGTCTGCCGCGGGTAGCGCAGGCCCCCGGCCACCATGGCGGTCCCGAGGAGCAGGAGCAGGTTCCCGAGGATGCTCCCGACCACGCTGGCCTTGACGATCTCGTGCAGGCCCTTCTGCAGGGCGAACACCGCGATGATGAGCTCGGTCACGTTCCCGAAGGTGGCGTTGAGGAGCCCCCCCACGGTGGGGGAGGTGTACATGGCGATCTCCTCGGTGGACTTCCCGATGCAGGTCACCAGGGACAGCACCCCGAGGGCGCTCACCGCGAAGATCACCTTGGAGGGCGCATGCACCGCCTGGAGCACCGCCGTGAGCGGCACGGCGAAGAGCAGGTACCGCGTCGGCGGCAGGCTGTTGAAGAAGTACACCACCTTGGCGAGGAAGCCCTCCGGGAGCGTCGGCCCGCGGACCTTCGGCTTCGCCGGAGGCTCGTCAAAGGCCGGGACCGGCGGAGCCGGAGCCGGCGGGGCTGCTTCGGGAGGTGAGGCGCTGTGGGTGGGTGTAGGTTCCGCGGCGGGTGTTGCTCCGGGCGCGGGTGTGGGGGAGGGTGGAGCGGGTGGATCGGAGGGGTCGGGCATGGGGTGGGTATTCCTCCCGGCGGGGCGTCCGGCGCGGACGATAGCAGCTTCGGGGGGCCGGGCGCGTGGTGCTATGCTGCGCGCTGGAGCACGCATGGCGGAGCGCTACAACGTGGAACACGCGGCCTCGACGGATGTTGGCCGCAAGCGGCAGCACAACGAGGACGCCTTCAAGGTGCTGGGGGACCTGAACCTGTACCTGGTGGCGGACGGGATGGGGGGCCACAACGCGGGGGAGGTGGCCAGCGCGATGGCGGTGGACGTGGTGGGGCAGTTCTTCCAGGAGGCGGGCAAGGAGCCGCAGCGGTCCTGGCCGTTCCGGCAGAACCGGGACGAGAACTGGGACGCGGACACGCTGACCCTGGCGGTGCACTACGCCAACCTCCGGATTCATGAAGCGTCGCGGAGCAACTCCGAGCGCCGGGGGATGGGGACGACCTTCGTGGGGGCGCTGGTGCGCCACCGGGCGGCGTGGGTGGCGCACGTGGGGGACTCGCGCAGCTACGTGGTGCGGGCCACGGGGCAGATCGAGGCGCTGACCATTGATCACTCGCTCCTGGAGGAGTACCGCCGGACGCGGCCGGACCTGACCGACGAGCAGGTGAAGAAGTTCCCGTACCGCAACGTGATCACCCGGGCCCTCGGGATGAAGAGCGACGTGGCGGTGGAGCTGCACCGGCACGAGCTGCACCCCGGGGACGTGCTGCTCCTGTGCTGCGACGGGCTCACGGGGATGGTGACCGACGAGCAGATCGCGCGGATCGTGCGGGCGCACCCCAACCTCCAGGACGCATGCAACGCCCTGGTGCGCGCGGCCAACGACGCGGGCGGGGTGGACAACATCACCGTGGTGCTCGCCCGGCTGGTGCCGCGGCCGAGCTAGACCCAAAGCCCCTCAGGGAAAGAACGGGCAGCGGCCGGTGCGCGGGTCCGGCGGCGAGCAGCGGTTGCGGCACCCGGGGATCCCGCAGGGGTAGCAGCACAGGAGCCCCAAGGCACAATCGCCGCCGCTGCGGCACTCGGCGCCCGGGCCCCCCCCGCCTCCCGCGTCCACGCCTGGGGCCTCGCGGGTGCAGGTGCCTCCCACGCAGTGGCATGCGGTGGTCGCCAGCTCCGGGCACACGCCCGGGCACGCCAGCGGGCACCCGCGCACGTCCCCCACGCAGGTGATCTCCGCGGGGTTGCACCGCCCGCAGCCGCACCAGTACGCCCTGCACGGCAGGAAGGGGAAGCACGCAGAGCCCGTGTCCACCGATGGACGATCGGTGCCAGTGTCTACCACGGTGTCCATCATTGAACGATCTGGAGCGCTATCCACCAATGATCTATCTGGCGCGGTGTCTACTGCGGTGTCCATCGCTGGACGGTCCGGGGTGGTATCCACCGATGGGCGATCGGTGCCTGTGTCCACCCCGGTGTCCACGGGGGGGCGGGTGTCCGGCGGGACCGTGGTGTCGGGCGGGACTGCCGTGTCGGGCCGGACCATGGTGTCGGGCGGGGTCGCGGTGTCCGGTGGGAGAGCCGTGTCTCCGGGCGGAGACGAGTCCGTGGGTGTCACGGTGTCCGCCAGCGGTGCGTCGCCGTCGGGGGTGTCGTCCGCAGGGGCGTCGGCGTCGGGGCCATCACCCGCGGGGGCGTCCCCGAGGCTCGTGTCGTCTGGTGTGAGGCTCGTCCGATCGACCCCGCCGCACGCCGCGGCGACGAGCGCCACCAGGAGACCCAGCACCCGAAGGTTCATCGTCGGTCACTCCAGCAAGAAGGGCTATGCACCATGGTACGCCCCGCCGCCCCGACGGGCCAACGGCCGTGACTACTGCATGGGCAGCGGCAGCCTCGACGCGCGGACGCGGCGACGGTCCCCCACGGTCTCCAGCCACGCGGCGAAGAGGTCCTCGCGGGGGCCCAGGGAGACCCGGGCCTCGGCGGCGGCGCCGTCCACCGCGTCCAGCGGCGCGGAGAGCGCGCGCCAGGCGCCCCGGTTGAAGGTGGCGCCCGCGAGGCGTTGGCCCAGGGGGGCCCCGACCCCCCGCCAGACGAGCGCGAGGGCGCCGTCCCCTCGGCCCGCCAGGAGCGGCCCCAGGGCACCTCCGGCGCCCGCGAGGCGCGGGTCCGGGAGCGCGAGGCTCGTCCAGGACGAGGCCCCCGGGGTCCAGCGCGCCACCGGCGAGAGGCCCGCGTTGCCGTTGCACCCGAGGATCGCGCCCCCGTCCGCGGAGGGCGCGAGGGACAGCGTACGGGTGTCCCCGTCCACCGGCGGCGCGCCCGCCGTGGGGACGGGCTCCCAGGCGCTCCCTCCGGGCGGGCGGCGGCGCGCCTGGAGCCTCGGGGGCGTCCCGGGGACGCGCTCGGTCCAGGCCAGGAAGAGCGACCCGTCACCGAGGGTGGTGAGCGCCAGCGAGGTCACCACCACGACCCCCTCCAGGAGCGACGGGGGCCCCAGGGGCAGCCACCGGGCCCCGTCCCAGCGCAGGGCGCGCAGGTCCCCTCTGGGCTCCATGGCCGTCTCGCTCCAGGCCACGACGGTGCCGTCCGCCGCCGTGGCCAGCGCCAGGTGCCGCACCGCGCGGCCCGGCGCCGGGACGTTGAGAGCGCCGCCCAGCGCGCTCCAGGCGAGCTCTCCGCGGGTGGCGACGTGGAGCTCGGGGCGGTCCTGGGCGTTCCTCTCGACCCAGGCCAGCACGGGATCACCAGACTGCTGGAGCGTGAGCTCCAGGGGCTCCTCGGCGCGGCCCCGGGCGGCGTTGGCGGGCGCCGAGGGCTCCCACGCCGCCCGCCGCCAGCGAGAGCTCCGCACGTCCTGCGCTTCGAGCCACGCCACCCAGGGCTCCCCGCTGGCGCTCACCGCCAGCCGGGGCGCGCTCACCCGAGCGCCCGGCGGGGCGGCGCTCACGGCGTCCCCGAGGGGAAGCGCCTCCGTCGCGCCCGAGGGCGCAGGGGCCGCGGGCGTCGGCGGAGCGGGCGTCCCTGGCGGGTTCGCTGGCGCAGACGGCGCCCTGTTCGAAGGCTCCGACGCCCGACGGCAGGCACCCCCGAGCGCGGCGAGACCAAGACACAGCACAAGGACACGACGGTGCATCCCTCGCGGTATGCCGGGCGTCCCCCCGCCGGGTCAAGGGATGGCGGCCACGTTGACAAGCCTCCGCGGCGCGCACGCGCATCCCCCACGCCTACACACTGGCATGGTCCCCTACCGCCGAGCTTCACCCGATCGGCGCGCTAGCACGCGGACCATGGCCCGCGGCGACCCCCGCCCGACGCCGGAGCGCGCTACCATTCACCCATGGAGCAGCACCTCAAGCGCCTGGTGGGCCTCGCGCTGGCGGGGTTCTTCGTGTGGAAGAGCGTCACCTGGTACCAGGGGCGCGGCGCCGCCCACCAGGTCACCTTCCGCGCCGAGGGCCCGCCCCTGTGCCCCGTGGAGTTCCGCTACGGCGTCGGAGACACCCTTCGCGAGGACTCCCAGAGCCTCGCATGGCAGGGCGAGGCCCTCGCCTCCCGAGGGCACCAGACCGTGCACCTCCAGGCACACTCGCCCCTGCGCTGCGAGCTCCAGCCCTCGCAGCTCCGGTGCTTCATCGACCGCGATGGCCTCCCGTGGAAGACCGGCCAGACCCGGCGCATCACCGACAGCCAGGACAGCTCCCTCCTCGGCGTGCGCTGCGAGGTGAGCGCTGACGCCGCGGAGTGACGCCCCTCTCAATGAATCCGAGGTAGCACCGGGAGCCCCGCGAGCACCTCGGCCTCGAGGGCGCACAGCTCCCCGAGCCGCTCCCTCGCGCGCCCCGCGCCCGCGGCGTCCTCGGCCAGCGCCGCGAAGACCCGGTGGTGCCTCGCCTCGCTGGCGTAGAGCGCCCCGTACCAGCGCCGGAGCGCCTCGTCCGGCACCGCCTGCGACAACAGCAGCAGCCGCTCGCAGGACCGCGCCTCGATCACGCTCCCGAGGAGCAGCCGGTCCAGGAGGTGCTCGCTCGGCGCGGTCCTCGCCACGCGGCGAAGCTCCCTGGCGTAGCTGTCCTCCCCCGGCGGCCCTGGCACCAGTCCTCGGGAGGCCAGCACCTCGCTCGCCTGCTGCACGTGCGTGAGCTCCTCCCGCGCGAGCTCCGTCAGCGCCTGCACCCTCCGAGGGTCCGACGGGTACCGCGCCGCCAGCGCCAACGCGCTGCTCGCCGCCTTGAGCTCACAGTGAAAGTGGTCCAGCAGCACCGCGTCCAGGTCCCCGAGGGCGACCTGCACCCACCGAGGGTCCGTGGCCGAGAGCAAGCCCAACATCCCCGGTGACCTACAACACCCCCAGCGCCGCCTCCAGCACCTTGAGCGTCACCTTCGGCACCGCGCGCCCCCCGAGGGCGCCCCGCGCCACCAGCTCCCCCCGCGAGGGCTCGCGCAACAGCTCCCCTACGAACACCTTCACCCTCATGGACGCGTGGGTCAGCACATGGGTGACCGCTCCCGCTTCTCGCACGGCGCGCACGATCCCCGACATCCCCAGAGAGGACACCACCTGTCGGGCGGTGTGGTCTCTCTCCACCATTGGGGGGAGGAGCATGGCCGTCCAGCGCCCAAGGTCGCTCGGGACCAGCCAGACCTTGTCGTCCAGGGTGGCCACCAGGGCGCTCCAGCGCTCGGGTCTTGGGGCGGCCCTGGCGCGCTTCTCCGGGTAGCGCTCGGGCTCCCCCGCGGCGAGGGCTCCGCAGTGGGCCTTGACGGGGCAGAGGAGACACTTCGGGGCGCTGGGGGCGCACACCAGGGCGCCGAGCTCCATCAGCGCCTGGTTGACCTCGCCGGGCGCCGGGTGCTCGGCGTAACGTGCGGCCAGGGCGCGCAGGAGGCTCTTTCCTGGGGACGCCCGAGGGTCCCCCCGGAGCGTGTGGAGGCGCGTGAGCACGCGCTCCACGTTGCCGTCCACCACGGGCACCGGGAGCCCGTAGGCGATGCTGCCGATGGCGCCGGCGGTGTAGTCCCCGACGCCCGGCAGGGCCCGGAGGAGCGCGAAGGTGTCCGGCACCCTGGCCGCGTGGCGCTCGACCACGGCGCGGGCCCCCTGGTGCAGGAGCCTCGCCCGGCGGTAGTACCCAAGACCGCTCCACACCGCGAGGACCTCGGCCTCCGGCGCCCGAGCCAGGGCCTCCACCGTGGGGAAGCGCTCCAGGAAGCGCCGGTGGTAGGGCACCACGGTGTCCACCCGGGTCTGTTGGAGCATCACCTCGCTCACCCACACCCCGTAGGGGTCCCGCGAGCGTCGCCAGGGCAGATCCCGGCGGTGCTCCCGGTACCACCCCAGGAGCGCCTCGCGGACGGCTGGGATCTCAGCCCGGGGTGCCATCCCGGGAGCATACCAGAGGGGCCCATTGCGCTTTCCGGGGGCGAAGCGCCGCGGGGCTGCGTATAACCACGGAACAGGGTGGCGCACGCGCGTCCCCCGGGAGCAAGCGATGAGGTCCCTGGTCCATGGCGCCCTGCTCGGTCTGTCCCTCGCCGCGACGAGCTGCACGATCCATGTCGAGCAGCCGCAGATCACCCCCCAGACCCTGGACTTCCGCGCCATTGATGGTCAGGGCCTCCACGCCCATGTGACCTTCCAGGCGTACAACAGCAACACCTTCGAGCTCCGGCTCCGGGAGCTGGAGGCCGAGCTCTTCCTGGAAGGTAACTCCGTCGGGTCCACGGCGCAGAACATGGGGGCGTTCACCCTGTCCCCCGGCCACTGGACCCCCGTGGAGGCCGACGTGGTCATCCCCTGGAGCGGCGCCCCGGGGTACCTCATGACCGCCATGGGCCAGCCCCAGGTGCGCTACGTCATGCGAGGCCAGGTCACCGTGGACCACTACCTCAGCGTGCGCACCAGCTTCGAACAGGAAGGCACGGCCCCGCGAGAGTTCTTCCTCCGCCCCGCTGTAGGCGCCGTCAACCAGCTCCTGAACTCCGTGGTGCCGGGCCTCGGCGTGCAGGTGCAGTAACCACCCACCTCCCGTCGGCGCGTGGTCACCCTGGACCTCTCCCTCCGGGACCTCGACGACGACGCCCTCGCGGACGCCCTCGCGCGCGCCCCCGTCGGCGCAGAGCGCGTCTCCGTCGCGCGAAACACGCTCGGCCCTCGCGCCTGGGAGGCCCTCCAGCACCTCCTCCCGCACACCCGCGCCCTGCACCTGGGACGCACCGGCCTCACCGAGGGACTCTCCGCCCGCGTCGCCCACTGCCTGCGCGCGCTCCCCGAGCTCCGAGCCCTCTCCCTCGCGGGCAACACCCTCCCGCCGGAGGCCCACCACGCCCTGAGCGCCGCGTCGGGCTCGCTCCGGGTGCTCGACCTCACCGCCACGGGCCTCACCGAAGCCGCCCTCGCGCGTTGGTGCGACGCCCTCGCTGGGAGCCCCCTGGAGGCCCTCGCGCTGGGCGGCGTCGAGGTCGGTCCCTGGGCCACGGAGGCCCTCTCCAGGCTCCCGGGCCTGCGCGCCCTGGACCTCTCCTGCGCGAGCCTGGACGACCCCGGAGCGCGCGCCCTGGCCGTCGCTCTCCCGCGCGCGACGGCGCTCTCGTGGCTCGCCGTGCGCGCCTCGGGCCTCGCCGCGGGTGGCGTCCGCGCGCTTCTGGAAGGCTCCCGAGGCCACCCCTCGCTGCGCGTCCTGGACCTTGGAGACCACCCCGCCCGCGCCCACCTCGGAGGCCAGGAGAACCGTACGGACCCGCTCGCCCAGGTCCTCGCGGCGGTGCTGCCCCACGGTCACCTCCGCGCCCTCGCCCTCCCGGAGGGCGCCCTGGAGCAGCACCCCGGGGTGGTCCTCGCGGCCCTCACCGAGGGCGCCACGCTCACCTCCCTCCGGGGCTCTCGCCAGTGGCCCGTCGCCTCCGAGAGGGCCCTCCAGGCCGTGCTGTGTGCCCACGCCTCGCGGGAGCCCAGGGCCCCGAAAAACCCCTTCAACACCCTGGGAGCGCCTCCGCAGGCAGCCCTCTGGACCCACCCCGAGCGCTCGCGCCCGGAGCTCGGTCCCCTTGGCTTCACCGCCTCGGACCTGGCCGCCGCCGAGAAGGTCCTTGAAGCCCTGAGCCTCCAGCCCCCGCAAGTCCAGCAGCGCTTCAATGAAGTTCGCTCCCTCGCCGCACGCATGCTCCGTCCACGCCGAGCAAAGACCCCAGCACGGCGTCCGCTGACAGTGCCCCATACTCACCTACATTCACCTACCTTCACCCAGGAGCCCGTTACCGCACCTACAGCCGTACAGACACCTACCAGGCCCTACAAGCGCTGTTATGTCTGCAAAATTCCCTACACGGAACTACATCACCATTATCATCAGCACTGTCCTCCGTGTGCGGCGCTTCACTGGGAGAAGAGGCACCAGACGGCGGACCTCACGGGTCGGGTGGCGGTGGTGACCGGGGCCCGGGTGAAGGTGGGCTTCGCGGCGGCCCTGGGGCTCCTGCGGGCGGGGTGTGTGGTGCACGGGCTCACGCGCTTCCCGAGGGACGCGGCGGACCGCTACGCCCGGGAGCCGGATTTTCACTCCTGGCGCGAGCGCCTGGTGCTCCACGGCCTGGACCTGCGGAACCTCCCGGCGGTGGAGCGCTTCGCGGTAGACCTCGGGGACGCCCTGGTCCACCTGGACGTGGTGATCCACAACGCGGCCCAGACGGTGCAGCGCCCGGAGGGTTTCCACGCCCGGGAGCTTGCCCGGGAGGCGGCGCCCGACCCCGAGGACCTCCGGGGTCTGGTGCGCACGGAGCGCGCCCTGGCCGTCGCGCCGGTGCCCGACACCGCCCTCTTCCCTCCGGGCTCCGACGACGGCTTCGGGCAGCCCGTGGACCTGAGGCCACGGACCTCGTGGAACCTCCCGCTGGAGGAGGTCTCTACCCGGGAGCTGGTGGAGGTGCAGGTGATCAACGTGCTGGCGCCGTATGTGCTCACGGCGCGCTGGAAGCCCGCGCTCCTGCGCAGCCCCTTCCCCGATCGGTACGTGGTGAACGTCTCCGCGGTGGAGGGGCAGTTCTCGCGGGGTTACCGCAGCGGCAAGCACCCCCACACCAACATGGCCAAGGCGGCGCTCAACATGCTCACCCTCACGGCGGCCCCGGCGCTCTCCCGGGAGGGCATCTACCTCACGGCGGTGGACACCGGCTGGGTCAGCGACCAGAACCCCTGGTGGGTCACCGAGCGCACCGCCCGCGGGAAGTTCCGCCTGCCCCTGGACCTCAAGGACGCCGCCGCCAGGGTCCTGGACCCGGTCTTCCGAGGGGTCTCCCGCGGGGACCGGGCCTTCGGGGTGTTCCTGAAGGACTATCTCCCCTCCCCCTGGTGACACCGCTCGGAGGGTGATGTAAGGCTTCGCCCCTCGCTCGATCACCTCTGGAAGCTCTAACGATGGTCGAAACTCTCTCGTACTCGTCCGTGGGGATGGGCGCCGGCGCCCTGGCGGTGGCCCTCTTCTTCTACCTCAAGGTCAAGGCCGCCCCCGAGGGCAACGAGGACATGGCCCGCATCGCCCGGTACATCCGCGAGGGGGCCATGGCCTTCCTCATGCGGGAGTACAAGGTCCTGGCGATCTACGCCGCGGTGGTCTTCGCGGCGCTCACCCTGCGCCTCGGGCCCCTGGCCGGCGGGGCCTTCCTCACCGGGGCCTTTCTGTCCCTCCTGGCGGGCTTCATCGGGATGAAGGGCGCCACCTTCGCCAACGTGCGCACCGCCGAGGCCGCCCGCTCCCAGGGCAAGGCCCAGGCACTGCTCATGGCCCTGGACGGCGGGAGCGTCATGGGGCTCTGCGTGGCGGGCCTCGGGCTCGTGGGATTGGGGGGCGTCTACGGGCTCTTCCGTACCCATGACCACTTCGGCACCGTGCTCCACGCCTTCGCCGTGGGGGCCAGCTCCATCGCCCTCTTCGCCCGCATCGGCGGCGGGATCTACACCAAGGCCGCGGACGTCGGCGCGGACATCGTCGGCAAGGTCGAGGCCAACATCCCCGAGGATGACCCCAGGAACCCCGGCGTCATCGCCGACAACGTGGGCGACAACGTCGGTGACATCGCCGGCATGGGCGCGGACATCTACGAGAGCTACGTCGCCGCGATGGTGAGCGCCATGGCCCTCGGGCTCACCTCCTCGCAGGACTCGCTCCAGGCCCTGGCCCCGTCGGTCTCGGACCTGCCGCGGCTCCGGACCCTGTCCATCGCGCTGCCGATCCTCCTGTCTACCGTGGGCCTCGGGGTGAGCGTCCTCGGGATCTTCATCACCCGGCAGCTCAAGAACCGGGCCCCGGCCCAGGTGCTCCGCGCCGCGCTGATCCTCCCGCCGGTGCTCGTCACCGCCGCCGCGGCGTTCCTCCTCCCGCGCCTTGGTTACGGCTCGGGCACGGTGATCACCCTCGCGGCGGGCGCCATCGGCGGCGGCGTGGTGGGCCTGGTCACGGACTACTACACCTCCATGGGCCCCATCCGGCGGGTCGCCCAGGCATCGCTCACGGGCCCCGGCACCAACGTCATCGCCGGCCTCGCCGTGGGCCTGGAGAGCGTCGCCGTCCCGCTGGCCACCATCTGCGTGGTGGCGTGGGTGTCCAACGCCCAGCTCGGGCTCTACGGCATCGCCCTGTCCGCCGTGGGCATGCTCGCGGGGACGGCCATCGTGATGACCGTGGACGCCTACGGCCCCATCGCCGACAACGGCGGCGGCATCTCGGAGATGAGCGGCCTCGGCAAGGAGGTGCGGGACATCACCGACGAGCTCGACGCCGTCGGGAACACCACCGCCGCCGTGGGCAAGGGCTTCGCCATCGGCTCCGCGGTGCTCACGGTGATCGCCCTCTTCGCGGCCTTCAACGTGGAGGTCAACAACACCCGCGTGTCCGCCAACCTGGACGCCCTGGAGCTCCGGCTCACGGACGCCAACGTGCTGGTCGGGATCCTCTTCGGGGCCATCCTCCCGTGCCTGGTCGGCGCCTCCACCATGACCGCCGTGGGCCGCGCCGCCGGCGCCATCGTCGAGGAAATCCGCCGGCAGTTCCGTGAGATCCCCGGCCTCCTGGAGGGCAAGCCCGGGGTCGAGCCCCAGCCCAGGGTCATCGTGGACATCGCCACCGCCGCCGCCATCCGGGAGATGCTCCTGCCGGGCTCCATCGCCATCCTCGCGCCGGTGGTGGTAGGTTTTGCCTTTGGACCGGCCATGTTGGCCGGAACCCTTGCGGGTGCTCTGGCGGTAGGGGCGACCCTGTCGCTCTTGATGGCCAACGGGGGCGGGGCCTGGGACAACGCCAAGAAGTTCATTGAAAAGGGCGGGCTCCCCGGGCACAAGAAGGGCTCTGACGCCCACAAGGCCGCGGTGGTGGGGGACACCGTGGGGGACCCCTTCAAGGACACGTCGGGCCCTGGAATCTCCATTCTTATCACGGTGATGGGGGTGGTTTCGCTCCTGATCGCCCCGCTGGTGGCGCTCCGGTAGTCGGCCACCGGGTGCCGGATTCCCAGTGGGCACTTCGCACGGGGTGCACTAGGGTTCCGGTAGACGGGATGCTGGTCGCGGTCATTGGTGACATCCACGGGCGGTTCTTCCGGGTCGAGTCCTGGCTCGAGGCGCTGGAGGAGGCCCGCCGGGAGCCCGTGGGACTGGTTCTGGCCGTCGGGGACGTGGAGACCTTCGCCCAGGCGGACGACCACCGCCGCAAGGCCACCAAGCGCACGATGCCCGCGGAGTTCTCGGATTACGCCTCGGGGCGGAGGCATTTCCGCTGGCCTCTGCACTTCGTGGGCGGCAACAACGAGGCCTTCGAGGCCCTGGAGGAGCACCCCGAGGGGGGGGAGCTGGCCCCCAACGTGCAGTACCTTGGCCGCGCCGGGGCAAAGACCCTGGAGGGCATGAGGGTGGCGTGGCTCTCGGGGATCTACGCCCCCACCCGGTACGCCCTACCCAGGCTCCCGCCCCGGAGCCAGGAGACCCGTCGCCAGGCGGGGTACTTCCGCAAGGAGGACGTGGACCGGGTGCGCGCGGAGCCTCCGGGGCCCACGGAGCTCCTGCTCCTGCACGAGTGGCCCCGAGGGATCGCCGGGCGCGAGTGCTCCGTGGCCCGGGCGGAGATCCGCGGGATCCGGCAAGCGTACTGGCCCAATGTAGGCAACCCCCACGGGCTGCCGGTGATCAACGCCCTCAGGCCCTCGTGGGTGTTGTGTGGGCACTTGCATGTACCGTTCGCCACCACGCTCTGGTGGACGGACGCTCCGCCCACGAGGGTGGTGTGCCTGGATCAGGCCACGCGCCCGGAGGCGGGGCTCTTCTGGCTGGACGTGCGCGAGGCGAAGGTCCAGAGCGCGGGCTGGGGCCTGGACCCGGAGCCCACCTGGCGCGAGGGAGAGCCCTGGGACGAGCGCCAGACGGCCCCGAGGATGGCCCCCGTGGTCACAACCGAGGCGGCGTCGTAGCGCCGTCGCCACGGCGCGCTCGGCGCGCGTCCGCCCCGAAACTACGGCGGTCTTGGTGCGGCGCCCTCAAGCCGCGGCGGTGGCGGCGAGGAGCTGGTCCATGGAGGTAACGGAGGCGACGACGCGGAGCCACGCGTCCAGGCGGGCGAGGTCGCGACACGCGAGCACCGCCGCGGCCTGCGCCTCGGTGGCGGCGAGACCCCGGGCTGCGAGAACCGCGAGCAGGGCCTCGGCCTTGCCTTTGGCCTCGCCCTCAAGCTTGCCTTCGGCCTTGCCCTCGGCGCGAATCTCCTGGAGGAAGGGACTGTGCATGATGACCTCTCTTGGCAATGCTGCCACGATGGACTGTCGCAGTCCACGGCGGCGGTGATCCGCGTCGGCCACGACGACCATGGCCGCGGTGAGATCGGAGAACGCCCGCAGCTCGAGCGTCCCGCGTAGCTCGTGGACGACCTCGGGCAGCTTCTCCGGGGTGGCGTCCGCGGCGAGGGGAGCGAAGACGAGCCACAGGGGACCGCGGGCCCGCAGCTCCGCGAGGGTGCGCTGGTAGACGGCCTCGACGCGGAAGGTCACCCCCGCGAAGGGTCGGTCCTCGGGCGAGGTGCGGTAAGCGTGCTCGCTCTCCCAGGGGGCGCCACGGCCCGTCAGGAGCACCACCGTGCTCTCCACCGTGGGGACCGTGAGGCGGGCCCTGGGGTCCTCCTTGCGGGCGAGCGGCAGGAGCGCGCGCGCTTCGTTCATCGCGGCCGTAGCGGCGAGGTTGTGGTACTCCCAGACCCGAAAGGGCAGTTCCCCGGTCCAGGCGAGCATCCACTCGACGTGGAGCCAGCGCCGTTGGTCCGCCACGTCCATCGCCAGCAGCCGATCCAGCCGACGCTCGCGTAGGGCAACTTGCGTCTCCACCCAGGTGGGCTTTGTGACCACGGTACCAGTGGGCAGGAGCGCCGCCGCGAGCTCTCTTGGGAAGAGCGCGCTCGCGGCCCGTAGCGCAAGGTCCACCTCCGCCGAGTCATCGTCCACCGCCGTCGTCTTGTCCTCCGTGCGGCTCATCGTGGACTGCTTGACAGCAGCCATCGTGCCGGGGGAGACGCGGCGATTTCCCCAATGATTTCACCAGAGTGGTGGCGGAATCGGGTGGCGGACTGGCGGCGGACTGGCGGCGGACGCCACCCTGGGCGAGCGTCGCGGTCGCCTCCCGGCGCGGTCCAGGGGCGGACGCGCATCCATCACGCCACAGCACCGGAGGGAAGCAACATCGCTTGCGATTTCGCGAGGTTGCGCTCGTGACCATTGGGGAGCATGGCCAGGCGCGAAGACCGAGGACCGAAGGCACCTCGGGGGCGCGATGAGTCAGCCCGAGGCCAGCCCTGACCCCGGTTTGGGGTCGCCTTGTGCCGACCGCGGCTCCGGCCCGAGCCGGGCGCGTCCAGGAGTCTGTTGCAGGCCCGCCACCCCTCACAAGACCGGGTGTGTCCCCCCAACCCAGGCAGGACTCCCGTCGGCCACCACCCCGCCGCCCACCCGGCCGCGATCCCCTGGACCGCTCGGTCGGGATTCAACATCCCATAGCACCAGCCGTGCCATCGCTCGCTGAGGCCCCGCGGTTTGTCCAACAAGTAGATAACGCCGACCGTCTCACAGCACTAGAGTACTCCCCATCAACACTTGGTTGAAAAGATGAGAACGAAGTTAAATATTCTCGTAGCGGAGTCCTTCAAACGATCCAAACTCTCCGTTAAGGAAGGCCACCACTTCACCCAACAACCACGCATCTGGCCCGTTGCGGCGGCAGACCGGCCAATCGTCGGGCAAGGCGAGTCCTGGCAGTCAGGCTCGACATCTATGACTCCGGCCGCTCCTGTGTCAGTTGGGCGGAAAAGGACCTTGCAACAACACTCGGTCTGACGGATAATGACGCCATGGATGAAATGACTGCGAGTGCTGCTCCCCAGCGTACGGCCATCGCCACCTTTCGACAACTTCATTCGTCGGGTTGCTTCGTCCTCCCGAATCCCTGGGACATCGGCACTTCGGTGTTCCTCCAGCACCTCGGTTTCAAGGCGCTGGCCACCACGTCTGCCGGTGTGGCGTTCACACGTGGCCGGGCTGATGCCGTATGGGCCCTTCCGCTTGAGGTGATGCTAGCACACACGCGAGAGATCGTGGCGGCTACCTCACTGCCGGTCAATGCCGACTTCCAGTCCGGCTTTGCGAGAGATCCGGAAGGCGTTGCCCGGAACGTACGCGCATGCGTCGAGACCGGCGTGGCCGGTCTCTCGATTGAAGATGCGACCGGTGATGCCGGGTCGCCGTTGTACGAGCGTAAGGAGGCGATCGCACGGTTCGCAGCAGCGAGAGCCGCCATCGATGCGTCCGGAGTCCCGGTGCTCCTGACCGCGCGCTGTGAGGCCTGGCTTGTTCGGCACCCGGATGCTCGACGGATTACTCTCGATCGACTTGTGGCCTTCGCCGAGGCGGGCGCCGACTGCCTTTACGCTCCGGGAGTCCGAGACCTCGCCGAGATTGAAGCGATCGTGCGGGCGGTCGCGCCGAAGCCGGTCAACGTACTGGTAGCTTGGCCGAATCCCGAGCTTACGGTCGAGCGATTGGCTGGGATCGGGGTTCGCAGGATCTCCGTAGGTTCGGCGCTGGCTCGGGTGGCCTGGGGTGCCTTCATCCGGGCGGCAAAGAGCATCATCGGGACTGGGAATTTCCAATCTCTAGCTGAAGCTGCGCCTTTCCAAGAACTGGACGACGTCTTCGGCAAGGACGGTCTTGAATAAGCAAGAGTCACCGCCTGGTTGACACAGGCCGGGCGCCGTGTGACAGCACCTGCGATCGACTTCACGCAACCGGCGAATTGACCGGAGGCTACAACTCATTGCCCGATAACATTGTGTTGCAGCAGACGATGCCGTCTGTCACAATGCTGGCAGGGCCGAAATGACTGGCCCAACCAGCATTGCGCCAGCCGTCTTCGCAGACGAACACAGCGTTAGGCGAACAGGGTAGGAATCCGCGTTCCATTCGTCAAGGTACAATGCCAGGGCTGAGGTCGGCGGAGCAGCGCCCACCACTAGACGGACCACATGGACGGGATAAACTGCCGCACCTACACCTACCGGAAGGAATCGGCGGACTCGGCCGCGGCGAGGACCGCAGACACCGTCGTGGTGGGGCTGTTGGACTCCGTCGCGGCGCACCGGTGTCTTCTCGGAGGCGTTGAGCGCCGTGACCGATGCGCGTCCGCCCTCTCCCTGCCCGATCCGCTGTTCGAGGCGGCTGAGCGAACCGCTCGACGCCTGGGCATTTCGCGCAGTGAGCTGTATGCGAAGGCGCTCACGACGTTCCTGAAGCAGGACGAGGGCCAGCACATCACGCAGAGCATCAATCATGTGCTCCAGGGGGCTGCCCTGTGCCTCGACCCGGTGCTCGCTCAAGCCCAGGCCGCGTCGCTTGGACCGGACGAGGGCGCCCTTGAGGACTGGGTTGACCTGGAGCTCCTGTCCCGGCGAGAGGCACCGCATGGATGACCTCCGCCGCGGCGAACTCTGGTGGGTCGATCGGACGCCCGAGCCGCGTGGTTCGGAGCCCGGGTTCCGCCGCCCGGTCGTCGTCGTTCAGGACGACGCCTTCAATCGGAGTGATCTCGCCAGAGTCACGACCGAGGCGGCGTCGTCGCGGCGGTGACCGGCCCCAGGTCCTGGCAGCACCGGAACCCGATCTGGTAGTACACGAAGCCCTCGTTGTGGGCGATGGTCGAGGGCCTGCACCGGGCCCGGATGTGGCCCCACCAGCCGCCCTTCAGGGCGCTGTTGTACGGCACCCCGGAGACGTTGACGGTCCACTCGTCGGCGTTGCCGGTCATGTCGTGCACCCCCGCCCAGGACACGCACGCGGGCATGGACCCCGAGGGGACCGCCTCGTAGAGCCGGGCGCTCTCGTCCGCGGAGGTCGACGGATTCCCCAGCCGGGCGCGGTCCGGACGGATGGTCTGGTGGTCAATCCTGCACGCCGTGGCGTCCCGGTGGAGCCCGTCTCCATAGGGGTATGGCCGCATCTCCGGGCCCTCACACGCGAAGGTCCACTCGGCCTGGGTGCAGAGCCTGCGACCCTGGGCCTGGCAGGCCCGCTGGGCCTCGTACCAGCTCACCATCACCTGCGGATACGCTCCGGGCTGGTTCGGGAACTCATACCGGTCCATGCAGTACGCCATCCGGCGCCGGGCGCCGGAACACCTCGGCGGCGCGAACTCCGCGCAGCGCATCTGCGTGTCCTCGTCCAGCCAGCGCAGGCACCGCTGGTCCGCGTTGGTGCAGTAGTCCCCCTCCACCCGCACCATGTTGTCCGGACACCCCTGAGGCCCGAACGGCACCACGGGCTGCGCAGGCCCCTGCGCCACCGGCCTCGCAGGCTGCCGGACGGGAGGACGCGCGGGAGGGCGCGCGGGAGGGCGCGCCGGTGGCCTCCCGGGTGGCGTCCGGGGCTGCCCCTGGACGTCCCCAAGGCCCACCAGGAAGCCCACCCCGGGCAGGGCAAGCACTGCCAGCAGAACCACACCACGCCGAACTGTGTCACCCATGGAGCGCAAGAAAACTCCGTTGTCACGGAAACAATGCATGGCCCGGACCACCCGCCGGAACACCACTGCGCTCCGCGGCGTGGCCTCGGACTTTGCAGGTCCGCCACGGCTTTACGGTTCCACACCTACATTGTAGGCACAACTTGTCCGCGTGTTTTTTCCCACGGCGGCCGTGGCCGTCCGGGCGGCGCGGGGCACAGACCCTGGCACGGGTGTCATGGCGGCGAAGCCCGCTGCGGTATATGCCCCCCCGGGAAGGGACTAGAGCGCATGGAAATTCAAGACGGGCTGGTGGTGGCGTTGGACTACACCCTGCGCGACGACGCGGGCGAGGTGGTGGACTCCTCCGAGGGGAGCGAACCGTTGGTGTACCTGCACGGCAGCGGGCAGATCGTGCCTGGCCTTGAGAAGGCGCTGGCGGGGCGCTCGGAGGGTGAGGCCCTGAAGGTGGCGGTCCCTCCGGCCGAGGGCTACGGGGAGCGCAAGCCCGGCAGGGTGCTCAAGATGCCTCGCTCCCGGTTGCCTCCGGGGCAGGTCCCGGAGGTGGGCATGGAGCTCGAAGGGGTGGACCCCGAGGGGCGCCACGCCTACTTCTGGGTCTCCGCCCTGGACGCCGAGAGCGTCACCCTGGATGGCAATCACCCCCTGGCGGGCGCCACCCTGCACTTCGAGGTCACCGTCCGAGGCGTGCGCGAAGCCACCGCCGAGGAGCGGGCCCACGGCCACGCCCACGGCGCCGACGGCCACGAGGCCCACGGCCACGACCATGGCCACGAGCACGAGCACTCGCACGACCACGATCACGATCACGGGCACGGGCACGGGCACGGGCACGGGCACTGAACAGAGGTTCCAGGGGTGACAGAGAATGTCACTCTTGAGCGCCGTGGCGCTTGTCACGACGCCGTCGGGGTGCCCAAAGGAGGGGAGAGAACCTCTCTCCATGGCACTGGACGCCTCCCCCACGGTGACCCCTCGGCTGGACCCGGAGACCCCGGTGAGCGCCCTGGACCTGTGCGTGGTGGACACGGAGACCACGGGGCTGTGGTGGGGCTCGCGGGTGGTCGAGGTGGCCGCGGTGCGCCTCCGCGGGGGCGTGGAGATCGACCGCTGGAGGCAGCTCGTGCGCCCGGAGGTGCCCATCCCCGCGGAGGTCACCAGGCTCCACGGGATCACCGATGACGCCGTGCGCGAGTGCCCCTCGGTCACGAGCGCCCTGGGCACCCTCCGGGACTTCGTCCGGGGGAGCGTGCTCCTGGCGCACCACGCGTTCTATGACCGGGACATCCTGGCGACGGAGTTCGTGAGGGCGAGCCTGGCACCCCCCGAAGAACCGCTGGTCTGTACGCGCCTCCTGGCCCGGAGCGTCCTGCCCTCGGCGGGGAGGTACAGCCTGGCCGCGCTGGTGGAGCACCTCGAGCTCTCGCAGGCGCCCACCCACCGGGCGCTCCCCGACGCCCTGGCCGCGGCCATGCTCTTCCGCGCGTGCCTGGCGCGCTGCGAGGGCGTCGTGCGCCTCGGGAACCTCGGGCAGCGGGCCGGCGAGGCGGGAGGGCCCCTGCGCCTCCCGGGGGCGGTGGTGCGCCTCGGGGCCTTTCCTCAGCGGCTCCGGGCCCTGGAGGCGGGGCTGCGCGCGGGCGCCCTGGTGACGCTCCAGGTGGAGGACGCGGGCCTGCGCCGCGCGGTGACCGCGGTGCCCCGCGCGGTGTACGCCCGCGGCACCGAGGCCTGGGTGGACCTGCGCGCCGAGGGGTCCCGGGAGGTCACCTCGGTGCCCCTCGGGGCCGTGGTGAGCGCCAGGGAAGTGGTAGCATCGCTGCCCTAGGCTTGTGCTGGACGACCTGGCCCGGTTCATCGCGCTCATCGGGGCCCTCGTGTTCGTGCACGAGTTCGGGCACTTCGTGTGGGCCAAGGTCTTCCACGTAAAGGTGCTGAAGTTCTCCCTGGGCTTCGGCCCCAGGGTCTTTGGCGTTCGCCACCTGGAGACCGACTACTGCGTGTCCCTGGTGCCCCTCGGGGGCTTCGTGAAGATGCTCGGCGAAGACCCGAGCGACCCGATCCCTCCCGAGGACCTCCCCCGGGCGTTCCATTCGCAGCGCCTGTGGAAGCGCTTTGTCATCGTCCTGGCCGGGCCGGTGCTCTCCCTCACCTTCCCGATACTCCTGTACTTCGTGGTGTTCCTTGGACGCACCGAGCTCACCCCACCCGTCATCGGCACCGTGGTGCCGGGCTTCCCCGCCGAGGGCAGGCTCCTCCCGGGGGACCGCGTGCTGCGCGCGAACGGACACGCCATCGCGTCCTTCGAGGCGCTGAGAGAGGCCGTGGCGGCCTCGCCGGGCGTCGCCGTCAGGCTGGAGCTCGAGCGCGAGGGGCACCCCCTCACGGTGGAGCTCACCCCCGAGGAGGTCACCCTGGAGCGCCCCCTGGACGTGGTGGAGCGCGTAGGACGCGCGGGGATCGCCTCGGGCATGGCCCTGCCGGTGGTGGGCGTGCGCGAGGGCTCGGCGGCCGCCACCGCGGGGCTCAAGACCTTTGACCTGGTGATCATGTACGCGGGGACCCCCGTCCGGCGCATGCTGGACCTTGAAAGAGCCATGCATCAGTCCCGTGGGGCCACGGTGCCCCTCGGGTACCTCCGCCCGAGGAGGGTCGAGGGCGCCCTCGGGGGCCTCGGGGACCTGGAGCTCCTGGAGCCGGGGCTGGCGCAGCTCACCCCGGAGCCCGGCACCGGAGACGGCGCCCGCAGGACGGGCCTGGAGAGTGCCGACCTTTACGTCTCGGACGTCCCCGCGGAGAGCCCCGAGCACGGCATGGGCCTGCGCCGAGGCGCCAGGATCGTGAGCCTGGACGGGCGGCCGCAGGTGTCCTGGGAGCGCGTCCGCGAGGCACTCCTTACGGGCGGGCGCAGGCTCCGTACGGTGCGCTTCGCCCTGGAGGGCCGAGAGGCCGAGGGGGCCTTCGCGGTGCGCCCGGAGCGCTTCGTGGACGAGCTGGGCCAGGCGCTCCTCAGGCCGTCGTTCCAGACCGAGCACTGGGTGCCCATGGTGGCCGAGGCGCGCATCCCGTCGCCGTCGCCCGTGTCCGACGCGCTCCGGAGCGCCCTGCGCGAGACCTCCGAGGCCCTGCGCTTCACGGCCCTCGGGCTCCTGCGCCTGGTCGAGGGCCGCGTCCCCCTGTCCACCGTGGGCGGCCCCATGATGATCTATGATGTCACCCGGAGCACCGCGGGGGAGGGCGTCTGGGGCTTCCTGTGGCTCATGGCCCTGGTGAGCATCAACCTCGGGCTCCTGAACCTCCTGCCCATCCCCACGCTGGACGGCGGGCACCTGCTCTTCTTCGCCGTGGAGGCCGCCCTGCGCAGGCCCGTGCCCCTCTGGGTGCGCCAGGCCGCGTCCGCCCTGGGGCTCCTGTTCCTCGCCGTGGTCATGGTGCTCGCCTTCCGCAACGACCTCGACCGCCGGTCCGTAGGCTGGTAGCGGCTTTGTCCCGGCGGGGCCGGTCGGGTACTGTGCCCCCGTGGCCCGCGCCCTCGCGTTCAGCATGGAGCCCTCGGACGCCTTCCTGGGCGTGCTGCGGCTCAAGGCCGTGGTGGAGGCCGGGCGCTGGCCCTCGGAGCTCTCCCTCCCGCTGCGGGCCGCCGTGGACCGCGAGTTCGATCGCGCCGAGCCCACCATCCGCGCCCTGGGCCTCGCCTACGCCGACCTGGAGGAGAGCGGCATCGCCCAGGTCAACCGCGAGCCCCAGTCCCGCTTCGAAGACGTCGACGGCGCCCTCCACCTCTGCGCATGCGCGGTCTCCGTGGGCCTGGACCTCGATCACCTCCGGGTGGCCTTCGACCGCGGAGACCTCGAAGCCCGCCGCCGCGCCGCGGGGCTCACCGCCGCCCTGCGGTGCGTCCTGTGGTACCTCGCCCGCTCGGACCTGTGCGTCTGTACAGGGATGACCTTCCAGGGCCGCGACTCCCTCCCCGAGCGCGCCCTGGACATCGTCGAGACCTTCCTCGGCAGCGCCTGGGCCCTGGTCCCCAGGGAAGACCCACCTTTGCCTGCAACCGAGGTGTCTGTAGGTTCTCGCACACAACCACTTACACCCGCCCTGGACCTGGAGCGTCTTGGGGTGGGTGAAGACACGGTGGTGTGGGGGGCTCCCGTAGGTGCCGAGGGGGCCCGGGCGGTGGACGGTCAGGCGCCCACGGCGCCGACCTTGTC
The DNA here is from genome assembly GCA_016218725.1 of Deltaproteobacteria bacterium. Lineage (GTDB taxonomy): Bacteria > Myxococcota_A > Polyangia > Polyangiales > JACRDB01. Next base: position 51,136 of record JACRDB010000075.1, read on the forward strand.
GCCCTTTGCGGCGCTGAGCGAAGACGGGCGCTTCTTTCTCTTCCAGGCGGACATCTCCGAGAGGGACTGGCCCGTGAGCCGCGCGACCATCCTGGCGGCGCGGCGCAACGTGCTCCTCAAGCTCCAGGCGGACCGCGACGGCCCCCATGACACGGGTATGTACGACGCCGCCGAGCGCGGCGCCGACGAGGTGCTGGAGCTCCTCGCGCGGCGCGCGAAGCGGTAGTACGCTGGGCGGGTGCGGCGCGCGTCCCTCGTCACGGTGCTCCTCCCGCTGGTGCTGTGGCTGGCGCCCACGGGCGCGCTCGGGACCACCACCGAGCGGGTGACCGTGGAGGCCCTCACCCGCCGCTCGGAGGACGTGGTGCTCGCCGTGGCCCGCAGGTCCCACGCCCGCTGGGACGGGCGGGTGATCGTGACGGACACGGAGCTCGAAGTCACCTCGGTCTTGCGCGGCAGGCTCATCCCCCGGAGCGCCATCCTGGTGACCACGCCCGGCGGGGTCGTGGGGCGCATCGGGCAGGTGGTGCCCGGTGCGCCGGTGTTCACCGACGGAGGCGCGTATGTGCTCTTCCTCCAGCCCGGGGCGGGCACCCTCAGGTACCTGTCGCACCTCACGGCGGCGGCGGTGTCGGTGAGCGTGGGGCCTGGCGGAGTGCTGGCCTCGGTGCCCGGAGACCTGACGCTCCCTGCGGAGGCGGCGCCCCCGGGCCCCTCGCAGGGCGGCGCCCCCGGCGTGGTCACGGGCGCTCACCGCGCGGCGGTGACGGTGCCGTTGGAGCGCCTGGTGCGCGCGATCCAGGGTGCGGGGCCGTGAGGCGGGGGTTCGTCGCGCTGGGGTTGTCCGTTGCGCTCGGGGGGTCCCTGGCGTCGGGCTTCTGCCGGACCACCACGGCGAGGGTGAGGCCGTCCATGCTGGGCGAGTGCGTGAGCATGGGCGTGCCCCTGGCGTGGAAGAACCGCTGCACGAGCTACACGCTGTACAACGGCCGGACGCCCGCGGACATCCCCATGGGGACCTTCGCGTCCATCGCCCGCGCGGGGGCCGACGCGTGGGCCCGGGTGCCCTGCAACGCCGAGGGCGGCGGCATGCCGTACTACCGGGTGCTGCCCCTCGGGAGCACCTGGAATCCCACGGGCTACGACCCCCGAGGGTCCAACTCCAACACCCTGAGCTTTCGCTTCCGCTGGGAGGACGACCCTACGCACCGCCAGGGCACCATCGCCATCACCGTGGTGACCTTTGACGCCCTCACCGGCGAGATCTTCGACGCGGACATCGAGTTCAACACCCGCGAGAACACGGCCAACCCCAACGGGTTCGTCTTCGCCACCACGCGCATCACGGACATGGGCTCGGCGGACCTGCAGACCATCATGACGCACGAGCTCGGGCACTTCCTGGGCCTGGCCCACAGCGACAACGACCGCGCGGTCAGGTGGCCCGAGGCCGGCCTCGGGGAGATCCGCCGGGACCTCACCGCGGACGACTCCGCGGGGATGTGCGACATCTATCCCGAGCGCCAGGCGCCCGACGAGCGATGCAACAGCACGCCCTACGGTGGCCTCGCCACGCTCCCCGGAGGCCCGAGGGTGCTTGGTACCTGTCGCGCCGCGCCGGGGGTGCGCACGGGGCGCGCGGGGGCGCTGGGGGGGCTCCTGGTGCTGGCTCTTGGCCATCGGCGACGGCGCCGGGCGTGAAGGCCCGGCCACGAACCGTTGGATACACCCCGACGGTGGGTGCTGGTTCCCGAGGGGTGTAACCCAACGTTGACGGGGCCCAGGGAAAACCTGGGAATCTCGCGGGTTTTTCTCTAGGGGTGGGAACGCCGGTTGGGGGTTCTCGGGATGGTACGTCCGGTGCACCGGGGGAGTCTCCCAAACGGAAGCCGGAAAACACCATGAAGCACCTCCCCCGACGAGACCTGAGCACCCTGCCCGAGGCGACCCTCCTGGACCGGATGCTGGCCTGCGAAGAGGCCGCCTGGAGGGAGTTCCATCGACGGTACGACCGCCTGGTGTGGTGCTGCATCCACAAGGTCGCGGTGCGCTTCACCCACGTCCTGGGCACTGAGGACGTGAACGAGGTGTACGGGAACTTCTACGCCCAGCTCATGGCCAACGGGATGCACAAGCTCCGGAGCTTCCAGGTGGAGCGCGGCAACAAGCTCGGCACCTGGGTGGGCATGCTGGCCATCCACTGCACCTGGGACTACCTCCGGGCCGTGTCCCGGCACCCCATGGGCGACCCCCTGAGCGTGGTGGAGGAGAGCCCCACCCACGAAGAGTCCCCCTTCGAGCGCGTGGCCCAGCGCGAGGACTGCGACCGCGTCGCCACGATGGTGGCCACCCTCTCCCGCCGGGACCGCATCTTCGTGAGGCTCTACTTCGTCGACGGCCACTCCCCCGAGGAGGTCGCCGAGGCCATGGGCATCTCCGTCAAGACCGTCTACACCAAGAAGCACAAGATCCGGTCCCGCCTGGAGCGCCTCCTGCGCCCCGTCGCCGTCGCAGCCTGAACGCACCTCCCGACACCTGCCTACATACACCTACACCCACCCAGGCAAGCGCCCTTTGTACGAAATGTGCTCAGAGGTCAAATTTTCTCTTGACGGGGGGGACAAGAGGGTTCATTACCGCACCCACACCTACACCGGAGACAAGGTACTCCGAGGTACGGTGGAGGGAGCAAAGAAACCATGCGCACGATGTTTTCGGGTACGCGGTTCGGGCTTCTGGCGGGGGTGGCGGCGCTAGGGCTTGCGGGCTGTGCGGGGGACGACCTGGTGGACCCCGAGGGGAGCGACCCGGACGAGATCATCGGCGCCAACGCGGTGGGGCGCAACGCGACCATCGAGAGCTACGTGCTGGTGAGCACCAACGCGTCGGAGTCGGAGATCAAGCGGGCGATGATCCAGCAGCTCCGGCCGCTGTTCGGGGCCATGAAGGCCCAGGACATCGGGCTCGGCAACCGGCTGGACGGGGCCAACGCGACGAGCTTCATTGACGTGTCCACGTGGCGGCGGGACACGGTGGACGTGATCGACCCGATGCGGCCGGAGACGCCGGTGCGGCAGCTCCAGCGGGTGCGCTTCCGGTACACGGACCGGGCGATCGTGCACAACCGCTACGCGCGCCGGCGGGCCTTCCCGACGACCACGCTCTTCGGGGACTACAACAGCCACGCCAGCGAGATCGTGCAGGACTGCCAGAGCGAGCACCGGGACTGGGGGGCCTCGGGGATCTGGTACAACTTCGAGCCGCACCTGTCGGCCTGTCAGCAGCGGATCACGGCGGAGACCACGCGGATCACGGCGCAGCGTCGGCGGCTTGAGGACGCCGACCGGCAGGTGACCGTGGACGAGGCGGCGCGGTGGTTCACGCCGATCTCCATCAAGCTCACGACCATCTCCCGGCAGGAGACGCGCTACCCGGACTACCACCGGCTCTTCGACGACAACCGCCTGGTGGTGTACAGCTTCTTCGGCGAGGACAAGCACGACGACCCGAACGACTACGGCGCGCGGAACTTCTTCGCGTTCCTCCAGACGGTGCTCCAGGCGCGGCCGGAGCTCCGGGTGAGCGCGCCGGGCACGGACCTCACCGCGGTGAGCTTCCGCGGGATGAACATCACGGGCGTCACGGCCCTGCAGGTGGCGGGCTGGATCAACAACGGCACGGGCTACCCCTCGCAGGTGTCCTTCTCCGACCGCAATGAGTTCCGCCGGACGGTGATCCGCCAGTGGCGCGACAAGACCGTCACCCTGAGCGCGCCGGCCACGGTGAGCATCAACGGCGCCACCAAGATGGTCACCCTGGAGGTGCGGGCGTACTACGGCGACGAGGAGAGCTTCTCCTCCGGCGCGGTGTCGCGCTACCGCCAGGCCTTCCGCGACGCGGACGTGTTCCAGTACACGGGCCACTCGCACCTGGGCGCCGGGCCGCTGGACTCGCGCAACTTCAGCGCGATGGACTTCGCCAACCAGTACCAGATCCTGCAGATCAACTCCTGCGTGAGCTTCAACTACTACAACGAGTACTTCACCATGCACCCGGGCGGCACCCGGAACCTGGACACGGTGACCAACGGCCTGCCGGTGTACCTGGAGGGCTCCGGGCTCTCCACCGCGCGCTTCACCGTGGCCTTCCTGGACGGGCGCTTCCGGAGCTACAACGACGTGCTGGTGGCCATGCGGGTGAACCTGGGCTGGGAGTACAACCACGACGCCAACCGCGTCGCCGACGGCGAGTCGGACAACACCTTCACCCCCACCTCGCAGCGGATGACCCTCACCGTGGCGCCCGCCGCGCGGTGACCGCGGTTTCCGGGTGAAACCCCGGAAGGAACGCATAGAATCCCGGCCATGGCCCTGCGGCGTGGCTCCCTCCTGGCGGCTCTCACCTCCCTCGTCCTCCTTGCCCCTCCCGCGCTGGCGGTCTGGCCTCCGCGGGAGGACGCCACCCCGGAGGAGCTCTCCCGGCCGGAGAACTGGCCCAACGACCCGGACTACCAGTACGCCCCGCCCCGGGGCATGGACGGCGGGCGCCGGGGGCAGTGGTACCTGTGGTCCTGGGTGCCGCGGTTCAACATCGCCCTGCCGGGCTTCCGCACGGACGAGGTCAACCTCGGGACCGGGAACCACGTAGACCGCGCCTGGGGCGTCACCATCGGGGACCCGAGGGTGCTCATCGCCGTGCTGGACTCGGGCATCCGGTGGGACAACCGGGACCTCATCACCAAGGCCGCCCTCCACACCGCGGAGCTGCCCATGCCCCAGGGGGCCACGGCGTACGACGCCAACGGCGACGGCGTGGTGAACATCACGGACTACGCCCAGGACCCGAGGGTCCCCTGCGGGACCGCCACCCCCCGGGACCCGCTGCGGTGCCAGGGCACGGACGGCCGGCCCAACGACCCCAACGGCAACGGGGTGCTCGACGCCGGGGACCTCGTGCGGGTGTTCTCCGACGGGACCGACGCGGACCGCAACGGCTACGTGGACGACATCTGCGGCTGGGACTTCTTCCACGACGACAACGACGCCTTCGATGACACGGACTTCGGCCACGGCACCGGCGAGGCCCGGGACTCCGCCGCGGCCACCAACAACGGCGAGGGCATGGCCGGGGTGTGCCCGCGGTGCATGTTCATGCCGGTGCGCGTCGGGGACAGCTTCATCACCGACGTGAACGACTACGCCCAGGGGGTCGTGTACGCCGTGGACCGCGGCGCCAGCGTGGTGCAGGAGGCCCTCGGGACCATTGACAACAGCGCCTTCGCCATGCGGGCCAACGACTACGCCTGGCGCCACGGGGCGGTGATCATCGCCAGCGCCGCGGACGAGAACTCCCGGCACCACAACGTCCCGGGCACCAACAACCACACGGTGTACGTCCACGCCGTGCGCTACGACGGCGCCACCCTCAACGCATCCACCACGTTCCTGAATTTCAACAACTGCACCAACTACGGCGCCCAGCTCGTGCTCTCCGTGGCGGCGCTGTCGTGCTCGTCGGCGGCCACGGGCTTCAGCGCCGGGATGGCCGGGCTCCTGTACTCCGAGGCCCTGCAGAGCAACCTCTCGCCGGCCCTCTCCGCGGAGGAGGCCAGGCAGCTCCTGATGATGACCGCGGACGACATCTACGTCCCGGAGAGCCTCCCCACGGCGCTCAACTACGACCCGACCAAGTACCCCTCGCAGCCCGGCTGGGACCAGCGCTTCGGGTACGGCCGCACCAACGCCCGGCGCTCCGTGGAGTGGGTGCGCGACCGGCGGATCCCCCCGGAGGTGGACCTCACCTCCCCCCGGTGGTTCACGGTCTTTGACCCGGACCGCGAGGCCCAGCGCACGCTCCGCCTGGAGGGCTCCATCGCCGCCCGCAGGACCGCCAACGCCATGGGGGCCCAGCGCTTTGACTACGCCATCGAGTGGGCCCCGGGCGTGGAGCCCACGGCCCTCCAGTGGCGCATGCTCCGCGCCGAGCGCAACGTCACCGCCCCCCTCACGGGCACCCTCGCGGAGCTGGACCTGCGCGCGCTCCGGATCGATAACCCCGGCGAGCGCGAGAACCGCTACACCATCACCGTGCGCGTGCGGGCCACGGCCCACTACGGCGGCGCCGTCGGGGACGTCCCGGGCGAGACGCGCCGCGCGTTCTATGTGCACCGCGACCCCACGGTGCTGCCGGGCTTCCCGGTGGACGTGGTGGCCTCCGGGGAGAGCTCCCCCAAGCTCGCGGACCTCGACGGCGACGGCCGCCGGGAGGTGGTCTACGGCACCGCCGACGGGGTGGTCCACGCGCTCCGGGCGGACGCCACGGAGCTCCCGGGGTGGCCCGTGCACACCGGGCTCATGCAGGGCCTGGACCCCCGGCGGACGCCCCTCTACCGCGGCGCCAGGGCCTACACCGGCGAGGGCCGCGCCGTGGACCCGGACACGGTGTACGAGCCCATCGTCGCCACCCCGGGCATCGCCGACCTCGACGGCGACGGCGACCTGGAGGTCGTGGTGGCCAGCTACCACGGGGTGGTGCACGTCTGGAACCACGACGGCACCCCGTACGCCCACGGGTTCCCCTTTACGCTCCCGGACGTCACCTCGGAGATGACCTCGCCCAGGGCCATCCTGGCGCGAGGGATCTTCGGCGCCCCGGTGCTCTACGACCTGGACGGCGACGCCGAGCGCACGCTGGAGGTGCTCTTCCCGGCCTTCGACGGCAAGCTCTACGTGCTGAGTAGCCGCGACGCCTCCGTGCGCGAGGGCTTCCCCGTGGTGCTGCATTTCCCCGACCCGCCGGGGACGCCCGAGCGCGAGCGCACCGAGCGAAACCGCGCCCTCGGGGCCCTCGGGATCGGCGACCTGGACGGCGACCGCAGGCCCGACATCGTGGCCGTCTCCAGCGAGCGCCTCGCCGGGGACCCCAACATGGGCGCCGTGTACGCCGTGTACGCCGACGGCAACCGCCACCCGGGGGGGCCCTTCCACCCCAACTGGCCCGTGCCCTACAACTCGTACAACTTCTTCCCGCTGGTGGGCGAGGGGGTGTCCTCGTCGCCCGCCCTCGCCGACGTGGACGGCGACGGCCGCGACGAGGTCGCCCTCTCCGGCACCGCCAACGGCACCGTGCTCATCGCCCGCGGCGTGCAGGGCCCGCACCCCGCCAGGCCCTCGCCCTCGCAGCTCGCGTCCCTGGCCACCATCCGGTCGTCGGAGCGCGGGAGGCTGTCCAACTACAACGCCCAGACCGTGGGCTTCATCCCGGCCTTCTCCCTCGGGTCCTTCGGCGACCTCGACAACGACGGGCGCGCGGACTACACGGTCTCCGGCGCCTCCCTGGACCTCGGGATCACCCTCGCCGGAGGCGGCGTGGCCCGGCCCTTCGATCACCTCCTCGCGGCCTGGAACGGCACCACCGGGAGGGTGTTCCCGGGCTTCCCGCAGGTCATCGAGGACTATACGTTCTTCGTGAACCCCGCCATCGCCGACGTGTCCCGGGACGGCTACCCCGAGGTGCTCCTTGGCACCGGCGGGTACTACCTCCGCGCCCTGGACGCCTGCGGCCGCGAGCCCTCCGGGTGGCCCAAATTCACGGGCCAATGGATCATCCCCTCGGTGGCCGTCGGAGACCTGACCGGCGACGGCGCCATGAGCGTGGTGTCCGGCACCCGAGGGGGCTACCTCTGGGCCTGGCGCACCCCGGGCGACGCCCGCAACGGCAGCGTCCAGTGGGCCTCCTTCCGCCACGACAACCAGAACACCGGCAACTGGAACACCCCCCTGGACCTGGGCACCCGCAGGGTTCAGGGCCTCCCAGCCCTCGGCGCCTGCCCCGGAGAGAGCACCACCACGGAGACCCCCGATGGGGGCTCTGCCACACCTACCCACACCACCGGGGGCTGTGGGTGCCGCACCGCAACGGCGGGAGCTTCTCCCTGGGCGTTGGCGCTGGCGTGCGTGGGGTTTGCATCCATCCGTCGCCGCCGTGACCGGCGTACCACCGGTGCGTAGGCTACGGGAGGTGGTTACCCTTGGAGGTCGGAGCTTGAGGTACAGACCCTGGTGGCTTCTGTGTGGGGCGCTCGCAGGGTGCCCCGAGGAGCGGGTGGTGTACGACGCCCCGGACGGCGGGGCGTGGGGCGCTCGGGGCCCTCGCTGGGCGATGCCCTCGGGGCCCGTGGCGGTGGTGTCCAACAGCCTTGGGAACTCCCTCTCGCTCCTGGACCTGACGGCGCGCACGGTGGTGGGGACCTACGCCGTGGGGATCGTCCCCCTGGCGGAGAACGGGCCTCACCACCTCGGGCTCGCCGACGGGGCGGTGTTCACGGCCCTGAGCTTCCCCGCGCCGGCCATCGCCCCGGGGCCCCACGCGGCCCACGGGAGCTCCCAGGTGGCCGGGGTGCTGGTGCGCAGGAGCATGACGGATTTCTCTCTCCAGGGCAGGGCCACGGTGGAGCCCAACCCCGGGGAGCTCGTGCTCTCCCCCGACGGGCGCCGGGCGTTCGTCTCGCACTATGACCTGTTGAGGGCTCTCTCCAACGTGGGCAACCGCGAGGCACAGTTGTCCCGCCTGGTGGTGGTGGACACGCGCACCATGCAGGTGACGGCCCGGGTGCCCCTGTGCGTGGCCGCGCACGGGATGGCCTTCGCCCCGGACGGGCGCACGCTGTACGCGGCCTGCCCGGGGGACGACGCCCTGGCCGTCGTAGACACCTCCCGGGACGTGGTGGCGGCCGCGGACGTGACGCTGGTGCCCCTGCGGGACCGCCCGGCCAGCGGCAGCCCCACCATGGAGCCGTACAGCGTCGGGATCAGCCCCGACGGGGCCACGGTGTGGGTGGGGTGCATCAACGGCATGAGCGGCGCGCCGCTCCTGGCCTTCGACGCCGCGAGGCGCCAGTGGGACTCCGCGCGGGCGCTCCGGCGCCTCGGGGGGACGCCGTACTTCCCGGCCTTCAGCGCCGACGGGACGACCATGGTGGTGCCGCTCCAGAGCCGCGACGGGGTGATGAAGGTGCGCTTCGGGAGCCCCCCGGAGCTCACCCCGGTGGCGCTCCCGATGGGCGCATGCACCCTGCCCCACCAGGCGGCGCTCGGGCCCGACGGGCGCTACTACCTCGTGTGCGAGGGGGTGCACACCGCCACGCGCATCGAGCCCGGGAGCGTCCTGGCCCTCAACCCGGACACGCTGGAAATGGAGGCCCGCTACGAGGTCGGCGGCTACCCCGACGCGATCGTGTTCCTGCGAGGCGGGCGGTGAGGCGCGCGCGGTGGGCGCTGGCCCTGGGGCTCGTGGCCTGCGGGGTCACCGAGCGCCGCGAGCCCCTGAGCGCCAGGGGCGAGGCCCTGGCGAGGAACCCCAACGCGGTGCGCACCAACCGCCCGTGCTTCTCGTGCATGACCTGCCACGCGGTGAGGGCCTCGGACGCCCCGGACCGGGTGCTCCCCGGGGCGCCGCTCCAGGGCGCGGCGCGCAGGCCGTCGTTCTGGAACGGGGAGACCCTGCACCTGCGGGAGGCCGTGGAGCGCTGCTGGGTGACCTTCCTCCTCGGGGACGCCGAGGACCTGAGCGGCCCCACCGGCGAGGCCCTGAGCGCCTGGCTGGAGTCCCTGAGCCCCGCGGGGAGCACCGAGGGGACCGCCCCGGTGCGCTTGACATGGCCCCCCACGGTGCGAAACCTGGACCCCGAAGGGGACCCGGCGGCGGGCGCGAGGGTGTGGCTTCGGGCCTGCGCCACGTGCCACGGGGAGGTGAACACCGGCCGGGGGAGGCTGGCCTGTGGGAGCGCGCTCCCACAAGAAATCATGGCCGCCCACGCCGACGATGACATCCCGAGCACCTTCCCGGCCGGGACGCCACAGTATTACCGCGTGCTGGCCATCGAGAAGGTGCGGCACGGGAGCTTCCTGGGCTACGCGGGGAGGATGCCGCCCTTTGCCACGGAGCTGGTCTCGGACCGGGACCTCAGGGACCTGCTGGTGTACATGGGGCTCCCCTAAAGGCCCGAGGCTTGGTAGAAGCCTAGAGGCAATGCGCACACCTCGATGGCTCCTCGCGGTCGGTGTCCTCGCGGCCCTGGCCGGTTCGTGCAAATCCAAGCGCCAGGGGATCACCGTGGGGCTCTACGCCTCCATGACGGGCTCCACGGCGGATTTTGGCATCTCCACCCGGCGGGGGGTGGAGCTGGCCCTGGAGGACCTGAACGCCCACGGGGGGCTCCTGGGCCAGCGGGTGCGCCTCGTGGCCGAGGACACCCGGGGGGACGCCAGCGAGGCCACCAGCGCGGTCACGCGCTTGATCGACCAGGAGGGCGCCATCGGGATCCTTGGCGAGGTGGCCTCGGGGCTGTCGCTCTCCGGGGGCAGGGTGTGCCAGCGCAGGCACATCCCGATGGTGAGCCCTTCGAGCACCAACCCCGCGGTGACCCAGGTGGGGGACCACATCTTCCGGGTGTGCTTCATTGACCCCTTCCAGGGCCTGGTGATGGCCAACTTCGCCTCGCGCACGCTGCGCTTCACCCGCGTGGCGATCTTGAAGGACCAGGGGGCGCCGTACTCCGTGGGCCTCGCGGAGGCGTTCCGGCAGAGCTTCACGGCCAACGGCGGGAGCATCGTGGACGAGCAGGCCTACCGCGCAGGGGACACGCACTTCTCCGCGCAGCTGAACGCCATCATGGCCCACAACCCGGAGGCGATCTTCGTGCCGGGGTACTACACCGAGGTGGCGCTGATCGCCCGGGAGGCGCGCGGGGCGGGCTTCCAGGGCCGCTTCCTGGGGGGCGACGGCTGGAGCGGCCCGTCGCTCACCACCAACGACGACGACAAGCTCGTCGGGGACTACTTCAGCGAGGGCTTCGCGGTGGACGCGGCCACCACCCCGGTGGCGCGGGACTTCGTGCGGCGCTACCGGGAGCGCTACCACTCGGACCCCTCGGGGCTCGCGGCGCTGGGCTACGACGCCGCCCTGGTGCTCTTTGATGGCATCCGCCGCGCGGGCACCACGGACCACGCGGCCCTGCGCAACGCCCTGGCCACCACCCGGAACTTCGTGGGGGCCACCGGGAGCATCACCCTCAACGAGCACCGGGACGCGGTGAAGGCCGCGGTGATCCTGCAGGTGCAGGCCAACGGCTTCCAGTATCACTCCACGGTCAATCCGTGACCGCTCCGCGCGCGGCCCCCCCGGGGCCGAAGGTGGCGGCGGCGGCCCTCGGGCTCCTGGCCCTGTGGCCCCTCTATCGCGTGGCGCTGGGGGCCTGGCGGGACTGGGTGGGCTTCCTGCGCAACGTCCTGGAGGGCGTCTCCCTCGGCGGGGTCTACGCCCTGATCGCCCTGGGGTACACCATGGTGTACGGGGTCCTCGGGCTGATCAATTTCGCCCACTCGGACGTGTTCATGGTGGGGGCCTACGTGGGCATCTTCACCGCGGGCTTCTTCGGGATCACCGCGTCGAGCCAGGCGGGCTCCTCGGTGGCCGTGACCGTGGCCTGCGTGGCCGCGGCGATGGTCGTCTGCGCCCTCCTCGGGATGACCCTGGAGCGCCTGGCGTACCGCCCGGTGCGCAACGCCCCCAAGCTCACGCCGCTGGTGACGGCCATCGGGGTGTCCATGCTCCTGCAGAACGTGGCCATGCTGGTGTTCAAGAGCACGCCCCGGGGCTTCCCCCCCACGCTGCGCACGGCCTCGGTGCACCTCGGGCCCGTGGCCACCACGAACATCAAGCTCCTGGACCTCGGGGCCGCCGTGGCGCTCATGGTGGCGCTGACGTTGTTGGTACAAAAAACACGCGTGGGCCGCGCGATGCGCGCGATCTCCACGAACCTTGAAGCCGCCCGGCTGATGGGCGTCCCCACGGACCGGGTGATCGCGGTCACCTTCGGGCTGGGCTCGGCGCTGGCCGGGGCGGGGGGCATTCTCTTCGGGCTGGACCAGCCACGGATCGACCCGCTGACGGGCGTGCAGCCGGGGCTCAAGGCCTTCGTGGCGGCGGTCCTGGGGGGCATCGGGAACATCCCCGGGGCGATGCTCGGGGGCCTGGTCATCGGCCTGGTGGAGCAGCTCTCGGCGGCGTACCTGTCGAGCTCCTTCGCGCCGGCGATCGTCTTCGCGATCCTGGTGGTGGTGCTCCTGGTGCGCCCCCAGGGGCTCCTGGGCCGCGTCACCCGTGAGAAGGTCTAGTACCCTGAGGCGGAAGTTTCGAGGTGACTTCGAAGCAGACGCAAGCCCTGCCAGGAAGGGCTGCGAAGCAAGGCTGGCGGCCTTGCGAGCAGACCTGACGCCGCAGGGCGACGCGGCTGCGCACGAAGTCGCCCGAACACTTCCGCCTCAGGGTACTAGCACCAGGGCCCTCGCGCTCGGGGCGCTCCTTGGCCTCCAGGGCTGCGCCCGGGGCTGCGACGCGCCCCCCCCCGCGTCCCCCCCGGACTCGGCCCTCGGGGCGCGGGAGGCGCCCGCGCAGTGCGCCGAGGAGCTGTCCCACGCTGCCCTCGCGCGCCTCCCCGGGAGCGGCCCGGTGGACGCCCTGGAGGCCGCGTGCCGGGGCGGGGAGCTCGCCCTCTTCGCGCTCCAGGGCAACGAGCTCTACCGCGTGGCGCGCAGGACGGGGCCCGGGCAGGGCTTCGGCCCGGTGCGTCGGGTGACCACCGCCGCGGCGAGGCTCGGCCCCGTGGCCCCCGACGGCGTGGAGGGACCGGTGGCATGGAGGGCCCCGCTGGCCGGGGTGGACGCCACCGAGGGCCCCGAGCACGAGGAGCTGTGGGCCGCCACCGGCGCGGAGGCGTTTCGGATGGGAGGGCGCGCGATGCCGCTGGACGCCCTGGGGCTCGGGGTGGTGGTGCCCTTCGAGGCGCTCCCCGGGAGCGTGACGGTGCTGGCGTCCCACGCGCGCCACGGCCAGCGCCCGGAGTCCGGGGCGTTCGCGTTGACGCTCGGGCTCCTGCCCGGCGGCGACGCGGGGGTGACGGCGCCCTCGGAGGCGTGGCCCGCGGAGCTCCTGGCGTACGACTTCGGTGGCCGCCGGGCGCTCTATCGCGCGGCGGGGGAAGGCGCCGCGAGGTTGGAGGTGCGGCGCCTGGGGGAGCCCGGGGTGCTCCGGGGAGAGCCCCTGGGCGCCCGTCACGTGCTCACCGCCGCGAGGGGCGCGACGGCGGGCGAGGCGTCGGTGTTCGTCCAGAGCGAGTTCACCGTCGCGACGGAGGGGGAGTGCCTGCGCCTGGCGCCGGACCTGTGCGTGAGGCCGGGCCCGGTGCAGCTCCGGGTGGCGACGCGGGAGGCCCTCACGACGCTCACGGTGGCGCCCTCGGGGCTGCCGGACAGCGTGGCGGCGGTGGGCTCCACGGTGTGGGTGCTGTACCTCGCGGCGGACGCGACGGGCGCCCACGCCCAGCACGCGGCGGTGGTGACGCTCCCCCGAGGCGCCCCGCAGGAGCTGCGGGTGGAGCCCCCGGAGGGGTTGCCCGCGGTGGACCACCCGGCGCTGGTGGTGTGTGGCCAGACCGTCTGGCTCGCCGCCACGCTGGCCACGCGGCGCGACGGCGGCCAGGGTGACGCCCTGACGGCGATGCCCCTCTCCTGCCTCGCGCGGTAGCGTGACCGGCGGCGGTCCCGCGCGCGGTGGCAGCCTACGTCCTCCGGGGTGTACCCTGGGACCTCGCTGGAGGCCCTGCCGTGAAACCCCCGACGCCCCATCGCACACAACGATCCGTGCTCCTCCTCGGGGCGCTGTACGCCCTCGCCGGGTGCGGCGGGTCCACCGACGGGAGCGCCGGGGACACCGGCCAGGCCGCCGATGCCGCGCAGGACACGGGCGCAACCGACCGCCCCGCGCAGGACCTGGCGGACGCCACCCCCGACGCCGCCCCCGACACCGCCGCGCCTCCGGACGCCGGGATGGACGCCGCGGAGGCGCCCGCGGACACCCCCGACGCCGCCCCGGACACCGCGCCGCGGTGCGCCCGGGACCCGGACTGCGCGGGCAACCCCGAGGGAGAGCTCTGCGACCTCGCCTCCGGGCGCTGCATGCGCTGCAACCCCGCGGACGACCGGTGCCCCGCGGAGCGCCACTGCGAGGCGGGCTCCGGGCGCTGCGCGGCAGGCTGCCGCAGCGACGAGGGCTGCCCTCGCTCCAGCGGCGACGGGGCCTCCGGGGCCATGGTGTGCGACACCTCCCTCCACCGCTGCGTGGAGTGCGCCAGGGACGAGCACTGCCCCGCGGGCACGCTCTGCGTGGGCAACGTGTGCACCATGGGCTGCTCGGCCACCCGGCCCTGCCCGGGGGGCCTCACCTGCTGCGCCGGGGCCTGCGTGGACACCCAGCGCAGCGCCGCCCACTGCGGAGTCTGCGACGCCCGCTGCGCGCCCCCCAACGCCGCCCCGGCGTGCATGAACGGCCGCTGCGTCGTCGGGATGTGCACGGCGCCCTTCGAGGACTGTGACCGGGAGGTGGGCAACGGCTGCGAGGTGAACACCCTCACCAGCGCGGCCCACTGCGGCGCCTGCGGGGCCGCGTGCGCGCCCAGGGCCAACGAGACGGCCTCCTGCGCCGCGGGGCGCTGCGAGCGCGCCTGCCGCGCGGGCTCCGCGGACTGTGACGGGGTGGCCACCAACGGCTGCGAGACGGACCTGGCGGCGGACCTCGCCCACTGCGGGCGCTGCCGCGCGCTCTGCGACCCGCCCAACGCCACGGGCCGCTGCGCGGACGGCGCCTGCGGCGTGGGGGCATGCCGCGAGGGCTTCGGCGACTGCGATCGAAACGCCGCCAACGGCTGCGAGGCGGACACCCGCGTCACCGTGAGTCACTGCGGCCGCTGCGGAAACGCCTGCCCCGCCGCGCCCAACGCCTTCCCGGGCTGCCTCGGCGGGGCCTGCGTGCTGTCCTGCGTGGCGGGCTTCCTGGACTGCAACGGCGCCGCGGGCGACGGCTGCGAGGCGGACCTGCGCGCGGACCGCAGGAACTGCGGCACCTGCGGCCGGGCCTGCGCCGTCGGGCCCTGCGTGGCGGGCGTGTGCCAGTGCGGCAACGGCGTGCTGGACCCGGGCGAGGCCTGCGACGAGGGCGCCCGCAACAGCGACGCCCCGGGCTCCCTCTGCCGCACCGACTGCACCCCGTGTGGCGCCTGTGGCTCCGGGCGCGATGGGGCCTTCGAGCCCACGGCCTCCAGAACCCTCCGCGGGGGGACGTACAACTTCACCCGGGTGACCATCCCCGCAGGTGTGACGGTCACCGTCACCGAAGACGCCCCCCTCCGGTTGCTCGTCCAGGGCGCCGTGGTGCTGGACGGCACCCTGGACCGGTCGGGCTCCGCCGGGGGCGCGGGCGGGGCGGGCAACCGCCCGCCCGGAGAGGGCGGCGCCGGCGGCGGCGGGGGCGGGCGACCGGGCGGTCGCGGCGGGTGGTTCAACGCCTCCGCGGAGTTCATCGCGGCCCTGCCGGGCGCCGGGCCCGGAGGCGGGGGCGCTCCCCCGGATTCCTTCCGTGGGGCCGGCGCCGGCGGCGGCGGCGGTGGGTACTCCTCCCCGGGCGCGCGCGGGGCCAATGGGACGTGCTGCGCCGCGCGCATCGAGGACGGCAGCTACCCGGGAGGCCCCTCCGGGGTGGGCTATGGCGCGCCGGACCTGACGAGCTTTCAAGGAGGCTCCGGCGGCGGCGGCGGAGACTTCGGCCGCGCGGACAACGGCACCGGCGGCGGCGGCGGCGGCGGCGGCGGCGCGGCCATGATCGTGGCCGCTTCCATCCGCGTGGGAGGGCGCCTCGTGGCCCACGGCGGCCGCGGCGGCGACGCGGCCCCGGGCTTCGACGGCGGCGGCGGCGGCGGCGGCTCCGGCGGGGCCCTCTGGCTCCGCGCCCCGCGGGTGACCATCACCGGCGCCGTGGAGGCCCTCGGCGGCGAGGGCGGCGGCACCAGCGTGGGGAGCTCCTGCTGCCTCGGTGGCGCCGGAGGTCGGGGCTCCGACGGGCGCGTGGTCATCGAGGCCGTGGAGCTCTCGGGCACGACCCGCCCGGCGGCGTTTCGTGCCCCTTCCCTGTGCAGGAACCCGGTGTGCGAGCCGTGACCCCGGCGCCCGCCGGGGTCAGGGCCCGGCGCCCGGCTCCCGGTAGAACAACGTGATCGTGAGGCAGTGGAACTCCCGGTCGGAGCTCTGCGTCACGATCTTGTCCACGATCTCCACCGTGTTGCTCCGGAGCCACCGGGTGACCACCTCACCCAGCTCCTCCCGGTCCTTGGCCCTCGTCGCCGAGAAGACCTTCACGCCCGTGAATGCCGCCACGACCACACCCTCCCGCGCGCCCGCCCTGTAATCCCGCCGACGGACCCGCCTTGGAGCCTAGTGTCCAGGATCGCCCCGGGAGAAGCAATGGGAACCGCAGGAATTTCGCCCGCCTGGCGCCCGTCGCGTATGACCGGTGCGATGGTCTCCCCACGCGATCGGCTGGTGCTGGCCCTCCCGGTGATGGTGCTGGCCCTCACGGTGTTCGCCGTCCCGGTCATGGCCCTGGGCCCCAACGGGCTCCCGAGGCACCGCAGGCTCTCGGCCCAGCTCGCCGCCCAGCGCGCCGAGAATCTCCGCTTGCGGCGCCAGCTCGTGCGACTCCGGGCCGAGCTCGAAGCGTTCTCCAGCGACCCCAGGGCCCGCGAGCGCGCCGTGCGCGAGGGCATCGGCTGGGTCCGCCCGGACGAGGTCGTCGTCGAGGTGCCCCCTCGCCACGGCCGCTAGTCCTTCACGCACACACATCCCACCACGCGCGTCAACGCTGGCCCGTACAGCTTTCTTGGAGCTCCAGCCCGGCGGGTGCTAAGGCCCGGAGCGCGCCATGGACCTGGTCTCCATCTTCCGTCGGGCGGGCCGAGGGTACGCCCGCGCGGCGGCGCCCGGGGCGGCCCTGGTGCTCGCGCTCTGGCTCGCGGCCGGGGGCTTCTCCCCGTCGGGCTCGCGGGTCGGGGACGCCCTCGTCCTGGCGCTGCTGGTGGCCGCCCTGGCGCAGCGCCTGGTGAACCGCCCGAGGGCGTCGCTGGACGCGCCCCCGCCGATGGATACGGGCGTCGCGCTGCTCCTCCTGGGCGGCGCCGACGCCGCCGTGGCCGCCACCGGTGGGGCCTCGGGCCCCTTTGCCGCGCTGCCGTTGCTGGTGGTGGCCCTGGGCGTCGCCCTGGCGGACCCGCGCAGGACGTGGGTGCTGGCGGGCTACGGCGCCCTCGGGGAGCTCTGCCTGGGCTACGCCCGGGACGGCCTGGAGGACCGCGCGGGGAGCGCCGTGAGGGTGCTCCTGGTGCTCGCCGCGGGGGCCGTGCACCACGGGCTCACCCGCGCCGAGGTCTACCGCGTGCGCACCCACGCCCGGAAGATCCTCGCCGAGGAGCGCCAGCGCCAGAAGGAGGCCGCCCAGTCCTTCCGGCTGGTGTCCCCGCAGGCGCCCGCGTCGCGCCCCTCGGAGCGCGACGACGAGAGCCGGCTCAAGTCTTCCCTGGACGCCATCCACGCGTCCACCGTGGGGCTCCTGGTCCTGGTGCGCCGCACCATGCACCTGCGCACCTGCGCGCTCTTCTGGGCGGACGTCAAGGGCCGGCAGCTACGGCTGGTGGAGGCCGCCACGGACGACGTGGAGCTGCGCGAGGAGGCGATCGCGTTTGGCGTGGGCGCCGTGGGTGGGGCGGCGAGCATGGCCCGGCCGGTGGTGCTCGCCCACCTCCGGCCGGAGTACGCCGGGCTCACGTACTACAAGGGCGCCCACGGGGTGAGGGCCTTCGCGGCGATGCCCATTCTCGATGGAGGGAGCGTCAAGGGGGTGCTGGTGGCCGACCGCGCGGAGGACCACCCCTTCGACGCGGACGACCAGGCCACGCTGGAGGCCGTGGCCCTGCAGGCCCGGAGGCTCATTGACAACGAGCGGGTCTTCGCGCGGCTGGAGCGCGCCCGGGACGACCTGGCGAAGCTCTTCCAGGCGGCCCGGGCCCTGGGCGAGGCCCGGGTCGAGGACCAGGTGCTGGCGGCGGTGGCGGCGGCGTCCCGGGCCATCGTGGAGCACGACCTCCTGGTGCTGGCCACCTACGACGCCCGCGCCGGAGAGCACCGGGTGCGGCACGCCGAGGGCGAGGGGAGCGAGCGCCTGCGGGGCCTCTCCTTCCATGACAACGCGGGGATCGCGAGCGCCGTGGCGAAGACCCGCCACGCGCTGCCGTACAAGGGCCAGCTCGACACGCGGACGCAGTTCGTGTTCACGCGGGAGCTGGACCTGGGCGGGTGCGCGTCGGTGCTGAGCCTCCCGCTGGTGGTGAGGGACCGGGTGATCGGCACGCTCACGCTGGCGTCCCGGCGCAGGAACGGCTTCACCGAGGGGGCCCGGCAGCTCCTGGGGGTCCTGGCGGGCAACGCCTCGGTGGCGCTGGCCAACGCCCAGAGCGTGCACCGGCTGGAGGAGCTGGCCACCACGGACCCGATGACCGGGCTCCTCAACAAGCGCTCGCTGGAGACCGAGTTCGACCAGCGGCTCAAGGCCTCGGAGCGCTTCGGCCGGCCCCTGGCGGTGGCGGTGCTGGACATCGACCACTTCAAGAAGGTGAATGACACCTACGGCCACGCGGTGGGGGACGTGGTGATCAAGGGCCTCGGGGCGGTGCTGGTCAGGTGCCGCCGGGAGACGGACGTGATCGGTCGCTTCGGCGGCGAGGAGTTCGTGCTGGTGTGCGAAGAGACCGACGGCGAGGGCGCCCTGCAGCTCGCCGAGCGCGTGCGCGAGGAGCTCTCGCGGCAGGTGTTCCAGACGGAGAAGGGCCCCCTGCAGGTGACCTGCTCGCTGGGCGTCGCGGAGTTCCCGCGGCACGGCAAGGACCGCCTCGGGCTCTTCGAGCGCGCGGACGCGGCGCTCTACCGAGCCAAGCACGAGGGGCGCAACCGCTGCTGCCTCGCGGACTCTCCGGCGCCCGCGGGCGGAGGTCCCCGGGCGCCGCGCAAGGGCCGCAAGGCCGAGCCCGCGGCGGGACAGGGAATGACACCTGCGCGTTGACCGCGGGGGCGAGAGGGATTACTGCTGGGCGTCGAGCGAGGTGCGACGATGAAGGTGGAGCTCCCGGACGACTGGCGTGAGGCGCTGAAGGACGAGCTGTCCAAGGATTATTTCAAGGCACTGGGTGCCTACGTAGACCAGGAGCGCAAGACCCAGCAGGTGTTCCCGCCGGAGGACGAGGTGTTCTCGGCCTTCCGGGCGGCGCCCTTCCGGGGGGTGAAGGTGGTGCTGCTGGGGCAGGACCCGTACCACGACGACAACCAGGCCCACGGGATGTGCTTCTCGGTGAAGCCCGGGGTCCCGCCGCCGCCGTCGCTCAAGAACATGTTCAAGGAACTGAAGAGCGACCTCGGGTGCAAGGCGCCCAACCACGGGTATCTGCTGGGCTGGGCGGAGCAGGGGATGCTGATGCTCAACGCGGTGCTGACGGTGCGGGCGCACACGCCTGCGTCCCATGCCAACCGCGGGTGGGAGACCTTCACCGACGCGGTGATCCGCGCGGTGAGCGCGAGGCCCGACCCGGCGGTGTTTGTCTTGTGGGGTGGTTACGCGAGGAAGAAGGCGAAGCTGATCGACGGGAAGCGCCACCGGGTGGTGGAGGGGGCGCACCCGTCGCCGCTGTCGGCCAAGCTCTTCTTCGGGTCCAAACCCTTCTCGGCGGTGAACAAGGCCCTGGCGGAGCTGGGCAAGAGCCCGCTTGACTGGCAGCTCAAGGACCGGTAGCCGCGGGTGGATTGAGGAGAGACAGGAGTATCACCGCGGTGCGGGTCAACTCCCGCGGTCACCTACGCACGCGTCGCGGTACGACTCCTGCGCTCGCCTCCCCGCGGCGGACCCCGGAGCCTGCGACGGGGTCGCTCCCGCTCGTCGCGGTCCCGGGGCAGACCAGCGGCGCCGTCAGGCCGACGTCTCCCGTAGCCACGCGGCGAGCGCGGTCACGTCGAGCGACACCAGCGCGTCGCTCACGGCCTCGACCCCGAGGGCCCGGAGCCGCCGCTGGAGCACCCCCCGCTCCGGGTCCCCCAGCGGGCGCCCGAGCCTCCGCTCGAACACCGCCGAGAGGCCCTTCTCCAGGCCCTGCTCCCGGCCCTTCTCCAGGCCCTTCTCCAGGCCGCGGTCCTCGCCGAAGCGCACGAGGTCCTCGATGATGACGGGCTCGATGCCGGCGTTGCTCATGGCTGCCACCATGGCATCGTAGCGCCCCGCCATCGCCGCCGCAACGACGGCCATGTGCCGCTGGTACCAGCTCGCCTTGCCGCGCACCAGGGCCTCGGCCACCCTGGCGCAGAGGGCCTCATCCGAGAGCATCCCGGCGTCGACCCCCGCGGCGAAGCACGCGGTGCTGGGCGGGTCCAGGAGCGCCTCCGCGGGCACCCTCGGCAAGATCACGGTGGTGACCTCCACGGTGATGGCGCCCACGGTGATCCTCCCGCCGTGCTGCGAGTACGGCGGGTCCAGCAGCCACAGGGCCACGGTCTCCACCCGCGTGGGCCGGTGCCGCAGGGCCAGCCCGAGGTGGTACCAGAACAAGCGCTCCCGGAAGGCGTGGTCCCGGTAACCCTGGCACTCCAGGTGGATGATCCGGTCGGCGCCCGCTTGTGTCACCCAGTCCACGTCCGTCGGCGCCGCCAGCGCGTCCAGGCGCGTCGGGCCGAGGTCCGGCATCGTCAGCTTCACCCCACGGGGCACGAGCCCTATCTTCACCGCCCGAAGGAGCTCCGCCACCACCTCCGGCTCCGCCGTCGCAAGGGCCCGAAACGCGCGATCCGACGTCGCCATGCCGCGGTTGTACCCTACGCAGACCCGGCGGTCCCACCCCCCGCGCACCGGGACCCCGGCCGCAGCTGTCGCAAGAGCCCCCTCCGGCGACCGGGGACCCCTTCTGCAACAGCTGCAGAAGGCTCCCCCGGCCTCGGGGGGCCCGCCTGCGGTCCTTGCAGAAGGGGTTCCGGGCTTCACCTGCCCCGGGTCACCGTCCCAGCGGTGGTTCGCGCAGCCCGCAGGCGCAGCGAAACCCGACGTTCGGATCGCGTGCGGACGCACCGAGTCCGCGGCGATCCGCCCCGCGTAATCAGGTCGCAGTCTGGGTGCCGCTTCCGCCGCCCCGAAGCACGCGGGTCCAGCCGTCGGGGGCTGCGCCCCCCGCTGGCAGTGGGTCCATCAGGGGGGCGTCAGGATTGGGGGCTGTGTCATAGGCCCAGTACCCGTCCTGGACCCACTCCGTGACATTGCCTGCCAGGTCCTGGACGCCTTCGGCAGAGTCGCCGTCAGGGAAGGAACCAACTGGCGCTGTAGCGCTCCAGTGGTCGTTGGTCAGACCTACAAGGACCGGTCCGGGCGAGAGCCCCTCTGCTCGGTCGGCTGCGGCAGCGGCCTGGTCGTATGCATTGACGCGCGTGGAGGTCGGATTCTCGGCGCCCCAGGGGAAGCGTCTGCGCGCGACGCCCCTCGCGGCGTACTCCCATTCGGCCTCCGTGGGCAGCCGCGCCCCTCGGGCCTCGCAGTAGCGCCGGGCGTGCTCCCAGTCCACGCAGTTGACTGGGTGCTGCGTCCGGTCCGAGGGTTCGCCCCCTCGCCAGGCCAGATTGCAGAGCCGGGCATAGCGGGTTCGGTCCAGAGCGGAGATCCCAGGCCAGTCGGCGGTCACGGGCCGCGGTTCGGAAGCGCAGGGTCCGGCCTGCTCGCAGGCGCGGTATCGGTCAACGGTGACCTCCGTGCGGTCCAGGCAGAAGCTGGAGAGGCGGACCCAGTGGGAGACCTCGTCGGCCTCGGCGCCTTCCTCCCCAACATCGTTCGTCACGATTTCCACCTCCACCACGATGGCTCCAGGCACGACAGCTTCCGCGCCACCGTTGACAATGTTCCCCATGCGGAAAGTGCCGCCCGGGAGGAACACCATCCCGTCGGGGCAGCGCATGCAGTACGCTCGCCCGTCCATGGTCACGGCGTTCCAGGGCGGGTCACAAACGCACTGCGCGTGCCCGGGGTCCGGGTGGCCGTGCACCCCGCAACGGGTGCGGGATGGCGCAGGGGTCGGGATGGGTTCCGGGGCAGGGGGCCCCGCCGCGGGCGCCTCCGAGCGGTCACAGCCCAGACACCACACTCCGAGCAGCACCAACGCTCGCATGGGTAGGAACGATACCCTGTCCTCGCGCTCGGAAGAATCCTCTTCCCCCTTCTCCTTGCGCCCTTGCGCCCTTGCGGTTTCCACTTCTTCGCGCACCCGAGGAGCGCCATCAGGCGGGCGTCTTCGGCGGTCGCTCCCAGCCGCTCCAGGGCTTGAGCGCCGCGCGCCACCCGACGTGCGCCGTGGTGTCGTACGCCGCGAGCTCCACCGGGATCGTGTCCAGCACCGTGAGGCCCTCGTCGTCCGGCCTCGCGCGCAGCGCCCGGAAGCGCACCCCCGCCGCGTGGGCTCGCGCCGCCGCGTCCGCGAAGGCCGGGTCGTGCAGCCGGCTCGGGCGCAGCGAGCGCGCGTCCTCGCGCTGCACCACGAAGAGCACCGTCGCCCGGAGGCCCCGGCGGGCCTCCGACGCCAGCGTACGTAGGTGCTTCGTCGCCCGCTCGGAGATCGAGTCCGGGAAGTACGCCCTCCCGTCGGGGTACACCAGGTGGCAGTTCTTCACCTCCAGGTCGTGCACCAGCCCAACGCCCTCCAGACGGAAATCCACCCGGCTCCCGGGCGCATGCACGTGCTCCGGCGTGACCTTCTCGTAGCGCCCCAGCCGAGGGAGCCAGCGCGCTTCGAGCAAAGCCTTCACCAGCCTGTTCGGGAGCGTGGTGTCCGTCCCCACCCGCAGGCCCCCGAGCTCGGTCATCACCCAGGTCCACTGGAGCCTCTTGTGCGCCCCGGGCGTCGGCAGGAGCCACACCCGCGAGCCCGCCCGCACCAGCCCCTCCATGGTGCCAGAGTTCACGCAGTGCGCCGTCACCACGCGCCCGTCCGTGAGCCGTACGTCCGCCAGGAACCGGTGGTAGCGCCGCAGGAGCACCCCCTCGGAGAGAGCGCCCCGCCACGGAAACGGAAAGGTCCCCGCGGTCAATCGTGGTCCTTCGGGGGGCGGCGGCCCTCCTTGCGGACGCTCGTCTGGCGCTTCTCGTTCAGCCTCCGCTGCTTCGAGGCCCGCGAGGGCTTCGTCGCGCGGCGCACCGCGGGCGCCTCCAGGGCGCGCAGGATGAGCGCGCGGAGGCGCTCCCGGGCGTCGTCAAGGTTTCGGGACTGGTCCCGGGTCTTCTGGCTGCTGAGCTGCACCCAGCCGTCGGCGTCCAGGCGCCCCGCACAGAGCGTCCGGAGCCGGGACTTCACCGCCTCGTCCAGGCAGCGGGTGCCCGGGAGGTCAAAGCGCAGCTCCACCTTGGTGGCCACCTTGTTCACGTTCTGTCCGCCAGGGCCCGAGGCCCTCGCCGCGGACCATAGAAGGTCCGCGCCAGGGATCACCAGCGTCGGCGTCACCATCAGCGCTTCCGAGGACATGGGGGCTCTCCCGGCAGGTGTACCAGTCCAACGGGGTCGTTGCCCACACCTCGGCCCCCGTGCGACAACGTCCAGGCAATGACCGCCGCCAACCTGCTCCCGGGCGCCCTCGTCGAGGGACGCTACCAGCTCGACGCCCGCCTCGGTGATGGAGCCTTCGGCGAGGTCTGGCGCGCCCGGGACTGCAAATTCGTGGGCCGCGTCGTGGCCGTCAAATTCCTCAAGACCCAGTTCCTCGCCGACGCCAACGTCCTCACCCGCTTCCAGAACGAGGCCACCGCCCTCGGGCTCCTCCAGCACCCCAACGTCGTCGGCGTCCTCGACCGCGGCGAGTTCGGCGGGCGGCACTACATCGCCATGGAGTTCTTCGAGGGCCAGACCCTCGCCGCCTGGCTCGATGGCTACCGCTCCGCCCGGCAGTTCCCCGAGCTCCGCGCCGTCCAGCCGGTCTTCGACCAGGTGTGTGCCGGTGTAGGTGCGGCCCATGGGCTTCGGTCGCCCGGGGCGATCGTGCATCGGGATTTGAAGCCCGCCAACGTGCTCCTTCGGTCCAACGGGACCGAGACCCTGGTGAAGGTGCTGGATTTTGGCATCGCCCAGCTTGGTGCGAGGCAGAGCACGCAGACCGGGGCGCTCATGGGCACCTTGTCGTACATGGCCCCGGAGCAGGCCCTGGGGCAGAGCGCCTCCATCGGCCCGTGGACGGACGTGTTCTCCCTGGGGGTGCTCCTGGTGGAGATGCTCACGCTCCAGGCGCAGCCCTCGGCGGAGGAGACCTTCTGGGGTCTGGCGCTACAACACGAGCAGAAGATCCCGGCGCTGCTCACGGGGCTCCGGCCGGACCTGCCCCAGGCGCTCCACGGCGAGCTGGTGCGCGCCCTGCGCAAGACGCCGCAGGAGCGCCACGGGGACGCCAACGCCCTCCGTGAGCGGATGCGCGACGCCTTCGGGCGCACGCAGCTGGGGCACGTCCCCGGCGTGGCGCGCACGGTGGCGGCGGACCTCGGGATGATCGCCGCGGCGGTGGAATCGGCCCGGTCCCAGCAGTCGCAGGGCGGGTGGACGCCGCCGCCCTCCACGGGGGCGACGCCGTTTCCTCCGCAGGGGGCGCAGACCCCTGGGCCCTTTCCCCCGCAGCCGAGCGCGTGGGGGCCTCCCACGTCGAACCCGCAGCCCACGGCGTGGTCGCCGCAAACACCGCAGGGGTCGCAACCTGGAGCGCCGCAAGGGCCCCAGGGCTGGACCCCGAACGCCCACGCGCCCACCGCCTGGGCGCCCCAGGGGGTGCCTCCTACGCACGCCCAGGGCCAGGCGGTGCCCTGGGGTCAGGCCCCGCCGAGGCCGTCGCAGGCGTCGCAGACGGGTGGAGGCGGGGTCCCCGGCTGGCTCTGGGCCGCCCTTGGGGTGCTCGGGGTGGGGGTGCTCGTGGGCGGGGGCGTGCTGGTGGCCGAGCTCGTCAAGGACCCTCCGAGGGACTGCGAGCACGACCACGCGCCCGCGTGCGTCGAGCGCGGCGAGGCCTACGCCCGCGGGCGGGGGGTGCCCCGGGACGACGCCCGGGCCGTGGGGTTCTTCCAGAAGGCGTGCAACCACAACAGCATGGAGGGGTGCGTGCGCCTCGGGGAGATGTACGAACAGGGTCGAGGCGTCTCCCGGGACCCGGCCAGGGCGGCGCAGTGGTACCAGCAGGCGTGCGACCGGAATCTCCTCCGAGGGTGCACGCGCCTGGCGGCCCTGCACCGCTCCGGGGAGGGCGTGGTGCGGGACGACGCCCGCGCCGCGAGGCTCCTGAACCAGGCATGCACGGGCCGGGAGTTCCAGGCATGCAACGACCTCGGGGATTTGTACATCGTCGGCCGCGGCGTGCCCGAGAGCGCGCCGCAGGCGATGAGTCTGTACCAGCAGGCGTGCGCGGGCGGCAACATGGAGGGCTGTGACAGCCTCGGGATGCTCCACCGGGACGCCACCGGCGTGCCCCGGAACGAGGCGCTGGCGGCGCAGTATTTCAACCAGGCGTGCACGGGCGGCCTGGGCGAGGGCTGCTCGGACCTCGGGTCCCTGTACGCCGAGGGCCGGGGGGTGCCCCGGGACGAGGCCCGCGCGGTGCAGCTCTACCAGCAGGCGTGCACGGCGGAGTTCTGGCAGGGCTGTGACAACCTCGGGGAGATGTACGCCGGCGGGCGGGGCGTGCCCCGGGACGACGGGCGCGCTGCGGGGCTCTACCAGCAGGCCTGCGATCACCAGTGGCAGGAGGGCTGCTACTACCTCGGCACGGCCTACGCCGCGGGGACCGGGGTCGCGCGGGACGACGCCCGCGCGGCGACGTTGTACCAGGGCGCGTGCAACGCGGAGATCTACGCGGCCTGCGAGGCCATCGCGGAGCTCTACGTCTCGGGCCGCGGGGTGCCGCAGGACGCCGAGCGAGCCACGCAGCTCTACCAGCAGGCGTGCGAACACGGGATCCGGCGCGCGTGCAGCACCGTAGCGGACCGCTACGAGCGGGGCCAGGGCTCCGGGGTGAACCTCCCGGCGGCGCTGCGGGCGTACACCCGCGGCTGCGAGCTCTCCGAGGCGTCGGCGTGCAACACCGCGGGCTGGATGCACCAGAACGGGCGCGGCACGGCCACGAACTACGCCCAGGCGCTGGGCTTCTACCAGCGGGGCTGCGCGCTCAACGACCGGTACTGCAACAACCTCGGGTCTTCGTACGAGAACGGCCGCGGGGTGCCGGTGGACGCGGCGCGCGCCTGCGGGCTCTACGACCGCGCGTGCACGGCGGGGAGCGCGTCGGGGTGCAACAACCTCGGGCTCTGCTACGCCGAGGGCCGCGGCCGCGCCACGGACCGGCCACGGGGCCTGGAGCTCCTCCGTCGGGCGTGCACCATGGGGGACACGGTGGCGTGCAACAACGTGCGGATTGTGTCGCGGTAGGCGCGCTAGACCCCGCGCCGGTCGAGCTCGTTGGACACCACGGCCACCACGTCGTCCGCGTGGATGCTCACAGGACCCACCCGGAGCGCGGACGCCCCCAGGGCCGCGACGCGCGCCAGCGTCGCCTCGTCGAGGCCGCGGTGGTCCCCGAGGAGGAAGGCCTTCGGCCCCGCCGAGAGGGTCGCCTCGCGCAGGTCCTCGCCGCCCTCGTCCAGGAGGTACCACGCGCATGCGCCCGCGTCGGCGATCACCGCGTCGAGGCCCCCGCGGGCCACGGCCACGCCGGGCCTCACCGCGGTGACCCCCGGGCCCTCGGGGTGCTCCTCCAGGGCCTTGCGCACCAGCGTGGCGAGGCTCCGCTCGTCGGGGCGGAGGTAGCGCACCGAGGCGCCCTCCACCCGGAGCGAGCGCGGGGCGCCGTAGCCCCCCAGGAGCACCAGGTACACCACCGCGTCCTGCCGCACCCCGTGGGACACCAGCAGCGCGGCGCGCATGCACCGCAGGAGGACGTCCAGCCGCCCGCTGGTCCCGGGCAGGTCCTGGTAGAGGAAGCGCCCCGAGGCCACCGCCCGCGAACCGATCACCACGAAGCGCCTCACCGTGAGGGTTCTACAGCACTTTCACCGCTTGCGTCCCAGCACCGCCGGGGGCACCGCGGAGCGCCCGTCCTCGGGCCAGGAGTGCTTCGGGTACCGCCGGCAGAGCTCCTTGCGGATGCCGGGGTAGTGCCGCTCCCAGAAGCCCGCGAGGTCCGTGGTGACCTGCACCGCGCGCTGGTTGGGCGCCAGGAGGTGCAGCACCAGCGGCACGCGCCCGCCCGCCACCGCCGGACCGACCGGCATGCCGAAGAAGTCCTGGAGCCTCGACGCGATCCAGGGCCTCTGCGCGCGCTCGTACTGCACCGCCACCCAGCGCCCCCCGGGGAGCGCCACCCGCTCCGGCGCCAGGGCGTCGAGGAGGCGCCTGCGCTCGGCCCCGAGGGCGCCCCGCAGGGCGTCCAGGAGCCGCGCCTCGCGGAGCTCCCGGAAGCTGGCGAGGCCCTCACAGAGCGCGGCCAGGGCGTCGTTTACGCGCGCGTCATCGAGGGCCTCGAAGCCCGCCTCGGGGAGGGCCTCGCGCGCGAAGGCCACGCGCGTACGGAGCCGCTCCAGGCCCTCGGGGTCCGTGAAGGCCCCGGGGCCCGCGGCGCGCGCGCGCTCCGCCAGGAGCCTCGACGCGGCCGCGGAGCCCGCGCCCAGGGCGCGCGTCTCGTCGAGGACCAGGGCGCGGTAGGTGAGCCTGCGGACCACCACGGCGCGCTCGTTGGCGGCGTCCCAGGTCGCGTCGTCGGTCTCCTTCACGGCGTCGGGGAAGAGCTCCAGGAGCCACTCGGGCTCGATGGGCGCGGCGCTCCGAAGGACGACCTGGCGCCCGCGGCCCTCGGCGCGCTCCTGGGCGTCCACCACCACCACGAACTCCGTGAGCGCCGCGTCGCGGTCGCCCGCCACGGCGCAGGAGCCGCCCCCCGCGAGCGCGTACTCGTGGGGCTTTACCCGCCGCCCCACGCGGTCACCGTAACCCGCCAGCAGCGCCAGGCGTAGAGCCTCGAGGGGGCCGTCGTCCCGGCGACGGAGGGCGCGCTCCAACTGCCGCCGCACGCGGTCCACGGCCTGCACGGCGCCCACGTCCAGCCCCAGGGCGCGCACCGCGTCGGGGCGCAGGCCCTCGTAAGCGGCGCGCTCGAAGAGGTCCACCAGCTCCTCGGGGTCCAGCGTGGCGGGCTCCTGAGGGGCGGCGCCGGACCGCGGCGAGAGGCCCGCGCCGCGGCGCTCTGCGATAATGTCCCGTTCGCCCAGGAGGGCCGCGAGGATGGCTGCGCGACCGGTGCAGCCACGGTCCTCGGCCTCCACGAGCACCCTCGCGAGCCTCGGGTGCACGGGCAGGCGCAGCATGCGCCGCCCGAGGGGCGTGAGATGCCCGTCGGGCCCCCTCGCGCCGAGGTCCTCGAGGAGCGCCACGGCGGCGCCCCAGGAGGCCTCCGAGGGGGCCTCGAACCACTCGAAATCACTGATGTTTCTCACCCCTGCGGCATGCAGCTCCAGGGCGCTCTCGGCGAGGTCCAGGCGGCGCACCTCGGGGGCGTCGTGCTCCGGGCGGGCGTCGTGGTCGTGCTTTGTGTAGAGCCGCAGGCAGCGCCCGGGGCGGGTGCGCCCGGCGCGCCCGGCGCGCTGCGTGGCGGAGGCGCGGGAGACCTTGGCGACCTTGAGGGTGGGCAGGCCCGACCAGGGGGCGTGGCCCGCCACGCGGGCGAGGCCCGAGTCCACCACGGCCACGACGCCGTCGATGGTGACCGAGGTCTCGGCCACGTTGGTGGAGAGGATCACCTTGCGGCGCGCGCTCGGGGCCACGGCGCGGTCCTGGTCGGCGGGCGGGAGATCCCCGTGGAGCGGCACGAGGGCGAGGTCGGACTCCCGGGCGAGGCGCTCGCACGCGGCGAGGGCCCGGCGGATCTCCGCGGCGCCGGGGAGGAACACCAGGACGTGGCCGTCGAGGCCGTCCTCGAGGAGCGCTCGCACGGCGGAGGCCACCTGGGACGCCAGGGGCGCGTCGTCGGCGCGGGGCAGGTGCTCCACGGAGACGTCGTAGCGGCGGCCCTCGGAGCGCACGCGCGGGGCGCTCAGGTACCGCGCGACGGGCTCGGCGTCGAGGGTGGCGCTCATGACCGCGAGGAGCAGGTCCGGGCGCGCGGAGCGCTGGAGCCTGCGCAGGAGCCCGAGGGCGACGTCGCCCTGGAGGTGGCGCTCGTGGAACTCGTCGAGGACCACGGCGCCCACACCACGGAGCTCCGGGTCCGAGAGCAGCCTCCGGGAGAGGACGCCCTCGGTGACGTAGCGCACGCGGGTGCGCGCGGAGGCGACCTCCTCGAAGCGCACCTGGAACCCGACGGTGTCCCCGGGGCGCTCGCCGAGCTCGTCGGCCACGCGGCGGGCGGCCATGCGCGCGGCGAGCCTGCGGGGCTCCAGCACCACCACGGAGCCGTCGCCCACGAGCCCCTGGGTGACCAGGGCGATGGGCAGTCGCGTGGTCTTGCCCGCGCCCGGCGGGGCCTCGAGGACGAGCGCGCGCGCCTCGCGCAGGCGCGCGAGGGCCTCCGGGAGGGCTTCATCGATGGGGAGCGGCGCGCGGGGGAGGTTCACGGAGGCGTTGCCGAATTGTCGACAGGCGTTGCGGTCCCGGTACTGTAGCGCCTGGAGGTCTGCGTTGGACATCAAGAAGATCATCGCGAGGTTGCCGACGGGGTTCGTGGACGATGCGTCGGGGATGAACGGCGACCGCCTCCGGGCGGAGATCATCCGCGCCGAGACGGCGCTGCGAGAGGTGGAGCAGCTGACGAAGGCGGACACGAAGCTCCAGGGCGCCAAGGAGATCGTGAAGGACATCGTGGGGAGCTACAACGACGCGCGGCGCGCGCAGCGGGCCAAGATCGCCTACGTGCTGCACGTCCTGGAGGAGCGCGGCGAGCTGGGCGTGGGCGAGGCCACCGCGGACACCGACGCGGTCACCCGCGAGAGCCGCCCGGCCCCGGCGAAGGCCGGCGCCGAGCCCAAGGGTCGCACCCGCGCGGCGTGAGGGCGCTCAGGGCCTCCCGACCACCGGGAGCCGCCGGGGCGTCGCGACGCTCGGCTGCGCCGTCTCTTCCGTCTCCGCCGCCTCCGTGACCGCGTGGCGGGTGCCCACGTAGCGCACCGCGTCCAGCCACTCGATGTGGTACGACCCTCGCGCGAAGCGCGCGCGCACCAGGCGCTGCCCGTCCGGCGTCTCCAGCGGGCACACCACCACCGCGGGGTCGCCCAGGTGCCCCGCCCAGGACGGCGGCAGCGCCTCCAGGGCGAAGCCCGCCACCACCCTCGTGGGCCGCGCGACGCCCCACGCCGCCGGGTCCGTCGCGTCCCCCGCGGAGACCGTGACGTTGCCGCACCCCGCGGTGTTGCGCGCCGCCAGCGCGGCCAGCGCCGGGTCCACCTCCACGCCGTGGACGCTCCCGCCGGGGCCCACCAGCCGTGAAAGGAGCGCCAGCCCGTAGCCCGTCCCGCAGCCGAGGTCCAGCACCCGGTCCCCGGCGCGAACCCCTAGCAGCGCGTACGCCCGCAGGTACGCGTGCAGCGCCGACACCGTGCTCTGCCCCGTGGCGTCCACCGCCACGGGCTCGTCGCGGGTGCTCGCCAGCACCGCGTCCAGCGGCACGAAGCGCTCCCTGGGCACCTCCTCCAGTGCCTCCCGCAGCGGGCGCCACGGCTCCCCGCGCCAGGCCTCGGGGCCCACCCCCGAGCGCCGCGCCGCGAGCTCCACGGCCTCGGCGCGCACCGCGCGGCACACCTCCCGCAGCGCCAGGTCCCCGTCGCGCTCGGGCTCCGCGCGGCGCCGCAGGTAGCGCTGCCAGGCGTAGTACCGCTCGGCGAAGTGCAGCCGCGCCCGGGGCCGGAGGTTGTCGAGCTGCTCGGTGATCGCGCCGATGAAATAGCCCCGCTCGGCGCCCTGGTAGCGGTAGTGCCGCGGGAGCTCCGTGAGCACCGGCCCGAGGAGCTCCGCCTGGAGCGCCTCGCGCCGGCGGTAGGTGAGCTCCCGGGACGGGTCCACCCACTCCGAGAGGAACTCCTGGTCGCCGTCATGCCACCACGATGGACGGTGAAAAACAGCGCCGGTGTCACGCTCCCAGGCGCCTCTCTCTTGATCAATGGGCGACCCGGGATAATACCGATAGGGGTCCACCGAGAGGAACCCCGTGGTGCCCTGAGGGTCCAGGAAGAGCCCCCGCAGGTACGCCGCGCTCCGGCGGAGGGAGGCCTCGGTCTCGCCCGGGTGCCCCACGATCACGTTGGCCCCCCATGGCAGGTTGAGCGCCCGCGCCGTACGCGCCACCTGCGCCATCCGGTCGAGGTAGGTGTCCAGCCTCCCGGCCTTCCGGATGCGCGAGAGCATCGCCGGGTCGCCGCTCTCAAGCCCGAAGCCCAGCCCGCAGTTGGCCCTTGCGAAGAGCCGCAGGTCCTCGTCGTCCACGAGGTCCACACGGATCAACAGCCACCATTTGCGCGCGGGGATGGCCTCCCGCGCCAGTGCCTCCAGGAAGCTCCGGCGCCACGAGGTCTTCATCCCGAAGAGGGCGTCGGCGAGGTACACCGTCCAGGCCTCCAGGCCCAGGAACGCGTGGAGCCTCCGGAGCTCGTCCAGGGCGCGCTCCACGGAGTACGCCCGCCAGGAGACCTCGCGCTTGGCCCGCTCCATGCAGAACGCGCAGTCGAAGGGGCACCCCCGGGAGAGGTACACCTGCGCCTGCGAGGCCGTGGTCCTCGCCACCGCGCGGTACCGCTCGAGGCGCGACCAGTCCGTGGGCGGCAGCTCCTCCAGGTCCTCGATGGGGTCGGGCCCGAGGACCTCGCTCCGAGGGCGCTCGCCGCCCTCCAGGCGCTCCACCAGCGCGCGCAGCGGGCGCTCGCCCTCGCCTACCACGCACACATCGAACACGGACCCGTCGTGGACGAGCTCCGTCGGGCGCGCGCTGGCGTGGTAGCCCCCGGCGACGAGCAGCGCCGACGGGAGCACCGCGCGCGCGACCTCCGCCAGCGCGACGCACTTCAGGTAGTCGTACGACGCGTACACCGAGAACCCCACCAGGTCGTAGCCCCGGCCGTCCTCCCCTCGGAAGACGCGCTCCAGGCTCACGGTCCCGAGGGCCCTCTCGGTCACCAGATCCACCACGTCCACCCGGGCGCCGGTGTGGTGGGCGACGTAGGTGGCCATGGTGACGAGCTGCGGCACGCCGAAGTTCCCCGCCGCGGCGCCCGTGGTGCCCGGCCACAGGAGCAGCACGCGCAGCGGTCGGGCCACGGCTCACCCCTCCCCGGTGTCCGGGTCGCCGCCCTCGCCGCCCTTTGGGCGATAGGTCAGGCACGGCGTGGGGTGCGGGTTCGGTCTCGGCGTGACCGAGAGGCACGCCATCGGCGGCCCGCGGGGCCTCGGCGGCCTCGGCGGCGCCGCGATGGACAGGCACGGCACCGGCGGCGCGGGCGGCGGGGTGACAACCCCCGCGTCGGGCTCGGGCGTCGCGTCCGCGGCCTGCGCCACCGAGGCGTCCTCGGGGTCCATTGGCATCTGCGAGAGGCACGGCGTAGGCGATGCCCCCGCGTCCCGGGGCTCCATTGGCACCACGGAGAGGCACGGCTGCGAGAGGCCCCGGCAGGCCTCCCCGGACAGCACCACCCCGGCCAGCGCCGAGGCGATGAAGGCTCGCCTCCTCGCGAGGATCGCCGCGCGGTCTTCGTCGTCGTCGTTCATGGGAGCGCCTCGGGTGGGGTCCTCGACGCGCGCAGGCGCCCGACGGGGACAAAGACCTCGGTCCCCCCTCGGGCCGCGAGGAGCCGCTGCCGGAGGGTGTCGTCTACGTGCTGGGCCACCACCGGGTCCAGGCCCCGAGGGTCGCCGCTCACCGCCGCCGCCGCCGCGCCACAACCACCCAGGCAGCTCTCCCGGTGCGCGCACGGCGCGCAGAACGCGGGCGTCACGTCCCGGTACGCCGCCACCCTCGGGGACTCCACCAACACCGCCGCGGACTCCTGCGCCACGCTCCCGAGCGCCTCCGTGTGCAGCGTGCAGTGGCGCAATTCCCCCTTCGGCCCGAGGGCGAACTCCTGCTGCGCCGTCCCGATGGGGCACGACGAGAACCGCAGGCTCGGGAAGAGCGCCGTGTCCACCATGCACGGCGGCACCGGCATGGTCACCTGGAGGCGCATGCCCCGCTGCCCGTAGGGCTCCGCCAGCGTGAGCGCCCGCACCAGGTCCCCGCGCGAAGGGAGCAGCGCCGCCGTGTGCTCCGAGGCGTAGCCCGCGGGCGAGAACCGTGACAACGCAATGTCCGCCACGCCAAGAGACTGGAAGAGCGCCAGCGTGTCCCCCAGGGCGTGGGCGTTCTTCCGGGTGACCACCACGCAGCCGCTCACGCGCACGCCGTGCTCCCGGAGGCAACGGATCCCCCGGAGGGTCTTTTCAAAATGGTCGTGGCCTGCGCCCACGTGGGCCTCGTGGAGCGCGGCGTCGGGCCCGTTGAGCGTCACCTGGACGAAGTACGGGTCGTACGCCACGAGCCGCGAGGCGAGCTCCGGGGTGACCAGGCCGCCGTTGGAAATGATCAGCGCCCGGAGCCCGTGGCGCCGCACCACGGCCAGCACGTCGAAGAGCTCCGGCCGGGCGAAGGGCTCTCCGCCGGTGAGGGTGACGTGCTCGAAGCTCACCTCCGTGAGGGCCTTGTCCAGGAGCCTCAGGAGCTCCCCGCCGGCGAGGCCCTGGGCCCCGGGAGGGTCATCGCGCCAGGCGTTGTAGCAGTACGCGCACTTCTGGTTGCAGTAGGGCGTCAGCTCCACCGCCAGGGCGTACCTTTTCGGGCGAAGGTCCACGGCCAGGACAGCGTCTCACACCCCCGGCGGCGCTGCCACCACCGGGGGCATCATGGCCTGGAGCACCGTCCGCGCGATGGGGTGGTAGCCCGCGGCGTGGAGGGCGAAGGCCTCGCGGGCCCTCGGGGCCGTGTCCGGGCGGTCCAGGAGGCTGCGGTACAGGGGCTTCAGGTAGCGCATGCGCCCGACCTCCCCGAGGAGCTCGAGGGCCCTCGGGATGGCGGGGTCGTGCCCCGAGGCCAGGGCCACGCAGAGCCAGGCGACGAGCACCTCGTAGTTGCCCTGGGCGGTGAGCTCGAAGCGCGCGTCCAGGCCCCGGCACAGCTCCAGCGGCGCGGGGAGCGCCAGGGCCTCCAGGTACAGCTGCCACTCGGTGGAGCTCATGGCCGTGGCGGCGTCGGCGTCCGGGAGCCTCGCCCCGAGGGCCAGCACGCGCTCCAGCCGCGCCGAGCGCGGCGGCGTGGCCCCCTCGGGGAGGCCCGGGTGATCGATCCAGCGCGGGGCGTCCACGGCCTCCAGGGCGCCGGGCAGGACCTCGGAGACCAGGGTCAGGAAGGCCTCGGTGGTGATCACCCCGAAGCGGAAGCGGTCCATGTACGTGCGCAGGAACGCGTCGAAGCGAGGGCGCCCCACGTGGCGCTCCAGCGCCTGGAGGAACAGGCAGCCCTTCTCGTAGGGCACCTCGGAGAAGGCGTCGTCCGGGTCGATGCCCGCGAGGTGCGTGCGCAGCCGCGTCAGGCCCAGCCTCCCCTGGGTCTTGAAGCTCGCCAGGGTGCGCTCCAGCGCCCGCACCCCGAGGGCCGCGTGGAGCGCGGCCACCTCGTCTCCTTCGAGGGCCTCGACGATGCGCAGCTCGGCGTAGCGGGTCCAGCCCTCGTTCAGCCAGAAGTGCTCGGCGTTGGCGTTGGTGATGAGGTTTCCGGTCCATGAGTGGGCCAGCTCGTGGGCGATCACCCTCACCTGCGAGCGGTCCCCCGCCAGCAGCGTGGGCGTCACAAACGTGAGCCTCGGGTTCTCCATCCCGCCATAGGGGAACGACGGGGGCATCACCAATACGTCGAAGCGGTCCCAGTCGTAGGGCCCGAAGAGCCCCTCCCCGGCGGACATCATGGCGTCCACGGAGGCGAACTCCCAGGCCGCCCGGTCCAGCACCGAGGGCTCCGCCCACACCCGCGACCGCGGGCCAAGGTCCCTGCTCGCCAGGTCCCCCACGGCGATGCCGAAGAGGTACGGAGGGATGGGCTGTGGCATCGCGAAGCGCTCCACGCACACGCCCCCGTCCTCCTCGCGCCCCAGGCTCGCCGCGGCCATGAGCACCCGGAGCTCCCTCGGCGCTGTGATCTCCGCCTCCCAGGTGACCCTCACCCTCGGGGTGTCCTGCAAGGGCAGCACGCTCCGGGCGTGGATGGCCTGACACTGCGAGAACAGAAACGGCAGCTTGCCCCCGGCGGTCTGCACGGGCTCCAACCACTGGAGCGCCGACGCGTCGGGTGCGGTGCTGTACGTCACTGTAAGGAAAGGTGTGCCCGGCGGGAGCGTGAGGGCGAGCCTCGCGCCCAGGATGGGCTCCGGGGGGTGGAGCACGTACGGGATGGCGCGGCCGTCCGGGGTGGTTACCTTGACGATGGTGAGGTCCCGGGTGTCCAGGTCCAGGGGGCCCTCGGCGGGGTGCTCGAAGCGCAGGGTGAGCTCCGCGTGGACGACCCTGGCGGTGAAGTCCAGCCGCGCCTTCCACGCGAAGGAGCGGACCTGGGGGTGGGCGTCGTCGGCGTAGGAGTGGGGGTCCAGGCGTGCCATCGCGCGCGGGACCGTAGCGCAACCGACGCGCCCGTGGCTACCCGGGCTGGCGGCACTCCAGGGCGGTGAGGAGCGCCAGGTTGTTGCCCTCGCGGCACTCGGTGGTGCTGCGGGTATCATCCGCGGTGACGAAGACCATGGTGCCCGCGGTGGGGGTGGCCCACATGCAGGTGAGCTCCAGGCACTCGCCGGGGCCGAGCATGCGCGGGGTGCTGAGCCTGCACACGGGGGTAGATCCCATGGTGCCCGCGCCGGCGCTGAAGGTCACCGGCAGCCCGTCGGCGATGGGGGCCGCGCCGCGGTTGCAGACCCTCACGGTCATCCGGGCGCCGCCCTCGGGGAGGCACTCGAAGCGGCCTCCGCCGGCGGTGGCGTCCGGGGAGGCCGTGGGCTGCACGGCGCCCTGGACGTTGGTGCGGAAGTTGTTGAGCCCGCGCTCTCGCCAGTTGGGGACCACGGCGCTGGAGCGCGGCACGCGGAGGTCATCGCCGATGTTGGTGACGTTGTACGGGTGCTGGTTCCAGACCATGCGCGAGCGCACCCAGCGGTCGGCCACGTCGTTGTAGACGCGCAGGCCCCGGACCCCTCGCGGGCGCGAGGCGCGGCAGGTGTTGCCGCTCCCGGGGGTGCCCGCGGGGGGCGCGGCGCACACGTAGGTGCACTCCGCCCCGGCGCCCGCGGGGCAGCACTGGGCGTCCATGGCGCAGCGGCAGAAGCCCATGGTGCACAGCCCCGAGGGGCAGTCGCCGTCCATGGCGCAACGGATGCCCGCGAAGAGCACGTCCACGCTCCGGGGGCCTACCCCGGGGCAGGAGATCCCGCTGGGGCCGCCGCAGTTGAAATTGCTCCCGACGACGATCTCCGCGCGGAAGTCCCCGTCCACGTCGGCCACCACGGGGTTCTCGTACCAGGTGCACGACGAGTGGTGCTGCGAGAAGAGCACCTCGCCGGTGGCGCCGTCGTACACCCTGGCGAAGCACTCGTCGGCGTAGACTGCCTCCACGCGCCCGTCGCCCTCGAAGTCGAAGCTGGTGCTGCCCGTGACGTTGGAGCTCGAGTCCTGGGAGGGCCGGGACCACAAGACCCCGTTGGTGGCCCCGGAGGCGCAGCGCCCGCCGGGGCGTGCCATGGAGCTCATCCCGCAGTCCGGGTCGAAGACCGAGTACGCCGTGGCGCCCGCGGCGGCCACCTCGGGGAGGCCGTCGCCGTCGAAGTCCGCCACCGTGGGGGCCCCGCCGGTGCCGCCCCCCGGGAGGGCGATGGGGCCGAAGACCGTGCGGCCCTCGATGGTGTCAACGCGCACGAAGCCCGCGCTCACCACGGCGATCTCGGGCGCCCCGGCGCCGCGCCCGGTGGGGTACATCCCCAGCTCCGCCACGGCCGTGTGGCCCTCGCCGCAGCCGCCCCCCGTGCAGCCCGAGCGCACGTAGTACGCCTCGCGCTCCCACTCCCCGCGGGCGGCGTCCCAGGCGTAGACGCCCTGGGCGGTGACCAGCTCCGGGCGGCGGTCGTCGTCTACGTCGAGCACCACGGTGAAGCCCCCGGCGGAGTAGCCCTGGAGCTGCGCGGTGACGCCCGCCCCGCCCAGGTACGCGCCGGTCTGGCCGTTGAACACCATCCCGTGGCGGAAGACCTCCGGGCGCCCGTCGTCGTCCACGTCGGCGATGGAGGGCCCGCCCCAGCCGCCGCCGGTGGGGTTGAACGCGGCCCCCGCGCGGGTGGAGCGCCAGAGCACGGTCCACGCGCCACCCCCGACGCCCCCATCGGCGCTGCCTCCAGAGGGGTCGAAGCGGAAGGCCACCAGGCCCCCCCCGGCCTTGAAGGCCACGATCTCCGCGCGGCCGTCTCCGTCCAGGTCCCCGAGGGCCGGCGGCGACGAGTGCGACACCATCTGCGCGCTGAGGTTGTATTGCAGCGCGCAGGTGCGCCCGTCGAGGATTCGCAGGAGCCCCGTGGGGTCCTCGGAGCCGCCGTCCACGCCGTCGTCAAAGACCGCGATGATGGACGGCCGGGACGGGTCATCCGGGGCCCGCCCGATGCGAAAATCCGCCACCATGGGGGTGGTGAGCACGTGCATGTGCTGCGGGAACGGGTCCCCCATGGGCGGGTCCGCGAAGCGGCACTGCACCGCCGGGGCGAAGACCCCCGCCCGCACCTCGCGCTCGCAGGGCTCCTCGCGCTCCCCGGGGAGGAAGGGCACGCAGCGCGAGAGCGCGCGCTCGCAGCGGGAGTCATCGCGGCACTCGTCGGAGCTCCGGCACGGCCCCAGGTCCCGCTGGCACGCGCCCCCGACGCACACGCTCCCCGCGGGGCAGTCCGTCGCCCCGCGGCAGGGGCCCGCGGCGCCGTCGCGCCCGTCGGGTACGATCCCGTCACCGCCCCCGGGGCGGTCCACCATGCTCAGGTCCCCGAGGTCCCTCGGGACGTCCAGGAGCGCGGTCCCGCTGTCGATCACGACCTCCCCGGAGTCCTCCGGGGCGCAAGCGCCCAAGGCCAGCGAGAGCCCTGCCCACCACCGCGCGCCAAGGTACTTCACCCGACGGAGAGTAGCACTCCCCGGCGCTCAACCCTGGCGCTCGCCGGTGACCCTCTGGAGGTACTCCGTGAGCAACCGCCGGGGCTCCGGCGGGAGCGCGCGGAAGCGCACGCCCATGCCGAGCTCCCGGGTCGCCTCGACCACCTCGCCGGACAGAAACAGCTCCGGGCCGGTGTCTCCAAGGCGAACCTTCAACTGTACCACGGTCCCCGGGGCGTGGGGAAGGGTGCGGTCCAGGAAGAGCCCCCCCAGGGAGAGGCTCGTGGCGCGGTGGTAGTACGCCTCCCGCTCGCCCTCCTCGGTGACCCAGAGCTCCACCGGGGCGCGCTCGGTCCCCCGGCGCTCGCTTGTGCCTCGTGCCTCCATGAACCCGCCCACTACCCCGGAGGGGGCCCCCGGGTCCAATTGTTGGCAGGTCTCCAGCGGGCTTTCGGCATACGATCCGCGCCATGAGCGAACCCCACGCCGCGGCCGCCGAGGTCGCCGGTCATAAGCCCTACGTGCCCGCCGAGGAGAGCCCCGCGGAGCTCACCGTGCGGGCGGTGCTCCTCGGGTCCCTCCTCGGGATCGTCTTCGCGGCGTCGAGCGTGTACCTGGCCCTCAAGGTGGGGCTCACGGTGAGCGCGAGCATCCCCATCGCGGTGTTGTCCATCACGATCTTCCGGGCCTTCGGCCGGGCGACGATCCTGGAGAACAACATCGTGCAGACCGCGGGCTCCGCGGGGGAGAGCATCGCCGCGGGGATCGCCTTCACGCTCCCGGCGCTCCTGCTCATGGGCTACGAGCTGGAGCCCTGGAGGGTGCTGGCGGTGGCGCTCCTGGGCGGGCTCCTGGGCGTCCTCATGATGATCCCGCTGCGCCACGGGCTGATCGTGAAGGAACACGGAAGGCTCCCGTACCCCGAGGGCACCGCCTGCGCGGACGTGCTCATCGTGGGGGAGAAGGGCGGCATGGACGCCCGCACGGTGTTCACGGGCTTCGGCGTGGGGGTTGTGTACAAGCTCCTGGCCAGCGGGCTCAAGGTCTGGAACGAGGCCCCGGAGCGTCTGCTCCGCTGGTACCGCGGGGGGAGCGTGGGGGCGGAGGTGTCGCCGGAGCTCCTCGGGGTGGGGTACATCATCGGGCCGAAGATCAGCGCCACGATGCTCGCCGGGGGCGTGCTGGGCTACCTGGTGCTGATGCCCGCCATCGCGCTCTTCGGGGGGGAGCTCACCCGTCCGCTGTACCCCGAGACGCACCACCTGATCCGGGACATGGGGCCCAACGCACTGCGCAAGGCGTACGTGCTGTACATCGGCGCGGGGGCCGTGGCCACCGGCGGGATCGTGTCGCTCCTGCGCTCGCTCCCGACCATCGTGGGGGCCTTCCGGGCGGGCTGGAAGACCTTCCGGGACAGCCGCGCGGGGGCCTCCTCGGGGGAGGCGGTCCCTCGCACCGCGCGGGACCTGCCGCTGACCGTGGTGGTCCTCGGGTCCCTGGGGCTGGTGCTGGCCATGTGGCTCCTGCCGGCGCTCCAGCTCAACCTCGTGTCCGCGGTGCTCATCGTGCTGTTCGGGTTCTTCTTCGTGACCGTGAGCTCGCGCATCACGGGCGAGATCGGCAGCTCCTCGAACCCGATCTCGGGCATGACCGTGGCCACGCTGTTGATCACGTGCCTGTTGTTCCTCGCGGCGGGCTGGACCGGCAGCGGGTACCGGGCCATGGCGCTCCTGACCGGGGCCATCGTATGCGTCGCGGCGTCCAACGGGGGCACCACCAGCCAGGACCTGAAGACGGGCTACCTCGTGGGGGCCACGCCCCGGAGGCAGCAGCTCGCGCTCCTGGCGGGGGTTGTCTCCTCGGCCATGGTGATCGGGTACACGGTGATCATGCTGAACCGGGCCTACACCACCGTGGCCCCACAAGATTACGGCGAGGCCAGGGTCACCGTGGTCACCTCGCAGACCGAGCGGGCGCCCGATGGGAGGGACTACCGCGTGGGCTTCCAGCGCGAGAGCGGCCAGGCGATCCCCTCCGGGCGCTACCTGGTAGAGCCCGACGGGCGCGTGCGCTTCGTGGTGGACCCGGGCATCGGCGGGACGGTCACCACGGACGCCAACGGGCGCAGGGTCACCAAGCTGGTGGCCCCCAAGGCCCAGCTCTTCGCGCTGATCATCGACGGGATCCTCACGCGCAGGCTGCCCTGGAGCCTGGTGCTCCTCGGGGTGTTCCTGGCCCTGATGATGGAGCTCTGCGGCGTGGCGTCCTTGCCCTTCGCGGTGGGGGTGTACCTCCCGATCTCCACGTCGGTGCCGATCTTCTGCGGGGGCCTGGTGCGCTGGCTGGTGGACCGCCGCCGCAAGGGCGACGACGGCGAGAGCTCGCCGGGGACGCTCCTGTCGTCGGGCTACATCGCCGGCGGGGCCATCGCGGGGCTGGTGCTCGCGGCGGTGCAGGGCGCCGGGGCGGCCGAGCGGATCGACCTCTCGCAGCGGGTGAGCGTCCTCGTTGGGGGACGCGAGAACGTGCTGGACCTCTGGGCCCTCGGTTGGTTCGCCGCGCTCGCCGCGCTGGTGTATGTGGTCGGCACGCGGCGCGCGCCCGCGGCGGGCTAGGAGCACCCACCCCGCCGCGGCGGCGGGCGGAAGGGGGGCGGGGTGACCGCCGGGTGCGGCGCCCCGAGGTCCTCCAGGCAGCGCACGCGGCGGAAGACCGTGGGCTCGTTCACGCTGCGCCCGCCGTCGTTGTTGACCGACTGGAACTCCTGGATGCGTGGGTCGATGGTGCCCGTGAAATGATCTAGATTGTAGCTCGGCCAGCCGCGGCACTGGCGCTCGCGCACCCACCAGCGGGTGCCCCAGAACTCGATCTGGCGCCGGGGCGCGTCGAAGCGCCCGAGGGCGGTCATTTCCACGGTCCAGTGGAGCACCCCGGGGCCGCACGGAGGGGGCTCGGACTGCGTGGGCCCCCCGGACCAGGAGTGGGCCTCGATGGAGCCCACGAGGGAAGCTGGATCCGTGGCCGCCCGGCGCACGGTGAGCGTGAAGATCATCCAGTCGCCGAAGCGAGGATTGTACCGATGCGAGCGCCAGACGCCGGTGACCGGGTCTTCGCAGGTGGCCGGCGGGGGGAGCCTGGCCCGCTGCTCCTCGATGGTGGCCGGCACCACCGACGGGAGCGCCAGGAGCGACGCACACAGCGCCCCCAGGCACCAGCGCCGACGGCGGAATCGTACCCGGACCACGGGCGCTACCCTTTCACGGCTCCCGTTGCTGGTAAACACCTTCGCGTGGAACCGAACACGACGCTCACCCTGCCGACCCCGAAGGGACCCTGGACCGTGGCCTTCCCCCGGGAGAAGCTCCTGGCGCGAGGTCGGCTCCCGGGGGCCTACGGCTACGACCTGGCCGCCCACGCCTTCCGGCGCGCGCGCGCCGCGGGGGTGCCCGCGCTGGAGCTCCTCGCGGCGGCGCTCCCGACGAGCTGGATGGTGAACGCCCGGGCGCCCTCGCCGGTGTTCCAGCGCTGGCTCCAGGCCCCCCTGCGCCCCGCCTGGGAGGCACTCCTGGGCGCGCTCTCTCAGGGCCCCGACGGCTGGCTGGGGGCCCCCCGGGCGCTGCGGGATGGGGCCGCCGACGCGGTGGAGGCGCTCTCCCTGGACGGCCACGGGGCCACGGCGGTGAGCAAGGTGCTGGCGCTCCTGTGCCCCGAGGCGATGCCCCTCCTCGATGACGCGGCGGTGGCGAAGGTGACGGGCCTGGTGCCTGCGCCCACTACGGCGGACGCGCCCACGGTGGCGCCCGCCCACGTCCCCCCGACGCTCGACGCCTTCTGCGGCGCGGTGCTGGCGCAGGAGGGCGCCCTCATCGCGCTGGCCCGGGGCTACCCCACGGCCCCGCTGGACGCGGCGCAGGTGCTCGATCGACTCCTGTGGTTCGAGTCCTGGGGCTGGAGGCTCTTCGCCCCCGCGGACCCCGAGGCGCCCCGGTGGTGCCACGTGCGTGATGGCATGGCCGAGGCCATCGTCCCGGTGCCGGGGCCTCACCCTCCCATGGCGCCGGGCGCCTGCGTGGACCTCCTGACCGTGGACGACCGGCGCTGGGTCAGCGCGGCGCGGGAGAGCCTCGCCGGCGCTGAATGACGGTTCATTCAGCCGGGCGGAGGGGTGGCGCGGGCGCAGGCGCGGACGCACACGGCGCGGCGCTGGCGGCACACGTCCACGCAGGGCTCGCCGTGGGAGCCGCAGCGGCGCGCGCAGGACGAGAAGCTCCGGGCGCAGCGCTGGGGACACGTCACCTGCGGCGGCTGCGCGGGCGGCTGCGCGGGCTGCGGCGGCTGCTGGGCGCCGCGCTGCGCGGGCCTGACGGCGGGGGCGGGGGCGGCGCCCAGGGAGGCGCCCGCGCACAAAACGAGGATCGCGGCGTGGGGGAGGGTGCGGGTCATGGCGGCCCCCACGGTACCACGGAGGGGCCACCGGGTACGGCCGGAAATCACCCTCACCCGAGCATCCGCGCGAGGAGGGCCCGGAGCTGCGTGAGGTCCAGCGGCTTGGAGAGGCAGCGCGCGGCGTTGCGCTCCACGAAGGCGCGGGCCTCCGTGGTGACGGCCCCGCCGGTGATGAACACCATCCGGGCGCCCTGGGCGGCGTCCAGCGCGGTGACCCTGCCGTGGAGCGCCATGCCGGTCATTTCCGTCATGAGGAGGTCGCACAGGATCACGTCGTAGCGCTCGCCGCGCTCGACGCGGCGCAGGGCCTCCAGGGCGCTGGTGGTGGCCGTGACCTCGTGGTCCGCGGAGAGCAGCCGCCGGAGCGCGGAGACCACCATGGGCTCGTCGTCCACCAGCAGGAGCCGCCCGCGGGTGACCCTCGCGGGCAGCTCGCTGGCGGGCGAGGGCCCCGCGGCCCCGGGGAGCCGCACCCGGAAGGTCGAGCCCCGGCCCGGGGCGCTCTCCACCTGGAGCTCGCCCCCGTGGGCCGCGACGAGGTCCCGGCTGATGGACAGCCCGAGGCCCGTGCCCTGCCCCTTGGGCTTGGTGGTGTAGAACGGCAGGAAGATCCGCTCCAGGTTCTCCCGGGCGATGCCCACGCCGGTGTCCGTCACCTCCACCACCACGGCGTCGCCGTCCTGGCGTGTGCTCACCCGGACCTCGTTGCCGTCGGGGTCCCCGTCGGGGATGGCCTGGGCGGCGTTCACCACGAGGTTCAGGAACACCCTGGCGAGGCGCGACTCCACGGCCCTGACCGCGGGGGTCTCGGAGTAGTCCCGCCGCACCCGCGCCCTGCGCCGGAGCTCGCCCCCGGCCATGGCCAGCGCCGAGTCCAGGAGCGGCTCCACCCGCAGGAGCGTCGCCCGCTCGTCGCCCACGCGGGCGAAGGTGCGCAGCTCCCCCACGATGCGCCGCACGCGCTCGGCGCCGACCTGGGCGTCCCGCAGCGCCGCGGTCACCTCCGCCAGCGAGGGGGCCTCGCCGGCGCCCGCGCTCGCCGAGGCCAGCGCCCGGAGGGAGAACTCCAGGTTGGCGCACACGAAGGCCAGCGGGTTGTTGATCTCGTGCCCCACGCTGGCCGCGAGCGTGCCGAGCTCCGCGATGCGCTCCAGCTCCAGCATCTTCCCGAGGAGCTGGCGCCGCTCGGTGATGTCACGGTGCGTGGCTACGAAATACGTATCGCCGCTCTCCGCGCGCATCGGCGCCACGGTGAGCTCGGCGTCGTACTCCGTGCCGTCCTTGCGGCGGTTGATCAATACCCCGCGCCACACGGTCCCCGCCAGGATCGTACCCCAGAGGCTCGCGTACACCTCCGGCCCGTTGCGCCCCGAGCGCAGCACCCTCGGGCTCTGCCCCACCACCTCCGCGGCCGTGTACCCGTTCTGCGCCTCGAAGGCGCGGTTGACATAACAGATCACCCCGCGCCGGTCAGCCACTAGCACCGGGTCCGCCACCGCGTCGAGGGTGCGGCAGCGCGCGCCCTCACAGGTGGAAATTGTGCAACCCCCAAACGCGTTTGCGTCGTCCATCGCGCGACGTACGCAAGCATCGTGCGTGCCCGACACTCAGGGACGCGACGCGCCTTGTCAGAGCGCCGAGAATCCCCTGAAAACACAGCGAGGCGGCCACCATGGCCGGGAGCCGCCGTCATCCCTGGGTGAACGCCCGCACAAAGCGCGCGACAGCAATTCCTGCCCTGCACGTCCTGCGCGGCACGGCGTAGGCATCGGTCATGGAGGCCGCGGCGAGACCTCGATCCGCGGCAAGGTGTCCCGAAATTGGTACTGCCAGCGCACCTGGAGCCCCGGGGCGGCTCCCAGGAGGAGCCAACGACCCGGCTCGAAGGGGGGTTCGTAGGTGCGCGGCGGGCGGCGCCTCCAGCGTGAAGGTCGCGCCGCCATCGGGCGCGAGGAGGAGCGTCGCCCTGCCCGTCGCGCTGTCCGTGGTGGTGTGCTCCATGGTAAGGAGCGCACTCAGGGACGCGCGGGCCTCCGTGGCGTAGACGCCTGGGACGAAGGCCCCCGCCCCGAGGGTCCCGCGGAGGCATGCGGTCAACGGCGCGAGCTTCCCGGGCGGAGCGGCGCTCACGGGGCGCGCCGTGGGCGGCGTTTGCGCGCCTGGGGTTGACGACGCGGGCGCCGCGCGCCGACACCCCACGCCCAGCGCGAGGCACCCGAGGAGGAGGAGGGAGCGGCGGTCCAACGCCGCGGGATGGTAGCACCGCACCGCCCTGGGGTACGCTCTGGGCCCATGAACGAACCAGTGAGCTATCGCCTGGAGGGCAAGACCG
Source organism: Deltaproteobacteria bacterium (assembly GCA_016218725.1). GTDB lineage: Bacteria > Myxococcota_A > Polyangia > Polyangiales > JACRDB01. Next base: position 96,057 of record JACRDB010000075.1, read on the forward strand.
CCGTGGTCGCGATGGACGACGGCAAGGCCAACGCCCTGTCCCACGCCATGATCGAAGGGGTGACCGCGGCGCTCGACCGCGCGGAGGCCGAGGCCAGCGCCGTGGTGCTCGCGGGGCGGCCCGAGCGCTTCTGCGCGGGCTTCGACCTGCGGGTGATGATGTCCGGCGCCGACGCCGCCACGGCGCTCCTGAAGCGCGGGGCGGGGCTCCTCCTGCGGCTCTACGGATCGGCCCTCCCGGTGGTGATCGCGTGCGGCGGACATGCGATGGCCGGCGGCGCGCTGGTGGTGCTCACCGGAGATTTGCGCGTCGGCGCGGAGGGACCGTTCCGCATCGGCCTCAACGAGGTGTCCATCGGGATGCCCGTGCCCGTGCTGGCGATGGAGCTCGCGCGGGACCGGCTGCTGCCCACGGCGCTGCCGCGCGCCACGCTGCATGCGCACATTCACTCACCCGGCGAGGCCCTGGCGGCGGGCTTCCTCGACGTGGTGGTCCCTCCCGAGGACGTACTCCCGCGCGCGCTGGCCGAGGCCGCGCGGCTGGGCGCCCTGGGCCGCGTCCCCTACGCCGCCACCAAGGAGCGCCTGCGGGGCCGCACCATCGCACTCATTCGAGACACCCTCGACGCGGACACCCACGCGCTCTTGACCCTCGCGGGGATGTAGCCCGGCGCGGCGCGACCCGCGGACCCTCCGTCCCGTGTGCTACCATGGGCGCGGGCACAGTGAAGTCCGTGGCCTCGCGCACCCTGGCGGTGGTGGTCGTGCTGGGCCTCGGGCTCGGCTGCGCGGAGCCCGACCGCCGCGTCGCGCCCGAGGACGCAGCGGAGGACGCGCGCGCTGAGCACGTCGCGTGGGACCTGCCCTCCGAGGATCCTCCCCTGGACGCCGAACCCGTCGACCGCGGGACCGACTCCCTCGCCGACACCGCGCCCTCGGACGGCGGCTGCGAGGCCGCCGAGCGGTGCAACGACGGCCTCGACAATGACTGCGACGGCGCCGTGGACGAGGGCTGCCCGTGCCTCCCGGACCAGACCGCGCGCTGTTACCGTGGCCCCGCTGCCACCCGCGGGGTCGGCGCCTGCCAGGACGGCACCATGACCTGCGTGGGCTCCGGGGAGTTCGGCACCTGGGGGCCGTGCTCCGGGGACGCGCGGCCGTCGGCCGAGCAGTGCGACGCCGAGCGCGTGGACGAAGACTGTGACGGCACGGTGAACCAGGGGTGCGAGTGCGTGACCGGCGCGCCGCCCACCACCTGCGGGCCGCGCGTCGGGGCTTGTCGCCCCGGGACGCAGCGCTGCGAGGACGGCCGCCTCGGGGCCTGCCTGGGCGCCACCGGGCCCTCGCCGGAGACCTGCGACGGCGAGGACAACGACTGCGACGGCGAGGTCGATGAGGACCTCTCGCGCCCCTGCGGCGCCTCGGTCGGCGTGTGCCGCCCCGGGATCGAGCGCTGTCGCCTCGGGCGCTGGGCCTCCTGTGAAGGCGCCGTGACCCCTGGCGCAGAGACCTGCAACGGCGCGGACGACGACTGCGATGGCACCGTCGACGAGGACCTGGGGACCATCTCCTGCGGTGTAGGTGTATGTAGGCGCACGGCGGACCTGTGTGTTGGAGGCATGACCCGACCGTGTGTGCCGGGCTCCCCCGCGCCGGAGCGCTGCGACGGCGAGGACAACGACTGCGACGGAGTGACCGACGAGGAGCTCGGGACGGTCTCCTGCGGGCGGGGGGTCTGCGCGCGCACCGTCACTGCGTGTGTCGGCGGCGCGCCTCGGGAGTGCGTCCCCGGGGCGGCGAGCGCGGAGAGCTGCAACGGCGCGGACGACGACTGCGACGGAGTGACCGACGAGGAGCTCGGGACGGTCTCCTGCGGGGTGGGGGCCTGCGCGCGCACCGTGGAGCGCTGCGTCGCCGGAGCGGCGCAGCGTTGCGCCCCGGGGGCGCCCGGCGCGGAGACCTGCAACGGCATCGACGACGACTGCGACGGAGCGACCGACGAGGAGCTCGCCCCGCTGGCCTGCGGCGTTGGTGTGTGCCGGAGGACCACCCCGGCCTGCGTCGGAGGGCTGCCGCGTCCCTGCGCGCCCGGGGCGCCCGGCGCGGAGACGTGCAACGGCGCGGACGACGACTGCGACGGGATGACCGATGAGGGCCTCGGCGCGGTCTCGTGTGGCGTGGGGGCCTGCGCGCGCAGCGTCCCCGCGTGCCTCGGGGGGGCGGCCCCGCCGTGCCTCCCCGGCGCCCCGG
>JACRDB010000076.1 GCA_016218725.1 Deltaproteobacteria bacterium
GGTGAGCGACGCGACCTCAGGGACCCTAAGCTCGGCGAACCCCGGCCTCCACGGCCCAACTCCAGGCAAAGTCCGAGCTCCGCGGCGCCCTGGGGGCTCGGTCCCGACGACACCGCTACGTGATGGCGCTTCACGCCTATGCCTCGTAGGGCTCACCCCGGCGGCTCCAGGGCCTCGCAGGTGCGGCGCGTGGCGTTGCACCGCAGCGTCGCGTCCGCGCAGTCGCTGTCGCGCTCGCAGTTGCGAGGGACCACCGCCTCGGTCCAGCTCGCCGTGTGGTTGCGCGTGCGAGGGTCTTGAAACGGCAGCCAGAACGCCGGCGAGGACCCGTCCCTGCCGCTCATGGCCTCCACGGGGCGGAAGGCCGCCATCCAGAGCTGCGGCCGCCCGAGGCCCACCAGGCGCAGCCCGTAGTCCCGGCGAGAGGAGAACGTGAACCAGAGCCTCGCGGTGCCCAGCTCGTCCCGCTGCACGAAGGGCGCCCAGCGCGCCCAGGAGTTCCCGAGCATCGCCCGGAGGTTGGCCCTCGCGAGCTCCACCGGGGCCCTGGAGCCGTCCGTGGGCACCACCCACACGCTCGCGCCGACATTGTCGTACGCGCTCCCGCGGGCGCGGTTGAAGAGCACCCACTGCCCGTCGGGAGAGAGCGTGGGATAATAATTGTTCACCCCGTCGGCGAAGGGCACCAGCGTGCGGGCAGGGCCCCAGCGCCGCGCCGTGGGGTCGTACAGCACCACCCTGATGCTGCCCTGCTCCATGCGAATGGGCCTCGCCGAGGTGTCCGCGTAGTCCACGTACACCGCCGTCACGCCGTCCGGGGCGACGTCCACGTGCGTCGCCCGGTGCCCCGCCCCGAGCGGCACCTGCCGCGCGTCGTCGGGCATCCCCGTGCGGGCGTCGTACACCCGGAGCTGGCCGTTGTACCGGTCCCCGGGGTTCTCCATCGCGTTGTCGTACACGCTCAAGAAGCTCCGGTCCCCGTCGAACCACGCCGAGAACGCCCCCCGCTGAGGCCCCCTCGCGCCCCCAAGGAGCGGCGTCCTGGGCGAGGCCACGTCCCACGCCGCGAGGTACCCCGCGCCGCCCTCGAAGGTCGTGAGCATGCGGTCCCCACGCCGTGACAGGATATGACAACCCACACACCCTCCGGCGCCCTGGGCGGTCAGAAAGCGCGTGGCGGTGAGCACCGGCACGCCGAAGTCATACCGGTGCACGCCCTGGTTGGCTCGGTCCTCGTCGGCGTTGAAGTAGTATAGCCCCCCGAGCAGGTCCTGGGGCCCGAGGGTCACCCTCACGGTGGCGCTGCCAGCCCTGGAGAGGTCCGTGGCCCGCGCGGCGGTGACCGTGACCTCCAGCGTGCGCCCCCGCGAGGAGCCCACCAGCGAGCGCCAGTCCTCGGGCGCCACGGTGAGCTGGCTGCCGCGGGTCACCACCCGCAGGGACACCGTGGGCGTGGCGAAGGTCACCAGGTACAGCTCCGCGCCGCGCACCGGGCGCCACTGCCACTCGATCCCGTAGAGGTTCGGCGGCACCACGGTGCCGTCCTGTGGGTACACCACCTCCGGGCGCAGCGCCGTGTCCGCGGTGGCCCGAGGGAGCGCGTCCCGGGCCCTCGCGGCCAGCGCGGGGTCCACGCCCATGGCCTCCCGGTCGATGCGCAGCCGGAGCGTGAAGGGCGCCGTGGCCTGGGCCCCGCGCCAGGACGCCCGCACCGTCCCGGCGCCCCCCACGGTGCCCGAGGCGGTGAAGGTCGTCCCCCGGAAGCTCCCCCCGCCCGCGAGGTCAAAGGTCATGCTCGCGGGCACGTTCCGCGCGGCGGAGCCGTCCGCGAGACGCGCGTCCACCTGGAAGAGAAGCGTGGGCGTCGTCCCGAGCGGCACCTCCAGCGTGGCCATCGCGGGCGCCACCGTCAGCGACGCCGGCGCGGGCGTCCCCGGCCCCGCCTCGAACACCGGCGGAGCCCCGGCGTCCGTCGCCCCGTCCCCGCCCGGACCGCAGCCCAGCGCCGCGAAGACCACCACGCCCACCGTCCACCCGCGCGCTTGCATCGCGCGATCGTACGGAGCGCCCCGCGCGACACAAGGCTCCCGACCCCCTACACTCCTCGCCCCGTGCTCCCGCTCTTCGCGTTCGTCGCCGCCCTGGAGCTCGTCGAGGAGTGGTCCCTGGTCCCCGCGACGCCCCTGCGCGAGCACGTCACCGCCCGCGCGGTCTACCCCCGGCGCCCGGGCGCCCTGGCGCTCCTCCCGCGCGCCGTCCAGGGCGCCGCGCGCCCGGTGGTCTTCGCCTTCGGACACCGCGACCCCCTCACCCCCGTGCACACCCCCGAGGGATGGGCCGTCGCCCTCCCCGAGGGCCCCTCCCCCCGCGTGCGCCTCTCCGCCCAGACCGACCGCGCCACGGCCCTCCCGCGGCTGTTCCGCGCGCGCTGGCCCGCGCTCCCCGCCAGCGCCCTCCCCGTGCGCCGCGTGGCCCTCGTCCCTCGGAGCCTCCTCGACCCCTCTCCCCACGGCTGGACCTGCCCCCTGGAGCCCCCGGAGGAGGTCCCCTGCGTGTCCACCGCGCGCCACCCGGGGCCCCTCGTCACCCGCGTCCCCGCCCAGCGCTCGGGGCTCCGCGCCATGCTCCTCGGCCTGGTGCCCCTCGGGCTCACCCTCGCCGTGGTCTCCCTCCCGCCCCGGTGCCGCGCCGAGCGCCTCCTGGCCGCCGTCGGAGGCGCCGCCGTCGCGCTCTCCGTCGCCCTCGCCGTGGTGGGTGCCCACCTCGCCCCGTGGCACCGCAGCCTCGCAGCCCTCCTTCCCCTCGGGGCCCTCCTCGGGGCCCTGGCGCCCTCGCACCGCCTCGGGCGTGTCACGGGCGCCGCCAGCCTCGTGGTGGTGCCCCTCCTCGCCGCCTTCGGGGCCCCCCCGGCCCTCCTCGCGAGCGCCCTCGCCGTGGGCACCCTCGCCCTGCTCCTGGGCGCCGTGACAGAGTATGTCAATACGCCTCGGGAGCAGTGAAACTTCCGTGCATTTCTAGCCGCACGGGGTGCAAGGTTGTATAGGACCAAGGAGCCCTCCCGATGGGCAATGTCCTCCCAGCGCTTGAGGTGGTGGCCTCCCAGGCCCACGTAGACGAGCGCCTCACCAACGCCCTGGAGGACAACCCCTCCACGCTCGCGCCGCAGACCGTCCCCTGGGAGGTCTTTCTCCAGCGGTTGTGTACGGCCCTCCTGCCGTCGCTCTCGGTGGCCCCGGAGGGCGTCGAGAGGGTGTGCCTCGCGGGCGCCGTGCGCGCCGTGCTCCCGGCCTACGAGCCCGCCTGGACCGAGCGCCAGGGCTCCCTGGACGCCTTCGCCCGCACGGTGGCCGTGCTCCGGCGCCATGAGGTCACCCCCCGCACCCTGGACTCCGCCCTGGGCTTCGTCCCAGACACCGAACCTGGCCTCAAGAACCGCTTGAGCGTCCTGCGGGCCATCCTCCAGGACCTCGACCAGCGCCTCGCCCACGCTGGCCTCGTAGCCTCCGCCAGCGTGGAGGGGCTCCTCGCACAAGCACTTACAGACACCCACCTTCACCCTGAAGTCGTGGGATTGCCTACACGAGTCCGGGTGTGGCACCTCCTGGACCTGCCGCCGGTGAGGGTGCGCTTTCTTTTGGGTCTGGCGCGGTGGCTCTCGGCCCACAAGGGGGGTGTGGTGTTCCACGTGGTGAGCGAGCCCCGGAGGGCTCGGCTGCCGCTGTCCCTGGACCGGGCGCTCAGGGCCTTCGAGGCCGAGGAGGGGCTGTCCCTGGAGCTTGGTTATGGCCTCCGGGACCCGAGCGCGGAGCCCTCGGACCCGTGGCTTGCGGACTGGGTGAACGCCATCGCCACGGGCGGCAGGGTGGTGGAGCCCTGGCAGGTGGGGGCCGTGCCCGTGTCCGTCGCCGAGGCCCGGGGGCCCGAGGAGGAGGCCCGCTGGGTGGCGTCGCGGGTGGAGCGCTGGCTGCGCGCGGGCTACGGCGTCCACGAGGTCGCCGTGGTGCTGCGCCGCACCACCGACGAGGCCGTGGACGCGCTGGGACGCGCGCTGGACGCCGCCCGCATCCCCTGGCAGCGCCCCGGGGGGGTGGCCCTCCTGTCGTCTCCGCTGGCGCGGGCGCTCCTGGGCCTGCCCAGGGTGGCCGCCCGGGGGGCGCCCCGGGAGGAGGTCCTGCGCGCCCTCACGGTGCTCCAGGGCAACGCCCCCCGCGGGGCGGACCCGCCTCCCTGGCGCGTGGCGGCGGCCCTGAGGGACCTGCAGGTCGAGACCCTCTTCGACACGGACCTCGCGGACAAGCTCACGCGCGCCCGCGGGGAGAACCTCCCGGCCGCCGTGGCCTACGTCGCCGAGGGCTGGGCCCGGGACCTCTGGAGCCTCGCCCGGGACGGCACCGCCCAGGCCCACGCCGAGCGCCTCCTGCGCTGGATCGACCGCGTCGCGGGCGAGGGGCGCTTCGTGGAGGAGGCCCGCTCGGTGCTGGCCACCGCGGACTTCGACGCGGGCGCCCAGGCGATCCTTCGGTGCCTGGGTCGCGATGAAGCGGGCCTCGCCGCCGCCGCGGAGCTGGTGCGGGCGGTGCCCTCCATCGCCGCCCGGGCGGGGCTGGACGGGCCCCTGAGCGCGGGCGCCTTCGGGGAGCTCCTCCTGGACCTGGCCGCGGCGCGCACGCTCGGGGCGTCTCCGGGCGCGGGCGCCGGCGTGGCCGTGCTGGACGCGACCGCGTGCGTGGGGCGCTCCTTTCGGGCCCTGGCCGTGGTGGGCCTCCAGGACGGGGGCTTCCCCGCGCGCCGCGAGGACGAGGCCCTCTGGGGCGACGCCGAGCGGGCCCTGGTGGCCCGCGCCCGGGGCGCGCCCCTGGAGCCGTCGCGCACCCGCGAGGCCGAGACCCTGCTCCTCCTCGCGGTGCTGGCCTCGGCCCGCGGGGAGGTGTGCGCCAGCCTCGCCCGCCACGACGTGGGAGGCCGCGCGCGGCCCGCGTCGCCCTTCGTGGCGGACCTGGTGCGCGCCGCGGGGGCCCGGGTGCTGCGCCTCGGAAATGACCCCCTGGCCCGCAGCGAACGCGTCCCGCCGCGCGGCGCAGAGCGGGAGCTGCGGCGCTACGCCCTCACGCCCGAGGAGGCCCCCCCGCGGCACGCGGAGGCCCTGCGCAGCGCGCTCTCCCGGGCCCGGGTGGAGGAGGAGCGGCTGGAGTTCTTCGCCCGCCCGGGCGCCGACGGGGGGCGCTACACCGGGCGCATCGATCACGACGAGGCGCTCCTGCGCACCCTCGGGATGGAGGGCTGGGCGGGCCCGAAGAGGCCCGTGGACGTGACCACCCTGGAGCGCGCCGCGCGCTGTGGCTTCAAGGCCTTCGCCCAGGAGGTGCTGCGCCTGGAGGAGCGCCCGGAGCTCACCGAGACCCTGGACGACAAAGACCGCGGGCACCTCCTGCACAAGCTCCTGGAGGCCGGCCAGGACGCCGCCCGGAGCACCCAGAACGAACCCCTGGAGCGGCGCTGGAGGGCCGTCCTCGCGGAGCTCGACGCGGCGGGCAGCGAGGTCTCGCCGCCCAACCCCAGGGTGGACGCCCACCTCCTGCGGGCGGACTACCACGCCATCCGTCGGCAGGTGGAGGCGTGGCTGGCGCGCAGGCTCTCGCACCCCGACGGCTGGACCATGGTGGACACCGAGGTGGCCTTCGGTCCTCGGCGCCGCTGGCCCTCGGTGGAGGTCCCCATGCCGGGCGGTGAGCCCGTGGTGATCAAGGGACGCATCGATGGCGTCGAGCGCCTCGGGGACCAGCTCCGGGTGGTGGAGTTCAAATCGGGCCGCGGGGATGGCTTCCGCAAGCGCCTCCAGGACGGCGCCCTGGACACGCAGTTCCAGCTCCCCATCTACGTCGTGGCGCTGGCCCTCGCCCTGCGCGCCGGGGCCCTGCCCCCGCCCGCTCCAAGAGCCCCCGTGGACGGCGTGTACGTGGGCTTCCGGGACCTCACCGAGCACAGCCTGAGGGACGTCCTCGTGCGCGCCCGGAGGCACGGGAGGGACCTCGACGCCGACCATCTCACGGAGGCGGGCGTCCTGGGCCAGGGGCCCCTCGGCGACGCCGTCCGTCGCGTGGTGGGCCCGCTGCGCGCGGGGCGCTTCGAGCCGAGACCCAGGGACTGTGACTTCTGCCAGTACAAGTCCGTGTGCCGCGTCGAGGCCCATGAGACCCCGCCGGAAGAGTCGGTGTAGTACGGTGTGCGCGATGTCCACGGGACGACAACGCTTGTTTGCGTTCGAGCGCAACGAGGTGGTGAGGGCGGGCGCGGGCACGGGCAAGACCGAGGCGCTGGCGACGCTCTACCTGCACCTGGTGGGGGGCCTCGGGAGCCCCGAGGTGTGGCCCCGTGGGGGAGTGCCTCCGGAGCGCGTGGCGGCGATGACCTTCACGGAGAAGGCCGCCCGGGAGATGCGCGAGCGCATCGCCGAGGCGGTGGACCTCCTGGCCGCCGAGCGGCTGCCGAAGACCTTTGAAGACGCCGATGAGGCCCGGCGGCAGGCGGAGATCGCCCGCTGGGTGGACCTTCGCAGGCTCCCCCGGCCGGTGGCCGCGAGGATCGAGGCCCTGGCGGACAGCGCGGCCCGCAGCGGGCGCCCGCTGCCGCCGCCGGAGGTGTGGCAGCGCATCGCGTGGAGCCTCGGGAGCACGCAGATCGGGACCTTCCACGGCTTCGCCGCGGGGGTGCTTCGCCGGGCGGCGGTGGACCTCGGGCTGGACCCGGCCTTCGAGGTGCTGGAGCAGCCCGAGAGCGACCGCATGCTCCGCGCGGCCTCGCTGCGGGCCCTGGCGTCGGCGGCCTCCCGGGACCTGGCGTGGGTGGTGGAGCTCATGGGCGCCTGCGGGGGCCTCGGGGAGCGCGCCGAGCGGGGCCTGGTGTCCGTGGTGGCGGGCCTCGTGCGCGCCCTCGAAGAAGACGGCGTGAAGGCCGACGGGCTGCGCCTCCGGCCCGCGGTGGAGCCCTCCGGGGCGCTGGTGTCCGCCGCGGCGGACACGCTGCGGCGCTTCGCGGGCGCGTGCGACAAGGCGCCCTCGCTCCGGGACGACGGCACCGCGGGCAGGGTGCGGGAGCTGGCCGACGCGGCGGCGTCGCTCCCGGCGTTGGACGCGCCGGAGCGCGCCCTGGAGCGGCTCCAGACGCTCCGGGGCTTCACCGGTGTGCTGCCTCCCCGGGGCCGCACGAAGCGCCTGGAGCCCCTGGCGGAGGAGGCCCGGGAGGCGCTCCAGGCGCTGGAGACCGACGCCCTGGCGGCGGTGAGCGTGCGCCTCGGGGAGTGCGTCCGCGCCGTGGTGGCCGAGGCCCAGCGCGGCTACGAGGCCCTGCGCCGGCGCCGCGCGGGGCTCGACTACGCGGACCTGATGCGGCTCCTACGGGACGGCATGCGCGACCGCCCGGCCTTCCGCCGGGAGTGGAAGCACCGCTACGACGCGGTGCTCGTGGACGAGTTCCAGGACACCAACCAGGTGCAGCGGGACCTGCTCTTCCTCCTGCGCGAGCGCCGCGACGCCGAGCGCGTGATCCCGCCGGGGGGCCACCCCTCGGCGCAGGACCTGGAGCCCTCGGGGCTCTTCCTGGTCGGAGACGCCAAGCAATCGATTTATGCCTTTCGCTTCGCGGAGGTAGCGGTCTTCCTGGCGACCGAGCGGGAGCTCGTGGCCGCCGGCGGCGAGGCCCTGGAGCTCACGGACAGCTTCCGCGCGCTGGAGGGCGTCCTGGCCGCGGTGAACCCCGTGTCCGAGGCCCTCCTGGGGACCGGGATGCTCCGCCCCGAGGGCATGTACGACCGCGCCCGGGACGCGCTGGTGAGCGTCGCTCCGGGGGACGGGCAGCCCCGGGTGGAGCTGCTCCTCGTGCCCGAGGGCCGCGCGGACCCGCAGCGCCAGGCCGAGGCCGAGGCCATCGCCGCGCGCATCGCCGCGCTGGCCCTTTGGTCCGTGGAGCCCCCCGCCGGGTGGCGGCCCCCGCGCATGGACGAGGTGGCCATCCTGGTGCCGTCCTGGTCGCACCTGGAGCCCCTGAAGCGCGCGCTCCAGACGCGCCGGATCCCGTACGTCGTCCGCGGGGGTCCCGGCTTCTGGGACCGCCGCGAGGTGGACGACCTCGTGGTGCTCCTGCGCTGGGTGTCCGACCCGTCTGATCGGTTGAGCCTCGCGGCGCTCCTGCGGGGCCCGCTGGTGGGCCTCTCCGACGCGGGCCTCGGGAACCTCTTCGCCCGCTCCTCGGGCCTGGAGCACATCCTCGACCCGCCCGCGGCCTTGAGGGCCGCCCTGGACCCCGAAGACCGCGCCCGCCTCGACGAGGCCCGCCCCTCCCTCTGGAGGCTCGTGCGCTTCGGCTCCACCCTCGGGCCCGACGGAGTCCTCCGGCAGTGCCTCGCCGAGCGCAATTATTGCGCGGTGCTGGCGAGGCTACCGTTTGGCGCGCAGCGCGTGGCCAACGTGGATAAACTGGTCGGGATGGCCACGGCGGCGGCGCGCCGCGGCGGCGAGGACTCGGACCTGGCGGGCTTCGTGGCGTGGCTCGACCGCACCCGCGAGGCCTCGCAGCGCGAGAGCGAGGCGGACCTGGACGACGCCGCCACGGGGAGCGTGCAGCTCCTTTCCATTCACGCCGCCAAGGGCCTGGAGTGGCCGGTGGTGTTCGTGGCCCAGACCTCGCGCCGGGCGGTGCCTCGGGCGGACCGGGTGCTCCTGGACGCGGGCCGTCAGCTCGTGGTGCTGCCCGGGGCGGTGGAGCTGCCGGAGACCTTCCGGGCGCTGCGCCGGGAGGCCTACGCGGCGGAGGAAGACGACGGGCGGAGGCTCCTGTACGTGGCCCTGACGCGCGCCCGGGACCTGCTGGTGGTGAGCGGACCTTCGGAGGGCGGCGAGGGCCCCTGGGTGACGCTCCGGAGCGCGCTCCAGCGCGAGGCCCCGCACCGGGTGAGGGTGCTCATCCCCGCGCAGGAGGCGCCCCCCGGGGTGCCCGTGCGCGCCCACCGGGAGGGCCAGGACGCGCCCGAGGCGTCCCTGGAGAGCGAGGCGCCGACGGTGAGCGCGCGCCGGAGGCTCCACCTGGCGGGGGGGGCCCTCCAGGACTACGCGCTCTGCCCGCGGAGGTACCACGCCCTCTACGAGCTGCGCCTGACCGAGCGGGGGGTGCTCGGCGCCGAGCAGGACGCCGCCGGGGCCCTGGCGCGTCGGGCGCTGCACGAGGCGCCCCTCGGGGCCCTCTTCCGGGATCCCGGGGAGGCCCTGGAGGGGGTGTGTCGTGCCCTCGGGGAGGAGTGCCTCCCGGCGGTGCGTCAGGCCGCCCGGGGGCTCCTGGAGCGCTTCGTGGACAGCGCCCCGGGGGTGTGCCTCCAGCGCACGCCGGAGGCGCTCCTCGGGAGGGCCCTTCCCTTCTCGGTGAAGGTCTCCGAGGGGCCTCGGGAGGTATTGCTCACGGGCCGGGTGGACCTGGTGCTCCGCGGGGAGGGCCTCGGGCGCGACGGCGTGGTGGCGCTTCGGTACGCGATGCCGCCGGAGCGGGACGACCGCTGGGAGGCGATGCCCGAGGGGGAGCTTGGCCTGGAGCTCGCGCGGCTGGCGCTCCACGCGCGCTACCGCGAGGCGCCTGGCGAGGCGGTGACGGTGCACGCGGCGGTGCTGGCGCTGGCGTCTCCGGGCTCGCTGGAGTGGGTGCTACGCCGCGAGCCCCTGGAGGGCCGGGCCCTGGACCTGGCCGAGGCCCTGGCCCAGAGCCACGCGGCGGCGCGCTGGGACGGGCGCCCTCGCTACGTCTGCGAGGGGCTGCGCTGCGGGTTCATCCCGCGCTGTCACGGGTGAAGGTTCAGTGCTTCGTGGAGGCGCCGCCGTTGCGGAGCCGGTGGGCCACGGCCTCGCAGAAGAGAATGGCGCAGCAGCGGTGGTTGGCGCGGCGCATGCGGTTGCAGAGCTCCGCCAGGTCGTCGTCTACGTCCACGACGGTGCCCTCGGAGGGTTGCTGGGTGCCGGTCTCGTAGCGGCAGCCGTCCAGGGCGACCCAGCGGCCCCGGTACTGCTTCTGCGCGCAGATGTCATGCCAGGACATCCGCGATGGCGCGCTTGCGCTCATGGCGTGGCGTCTCTCCGTTTCCGTCCCCGGCGCTGCGTCGCGCGGGGGTGCCCCCGGGTGGCGGTGCTCCATGCACCGCAGGGGCTGGTCCACCCTGTGGGTTCGATCGGTGTCGTGTGTGCGCGGTCTTGTCTCAACACGCAACGGCTCCACACCAACCGCTCGGGTGGGACAAGATCCCACCACAGGACGGCTCAAGGCATGACATGGATAGCATACCTGCCCTGTCCCTCGTCAAGAACGGACGACACCCCCGGGACCTCAAGGGTGCGGGGTGGAGTCCGCAGGGGTGGGTTCATGGCCTTGGGCAGGCGGAGCCGAAGCTGTCCGAGGCGCCACCGGCGCAGCCCGCGGACCTCATGGCGCGGTACAGGGACTGGGCGCGGGAGCACTGGCCGTTCAGGATGAGGTTGTCGATCCGCGAGGCGCCGCCGGAGCACACGCTGCGCTGGGGGTCCCTGGGGGGGTCCCTGGGCGCGGGGGGCGGCGGTGGCGGTGGCGGTGGCGGTGGCGGCTGGACCATCTGCCCGGGGTCCGTGGGGGTGAGCACCGCGGAGGGTCCGTTGGGGTTCACCGGGGGGTTGTTCGTGGGGTTGAGCTGCACCGGGGGGTTGTTTTGCACCGGGGGGTTGATGGGGTTCAGCCCCGGCTGCGGCGCCCCGGCGTCTGCGGTGTTGTTGTTGTTGGTGGTGTTGTTGTCGTCGTCGTCGCTGCCGGCGAACTTGATGGCCACGACGCTCCCGATGACCAGCACCGTGAAGAGCCCCACGACGATGCCGATGATCTTGCCCCTGCCGCCCGACGAGGGCTGCGTAGGAGCCTGGGCGTAGCCCTGCATGGAGGGCCCGGCGCCGTAGCCCGGGTTGGACGGGGGGAAGCCCTGGGGGCCGCCGAAGCCCGGGTTGGACGGGGGCGTGTGCACCGCGGGGAAGCCCGCGTTGGAGGGCGCCGGGGGGTAGCCCGGGTTGGGGGTGGCCATCCCGAAGGGGTTGGGCCCCGGGCCGCCGAAGTTGGCCGCCACGGTGGGGTTGACGCCGGGCATGGGCCCCGGGGTGTTCATCCCCGGCGCGGGGGTGGTGCCAAAGGCCGGCGGGGTGGCCACCGCGAAGGGCGTGGGCGTAGGCGTCTGGACGCCCCCGGAGGCGAAGCCTCCCTGGGAGGAGTAGCCCTGGTTGGTGCCGGTGGACTGGGCCCAGTCGCCCCCGGCGTTGGGGTCGCCGGTGAACTGCTGGAGGAACTCCGGGGTGGTCTGCGGGCGCTCCGCGGCGTTGCGCGAGAGGGCCCTCATCACCGCGGCGCGGTGCCGGGGCGGGAGCTGCGCCCCGTTGGGCTGCGCCTCGAAGGGCGTGGGCGTGCCGGTGAGGTGCTTGGTGGCCCACTCCCAGGGCGTCTGGGCGTTGTAGGGCAGGCGCCCGGTGAGCATCTCGTACGCCATGATGCCGAGCGAGTAGATGTCGCTCGTGCCCTTGAGCTTCTGGCCGGTGAACTGCTCCGGGGACATGTACGGCGGCGTGCCGAGCACCATGCCCTGGCGGGTGAGCTTGGCGCTCTGGGCGTCGTCGGCCTCGTCCTTCTTGGCGATGCCGAAGTCCAGCACCTTGACGAAGTCCCCCTTGGCGCCCTTCTGCGTGAGGATGATGTTCTCGGGCTTCAGGTCCCGGTGCACGATCCCGCGCTCGTGGGCCTCCGCGAGGCTGCCGCAGATCTGCTGCAGGACGTGCTCCACCCGCTGCGGCGCCAGCGGGCCCCGGGCGATCACGTGGGCCAGGCTCTCGCCCGAGATGTACTCCATCACCACGAAGAGCTTGCCGTCCGGGAGCTCACCGAAATCAAAGAACTTGATGGTGTTCGGGTGCTCCAGCTGGATCACCGTCTCGGTCTCGCGGTGGAAGCGCGCCACGATCTGCGGGTCCTGGGCCAGGTCCGGCTGCAGGGTCTTGATGGCCACCTTGCGCACGGCGTTGCCGAGCTTCTGCTCGCCCAGGTACACCTTGCCCATCCCGCCCTCGCCGAGCAGGGACAGGATGCGGTACTTCCCGTTCACGATCGGTTGCCCGAGGAGCGGGTCCGCGCTGGCGTCCGCCTGTGGTGCTGGCAGGAACGACCCGCACCGGGGGCAGTGCTTCAGGTCCGTCCCCTCGGCCACATAGTTACACGACGTGTTCGGACAGGTGATGCTCACGGGCGCTCTCCAGAGGGTGCACGAGCCTCACCCACGACAACGGACAGCCGTCGTCGGGCGTGTGCTCCGTGCGGTGCCCCCGATGGACCGACGATCCGTCCCCGGGGTTTGGTCCATGCTACGACATTCTCCCTGCGTTGTCCTCGGACGTCGCAGACGGTCACCGGGTTTCGCGCACCGACAACACCACCCCACGATTTGTCGCGCCCCGCGGCCCCGCCCACGGCGCGCTCTGCGCCGGACGCACCACCGCCTCCGCCGCCCCGTGCGTCCGAAGGAGCGCCAGCACCGCCTCGCGACGCCGGTCGGCCCTCGCCACGGTCACCCGAAGTGTGGGCGCGAGTGTGCTGTTGTCGGGTGTTGTAGGCACATGTAGTTCGTGCCAGCGCCAGCCGGGCCGGGCGGTGGCCCGGAGACCCAGGGCGAGTTGGGCGACGGTGGCCCGGGAGGCCGGGAGCACCTGGTCCCGGGCGTCGAAGAGAATGGGCACCAGGAGCTCCAGGGTGCCGGGCTCCTGGGCGCTCCCTCGGACGATGCGCACGCGGGCCCCGGGAGCCCCTGGGGGGACCTGGGCCTCGGGGCAGCCGTCGGTGTCGTCCGCGCCGTTCAGGGTCTCGGCGGCGTCCGGGCAGCGGTCGGAGGTGTCGTCCACGCCGTCGTGGTCGCGGTCGGGGTCCGGGCAGCCTCGGGCCTCGGGGGGCGCTCCATCCCCGGCGGAGGCGTCCGGGCAGAGGTCATCGGGGTCCGGGACGCCGTCGCGGTCGCGGTCCGGCAGCGGGCATCCGGGCCGCGACGGGTCCGGGTGCGCGCCATGGGTGACCTCCGGGCACCGGTCCTGCGGGTCGCTCACCCCGTCCTGGTCGGGGTCCGGGTCCGGGCACCCCGCCCGCGAGGGGTCCGGGTGCGGGCCCACGGGCGTGTCCGGGCACTGATCCTGCGGCTCCTGCACGCCGTCGTCGTCGTTGTCCGGGTCCGGGCAGCCGTCGTCGTCCTCGAAGCCGTCTTCGTCTTCGTCCACCGTGGGGCAGCGGTCTTCTTCGTCGGGGATGGCGTCCCGGTCGTTGTCCTCGGGGCAGCCGTCGTCGTCCTCGAAGCCGTCGCGGTCCTCCGGGAGGCCGATGCAACGGTCCACCGAGGGGTCGTCCCGGAAGCCATCGCGGTCTTCATCCACGAAGCGAGGGGCCCACTGGAGCCCGAGGGTGGCCCTGGGGCCCGCGGTGCCAGGCGCGCCCACCACCCCGAAGGCGCTCCCCGCGGTGAGGGTGAAATCCCCGACGGGCAACTGCCACCCGAAGCCAAGCTCCACCGGCGTGGCCCCTCGGAAGAAGCTCCGGGCGTCCACCTGACCCCCGAGGGTGAGGTAGGTGCTCCCATAGGACCCCGCCAGGATCGCCGCCCCGGACCACTCAGGGCGCACGCCAAGGAACAAGAGCGCCAGGAGCCCCTCCAGGGGCCCACGCACGGCAAAGCCCCAGGTGAGCGCGTCCCGCTGGGCGACGTCCAGGAGACAGTCCACACCGGCTCCGCCTGGACAGTCCCCGCCCTGCGAGGGCCAGTGACCGTCGAGCCGGGCGCGGTACCCGAGAGACAGCGCCCCGAGGATCTTTGCCAGACGAAAGTCCACCACGGCGAAGGCATGCACCGTGGGAGCCCCCGCCCCGGCGAGGCTCCCGGGCTCCGCCGTGGGCGCCGTGGCCGCCAGGGCCACGGTGACACCAAGGCCCTCCCTCCTCGCCCTCTGGGCCTGCACGGCCTCCTGCGTGGGGCGCACCCCCGTCGGGTCGTCCTCGGTGCGCGAGGACCACCGCGCCACCGCCCGCAGGTCCCCGATGCCCGCCGAGGAGACCGAACGCTCGCCCCCGCCCTGGTACACCAGCATCGGCGCCTGGAGCCCCAGGGCGAAGTGCCTCCCGACGCCCACCTGCACCATGGGCGTCACCCACGCCTGGTCCCGCACCAGCACCGTACGCTGCCCCGAGGGGCTCTCCGCCACCCACGGAGAACGGACATATTCTGTCACAAGCCCCGCGTTCCAGAGTCCGGGGCCAGGGAGGCGGGTGCCCTCGACGGTGGGGAGGGCGTCGGGTTCCAGGGACGGGTCCGGGCGCCAGAGGCCGCCGGAGACGGGCTGGGCGCTGGCCGCGGAGGTGAACGCGAGGGCCACGGTGAAGGCCCGGAGCCGGTCAACCGTCATAGAGGAACCGGTGGCAGATGGTGCCCTCGCTGCCGACGACGTAGAGCTGCCCGCGGGGCGAGAGCCAGGCGTTCTGGATGGAGTCCTGGCGGCGCCCGGTGCGCTCGACCTTCCAGTTACGGCCGCGGTCTTCGCTGCGCACGACGGTGCCCTCGTCCCCGACGGCGATGACGGCCCCGTTGGGGTGGACGTACACCTGCTGGAGGTCCTGGGAGACGCCCGTGTGCAGGGGGGTCCAGGTGCGCCCGGCGTCCAGGGTGCGCAGGGCGCGGCCCCGCTGGCCCACGGCGTAGAGCTCGTTGCCGTCCCGGCCCGAGAGGCCCCGGAGGCCCGCGCCGAGGCCCTCGCCCCGGGGGTTCCAGGTGGCCCCGAGGTCCGTGGAGGTGAGCACCCTGCCGCGGCCATCGAGCACCCAGGCCTCGCGGCGGACGCCCCAGACGGCGCGGAACTCACCGGTCCCGACCCGGCCCCCGTGCCAGGTGACGCCCCCGTCCCGGGAGGTCCAGACGGCGTCCTCGCCGCAGATGACCAGGAGCCCGTCCGAGGAGCCCCAGATGGCCTTGAAGGCCGCGGGCTCGGGGAAGATCTGCTGGTACCAGGTGCGCCCCCCGTCGGGGGTGCGCAGGACGCGCTTCTTGCCCACGACAAAGACGGTGCCCTTGCCGTCGCCCCAGAGGCCGTCGAAATCGTCCTCGACGCCGCAGGGCTGCTTCTGCCACGTGGCGCCGCGGTCGCCGGACTTGACGATGGTGGTCTTCTCCCCGGAGACCCAGAGCTCTTTTTCCGTTCCCCAGATCCCTCGGAGAGAGACGCCTCCGGGGATCGTCCGCCGCGTCCACATATCGCCCGGAGAGAGATAGCCCAACCGCCCACCCCCCCGCCAGCGTGAACGCACGCCTCGGGTTGCGAGGCCCCCCCCGGGTGTGGGACACCGCGGGCCATGCATGTCCACCTCATCGGCGTGGCCGGGACGGGGATGGGGTCCTTCGCGGGGCTCCTGAAGGCCCTGGGGCACCGGGTCACCGGCAGCGACACGGCCTTCCACCCCCCCATGGGCGACGCCCTCAGGGCCTATGGCGTAGAGACCGTCCTGGGCTTTGACCCCGCACACCTGGAGCCCCCGCCGGACCTGGTGGTGGTGGGCAATGTGTGCAGGCCCTCGAACCCCGAGGCCCGCGCCGCCGTGGACCGGGGCCTGAACTACAAGTCCTTCCCCAAGGCCTACGCCGAGCTGGTCCTCGGGGACCGCCGGAGTCTGGTGGTCACCGGGACCCACGGGAAGACCACCACCACGGCCCTGGTGGCCTTCCTCCTCGACGCCCTGGGCCTGGACCCCACCTTCCTCGTGGGGGGCCTCTGCCGGAACTTCGACGCCAGCTTCCGCCTCGGGCGCGGGAGCCTCTGCGTCACCGAGGGCGACGAGTACGACAGCGCCTTCTTCGAGAAGGTCCCCAAGTGCTGGAGCTACCGCCCCTGGAGCGCCATCCTCACCTCCCTGGAGCACGACCACCTGGACATCTACCCCACCCCGGACAGCTACCGGGACGCCTTCCGGGGCTTTGTCTCCAGGCTCTCGCCCTCCGGGGTGCTGGTGGCCCACGGCGCGGACCCCGAGGTCCGACGGGTGGCGTGTGAAGCCCCCGGGCGCGTGGTGTACTACGGCCTCGCGGGGGACCCCACCCCGGAGCCCCACGCCCGCACCTGGGAGGCCGCGGCCATCGCGCCCTCCGGGGCAGGGCAGCCCTTCGAGCTCTTTGTCGGAGGCTCCCTGGCCGGGCGCTTTGTCTCTCCCCTGGTGGGCGAGCACAACCTCCGGAACGTGGTGGGCGCCCTGTGCCTGCTCTCCGAGGCCCTGGGCCTCCCCCCCGCCGCGACGGCGAAGCACCTCCCGAGGTTCCAGGGCGTCAAGCGCCGCCAGGAGGTCCTCGGGGCCCCCGGCGGCGTGACCGTGTACGACGACTTCGCCCACCACCCCACGGCCGTACGGGAGACCCTCTTGGCCTTGAAGACCCACCACCCCGGTGGGCGCCTGGTGGCGGTCTTCGAGCCCCGGAGCGCCACGGCGTGCAGGAGGCTCCACCAGGACGACTACCCCGGGGCCTTCACCGCGGCGGACCTGGCGCTCATCGCCCCGGTGGGCCGCAAGGACCTCGCCGACAACGAGAAGCTCGACGTCCCGAGGCTGGTGCAGGACCTCGGGACGCTGGGTGTCCGGGCCTCCACGGTGGCGCCCGGAGACGCCAGCACCGAGGCCCTGGTGGCGCTTGTGACAGAGTATGTCCATCCCGGGGACGTGGTGGCGGTGCTGTCCAACGGAGCCTTCGGGGGCTTCCACGGGCGGCTTTTGGAGGCGCTGGGCGCGCGATGAACACACAAGAGATCGTGGGGGTGGTGAAGGTCCACCCGAAGGGCTTTGGCTTCGTGGAGGAGGAGGTGTCCGAGGGGGCGCCGCGGGTGGGCTTCGTGCCTCCGCCGATGTTGAACCCGCTGCTGGCGGGGGACCGGGTGCGGGCGGAGCTCTCGCAGGGGGACGACGGCCGCTGGACGGTGCTGTCCGCGAGGCTCCTGGAGCGCACGCGGGAGGAGCTCTTCGGGGAGGTGGTGACGCACCGCGGGAGGTTGCATCTACGGCCCGACCGGGAGATCGCCAACAGCGACCGGGAGCTCTCCCCGGGGGCCTTCAAGCTCCAGCACGGGGACCGGGTGGTGGCCCGGGTGGACGGGGACTCGGTGGTGGCCCTGCGCAAGCTCGACGCGGGCGCGGACGTGGTGCTGGAGCGCCTCCTGGCGCGCCACGGGATCACCACGGAGTTCCCGCCGGAGGCCCTGGCGTCGCTCCCGTCGGTGCTAGCGGCGCCGCACGCGCTGGGGCACCGCCGGGACCTGCGGGGCGTGCCTACGATCACCGTGGACGCGGCCAGCACGAGGGACATCGACGACGCCGTGGCGGTGCTCCCCGCGGGCGCCGACGGGGCCCTGAGGCTCCTGGTGTCCATCGCCGACGTGGGGGCCTTCGTGCCCGAGGGCAGCCCCCTGGACCGCGCGGCGAGGCAGCGGGCCACGAGCGTGTATCTGGCCGGGAGGGTGGTGCCGATGTTCCCCGACGCGCTGTCGTCCGGGTGGCTGAGCCTCCTGCCCGGCGAGGACCGGTGCTGCCTCACGGCGGAGCTGCGGGTGGACCCCGAGGGGCGCGTGACCTCGGTGGACGTGTACGAGTCCCTCATCCGCTCCTGGGGGAGGGTGACCTACGAGGAGCTGGCGGCGTTCCTCGACGGGGGCGTGGTGGGGCCGTCGCTCACGGCGCTCAAGGCGTCCCTGCCGTGGTTCCGCACGGCGTCCGCGAGGCTCGGGCTCCTGCGCAGCCGCCGCGGGGGCGTGACCCTCTCGCGCGAGGAGACGCGGGTGGTGCTCGACGCCTCCGGGGTGGCCACGGGGGTGCTCAACGACCGCCCCAACAGCGCCCATCTGCTCATCGAGCGCTTCATGGTGGCGGCCAACGAAGCCCTGGCCGTCTGGCTGGTGGACCGCGGGCTCCCGGCGCTCCTGCGGGTGCACGACCCGCCCTCCGCGGAGAAGGCCGAGGAGCTCTCGCAGACCGCGCTGCACTTCGGCTTCGCGGCGGGCTTCGGCGGCGCGCTCTCGCCCCTGGCGCTGACGGCCTTCGACGCCCAGCTCGCGGGGGCCCCGTGCGAGCCCGCGCTGCGCTCGGTGCTCCTGCGGATCCTCGGGCCCGCGCGGTACACCGTGGAGCGCCGGGGGCACTTCGGCCTGGCGGCGCCGCTGTACCTGCACTTCACCTCCCCCATCCGGCGCTACGCCGACCTCGCGGTGCACCGCATGGTCAAGCGCTACCTCCACGGAGACCGCGCCTTCACCCACGACGACCCCGCGGTGGAGTCCCTGGGCCGTCACATCAATGTAAGGTCCCGCACGGCCGCCCGCGCGGAAACCGACCGCCGGAGGTGTCTTCTGGCGCAGTACATGTCCTCCCGTGTGGGAGAGGTGTTCTCGGGTCATGTGACGGGGGTTCGCCCCTTCGGGCTGGTGGTGCAGCTCGACACGTCGCTGGTGGAGGGCACGCTGGCGCTGGACCGGCTCCCCGGGGGGCCCTTCACGCCCGACGGCCGAGGTACGGCGCTGGAGGGCCCCGGAGGGCGCTACGAGGTGGGCCTGGCAGTGACGGTGAAGCTGGTGAGTACGGACCCGGAGCTCGGGCGTATCGGCTTTGAGCTCGTCCCTGGGGAGGCCGCGCAAGGCTCAGCTTGATTCCTGGCGCGCTGGGGCCGTTCCCCCGGAGCGATGAACCCACGCGCGAAGTACCTCCCGCTCCTCGTAACGCTCTTCGGTTGTGGCTCCACGGCGCTGCCGTCGCGGCCGGAACAAACGGCGAACCCGCTTACGGTGAGCCCCGAGAGGGCGGTGGACACGCCCCGGGAGGGCCCGGTGACGGCGCCCCAGAGGGCGCCCTCGGCGGCGTGGGACGGGTCCCGGTGGCTGGTGGTCTGGGAGGACCACCGCAGCGCCCGAGGGGCCGTGGTGGCCGCCCGGGTGGACCGCCGGGGGACGCTGCTGGACCCGTCGGGGGTGGTGGTGACGCGCGCGGACGGCGACGCCAGCGCGCCGTCGGTGGCCTGGGACGGGACCGTCTGGCGGGTGGTCTGGACGGCGAGCGACGGCACCCGGAGCGCGGTGCGAGGCGCGCGGGTGGACACCTCCGGGAGGGTGCTGGACCCTGGCGGCGTGGCGCTGTCCCCCTCCGGGGCGCAGGCGGCCACGGTGGCGGCGCTCGGGGGCACTGCGCTGGTGGCCTGGGAGGGCACCTGCGAGGGCGCTCCCTGCGTGCAGACGGCCCTCTGGGGCGCGCGCCCGGGGCCCGCGACGGAGCTGGCTCCGCCGTCGTCGGGGAGCCTCCGCGCGGCGCAGCGGGCGCCGGTGGCGACGGCCTCCGGGGGGCGCTTCCTGGTGGCCTGGGAGGATCGGCGCTGGGGCGACGGGGACGTCTTCGCGGCCAGGGTGCTCCCGGACGGGACGCGGCTGGACGCCTCGGGGATGGCGGTGGCGGCGGGCGCGGGCGAGCAGCTCTCGCCGAGGGTGTCCCCTCGCGGCGAGGACGCGGCGGTGGCCTGGAGCGACGGCGCGGCGGCGGACGGCGCGGACCTGGGCCTCGCGCTCCTGTCCATGGCCGAGGGTACGATCGTGCATACCCGCACGTTGGCGCTGCCTGGGCCGCAGCTTACGCCCTCGGTGTGTGACGGTCCGGGCGGCACGATGGTGGGCTGGTACGAGCCCGGCGGCGCGGTGCGGGCCGCGCGCATGACCGAGGCCGGCCTGGTGGACGAGACCGTGCTCGGGACCGAGGGCGGGCCGCTGGGGGCGCTCTCCGGGGCCGACAGCGCGCTGGCGGTGTGGGTCCGTCGCGGCTCCGGTGGCGCGCCGGACGCGCTCCGAGGGGCCGTGGTGACCAACGAGCCCGAGGCGTCGCCGGCGGCGTCGTCGGTGGTGCTCTCGCTGGCGGCGGAGGCGCAGGAGGCGCCGGCGTTTGCGTCGCTGGGCGGGCGCCACCTGGCGGTGTGGGTGTCGCGGAGGCTGGTCGGCGAGGCCGTCCGGGCCGAGGTCCTCGGGGTGGTGCTCTCGCCCGAGGGTGAGCCCGTGGCCGAGGGCGCCAGGGTGCTCGGGAGCGTGGCGGGAGAAGACGCTTCGAGGCCCTCGGTGGCGACCGATGGGGAGCGCTGGCTGGTGGGCTGGGTGGGCCACGGGAGCGCCGGAGGGACCGCGAGGGCGCTGAGGGTGGGCCCCGACGGCGCGGCGCTGGACGCTTCGCCCCTGGCGGTGGCGACGCACCCGACGCTGGAGTCACTGAGCGTGGGCCGCGCCGAGGGCGGCTGGGTGCTCGCCTGGGCGCAGGCGCACGGAGGGGGCACGGACCGGGACCTCCTGGCGCAGCGGGTGAGCTCCGACGGGGCGCTGGAGGGCGCCGCGGTGGTGCTCTCGCGCGGGGCCAACGACGAGCTCTCGCCCGCGCTGGCGTGGGACGGGGCGGGCGTGGCGGTGGCGTGGGCGCACCGGGTGGGCACGTGCACGCCGACGCCGGCGTGGTGTGACCCCGAGGCGGAGCCCTGGTGCGCGGGCTGGTGCGACCCGGATCCGCGGCAGACGGAGCTTCGCATGGGGTGGCTGGACCGCGCGCTGGCGCTCTCGGGCGAGCGGCTGGTGGCCAGCTCCGGGGCGCTGGGTGCGCCGTCGCTGGCGGCCCGCGGGGGCGTGGCGGTGGTGGCCTGGGGGGACACGACCGCGCAGCGCGCGAGGGCGCTGCGGGTGACGCGCGACGGGGCAGTGGGCGCGGTGCTGTCGCTCGGGCGCGGGACGTCGGGCTCGGGGTCGCCCTCGGTGGCCTTCGGCGGCGGGGCGTTCCACCTGGCGTGGGAGGACGCGCGCTCCGGGGCGTGGGACCTGTACGGCTCGCGCCTAGGGACCGACGGCGTGGCGCTGGACGGCGCGGGACTCCCGCTGGCGACGGACCGTGAGGACGAGCGGGGTCCGGGGTGGTCCCTGGGCGCGGACGGCCAGGGGCTCCTGGGCTTCACGCGCTACGACGCAACGCCCGGCGTGGGCGCGCTTCGGGTGTTCACCCGGGCGGTTTCCTTCGGCGCGGACGTGGGCTGCGTGTGCGAGACCGGCGACGACTGCGCGAGCGGTCACTGCACGGCGGGGCTGTGCGTGGACCCGTCCACGGTGGTAGCGCCGCTGCCGCCGCCACCACCGCCGCCACCACCGCCGCCACCACCGCCGCCACCACCGCCGCCACCGCCGCCGCCGCCAGTCGGCGACGCAGGCGTGGGTGACGCGGGCACCGACGGGGGAGCGGGCGACGTGCCGTCGACGGACACAAGCGACCCGAGCTCCGACACGGGCACTGACGGTGCGACCATGCCTCCGGCGGACACCACGCCGGCGTCGCCACCGCCCCCACCGCCGCCCCCCCCGCCGCCTCCGCCTCTGCCTCCTCCCCCACCGCCTCCGCCTCCTCCTCCTCCCCCTCCGCCTGCGCCGGAGCCGCCTCCTGCGCCGCCGCCTGCGCCGCCTCCTGCACCGGAGCCTCCGGTTGCGCCCCCGGCGCCGGAACCGGCGCCTCCCGTAGTGCCCCCCGGGTCACCGGCCCCCCAACCGGAGCCTCCCGTTGCGCCCCCGGCGAATCCGGCGCCCCCGCCGGAGCCTCCCATTGCACCGGTCGCCCCCGTGGCGCCGATGGAGCCGCCCACGGCGCTCCCGCCGGACGCCGCGACGATGCCGCCCGTGACGGACCCCGGGGCGACGCCCGAGCCGCCTCCGGCGCCAGAGCCGCCGCCTGCGCCGCTACCACCCACGGGTGCACCGGCCACCGACGGAGAGACCCCCGAGCGCAACGGCTGCCTGTGCAGCGCGCCCGGCGCCCACGCGAGCCTGGGCGCGGGCCCCTGGGCGCTGGGCGTGGCGCTCCTGGCGTTCCGTCCAAGGCGCCGACGGCGGTAGGGGCTGAGCACCGGGGCCCTCCAGGCTGTTTCAGCACGCTCGACGGCGACCTCACCCCCCGGCCCCATAGGCGCCAGGATAAGGGCTCCGAGGTCTGAATTTCAGGCACTTCAGGCAGCGGGTGGGGCTTCGAGGACGGCACGGTCGGCGACCGCGCCGCCGCGCCACCCGAGCTCCTGACGCTTTTTCGCCCGGGGTTCGCCAGCGCAACGGCGTCCGAGGTCGCGTCGCTCACCCCGGGCTACGGAAGGCGGTCACCGCGCCTCCGCGCGGTTGCA